>NZ_QLAE01000028.1 GCF_005876855.1 Stutzerimonas nosocomialis | reverse complement strand
CCGGTGACGTCACCACGGTGCCGTACAAGCAGATCGTGATCGCCGTGGGCGAGGGCGCCAAGGCCTCGCTGGGGGCCTTCGATCACCTGATCCGCCATTCGGTATAAAGGCGGAGGCAAACAAAAAGGGGCAGACCTGAGTCTGCCCCTTTTTCATTGGCCCGAAGGTCTCAGGCGCTGGCGACCGCTTCGGACGAAACGCCTTCGAGCTGGGCGACCTGCTGGTTGATCCAGTCCTCGGCGCGCTGGTTGAGTGCTGCGATCGCGCGCGGGCCTTCACCCTCGGCGTGCAGCGCCGGACCGATCACCACCTGGATGGTGCCGGGGTGCTTGGCCCAGCCGGCTTTCGGCCAGAAGGAGCCGGCGTTGTGGGCGATCGGCAGCACGGGCAAGCCGGCATTGGCGGCCAACGCTGCGCCACCGCGGGAGAACTTACCGGGCTGGCCCACCGGCACCCGGGTGCCCTCCGGGAAGATCAGCACCCAGACGCCCTGCTTGAGACGCTCGTCGCCCTGCTTGGCCAGCTGGCGGAGGGCCGCCTTGGGATTGTCGCGGTCGATGGCGATTGGCTTGAGCAGCGCGATGGCCCAGCCGAAGAAGGGCACGAAGAGCAGCTCACGCTTGAGCACCTGGCTCAGCGGCTCGAAGTAGGCCGAGAGGAAGAACGTCTCCCAGGTGCTCTGGTGCTTGGCCAGGATCACGCAAGGTTGCGTCGGGATGTTCTCCTGACCGCTGACTTCGTAGCGGATACCGGCTACTACCCTGGCCAGCCAGATGGCGCTGCGGCACCAGGTCTGGACCACGAAGCGGTAGCGGGCGCGGAAGGGCATGAACGGCGCGCAGACCATGCTGACCAGGCACCAGACGAAGGCGCTGGAGGCCAGCAGCAGGTAGAACACGGCTGTACGCAGAGACTGCACGAAGCTCATCGCGTCTTCTTCCCGATCAGATGATCCGCAACGGCGGAAAGGTCGTCGAACACCTGGGTGCCAGGCGGCAGGGGACTCTGCAGCGTGCGCTGCCCCTTGCCGGTCCTGACCAGGTAAGGCACGCCGCCCAGCAGCATGCCGGCGTGCAGGTCGCGGTGGCTGTCGCCGACCACCGGCACGCCCGACAGGTCGGGCAGCTTGAAATGGTCGGCGATGCGCCGGAACAGCCCTGGCTGAGGCTTGCGGCAGTCACAGCCGTCGTCCGGGCCATGGGGGCAGTGGACGATCAGGTCGATGCGCCCGCCGTGGTCCATGGTCAGGCACTGCATCTTGAAATGCATGTCACTCAGAACCGAGGCATCGAACAGCCCGCGTGCCAGCCCCGACTGGTTGGTCGCCACGGCGACCGTCCAGCCGGCACGGCACAGCCGACCGATGGCTTCCAGCGAACCGGGAATGGGGATCCATTCCTCCGTCGTTTTGACGAAGTCGTCGGAGTCCTGGTTGATCACCCCGTCGCGGTCGAGAACGATCAGCTTCAAGGTTTTAACCCAGCGCGGAAATATCGGCGACGCCAAGGAACAGTCCTCTGAGTCGGGCCAGCAGTGCATAGCGGTTGGCGCGCACGGAAGCATCCTCGGCGTTCACCAGTACCGCCTCGAAGAACGCATCGACCGGCTCGCGCAACAGCGCCAGGCGTTCCAGCGCTTCGCGGTAACGCCGCTCGGCGCCCAGGGGCAGCACGGCGTGTTCGGCCTGCTGGATGGCCGAATACAGCGAAAACTCGGTCGCGTTGTCGAAATAGCGCGGCTCCACCGCCTCGGGCAGCTTGCTTTCGAACTTGCTCAGCAGGTTCGAGACGCGCTTGTTCACCGCGGCGAGCGCTTCGGCTTCGGGTAGCCGGCGGAAGGCCTGGACCGCCTGCACGCGCTGGTCGAAGTCCAGCGCCGAACCGGGCTGCACGGCACGTACCGCGAGGTAGGACGACACGTCGATGCCTTCGTCCTCGTAGCGCGCACGCAGGCGGTCGAAGATGAACTCCAGCACCTGGTCAGCCAGCCCTGCGCTGTTGACCTTGTCGCCGAACTGGCCGATGGAGAAGCGCACGGCCTGCACCAGATCCAGATCGAGGTCCTTTTCGATGAGGATGCGCAGCACGCCGAGGGCGGCGCGGCGCAGCGCGTAGGGGTCCTTGCTGCCGGTGGGCAGCATGCCGATGCCGAAGATGCCGACCAGGGTATCGAGCTTGTCGGCGACCGCCACGGCCGCGCCGGTCAGGGTGCTCGGCAGCTCGGCGCCGGCGCCGCGCGGCATGTACTGCTCGTTCAGTGCCAGGGCGACGTCTTCGGGTTCGTTGTCGTTCAGCGCGTAGTAGTAGCCGGCGATGCCCTGCATCTCGGGGAATTCGCCGACCATCTCGGTGGCCAGGTCGCACTTGGACAGCAGGCCGGCACGCGCCGCCCGCTGGCGATCACCGCCGATGCGCTCGGCGATGAAGGCGGCGAGGCGGGAAACGCGCTCGGCCTTGTCGAACACCGATCCGAGCTGGGCCTGGAACACCACCTTGGCCAGGCGCTCGTTGAAGCGCTCGAGCGGCTGCTTCTTGTCCTGCTTGAAGAAGAACTCGGCATCGGTCAGGCGCGGGCGCACGACTTTCTCGTTGCCGGCGATGATCTGCCGGGGGTCCAGGCTCTCGATGTTGGCCACGGTGATGAAGCGCGGCAGCAGCTTGCCGTCGGCGTCGAGCAGGCAGAAGTACTTCTGGTTGTCCTGCATGGTGGAGATCAGGGCTTCCTGGGGCACGGCGAGGAAGCGCTCCTCGAACGAGCACACCAGCGGCACCGGCCATTCGACCAGGGCGGTGACTTCGTCGAGCAGCTCGCTGGGCACGATGGCGCGGCCCTGGTGCTCGGCGGCGAGTTCGGCAACCCGCTTGCCGATCAGCTGCCGGCGTTCGGCGAAATCGGCGATCACATGGGCGCTGCGCAGCTCGTCCAGGTAGCTCGACGGGCTCGAGATGCGCACCGCTTCGGGATGATGGAAGCGATGGCCGCGCGATTCACGGCCGGTCGTCTGCGCCAGGATCTCGCAGGGTACGACCTGATCGCCGAGCAGCATCACCAGCCACTGGGTCGGGCGGACGAATTCGTCCTTGCGCGCCGCCCAGCGCATGCGCTTGGGAATCGGCAGCGCGGCGAGGGACTGCTCGACGATGCCGGGCAGCAGGTCGCGGGCAGGCTGGCCGGGAATGCTGCGGCTGAAGCGCAGCTTCGGGCCGCTGGTGTCGACTTCCGAGAGATCGACGCCGCACTTGCGGGCGAAGCCCAGCGCGGCCTGGGTCGGCTTGCCCTCGGCGTCGAAGGCGGCCTGCAACGGCGGGCCGTCGAGGTTGACGCTGCGATCGGGCTGTTCGGTGGCGAGCTGCTCGACGACGACCGCCAGGCGGCGCGGCGCGGCATAGGCGCGGGCAGCGGCGTAGTTCAAGCCGGCTTCGCGCAGTCCGCTTTCGATGCCGGCCAGGAAGGCATCGGCGAGTTTCTTCAGCGCCTTGGGAGGCAGCTCTTCGGTACCCAGTTCAACCAGGAAATCCTGAGCGTTCATCATTCGGCCTCCTTCAGCTTGGCCAGTACTTCATCGCGCAACGCCGGAGCAGCCATCGGGAAGCCGAGCTTGCCGCGTGCCTGCAGGTAACTCTGCGCCACGGAACGGGCCAGGGCGCGCACGCGCAGGATGTAGCGCTGGCGCTCGGTCACCGAGATGGCGCGGCGCGCATCGAGCAGGTTGAAGGTGTGCGAGGCCTTGAGGACCATCTCGTAGGTCGGCAGCGGCAGCTCCAGCTCGATCAGCCGGTTGGCCTCGCTTTCATAGAAGTCGAAGAGTTCGAACAGCTTCGGCACGTTGGCGTGCTCGAAGTTGTAGGTGGACTGTTCCACCTCGTTCTGGTGGAAGACGTCGCCATAGGTGACGGTGCCGAACGGGCCGTCGGTCCAGATCAGGTCGTAGACCGAGTCGACGCCCTGCAGGTACATCGCCAGGCGTTCCAGACCGTAGGTGATCTCGCCAGTGACCGGGTAGCACTCCAGGCCACCGACCTGCTGGAAATAGGTGAACTGGGTGACTTCCATGCCGTTGAGCCAGACTTCCCAGCCCAGGCCCCAGGCGCCCAGGGTCGGCGACTCCCAGTTGTCCTCGACGAAACGTACGTCGTGCACCGAGGTGTCGACGCCGATGCGGCGCAGCGAACCCAGGTAAAGGTCCTGGATGTTCTCCGGGTTGGGCTTGAGCACCACCTGGAACTGGTAGTAGTGCTGCAGGCGGTTGGGGTTCTCGCCGTAGCGGCCGTCGGCCGGGCGGCGCGAAGGCTGGACATAGGCGGCGTTCCAGGTTTCCGGACCGATCGCCCGCAGGAAGGTGGCGGTGTGGAAGGTACCGGCGCCCATCTCCATGTCGTAGGGCTGCAGGACCACGCAACCCTGTTCCGCCCAGTAGCTTTGCAGGGCGAGGATCAGGTCTTGGAAGGTGCGCACGGCAGGCGTAGGCTGGGTCAAAATTTCACCTGTGCTGGGCTTCGACAGAAAGCCTCGGAGTATAACCGAATCCACTGCCGTACCGCCGGGAGGATCGTGCCCGCGGTCGCCGCCCAGCCGCCTGACTGCCCGAGAAATGCCATGCCCCGCTGCGCCTGGTGTACCGACGATCCCCTCTACCAGCACTACCACGACAACGAGTGGGGCGTGCCCCAGCGCGACCCCGAGCGGCTGTTCGAACTGCTGCTGCTCGAAGCCTTCCAGGCGGGCCTGTCCTGGATCACCGTGCTGAAGAAGCGCGAGCGCTACCGCGAGGTGCTGTTCGGCTTCGACCCGGCGCAGCTGGCGCGCATGAGCGATGCGCAGATCGACGCCCTGATGCTGGATCCGGGCATCATCCGCAACCGGCGCAAGCTCGAGGCGGCGCGCACCAATGCGCGGCGCTGGCTGGAGCTCGAAGACCCGTCCGGCTGGCTGTGGAGCTTCGTCGGCGGTGCGCCATGGATCAACCACTTCGAGCGCCGCGATCAGGTGCCAGCGGTGAGCGAGCAGGCGGTGGCCATGAGCAAGGCGCTGAAGAAGGCCGGCTTCAGCTTCGTCGGGCCGACCATCTGCTACGCCTACATGCAGGCCGCCGGGATGGTCATGGACCATACCCGGGACTGTGATCGCTACGCCGTTCTGAGCAGCGGCCGCTGACCTGCGCCCGCACCGAGCAGTTACACTAGGTGTTTGATTGTCGGGAGTTCTCCTGTTGGAAAAGCTCAAAGGTGCCGTTGCGGTCGGGTGTCTGCGACTGCTCGCGTTGCTGCCATGGGGCGCGGTGCAGCGGCTCGGCGATTTCATCGGCTGGCTGATGTACAAGCTGCCCAACCGTTCCCGCGAAGTGGCGCGGATCAACCTGCGCAAGTGCTTCCCCGAGCTGAGCGCGGACGAGCAGGAGAAACTGCTGCGCGAAAGCCTGCGCGGAATCGGCAAGAGCTTTACCGAGAGCGCCTGCGCCTGGATCTGGCCGGCGCAGAAGTCCATCGACCTGGTCAAGGAAGTCGAGGGGCTGGAGGTGTTGCAGGCCGCGCTGGCATCGGGCAAGGGCGTGGTGGGCATCACCAGCCACCTGGGCAACTGGGAAGTGCTCAATCACTTCTACTGCGCGCAGTGCAACCCGATCATCTTCTACCGGCCGCCCAAGCTCAAGGCGGTGGACGAGCTGCTGCAGAAGCAGCGCGTCCAGCTCGGCAACCGGGTCGCGCCCTCGACGCGCGAAGGCATCCTCAGCGTGATCAAGGCGGTCAGGCGCGGGGAGGCGGTGGGTATCCCGGCCGATCCCGAGCCGGCCGAATCCAGCGGCGTGTTCGTGCCCTTCTGCGCCACCCAGGCGCTGACCAGCAAATTCGTCCCCGGCATGCTCGCCGGAGGCAAGGCGCTCGGGGTCTTCCTCCACGCGTTGCGCCTGGAGGACGGGTCGGGCTACAAGGTGATCATCGAAGCCGCGCCGCAGGAGATGTACAGCGAGGACGTCACCACCGCGGTCGCGGCCATGAGCGGCGTGGTCGAGCGTTATGTACGGCAATGGCCGACCCAGTACATGTGGACCATGAAGCGCTTCAAGAAGCGACCACCGGGCGAGGCCCGCTGGTACTAACGCCAACCCCCAGCCAAACCAAAGGACGGACATGAGCAAACGGCAATATCCACGGACCGCGATGAAATGCCGAATCAAGATCAGCCACCCCTCGTTCGGCGAGGTGCTGGGGCAGACCCGCGATCTTTCCGATGGCGGAGTCTATGTCCGCCACCCTGAGCTAATCGCGCTGGGCGTCGGCGAGCGGGTGACCGGGCAGGTGCAGGACCTGCCGATCGAGGCGCCGGTACTGGAGATGGAAGTGATGCGGGTGGACGCCGAAGGCGTCGGCCTGCGCTTCGTCAACCGCGAGTGACTCGGCGCTCAGTGCGCTTCGTTGACCGCACTGAGAAAGGCCTGGGTTCTCTCCTGGCGGGGATGGCCGAACAGCTCGGCCGGCGTTCCCTGCTCATGGATGTTGCCCTTGTGGAAGAAGCACACGCGGTCGGCGAATTCCCGGGCGAAGCCCATCTGGTGCGTCACCATCAGCATCGTCAGGTTGTGCTCGGCGCCCAGCTTGCGGATCACCCCCAGCACCTCACCGCACAGCTCCGGGTCCAGCGCCGAGGTCACCTCGTCGAACAGCATCACCTTCGGCCGCATGGCCAGTGCCCGAGCGATGGCCACACGCTGTTGCTGGCCGCCTGAGAGCTGCGACGGGTAATGCTGGTGCTTGTCGCCCAGGCCCACCAGATCCAGCAGCTCGCGCGCCCGTTCGCCGGCTTCCTGCTTGTTCATGCCCAGCACCTGGACCGGCGCTTCCATGACGTTCTGCAGCGCGCTCATGTGGGGAAACAGGTTGAAGCTCTGGAACACCATGCCGATCTTGCCGCGCACGCGCCGCTGGTGCCGCGCGCTGGCCGGTACCAGCCGACCGGAGCGGTTGGGCATGTGGGTCAGGGGCTCGTCGTCGACGACAATCAGGCCGTCGTCGATCTGCTCGAGCGTCATCAGGGCGCGCAGCAGGGTGGATTTGCCGGAGCCGCTGGGTCCGATGATCGCCACCTTTTCCCCCGCTTCGACGCTGAGGTTCAGGTTATCGAGCACCGTGAGGTTGCCATAGCGCTTGGTGACATCGGTGAAGCGAACGATGGGGCGGGGCATGGGGAAACTCCTCGGGCAATCGCGCGGTCAGCGCGGGGCGTGTTCCATGCGCGCTTCGAGGCGCCGCACGAACCAGGCCAGGATGAGGCTGACCGCCAGAAAGAACAGGCCGACCAGGGTGATGGGTTCGAGGTAGCGGAAGCTTTCCGAACCGATGTTCTTGGCCTGCTGCATCAGCTCGACGACGGTGATCGCCGACAGCACGGGCGTGTCCTTGAGCATCGCCACCAGATAATTGCCCAGTGCCGGCAATACCGGGCGTAGCGCCTGCGGCAGGATCACGTCGCGGTAGGCCGTCAGCGGCTTCATGTTCAGCGCCGTGACCGCTTCCCACTGGCCGCGCGGCACCGCATCGAGGCCGGCGCGGTAGACCTCGGCCGTGTAGCAGGCATAGTGCAGCGCGATACCGATGATGCCGGCCTGCAGCGCGGTGAGGCTGATCCCGTAGTTGGGGAACACGTAGAACAGGAAGTACACCTGGATCAGCAACGGCGTGCTGCGAATGAATTCGATCAGCCCGGTGGCCGGCCAGGAAAACACCGCCAGGCGACTGCGCCGTGCGATCGCCAGCAGCAGGCCGAGGACCAGGGCGATGGCGAACCCGACGGCGGTGATGTACAGCGTGTTGAGCGAGGCGCGCAGCAGGTCGGGCAGAATGGCGAGCGCGAAATCCCAGTCGAACAGCTTCATGACATCCCCCCGCGCATGCGGCCGCGACTGAGCCGACGATCGAGCAGGCGCATGGCCAGGTTGATCGCCTGGGCCATGACGAAATAGAGCACCAGGGTCAGGGCGAATATCTCCAGGGTCATGAAGGTCGCCTGGTCCAGCTGACGGGCACGGAACGTCAGGTCCGACAGCGTGATCAGCGACACCAGGGAGGTGTTCTTGAGCAACTCGATCAGCAGGTTGGTCCCGGGGGGAATCGCCGCCAGCAAGGCTTGGGGCAGCACGATCCGATAGAAGCGCCGGACCGGGGTCATGTTCAGTGCCACGCAGGCCTCGTACTGGCCCTTGTGTACCGAGCGGATGGCGCCTCGCATGACCTCGGCGCCGTACGCGCCGATGTGCAGGCCCAGGCCGATCACCGCCACGCTGAAGGCGCTGAGTTCGATGTTGAATGGCGGCATCGGCAGCACGAAGTACAGCCAGAACAGCTGCACCAGCAACGAGGTACCGCGAAACAGCTCGATATAGGTCACCGCCAGCCAGCGTACTGGTGCAATGGGCGAGAGCCGGCCCAGCGCGCCCAGGATGGCCGAGACAATCGCCAGCAGCGAGCCCCAGAAAGTGACCTGCAGGGTCATCCAGGCGCCCTGCAGCAACAGGGGAATCAATTCGTTCATAAGGGTCCCGATGCGGTCCGCGGGGTACAGGCAGGCCGCCGCCGGAGGTCTCGCGCGGCGGCTGCCGTTTCGGGCCTTACTGGCCGCAGAGCTCTGCGGCGGTCTTGTCGGTCAGGTTGGAGCGGTCGAAGCCGAACGGCTCGATCGTCGCCAGGTGATCGTCGCTGCCCAGCCACTCCTTGAGCTGGTCGTTGACCGCATCGCGCAGGGCCTTGTCCTGCGGACGGAACGCCAGGGCGCCGTAGCCGGTGTGGGCCGGATCGTCCTTGAAGTCGGAAATGGCTTCGACACGATCACCGCCCTTGTCGGCAAGACCCTTCATGGTCAGCTGCGTGCCGACCGCGGCGTCGGCGCGGCCGCTGCGTACCGCCTGCAGCTGCGCGGTGGTGTCGGGGACCTGGAGTATCTGCGCATCGGTGATACCGGCGCTGCGGGCATAGCCGAGGTTGACGGTGCCGGCCATGATCGCCACCTTCACCTCGGGGTTGGCGGCGATGTCTTCGTAGCTGCCGAGCTGCCTGGGATTGCCCTTGGCCACCAGCAGGGTGTCGGGCAGCTGGTAATGCGGGTCGGTGAAGAGAACCTGCTTGCAGCGTTCGGGGGTGATGTACATGCCCGCGGCGATCAGGTCGAAGCGGCCGGCGCCGAGGCCGGGAATCAGCGAGCCCCATTCGGTGAGCACCGGCTTGATGGTCTCGACGCCGAGCCGGTCGAAGACCTTGCGGACGATTTCCGGGGATTCGCCGGTCACCTTGCCGTCGAGTTCGGTATAGGCGAAGGGGGTCTCGTTGGCGTAGCCGATGCGCACGCTGCTGCTGGCCTTGACCTTGTCCAGGGTATCGGCCATGACCAGGCCGCTGGCGAGGGTGGCGCAGAGCATCGAGCAGGCGATCGCCAGCCGAGCGAGGGGAGTGGTGCCTGTGGCGCTGCTCATCGTTGTATCTCCTAGCTTATTGTCATCCACCCCTGGGTGGAACGCGCTTTCATAGGAGGCAGTAATCAAGAGCGAAGAGGTTGGAAACCCCAGGTATGGATTTTTATTGGATTCTGTCGTGATTGTTCCAACCTGGGTTCGAGCATACAAAAGGGCGTTTCGTCATTCGATTGCACTAGGACAATAGAGTTGGCGCCAAGGGCAGGGGATGCTTGCATCGGTCAAGCGGACGAAGAGGCGGTCATGCAGCACTGGAAACAGGCCCTATCGGCGGCACGTTGCGGCGAGACCAAATACAAGCGGCTGGTTCACGCGATCGTCGCCGACATCGAACAGGGCCGGCTCGGCGACGGCCAGCGCTTGCCGCCCCAGCGCCAGATCGCCAGTGCGCTGGGCATCAGCATGCAGACGGTGACCAACGCCTACAAAGAGCTCGAGCGCCAGGGACTGGTGCGCTGCGAGGTGGGACGCGGCAGCTTCGTTTCCCGGCGCACCAGCGAGCGGGTCGCCACCTCGATGCTCGACAGCGAGGGCGAGCTGCTGGACTTTTCCAGTGCCCGCATCGTCCACACGCTCGAGCACGATCGCCTCTGGCAGGAGACCTGCCTGGAGCTGGCCGGCGAAGCCGAACAGCCCTGGATGCGTGCCTTCCGTCCGATCGCAGGGTTCGAGCGGCATCGCGAAGTCGCCGTCGGCTGGCTCGCGCACCTGGGTCTTGCGGTCGAAAGCCGTGACCTGCTGCTGACCAACGGCGCCTCCCACGGCATCTTCCTGGCCCTGGCGTCCCTCGCCGGCCCCGATGACGTGGTGCTCTGCGCCGGGCTGTCCGACCATGGCGTGATCGGCGCCTCGCAGGTGCTGGGCTTCACCCTGCGCGGGCTGGAAATGGATGGCGACGGGATCGATCCCGAGCATTTCGAGGACCTCTGCGCCAACGAGCGGATCACCGCCCTGGTCTGCACGCCGAACCTGAACAACCCCACCAGTTGCGTGATGCCCGACGCCCGTCGCCGGGAGATCGCCGCCATTGCCCGGCAGTACGGCGTGCACGTGATCGAGGACGACGTCTACGGTCCGCTGCTGGCTGGCCAGCAGAAGGCGCGGCCGATCAGCCACTACCTGCCGGAGCTGTCCTTCTATTGCACCAGCATGACCAAGTCGGTGCTTTCCGGCTTGCGCCTGGGCTATCTGGCGATGCCCAAACGCCTGGCGTTGCGCACCGAGAGCATCCTGCGGGTCAACAGCTGGATGGCCACGCCGCTGCTCGGCGAAATCGCCACGCGCTGGATCGAAGGCGGGCAGGCCGAGGCGCTGGTGCAGCTGCAGCGTCAGCTGCTGGCCAACCGGCAGGCGATGGTCGAACAGGAGTTGGGCGAGCATCTGCTGCGCAACCACGTCTACTCGCTCAATGCCTGGCTGCGGGTACCCGATTACTGGGAGGCCGACATGCTGCAGCGTGAGCTGCGCCAGCGGCAGATCGCCCTGACGCTGCCCGACCCGTTCATGCCGCCCGGCGCGCCGCGTCCACGGGCGATGCGCCTGTGCGTGGGCGCCGAGTGCAGCGAAGCCCAGATGCGCCAGGGCTTGCAGGCGGTGCGGGAAGTCTTCGAGCAGTACCCCCACATCCACCAGGATTTCTAGCGAAAGCCCTTTTGTTAGGGGGCATCGGGGCGATTGCCATGCCCGTGAAAAAATAGCGTCCTAGTACATTCGGCGATTGTGCGACGCACTTTTACACTCGCCCGAAATCGGACCTCACGGGAAGACCCTCGGGCCATGCAAACCCTCCAGCCAGACGCGATCCGGGCCGCCCGCCAGCACATCGGCGAGCATGTCCGGGTGACCCCGCTAGAACACTCGGCGAGTCTTTCGCAGCGGCTCGGCGTGCCGGTGTGGCTCAAGCTCGAATCGCAGCAGGCCACCGGCAGCTTCAAGCTGCGCGGTGCGGTCAACGCCGTGGCGCAGCTTTCGGCCGAGGCTCGCCGTGGCGGGGTGGTCACCGCCTCGACGGGCAACCACGGCCGGGCCTTGGCCCATGCCGCCGCGCAACAGGGCGTCAGGGCCACCGTATGCCTGTCGCGCCTGGTGCCGGCGAACAAGGTCGAGGCGATTCGTGCGCTCGGCGCCCAGGTGCGCATCTGCGGCGACAGCCAGGACGCCGCCGAGGCGATGGCGCTGCGCCTGGCCGCCGAGGAGGGGGCCACCTACCTGCCGCCGTTCGATCATCCGCACATCGTCGCCGGCCAGGGCACCCTCGGGCTGGAAATCCTGGAACAGTGCCCGGAGGTCGCCGAGGTGCTGGTGCCGCTGTCCGGCGGCGGCCTGCTCGCCGGTGTGGCGTTGGCGCTCAAGAGCGCACGCGACCAGATCCGCGTGCACGGCATCAGCATGCGCCGCGGCGCCGCGATGCACGCCAGCCTCCAGGCCGGCCATCCGGTCGAGGTCGAGGAGCTGCCGACCCTGGCCGACTCGCTGGGCGGCGGCATCGGCCTGCACAACCGCTTCACCTTCGGCATGACCCGCTCGCTCTGCGACGCGCTGCACCTGCTCGACGAGCCGGCGATCGCCGCTGGCATCCGCCACGCCTACCACGAGGAGCGACTGGTGATCGAAGGCGCCGCCGCAGTGGGCATCTCGGCCCTGCTCGAAGGGCTGATCGAGCCGCGCGGTCCGGTGGTCGTGGTGATCAGCGGGCGCAACATCGACATTCAACAGCACCTGCGGGTGATCAACGGCGAGAACAGCTGATTTCGGCGCGCCGGACAGCGATTCGGAGGGACACCATGGCCACTGTCGTTCTGCTCAATGAATCCGACCTGCGCGCCTGCGTCGGGCTCGACCACGACAGCCTGGAGGCCGTGGAGCAGGCCTTCGCGCTGCTGGCCACCGCGGCGGTGGCGATGCCGCCGATCCTGCGTCTGGACATCCCCGAGCATAACGGCGAGGTGGACGTGAAGACCGCCTACCTGCCGGGCATTCCGCACTTCGCGATCAAGGTCAGCCCAGGCTTCTTCGACAACCCCAGGCGCGGCCTGCCGAGCCTCAACGGCATGATGATGCTGCTCTCGGCGCAGACCGGTCTGCTCGAGGCGCTGCTGCTCGACAACGGCTACCTGACCGCGGTGCGTACCGCCGCCGCCGGCGCGCTGGCTGCCAAGTGGCTGGCCCGGGAAGATGCCCGCTGCGTCGCGATTCTCGGTGCCGGCGAGCAGGCGCGCCTGCAGCTCGCCGCCCTGCGCCTGGTGCGTGACGTCCGCGAGGTGCGTATCTGGGCGCGCGACGCCGGCAGGGCCACCGCCTTCGCTGCCGAGATCGAAGGGCTCGAGGCCCGCGTCTGTTCGAGCATCGACGAGGCGCTGGCCGATGCCGACATCGCCCTGACCACCACGCCGAGTCGCGAGCCGCTGATCGAGGCGCGTCACCTGCGTCCAGGGCTGCACATCACCGCGATGGGGTCGGATGCCGAACACAAGAACGAAATCGCCCCGGCCGTGCTGGCCGCGGTCGATCTCTACGTCGCCGACCGCCTGAGCCAGACCCGTCTGCTCGGCGAACTGCACCACGCGCTGGAAGCCGGCTGCGTCAGCGACGAGAACGGATTCACCGAGCTGGGACGGGTAATTGCCGAAGAGCACCCCGGCCGCACCTCGCCGCAGCAGGTCACCCTGTGCGATCTGACCGGCACCGGTGCGCAGGACACCGCCATCGCCAGCTTCGCCTTTGCGCGCGCGCAAGCGCTCGGAAAGGGTTTCGCGTTTTCTTCCTAGGTGCCAGCGGCAGGCGCCCGGGTTCTCACTGCCAACGCCGTAACCCCATTATCGAGCCATACACGAGGGCAGTTGCATGTCCGAAATCGTCGTCAATCTCCCGTTCAGCCGGGAGGAATATGCCACGCGCATCGCCAAGACCCGCAAGGCCATGGAAGCGCAGGGCATCGAGCTGCTGATCGTCACCGACCCGTCGAACATGGCCTGGCTGACCGGCTATGACGGCTGGTCCTTCTATGTCCACCAGTGTGTGCTGCTGCCGCTCGAAGGCGATCCGGTCTGGTTCGGCCGAGGCCAGGATGCCAACGGCGCGCGTCGCACCGCCTTCATGGGTGATGCCGACATCATCGGTTACCCGGATCACTACGTGCAGTCGCGGGTGCGTCATCCGATGGACTACCTGTCCCTGGAAGTCATCGTCGCCCGCGGCTGGGAACGCCTCGGCATCGGCGTCGAGCTGGACAACTACTACTTCAGCGCCGCGGCCTACGGGTCGCTGCGCCGGCACCTGCCCTGCGTGCGCTGGTGCGACGCGACCGGGCTGGTCAACTGGCAGCGGGCGATCAAGTCGCCCAAGGAAATCGAGTACATGCGCGTCGCCGCGCGCATCGTCGACCGCATGCACGAGGCGATCTACGAGCGTATCGAACCCGGCTTGCGCAAGAACGAACTGGTCGCCGAGATCTACCGCACCGGGATCTGCGGGGTGGAAGGCCATGGCGGCGACTACCCGGCCATCGTCCCGCTGCTGCCCACCGGGGCCGACGCCAGCGCGCCGCACCTGACCTGGGACGACACGCCGTTCGAGCGCGGTGCGGGCACCTTCTTCGAGATCGCCGGCTGCTACAAGCGCTACCACTGCCCGCTGTCGCGCACCATCTACCTCGGCAAGCCGCCGCAGCACTTCCTCGATGCCGAGCAGGCGGTGCTCGAGGGCATCGCCGCCGGCCTGGAGGTGGCCAAGCCCGGCAACACCACCGGCCAGGTCGCCGCCGCGCTGTTCAACGTGCTGGAGAAGTCCGGCATCCACAAGGACAGCCGCTGCGGCTACCCCATCGGCCTGAGTTATCCGCCGGACTGGGGCGAGCGCACCATGAGCCTGCGGCGCAGCGATGAAAGCGTGCTGCAGCCCGGCATGACCTTCCACTTCATGCCGGGGCTGTGGATGGAGGACTGGGGGCTGGAAATCACCGAGAGCCTGTTGATCACCGACACCGGCGCCGAGACGTTCTGCAGGGCGCCACGCAAGCTGTTCGTCAAGGACTGAGCCTGTACCACCCGTTGCGGGGAGGGAGATGCCCGGCGCGCATCTGCCCCCTGCCATTGACCCGGGCGGACGAACCTGCGTCCGCCCCTGATGCTGGATGCCATCGATGACCGCATTGCGCGACAACCCCATCAGCCCCACCGTGGACTTCGACCGCGACGGGGTGCAGCACGGCTTTCTCAAACTGCCCTATTCGCGGGACGACTCCGCCTGGGGCGCGATCATGATTCCCCTGACCGTGGTGAAGAACGGCGCCGGCCCCACCGCGCTGTTCACCGGCGGTAACCACGGTGATGAATACGAGGGGCCCCTGGCCCTGACCAAGCTGGCGCGCGAGCTGGACGTCGACCAATTGCAGGGGCGGGTCATCATCGTCCCGTTCATGAACCTGCCCGCGGTGCAGGCCGGCACCCGCACCTCGCCGATCGATCGCGGCAACCTCAACCGCAGCTTTCCGGGACGGCCCGACGGCAGCGTGACGGAAAAGATCGCCGACTATTTCCAGCGCACCCTGCTGCCGATGGCCGACTTGGTGCTGGACATCCATTCCGGCGGGCGGACCCTGGATTTCCTGCCGTTCGCCGCCTGCCACCTGCTGCCCGACAAGGCCCAGCAGGCGCGCTGCGAAGCCGGCATGCGGGCCTTTGGCGCGCCCTACTGCATGCAGATGCTCGAGCTCGATGCGGTGGGCATGTACGACAGCGCCGCCGAACAACAGGGCAAGGTGTTCGTCACCACCGAGCTTGGCGGCGGGGGCAGCAGCACGGCCCGGAGCCTGGCGATCGCCGAACGCGGCGTACGCAACCTCTTGATCCACTTCGGGCTGTTGGCCGGTGAGCTGCAGGCCAGCGACTCGGTGAAGCTCGACATGCCCGACGGCGACTGTTTCGTCACCAGCGAGGACGCCGGCCTGCTGGAGATGTGCCGGGACCTGGGCGATACGGTCGCGGCCGGAGACGTCATCGCCCGGGTGCACAGCCTGAGCCGCACCGGGGTTCCGCCGACCGAATATCGCGCCCGGCGCGGCGGGCTGCTGGCGGCCCGGCACTTCCCGGGACGCGTCCAGGTCGGCGATACCCTGGCGGTCGTCGCCGAGGTGCTGGGCTGATGGCGTACGCCTGCGGGTTCACCCTCCGTGGCACCTTCGATCGAGGGCACCCGTGATGCACAAGCTCGACCGCTACGACCTGAAGATCCTGCGCATCCTCGGCGAGGACGGGCGCATCACCAAGTCCGCCCTGGCCGAGGCGATCAACCTGTCGGTGACGCCGGCCTGGGAACGGGTACGCAAGCTCGAGGCGGCCGGGCTGATCCAGGGTTATCGCGCCCGGATCGACTGGGCGATGCTGTTCAAGACCCAGCAGGTGCTGGTGGAAATCACCCTGGCGCGCCACACCGCCCAGGACATGCGCCGCTTCGAGCAACGCCTGGCCGAAGCCCCGGAGGTCGCCTTCTGCTACGCCACCGGAGGGGGCGTCGATTACCTGGCGATGATCCGCGCGCGCGACATCGACCACTACCAGCGTTTCATCGACCAGCTACTGCTCGAAGACATCGGCATCGAGCGCTATTTCACCTACATCGTCACCAAGACGGTGAAGACGGACGAAGACCTTCTGCCGGCCGAGGCATACGAGTAGCGCCGCCGGCACGAGATTCGGGCATGATCGCGGCTTCGTTCGCCCACCGGAGAACCAGCCTTGGCCCTTGACCCGATCTCCCTCAAGCTCTTCATCCGGGTGGTAGAAGAAGGCCGTATCGCTGCGGCGGCCAATAGCGAACACATTGCCGCGGCGGCAGTGAGCAAGCGGCTCGGTGAGCTGGAAGGAACCCTCGGCACGCAGCTGTTGATCCGCACCAACAAGGGCGTAGTGCCCACTGCCGCCGGGTTGGCGTTGCTAGGTCCTGCGCGCGCCGCGTTGCGCAGCCTGGAGCAGATCGAGTCACAGATGGAGGACTATCGGCTCGGCGTTCGCGGCGACGTCCGGATCGCCGCC
The DNA here is from genome assembly GCF_005876855.1 of Stutzerimonas nosocomialis. Classification (GTDB taxonomy): domain Bacteria; phylum Pseudomonadota; class Gammaproteobacteria; order Pseudomonadales; family Pseudomonadaceae; genus Stutzerimonas; species Stutzerimonas nosocomialis. The sequence continues at coordinate 47,675 of NZ_QLAE01000028.1, read as the reverse complement.
AACATCTCTTCGCTTTCGCAGTTCCTGCCCGGCGACCTCAAGGCCTTCTCCGCACGCTACCCGCAGGTGAACATCCACCTGGAGGAAAGCGTCAGCACACGCACGCTGCAGGCCGTGGCCAGCAATTCGGTCGACATCGGCATCTTCAGCTACGGCAGTCTGCCGGTGGATCTGGAGGTGCGCCCCTACCGGCGCGATCAGCTGATGCTGATCACACAGGCCGACCATGTTCTGGCGGGAAGACCGAAAGTCCGCTTTCGGGACACGCTCGATTACCCGTATGTAGGCATGCGCGCCGACAGCGCCCTGTCGATCATGATGGCGGCGGCCGCCAACGAGCTGGCGCGCCCGTGGCATGTCCGGATGCACGTGGCTAGCTATGACGTGCTGTGCCTGATGGTCGATGCTGGGCTCGGGTTAGCGCTGCTGCCGAGACAGGTGGCCAGACACCACGCCAACCAGTTGGCGCTCGCGGTGGTCGAGATGGACGAGACCTGGACCTATCGCGAACTCAAGCTCTGCGTGCGCGATTACGCCGCGCTTCCAGTGGCCGCCCGCCTGCTGGTCGATCACCTGCAAGGCAAACTCTGACCCTTCCTCTTGACGCTTGCCATCGCGAAACGCGATGGCGGACTCGCAATTCATTTCTATGCAGTTCTGCGCGAGCGCCCCTACATTGCCTCCAAACAATGATAAGGAGGCGACAATGGCCGAGGCCAAAACGCTCTTTCAGAAGCTGTGGGATAGCCACAGAGTCATCGATCTGGACGATGGCGAAGCACTCATCTACATCGATCGCCATCTGGTCAACGAAGTGACCAGCCCCCAGGCCTTCGAAGGCCTGGCGCGTCGTGGCCGCAAGCCCTGGCGGGTCGATGCGGTGCTTGCGGCCGCAGATCACAACGTACCCACCCTGATGCGCGCGCAGGGCATCTCCGACGAGCTGGCGCTGGTGCAGGTTCGCGCCCTGGCGAACAACTGCCAGGCGCTGGGTATCACCCATTACGGCATGGATGACGCGCGCCAGGGCATCCTGCACGTCATCGCGCCGGAGCTGGGCGTTACCCAGCCCGGCATGACCATCGCCTGCGGCGATTCCCATACCAGTACGCACGGTGCCTTTGGTGCGCTGGCGTTTGGCATCGGGACCTCGGACATCGAGCACCTGCTGGCGAGCCAGTGCCTGCGCATGCGTCCGCTCAAGACGCTGCGCATCACCGTCAGCGGCACCCTCGGCAAGGGCGTCTCGTCCAAGGATCTGGCCCTGGGCATCATCGCCCGGCTGGGCGCGTCGGGCTGCGCCGGCCATGCCATCGAGTTCGCCGGCGACACCATCGAATCGCTGTCGATGGAGGCGCGCATGACCCTGTGCAACATGTCCATCGAGGCGGGTGCCAGGGTCGGCTTGGTCGGCGTCGACCAGACCACCATCGATTATCTGAAAGGCCGCGCGGCCGCGCCGTCGGGCGACGCCTGGGAGCAGGCGCAGGCCTACTGGCGCGAATTCGTCAGCGACGAAGGCGCGCGTTTCGATCGCGAACTGGCCATCTCGGCGGAAAGCATCCAGCCGTTCGTCACTTGGGGCACCTCGCCGGACATGTCCTGCACGATCGACGGGCGCGTACCCCACCCCGAGGACGTCGAGCCGCTGCGCAGGGAGAGCTACACCCGAGCGCTGTACTACATGGATCTCTGTCCGGGCATGGCGATCAGCGATATCCGCCTGGACAAGGTCTTCATCGGCTCCTGCACCAATGCCCGGATTGAGGACCTGCGCATCGCCGCCTCGGTGGTGAAAGGGCAGCGGGTGGCCCCCGGCATTCGCCAGGCACTGGTCGTTCCCGGCTCCGGGATGGTCAAGGCGCAGGCCGAGGCCGAAGGCCTGGACCGGATCTTCGTCGACGCCGGGTTCGAGTGGCGCGAGCCGGGTTGCTCCATGTGCTTAGGGATGAACGACGATCGGCTGCAGCCCGGCGAACGCTGCGCCTCCACGTCCAACCGCAATTTCGAAGGTCGCCAGGGCGCCGGTGGTCGATCCCATCTGGTCAGCCCGGCGATGGCGGCCGCCGCCGCCATCGCCGGGCATTTCGTAGACGTGCGCAACTGTTGAGGGAGTCGGCTCATGCAACCATTCACCACGCTTGACGGGCTGGTCGTTCCACTGGACAGGCGCGACGTCGACACCGACGCGATCATGCCCAAGCAGTTCATGAAGTCGATCCGGCGTACCGGGTTCGGGCAGAACCTGTTCGATAGCTGGCGCTACCTCGATGAAGGCGTGCCAGGTGCCGACTGCGGCAACCGGCCGCTGAATCCGGAGTTTTCGCTCAACCAGCCTCGCTACCAGGGTGCTCAGGTCCTGCTCTGCCGGGATAACTTCGGTTGCGGCTCGAGCCGCGAGCATGCGGTCTGGGCGATCGAGGAGTTCGGCTTTCGCGTGCTGCTCGGCACCCGCTTCGCCGACATTTTCTTCAACAACTGCCTGAAGAACGGCGTCCTGCCCATCCGCCTGGCACCCGAGGTCGTCGATTCGCTCTTCGTTCAGGTGGAGCAAACGCTTGGGCTGAGAATGCAGGTTGATCTGCCGAAGCAGCAGGTTCGTTGCGGCGAGCAGCAATGGGGCTTCGAAATCGACAGCCATAGCAAGCATTGCCTGATCGAAGGACTCGACGATATCGACCTGACTCTCGAGCGTGCCGCCATGATCGAGCGATACGAGCAGCAGCGGCAGCAGCGAACGCCGTGGTTGTTCGAGCCGGTCAGGGGGCTTTGACCAGGTCGGATCTCGACAGCACCAAGGCCATTTCCGACGCGGCGGGTTCCGGCGCGTCATAGCGCGCGGCTGGTCGTGGCATCGCCGCGTTTCAACTCCCTATTCCAATAACAAAAGGGGCACGCACGTGCTAACGATCATCATCATTCTGGCCATCCTGTCATCCATTGGCATCGGCTACTGGCTGAACATCAACATCGGCCTGCTGGCCATGGGGTTTGCCTACATCATCTCGGTGTTGGTGATGGGGCTGAGCAGCAAGGAGCTGCTGGGCTTCTGGCCGATCAATCTGTTCTTCATCATTTTCGCCATCACCTTCTTCTTCGGCTTCGCCATCAGCAACGGCACGCTGGACAAGGTTTCCCACCGCACCGTCTACATGGCGCGGCGCATGCCGGCGATGATTCCCTTCGCCCTGTATGGCCTGGTAATGCTGATTTCCGGAGTGGGACCAGGACACTACGCGGTGTTCGTCTTTCTTTCCCCGCTGGTGATGTCGGTCGCGGCGCGCACCGGAATGAGCCGGGTGCTGGGGGCGATCATTGTCGTCTGTGGCGGCATGGCCACGACCTTCGTGCCCATCAGCATGGGCGGTCGGGTCACCCAGGGCATTCTCGAGAACGCCGGCTACGATGTGGTGACCGCGGCGAACCATACGCACGTGCTGCTGATCGACGCCTTTGTCGTCAACACGGTGATGTTTCTCGCGGCCTACGTGCTGCTCAAGGGATACCGCACCCGCCATCTGGACAGCGAACCGCCGGAGCCGCTGGACCCCGCACAGCGGCGCACGCTGGCGCTGATCCTGGCCGTCATCGCCGCCATCGTGTTGCCAAGCGTGCTCGCCGCCGCGATGCCCTCGGTCGCCTTGCTGGGCACGATCGCCTCGCGGATGGATGCCACCTTCGTCTCCATCATCGGTATCGTGCTGGCGCTGGTCCTTCGTGTCGGGAACGAAAAGGACGCGCTGGCCAAGGTCCCGTGGGCGATCATCGTGCTGCTCTGCGGCATGGGCATGCTCATTGCGGTAGCGGTTAAAGCCGGGACCATCAGTGCACTGTCGCAGTGGCTGGCCACGCATGTCAGTGCCACCAACGTCCCCTATGCGACCGGTATTTCCGCGAGCCTGATGAGCTTCTTCTCGAGCACGCTCGGTGTGGTGATGCCGACGCTGTTCCCCATGGCGCCGAGCCTGGCAGCGCAGACCGGCACCAGCGAGACGCTGCTGCTGGCGGTAATCATGCTTTGCGCCTCGATGACCGGTTTCTCGCCCTTCTCTTCCGCAGGTGCCCTGGCCCTGGCCGGCGTACAGAGCGAGGCGGAGCGGGGGCGGTTGTTCTTCCAGCTGCTGCTGTTGCCTTTCATTGGCGTGTCATGCGTGCTGCTGCTCGTGTTCTTCAGGCTGATCGGCTAGCCGGTCAGGCATCGCCCGTCCATTGGCGGCCCCGGGGTGCCAATGGGCGTTCAACGAGCTTGGTCTCAGCCTGCGGTTGAATACGCCCGAGCCAGTCCTGGCCAGGATCTGAGCGACGAAAGCCCTGGCCGGTCCATCGCGGCAAGGCTAGAATGCGCGCCGCCCCGGCCTCCCGGCGGGGCAATGGGTTCCCTCACCCCATCACCCCCAAAAAGGACATGCCATGCTGCAGATCCCTTCGTCGGTCCGCCGCGCCACGCTGGCCGGCCTGATCGCTTTCCACATCCTCATCATCATCACCAGCAATTACCTGGTGCAGCTGCCGATGACCCTGTTCGGCTGGCACACCACCTGGGGCGCGTTCAGCTTTCCGTTTATCTTCCTGGCCACCGACCTGACCGTGCGCTTGCTCGGCAAGGGTCCTGCGCGGCGGGTGATCGCCCGGGTAATGATCCCGGCGCTGGTGGCCTCCTACGTGGTCTCGGTGCTGTTCCACCAGGGCGTATTTGGCGGTCTGGCGGCGCTCGGTGAGTTCAATCTGTTCGTGTTCCGCATTGCGGTGGCCAGCTTCCTCGCTTACGCGCTTGGCCAGATTATCGATATCCAAGTATTCGATCGGCTGCGTCGGCTGCGCCAATGGTGGGTCGCGCCCAGTGCTTCCACGGTCTTCGGCAACCTGCTGGACACATTCGTGTTCTTCTCCATCGCCTTCTGGCACAGCGACGACCCCTTCATGGCAGCGAACTGGGTGGAAATCGCCAGTGTCGACTACGTGATCAAGCTGATCATCAGCCTGGCGCTGTTCGTGCCGCTCTACGGCATGCTGCTGAACGTCATTGTGCGCTTGCTGCAGGGCCAGCGAAGCACCGCCACGGTGTAAGCGTAAAAGCCGATAAGAGCGCTGGAGGCTGGAAGGCTGGACGAAGGCGGGCTCACCATCCCGTTCTTCTCTAGCGTAGGGTGGAAAACGGCGCTGTCTTTATTCACCGCCGGCCCTGGGGTACATCGAAGTTCGGTGGACAAGCAGAGCGTTGTCCACCCTACGCAGCCTTCCAGCCTTCCAGCCTTCCGCCCTTTTCCCGTTTCACCCCTGACAAACAGAAAGAACCTCCAGCGCCCCACCGCGCTACGGGAAAAAATCCAAGCGGCCCTTCCCTAGGATGTCTCTCATGCCACACGGCCGGAGACGTCGTTATGCCGCTCAAACATCCCCTGTTGTTCAAGTCGCTCTGCTATGTCGACGGTCATTGGGTCCATAGCCAGGACGGTGCCAGCATCGCCGTGCAGAATCCGGCGAATCAGCAGGTCATCGGCCACGTGCCGCTGCTCGGGCGCGAGCAGATCCTCGCCGCGGTCGACGCGGCGCAGCGCGCCTTTGCCAGCTGGCGGGAGCGGAGTCTGGACAGCCGCGCGACGCTGCTGCGCCGTTGGGCCGAGCTGATCCTTGAGCACGAGGAGGACCTGGCCTGGGTTCTCAGCCAGGAGCAGGGCAAGCCGCTGGCCGAGGCGCGCGGCGAGATCCGCTACGCCGCGAGCTTCATTCCCTGGTTCGCCGAGGAAGCGCGGCGTCTGCATGGCCAGACCATCCCCAGCCACATTCCCGGTGCCGAGCTGGCCACTTTCAAGCTGCCGGTCGGTGTCTGCGCCCTGATCACACCCTGGAACTTCCCTTCGGCGATGATCACCCGCAAGGCCGCGGCGGCGCTGGCAGCCGGTTGCACGGTGGTGGTCAAGCCGGCGCATGAAACGCCCTATTCGGCCTTCGCCCTGGCGCAGCTGGCCGAGGAGGCGGGGATGCCCGCCGGGGTGTTCAACGTGGTGCTCGGCGAGCCGCAGATGGCCATGGAGACCCTGGTGCAGGATCCGCGGGTGCGCTCCGTCAGCTTCACCGGTTCGACCCGGGTCGGTCGGCTGGTGGCCGCCGCCGCGGCGCCAGGGGTGAAGAAGCTCGCGCTGGAGCTGGGCGGCAACGCGCCCTTCATCGTCTGCGCCGACGCCAACCTCGACCACGCCGTGCAGGTGGCGCTGGACGCCAAGTTCCAGACCTCCGGCCAGGACTGCTGCGCCGCCAACCGTATTCTCGTCGAGCGGTCTGTCTACGAGGCCTTCCTGCAGCGCTTCGCCCAGGCGATCCGTGGGTTGCGTGTCGGCCCCGGGCTCGATGAACGCAGCCAGATCGGTCCGCTGATGCACCAGGCGGCCTTCGATGCCACCGCCGAGCGGGTCGCCGATGCCCTGGAGAAGGGCGCCCGGCTGCTCGCCGGTGGCGAGCCACATGCCCTTGGCGGCTGGTTCTGGCAGCCGACTCTGCTGGCCGCCGTCACGCCCGAGATGCGCATCTACCGCGAGGAAAACTTCGCGCCCATCGCCGGCGTGCTGCCCTTCGACGATCTCGACCAGGCGCTGGCCATGGCCAACGACACCGAATACGGGCTGGCGGCCTACCTCTGCTCGAACCGGCTGGACGTGGTCCACCGGCTGGTGCGGCGGCTCGAGCATGCGATGGTCGCGGTCAACGGCACCAAGTTCACCGGCCACCCGATTCCCTTCGGCGGCATGAAAGCCTCGGGGCTGGGCCGAGAGGGAGGTAGCGAGGGCTTCGAGCCCTTCGTCGAGACCCAGTACGTCTGCATCCATCCCTCGGGGCAGCGCTACCCGGCGTGAACGCAACGATCGAATCGCCCCTTTCCCGCAGGAGAGGGTTGGGAGCGGACCTGCGATCCGCTCCTTCCACACCGCCACTGGAGAAGCCCATGAGCCACCTTGAAAGCCTGTTCGAACAGGACCGCGCCCACTTCATGCACCCGTCCACCCACGCCCATGACCATGCGAGCGGCGCGCTGCCGGGCAAGATCATCACCGGCGGCAGCGGTGTGCACATCCGCGATCACCAGGGCCGCGAATACCTCGACGCCTTCGCCGGGCTGTACTGCGTCAACGTCGGCTACGGGCGTGACGAAATCGCCGAGGCGATCTACAGGCAGGCCAAGGAGCTGGCCTACTACCACACCTACGTGGGTCATTCGAGCGAGGCGATCATCGAGCTGTCGACGCGCGTCATCGGCTGGGCGCCGCAGGGCATGAAGAAGGTCTACTACGGCATGTCCGGCTCCGACGCCAACGAGACCCAGATCAAGCTGGTGCGCTACTACAACAACGTGCTCGGGCGCCCGCAGAAGAAAAAGATCATCTCCCGCCAGCGCGGCTACCACGGCTCGGGAATCATGACCGGCAGCCTCACCGGACTGGCCAGCTTCCACCAGCACTTCGACCTGCCGGCGCCGGACATCAAGCACGCCGCCTGCCCGCACTTCTACAAGGCGCCGGCCGGGATGGACGAGGCGGCCTTCGTGCGCCACTGCGTCGAGGACCTCGAGCGGCTGATCCAGGCCGAGGGGCCGGACACCGTGGCCGCCTTCATCGGCGAGCCGGTGATGGGCACCGGCGGCATCATCGTACCGCCGGCCGGCTACTGGGAGGGGATCCAGGCGGTGCTGGCCAAATACGACATTCTCCTGATCGCCGACGAGGTGGTCTGCGCCTTCGGCCGGCTGGGCGATCGCATGGGCAGCCAGCGCTACGGCATGCGTCCGGACCTGATCACCACCGCCAAGGGCCTGACCAGCGCCTACGCGCCGTTGTCGGCGGTGATCGTCGGTGAGAAGGTCTGGGACGTGATCGATTCGGCCTCGGCCCGCGATGGCGCCATGGGCCACGGCTGGACCTACTCGGGCCACCCGATCTGCGCGGCCGCCGCGCTGGCCAACCTGGATATCCTCGAGCGGGAGAACCTCACCGCCAACGCCGCCGAGGTCGGGGCCTACCTCAACCGCCAGCTGCGCCAGACCTTCGAAGGCCATCCGCTGGTGGGCGAGGTGCGCGGCGACGGCATGCTCGCGGCGATCGAGTTCATGGCCGACCGTGAGACCCGTACGCCGTTCGATCCGGCCCTGAAAGTCGGTCCGAAGGTTTCGGCGGCCTGCCTCGAGCGCGGCATGATCGCCCGCGCCATGCCCCATGGGGATATCCTCGGCTTCGCTCCGCCGCTGGTGCTGAGCCAGGCCCAGGCCGACGAGATCGTCGGGATCGCCAAGGCCGCGGTCGACACGGTGGCCAACGAGGTGCTCTGAACCTACCCGCTGACGCATCATCGCGCTGCGGCAGCGGGTCTCTGGCGCGAGGCGCGAGGCTGTGCCTTGCGCATTGCATCGCCCGGGCAGGCTGCCTAGAATGCGCCCTCGCGCCGGTTCCGCCAAAAGTCAGAACATCGCCGGCCGAGCAGGCCTTGCCGCCCCGTCTTCGCTCGACGTCCCAGCACCGGGACGCCCCCGCGCGCTCATGCCCACGCTCAAGGGCTTCGCAGTCGCGCCTTTCCGCAACACCAAGCGCAACGCTTCACCCGTGTCCACGCAACCTGCTGGCTGGCCAGAGGACCTTTCCGTGCCTTGCGGCACCGTTGGCGGACACGCCATGCAATTCTTCCGTAGTAGGCAATTTCCTTTCATGAAAAAACTGTTAGTGGCACTGCTGGGCTTCAGCCTGTTCGGCTGCTCCAAGCCGAGCGAGCCGGAAAAGACCGTCGACGTCCTGTTGATCGGCGGCGGCATCATGAGCGCAACCCTGGGCACCTACCTGCACGAGCTCGAGCCGGGCTGGAGCATCGACATCTACGAGCGCCTGGACGCCGTCGCCGACGAGAGCTCCAACGCCTGGAACAATGCCGGTACCGGCCACTCCGCGTTCTGCGAACTGAACTACACCCCCGAGACGGCCGATGGCAGCATCGACATCAGCAAGGCGGTGGCGATCAACGAGTCCTTCGAGATCTCCAAGCAGTTCTGGGCGCACCAGGTGCAGAACGAAGTGCTCAAGGAGCCCAAGCGCTTCATCAACAACGTGCCGCACATGAGCTTCGTCTGGGGCGACGCCAACGTCGAATTCCTGCGCAAGCGCCACGAGGCCCTGCAGCACAGCTCGCTGTTCCGCGGCATGGAGTACTCCGAGGACCCGGCGCAGATCGAGCAGTGGATTCCGCTGGTGATGGAAGGCCGTGAGGCGACGCAGAAGATCGCCGCCACGCGCATGGCGATCGGCACCGACGTCAACTTCGGCGAAATCACCCGCCAGCTGGTGGGCGCCCTGACCCGCAGCGACAACGTCAACCTGCACCTGCAGCACGAAGTGCGCGGCATCACCCGCAACGAGGACGGCACCTGGACGGTGAAGGTCGCCGATCTCGCCAAGGGCGAGGCCGAAACCCAGGTCAAGGCCAAGTTCGTCTTCATCGGTGCCGGTGGCGGCGCGCTCAAGCTGCTGCAGATGGCCGACATTCCGGAAGCCAAGGGCTATGCCGGCTTCCCGGTCGGTGGCCAGTTCCTGGTGACCAAGAACCCGGAAATCGTCGCTCGCCATCAGGCCAAGGTATATGGCCTGGCCTCGGTCGGTTCGCCGCCGATGTCGGTGCCGCACCTCGACACCCGGGTGATCGACGGCGACAAGGTCCTGCTGTTCGGGCCGTTCGCCACCTTCTCCACCAAGTTCTTGAAGAACGGTTCGCTGCTGGACCTGTTCAGCTCGATGAGCACCGACAACGTCATCCCGATGATCCAGGCCGGTACCGACAACTTCGCCCTGAGCAAGTACCTGGTCGGTCAGCTGATGCTGGACCAGGAAGACCGCATCGACGTGCTGCGTGACTACTTCCCCGACGTCCGCGCCGAGGATTGGGAGCTGTGGACGGCTGGCCAGCGCGTGCAGATCATCAAGAAGGACCCGGAGAAGGGCGGCATCCTGCAGTTCGGCACCGAAGTGGTGAGCTCCGCCGACGGCAGCATCGCCGCGCTGCTGGGCGCCTCCCCGGGCGCCTCGACCGCCGCGCCGATCATGCTCAACCTGCTGAAGAAGAACTTCGCCGAGCGCGTCGAGTCGCCCGAATGGCAGGCCACGCTCAAGCGGATCATTCCCTCCTACGGTCGCCAGCTGAACAACGACCTGGCACTGACCAACGAGATCCGTGCGTACAGCAGCCAGTACCTGCAGCTGCAGTTCGACGAGGTCATGCCTGAAGAGGTGCAGACCGCGTCGCTAACCGACGCCCTCTGACGCAGGACAGGAACCCGCCTCGGCGGGTTCTTTTTTGTCGGGCGAAACCCCTTCAGAAAGGCGCGTTCGTGTCGATACCGTGTGCAAGAAATCCGGCTGGCTTCATAAGAACAATTTCCAGCGTTTCGCACTTTGAAAAATGGAATATGGAGATGTTTCTATGAAGAGCTGGTTTGCCAACATCAGCGTCACCAAAAAGCTGGCGCTGGGCTTCGGCGTCGTTCTGGCGCTGACCGTGATCCTGGCCTGGAACGGCTGGAACAGCCTGGGCAGCGTGATTCAGCGCAGCCTGTGGATGACCGAGATCACCCACCTCAACACCACTTGGACCAACGTGCGCATCGCCCGGCTGCAGTTCATGGTGGACAACGCCGACCAGGTCAGCACCGATCGGCTCAAGACCAACCTGGGCATCTACATCGAGCAGCAGAAGAAGCTGCTGGGCAGCTTCACTAACCCGGTGAACGTCGAGCTGCTGAAAAAGCAGGCGTCCATCAACGAGGACTACCAGCGTTCGCTGCAGGTCATGTTCGACGCCTATGCGCTGGCCAACGGCGCCCAGCAGAATGTCACCGAGCAGTCGGAGAAGGCCAAGCAGGCGATTGCCGCTCTCACCGCTTCGACGGTGCGCCTGCAGGCCGACAACGACAGCCGCTTCGCCCGGCTGCTGGCCATTACCGAGATCAAGGAAGACTTGCTGGAGCTCGACTACCTGATGGCGGCCTACCGCGCCAACGCCAATCCGCAGACCGAGAAGGCCTTGCTTCAGGCTGTCGAGGGAATGGTTTCGAGCGTGCCGCAACTGGCGAGAGCCATGTCGGGCGACGAGCGCATGCTGGTGCAGCAGATCGAAGGGGCCGTCAGCGCCTATCAGGCAGCGGTAGGCAACTACACCAAGGCCAACGAAGCCATCGCCCGGTCGCGCCAGGAGATGACCCTGCAGGGCTATGAAATCAACAAGATCAGCGACGCGCTCTACAAGTTCCAGGTCGATCGCCTGGGGATCGAGAGTGGCGAGGCGCGCAACCTGCAGCTGATCAGCGCGCTGCTGGCGGTGCTGTTCGGCGTGCTGGCAGCCTGGCTGATCACCCAGCAGATCATTCGTCCGCTGCGCGAAACCATGACCCATGTGGAGCGCATCGCCGCTGGCGACCTGACCAGCAGCGAGCAGATCACCCGCCGTGACGAGATGGGTGTGTTGCAGCAGGGCATCCAGCGCATGGGCTCGACCTTGCGCGAGCTGATCAGCGGCATCCGTGACGGTGTCGGTCAGATCAGCAGCGCCGCCGAAGAGCTGTCCGCGGTGACCGAGCAGACCAGCGCCGGGGTCAACAGCCAGAAGGTCGAGACCGACCAGGTGGCGACGGCCATGCACGAGATGTCGGCCACCGTCCAGGAGGTCGCGCGCAACGCCGAAGAGGCGGCGCAGGCCGCCGTCGAGGCCGACAACGAAGCCCGCGAGGGCGACCGCGTGGTCGCCGAAGTCGTCGCCCAGATCGAGCGCCTGGCCAGCGAGGTGGGTCGCTCCACCGAAGCGATGAAGGTGCTGGAGAAGGAAAGCAACAAGATCGGCAGCGTGATGGACGTGATCAAGGCGGTCGCCGAGCAAACCAACCTGCTGGCCCTCAACGCCGCCATCGAAGCCGCACGTGCCGGCGAGGCTGGCCGCGGCTTCGCGGTGGTCGCCGACGAGGTGCGCGGGCTCGCGCAGCGCACGCAGAAGTCCACCGAAGAGATCGAGGAGCTGGTCGCCGGCCTGCAGAGCGGCACCCAGCAGGTCGCGACCGTGATGCAGAGCAGCCGCACCCTGACCGACAGCAGCGTCGAGCTGACCCGTCGCGCCGGTGGTTCGCTGTCGAACATCACCCGCACCGTGTCGAACATCCAGTCGATGAACCAGCAGATCGCCGCGGCGGCCGAGCAGCAGAGCGCGGTGGCCGAGGAAATCAGCCGCAGCATCCTCAACGTGCGCGACGTCTCCGAGCAGACCGCCGCAGCCAGCCAGGAAACCGCCGCTTCGAGCGTGGAACTGGCGCGCCTGGGCAACCAGCTGCAGATGCTGGTCAGCCGCTTCCGCGTCTGACCGGGCGGCCGGCGCGCGCAGGCGTGCCGGCCCTTTGCGGGTTCAGCGCGGCTTGTCGAGCTTGCGCAGAAACACCGTCATTTCCTTTTCGGCCTGCTTGTCGCCCTTTGCCTGGGCGGCGACCAGGCCCTGCTCCCAGGCCGCGCGCGCGGCCTCGGCGTCGCCACGCTGCTGGTGCGCCTTGCCGAGCAGCTTCCAGGCCGCCGAATAGCCAGGGTCCTGCGCGACGCAACGTTGCAGGTGCTCACTGGCGCGCGCCGCATCGCCGGCATCCAGATAACCCTTGCCGAGACCGAAGCGCAGCATCGGGTTGTCCATGCCTTTGGCGAGCATCTTTTCCAGCGATTCGAGCATGGCAAGCCCTCCGGGCGGCGCGGCTAGAAGAACGTCAGGCCGGCCTGGAACAGCCGCTCGACGTCGCGGATGTGCTTCTTGTCGACGAGGAACAGGATCACGTGGTCGCCCGATTCGATCACCGTGTCGTCGTGGGCGATCAGCACCTGCTCGTCGCGGATCACCGCACCGATGGTGGTGCCCGAGGGCAGGGCGATCTGTTCGATCATCCGCCCAACCACCTTGCTCGAGCGTGGGTCGCCGTGGGCGATCACCTCGATGGCTTCGGCGGCGCCGCGGCGCAGCGAATGCGCGCTGACGATGTCGCCCCGGCGCACGTGGGTCAGCAGCGAGCCGATGGTGGCCTGCTGCGGGCTGATGGCGATGTCGATCTCGCCGCCCTGCACCAGGTCCACGTAGGCCGGGTTGTTGATGATGCTCATCACCTTGCGCGCGCCCAGGCGCTTGGCGAGCAGCGAGGACATGATGTTGGCCTCGTCGTCGTTGGTCAGGGCGAGGAAGACGTCGGCCTCGTTGATGTTCTCCTCGACCAGCAGGTCGCGGTCCGAGGCGCTGCCCTGCAGGACGATGGCGCTGTCCAGGGTCTCGGAGAGGTAGCGGCAGCGTGCCGGATTCATCTCGATGATCTTGACCTGGTAGCGGCTCTCGATGGCCTCGGCCAGGCGTTCGCCGATGTGCCCGCCGCCGGCGATGACGATGCGCTTGTAGCTGTCGTCGAGTCGACGCATCTCGCTCATCACCGCGCGGATGTGGGCACGCGCGGCGATGAAGAAGACCTCGTCGTCGGCCTCGATGACCGTATCGCCCTGGGGCAGGATCGCGCGGTTACGACGGAAGATCGCCGCCACCCGCGTATCGACGTTCGGCATGTGCTGGCGCAATTGGCGCAACTGCTGGCCCACCAGCGGGCCGCCATAGTACGCACGCACCGCGACCAGCTGCGCCTTGCCCTCGGCGAAGTCGATCACCTGCAGCGAACCGGGGTGCTCGATCAGCCGCCGGATGTAGTTGGTGACCAGCTGTTCGGGGCTGATCAGCACGTCGACCGGGATCGCCTCGTTGCTGAACAGGCCGCTGCGGATCAGGTAGGCCGACTCGCGCACCCGGGCGATCTTGGTCGGGGTGTGGAACATGCTGTAGGCCACCTGGCAGGCGACCATGTTGGTCTCGTCGCTGTTGGTCACCGCGACCAGCATGTCGGCGTCGTCCGCGCCGGCCTGGCGCAGCACGGTGGGAAAGGAGCCGCGACCGTGGATGGTGCGGATGTCCAGGCGGGTGCCGAGGTCGCGAAGGCGATCGCCATCGGTGTCGACCACGGTGATGTCGTTGGCCTCGCTGGCGAGGTGTTCGGCCAGCGTCCCGCCGACCTGCCCGGCGCCGAGAATGATGATCTTCACTGAGGGTTCTCTGTGCTGCGCGGGCCCGCCGCGATCTTGATCAGTTTGGCATAGTAGAAGCCGTCATGGCCGTCGGGCTGTGGCAGCAGCTGGCGGCCGTGGGTTTGCTTGAGGCCGAAGTCGCCGGCGATGTCCAGCTCGCGGGCGCCAGGGGTACGGGCGAGAAACGCCGCGATCACCTCGCGGTTCTCGGTGGGCATCACCGAGCAGGTCGCATAGAGCAGCACGCCACCAACTTCCAGGGTCGGCCAGAGCGCATCGAGCAGCTCGCCCTGCAGCGCCGCCAGGGGGGTGATGTCCTCGGGCTGGCGGGTCAGCTTGATGTCCGGATGGCGGCGGATCACGCCGGTGGCCGAACAGGGCGCATCGAGCAGGATGCGCTGGAACGGCCGGCCGTCCCACCAGCGCGCCGTGTCGCGGGCATCGGCGGCCACCAGCTCGGCGGCAAGGCCGAGGCGGGCGAGGTTCTCCTCGACGCGGGCCAGGCGCTTGGGTTCGAGCTCCAGGGCGACCAGTCCGGCAAGACCCGCTTCGCGTTCGAGCAGGTGGCAGGTCTTGCCGCCAGGCGCGCAGCAGGCGTCGAGCACGCGCTGGCCGGGCGCGAGGTCGAGCAGGGCGGCGCTGAGCTGCGCGGCTTCGTCCTGCACGCTGACCCGTCCCTCGGCGAAACCCGGCAGCTGATGCACGTCGCAGGCCTGGGCCAGGCGAATGCCGTCTTCGCTGTAGCGGCAGGCCACCGCCTCGATGCCCTGCGCGGTGAGCTCGGCCAGGTAGGCGTCGCGCGAGCCGTGGCGGCGGTTGACGCGCAGGGTGAACGGCGGATGGGCGTTGTTGGCCGCGCACACCTGCTCCCATTGCTCGGGCCAGTGGGCCTTGAGGGCCTTCTGCAGCCAGCGCGGATGCGCCACGCGAATCACTGGGTCGTGCTCGAGTTCGACCAGCAGGGCTTCGCCCTCGCGCTGGGCACGACGCAGCACGGCATTGAGCAGGCCCTTGGCCCAGGGCTTCTTCAGCTTGTCGACGCAGCCGACGGTTTCGCCGATCGCCGCATGGGCCGGGACGCGGGTATAGAACAGCTGGTAGAGGCCGACCAGCAACAGCGCCTCGACGTCGCGATCGGCCGCCTTGAACGGCTTCTGCAGCAGGCGCTCGGCGAGCCCGGCCAGGCGTGGCTGCCAGCGCGCGGTGCCGAGCGCCAGCTCCTGGGTCAGGCCGCGGTCACGGGCATCGACCTTGGCCAGTGCATCGGGCAGGGCGCTGTTGAGCGAGGCCTTGCCGGCCAGCACCGAGGCCAGGGCGCGGGCGGCAGCCAGGCGCGGGTTCATCGCCAGGCCCTCATCGGCCCAGCACCGCGCCGAGGGCGAAGTGCTCGCGGCGGCTGTTGTAGAGATCGCCGAATGCCAGGGCCTTGCCGCCGGGCAGCTGCAGGCGGGTCAGCAGCAAGGCGCCTTCGCCGCAGGCGACCAGCAGGCCGTCGCGGCTGGCCTCGAGCACGGTGCCTGGCGCGCCCTGGCCCTGGGCGAGCCGCGCCGCATGGACCTTCAGGCTTTCACCTTCGAGGCTGCTGTGGCAGAGCGGCCAGGGGTTGAAGGCGCGAATCCGCCGCTCCAGTTCGGTGGCCGGGCGGCTCCAGTCGAGCAGCGCTTCGTCCTTGCTCAGCTTGCGGGCGTAGGTCGACAGGCTGTCGTCCTGCGGCTCGCCGGTCAGGGTGCCGGCGGCCAGCGCACGCACGGCCTCGACCACCGCCTGGGCGCCGAGCGTGGCCAGCCGGTCGTGCAGACTGCCGCCGGTGTCCTCGGCGCCGATCGGCGTCTCGACCTTCAGCAGCATCGGTCCGGTATCCAGGCCGGCCTCCATCTGCATCACGGTGACACCGCTTCGCGCATCGCCCGCTTCGATCGCCCGCTGGATCGGCGCCGCACCGCGCCAGCGCGGCAGCAGCGAGGCATGGCTGTTGATGCAGCCCAGGCGCGGGGTGTCGAGCACCGCCTGCGGCAGGATCAGCCCGTAGGCGACCACCACCATGAGGTCGGCCTGCAGCGCCGCCAGCTCGGCCTGGGCGCCCGCATCGCGCAGCGTCGCCGGCTGGCGAACCTCGATGCCGTGGTCGATGGCGAGCTGCTTGACCGGGCTGGGCATCAGCTTCTGGCCGCGGCCGGCGGGCCGGTCCGGCTGGGTGTAGACGGCCACCACCTGCTGGCCCGCATCGAGCAGGGCCTTCAGGTGCTGGGCGGCGAATTCGGGGGTGCCGGCGAAAACGATGCGCATGGGAATCTCGCTACGAAAAAAGGCTTGCCGCGGCAAGCCTTTCTGGGACGAAAGAGCAGGTCAAGCCTGCTGGCGATGAAGCTTTTCCAGCTTCTTCTTGATCCGGTCGCGCTTGAGCGTGGACAGGTAGTCGACGAACAGCTTGCCGTTGAGATGATCGCATTCGTGCTGGATGCATACCGCCAGCAGGCCTTCGGCGATCAGCTCGTACGGCTGGCCGTCGCGGCCCAGGGCCCTGACCTTGACCTTCTGCGGGCGGTCCACGTTCTCGTAGAAGCCGGGCACCGACAGGCATCCTTCCTGATACTGGTCCATCTCTTCGGTCAGCGGCTCGATCTCCGGGTTGATGAAGACCCGTGGCTCGGTCTTGTCCTCGGACAGGTCCATCACCACCACCCGCTTGTGCACGTTGACCTGCGTCGCCGCCAGGCCGATGCCCGGTGCGTCGTACATGGTCTCGAACATGTCGTCGACCAGCTGGCGAATGCTCTCGTCCACTTCTGCGACCGGTTTGGCGATGGTGCGCAGGCGTGGATCGGGAAATTCGAGGATGTTCAGAATCGCCATATGCGTTTGTGATGCACTTATGGAATAAAGTCAAAATCCGCTGCTAAGATGCCCAGCAGCTTGGAAACGGCTTCACGCCGCGTCCTACAAGGGTTTCGCGGCGCTAGGGCGCTTTACGTGAAGACACATAATAAAGGGATTCACCACATGAGGAAATCACTACTCGCCCTGTTGCTAGTGGCCGTCGGCGGGTTGGCCCAGGCTGCGGTGCAGCTGAAGGACGGGCATCCGGAGCGGTATACCGTAGTGAAGGGGGATACGCTCTGGGACATTTCCGGCCGGTTCCTGCGCGAGCCATGGAAATGGCCCGAGCTCTGGCACGCCAATCCGCAGATCGAAAACCCGCACCTGATCTACCCCGGCGATATGCTGAGCCTGGTCTACATCGACGGCCAGCCGCGCCTGACGCTCGATCGCGGGGCATCGCGGGGCACCATCAAGCTGTCGCCGCGCATTCGCAGCACGCCGATGGCCGAGGCGATCCCGACCATTCCTCTGGAGGCCATCAACAGCTTCCTGCTGAAGAACCGCATCATCGACAGCGCCGCCGAGTTCCAGGGCGCGCCCTATATCGTCGCAGGCAACGCCGAGCGCGTAATCAGCGGCTCGGGCGATCGCATCTACGGCCGCGGCCAGTTCGAGGAAGGCCTGCCGGCGTACGGCATCTTCCGCCAGGGCAAGACCTACACCGATCCGGATACCAAGGAATTCCTCGGGATCAACGCCGATGACGTCGGCGGTGCGGAAATCGTCGACATCGAAGGCGACATCGCCACCCTGCATCTGCTGCGCACCAACCAGGAAGTGCGCCTGGGCGACCGTCTGTTCCCCACCGAAGAGCGTGCGGTCAATTCGACCTTCATGCCCCGGGCGCCGGAAGCCGAGATCAAGGGCGTGATCCTCGACGTGCCCCGCGGCGTGACCCAGATCGGCCAGTTCGACGTGGTCACCCTGAACAAGGGCGCCCGCGACGGCCTGGAGGAAGGCCACGTGCTGGCGGTCTACAAGACCGGCGAAACCGTTCGTGACCGCGTCACAGGCGAATACGTGAAGATTCCGGACGAGCGTGCCGGTCTGCTGATGGTGTTCCGCGCCTACGACAAGCTCAGCTACGGGCTGGTCCTGCAGGCGACCCGGTCGCTGTCGGTGATGGACAAGGTCCGCAACCCCTGACCCCGAGTCGACAAGAGCCCCGCTGATGCGGGGCTTTTGCTTTATGCTGCACTCGCCGCACGGACGCGGTGTTTCGAACAAGGATGTCGCATGGCTGCCATTTCTCCTGCCGAGCTCGAAGCCCGGCTGCGCCTTCATCTGATCCCCGAGCTGGGTCCCCAGCGCCTGCGCAAGCTGATCAGTGCCTTCCCCGATGCTTCTTCCGCCATGAGCGTGCCCGCCAGTGCCTGGCGCGCGCTGGGTTTGCCGGGCGTCTGCGCCGAGTCCCGGCGCAGCCCCGAAGTGCGGGAACGGGCTGCCGGTGCCCTGGACTGGCTGCAGGGCAACCATCGTCACCTGCTGATGTGGGACGACCCCGGATACCCGGCGCTGCTGGCCGAAGTGCCGGATGCGCCGCCGCTGTTGTTCGTCGAAGGCGATCCCGCCCTGCTCGAGCTGCCGCAACTGGCCATGGTCGGCAGCCGTCGGGCCTCGCTCGGCGGGCTCGACAACGCCCGGGCGTTCGCGCGCAGCCTCGCCGGCGCCGGTTTCGTGATCACCAGCGGGCTGGCGCTGGGCATCGACGGTGCGGCCCACCAGGGCGCGCTCGATGTCGGCGGTCGGACCGTCGCGGTACTCGGCACCGGTCTGTGCCGGCTCTACCCGCACCGTCACAAGGCGCTCGCCGCCGATATCGTCGCCGGTGGCGGTGCGCTGGTGTCGGAACTGCCGCTGGACTGCGCGCCGCATGCGAGCAACTTTCCCCGGCGCAACCGGATCATCAGCGGCCTGTCCCTGGGCGTGCTGGTGGTCGAGGCGAGTCCGTCGAGCGGCTCGCTGATCACTGCGCGCCTGGCCGCCGAGCAGGGCCGCGAGGTGTATGCGATCCCGGGGTCGATCCATCATCCCGGCGCACGCGGCTGCCATCAGTTGATCCGCCAGGGCGCGGCGCTGGTCGAGTGCGTGGAGGACGTGCTGCAGGCGTTGCGCGGTTGGCAACAGGTGACGGCCGACACGGCGCCCGCCGCGCCCGACGACGGCCCGGTCGATCCGCTCATCCGGGAGCTGCGCGCCGCTCCGCTGAGCAGCGAAGCGCTCGCGCTGGCGCTGGGTCGGCCGTTGGGCCAGGTGCTCGGCGAGCTGACCGAACTGGAGGTGCAGGGGCTCATCGCCTGCGAGAACGGCCATTGGACGGTGCGCGCGCAGGCCGGCCACTACTGATCGTCACGGCGCTTGGTTACACTGCCGCCAGCCTTGGCGAAAGGGGATGGCGATGATCAGCAGTTGGCGGGTGAAACAGGCGGCGCGTGTGGTGTGGGCAGGCGGCGTGATCGCCTATCCGACCGAGGCGGTCTGGGGGCTGGGGTGCGACCCCTGGGACAGCGATGCGGTGCATCGGCTGCTGGCGCTCAAGGAGCGTCCGGTGGACAAGGGGCTGATCCTGATCGCCGACAATCATCACCAGTTCGACTTTCTCCTCGAAGACCTGCCGGACGCCTGGCTGGACAAGCTCTCCAGTACCTGGCCGGGCCCCAACACCTGGCTGGTGCCGCACCAGAACCGGCTGCCGCAGTGGATCACCGGGCAGCACGACACCGTCGCCCTGCGGGTCACCGATCATCCGCTGATCGGCGAACTCTGCGCCCTGACCGGCCCGCTGGTCTCCACCTCGGCCAACCCGGCAGGACGGCCGGCGGCGCGCAGCCGCCTTCGTGTCGAGCAGTACTTCCCACGCGAACTCGATGCGGTGCTCAACGGCCCGCTTGGCGGCCGCCGCCATCCGAGCACGATCCGCGACCTGCGCAGCGGCGAGGTGATCCGCCCGTCCTGAGCCGGCGGGCGGGCCTGGCGTCAGGGCAGCAGAATGGTCGAGCCGACCGTCTGCCGCGCCGACAGCGCCTCCTGTGCCTTGGCCGCATCCGCCAGGGCGTGGCGCTGGCCGATTTCCACCTTGACCTTTCCACTGCCGATCATCTCGAACAGCTCATCGGCCATGGCCTGCAGGCGCTCGGCCGAGTCGGCATAGCCGGCCAGGGTCGGCCGCGTGAGGAACAGCGAGCCCTTCTGCGCCAGCACCCCCAGGTTGACGCCGGTGACGGCGCCCGAGGCGTTGCCGAAGCTGACCAGCAGCCCACGCGGTGCGACGCAGTCGAGCGAGGTTTCCCAGGTGCTCTTGCCGACCGAGTCGTAGACCACCGGGCATTTCTTGCCGTCGGTGAGTTCCATGACGCGGCTGACCACGTCTTCCTGGCTGTAGTCGATGGTCGCCCAGGCGCCCAGCGACCTGGCGCGCTCGGCCTTTTCCGCCGAACCGACCACACCGATCAGCTTCGCGCCCAGCGCGTTGGCCCACTGGCAGGCGATCGAGCCCACGCCGCCGGCCGCCGCATGGAACAGGATGGTTTCGCCCGCCTGCACCGGATGGGTCTGGCGCAGCAGGTACTGCACGGTCAGACCCTTGAGCATGACCGCGGCGGCCTGCTCGAAGCTGACCGCTTCCGGCAGCCGGACCAGGTGGCGGGCCGGCAGCAGGTGGTGCTCGCCGTAGGCGCCCAGCGGGCCGGTGGCGTAGGCCACGCGGTCGCCCGGCTTGAACGCGGTGACCCCGTCGCCTACCGCTTCGACCACCCCGGCGCCTTCGGTGCCCAGGCCCGACGGCAGGCTCGGCGGCGCGTAGAGGCCGCTGCGGAAGTAGGTGTCGATGAAGTTGAGGCCGATCGCATGGTTGCGCACCACCACTTCGCCGGACGAGGGCGTGGGCGTTGCCACCTCGACCATTTCGAGAACCTCTGGGCCGCCGTGCTGGCTGAATTGGATGCGCTTGGACATGTCGGTTCCTCGGGACGGAAAAGTCCCTATCCAACCTCTCCGGGCGGCTGTTCGTCAATCGGTCCGATGCTATGCTTGCCGGCCCAACCGCCAGGTTGAACGCATCATGCGGGCCGCAAAGGCCTGCCGTCGTCCAGACCGATGCCGCGTCGGTCGCTGCCAGGGTGAACTCGTGAACACGCAAACCGAAGCCGTCAAAGCCTACCTGCTCGACCTGCAGGACCGAATCTGCGATGCCCTGCAAGCCGAGGACGGCGGCGCCCGTTTCGTCGAGGACGCCTGGGAGCGTCCGGCCGGCGGCGGTGGACGCACCCGGGTGCTGGAGAACGGCGCGGTGATCGAGAAGGGCGGCGTCAACTTCTCCCACGTGTTCGGCGCCGGGCTGCCACCCTCGGCCAGTGCGCATCGCCCGGAGCTCGCCGGTCGCGGGTTCCAGGCTCTCGGCGTATCCCTGGTGATCCACCCGGAAAATCCCTACGTGCCGACCTCCCACGCCAACGTGCGGTTCTTCATCGCCGAGAAAGAGGGCGAGGAGCCGGTCTGGTGGTTCGGCGGCGGCTTCGACCTCACGCCCTACTACGGCAACGAGGAGGACTGCCGGCACTGGCACCGGGTGGCGCGTGACGCCTGCGCGCCCTTCGGTGCGGACGTCTATCCCCGCTACAAGGAATGGTGCGATCGCTACTTCCACCTCAAGCATCGCAACGAGCCGCGCGGCGTGGGCGGCCTGTTCTTCGACGACCTGAACGAGTGGGACTTCGACACCTGCTTCGCCTTCATACGCGCCGTCGGCGATGCCTACGTCGAGGCCTACCTGCCCATCGTCCAGCGCCGCAAGGCCACGCCGTTCGGCGAACGCGAGCGGCAGTTCCAGAGGCTGCGCCGTGGCCGCTACGTCGAGTACAACCTGGTCTACGACCGCGGCACGCTGTTCGGCCTGCAATCGGGCGGGCGCACCGAGTCGATCCTGATGTCGCTGCCGCCGCTGGTGAGCTGGGGCTACGACAAGCACCCCGAGCCCGGCAGCGAGGAGGCCCGGTTGACCGAGTACTTCCTGCAGGATCGCGACTGGCTCGGCGAGGCGGGCCTCTGATGGATCGCTATGGCGTATTCGGCAACCCCATCGGCCACAGCAAGTCACCGCAGATCCACCGACTGTTCGCCGAGCAGACCGGCCAGGCGCTGAGCTACGAGGCGCTGCTGGCGCCGCTGGACGACTTTCCCGGGTTTGCGCGGGCTTTCTTCAACGAAGGCCGTGGCGCGAACGTCACGGTGCCCTTCAAGGAGCAGGCCTTCGCCCTGGTCGATGAGCTCAGCGAACGGGCGCGGCTGGCCGGCGCGGTGAATACTCTGCTCAAGCGCGACGACGGCAGCCTCTACGGTGACAACACCGACGGCGCCGGCCTGCTGCATGACCTGCTCGACAACGCCGGTGTGACCCTGCGGGGCAAGAGCATCCTGTTGCTCGGGGCCGGCGGCGCCGTGCGTGGCGTGCTCGAGCCGCTGCTGGCGCAGGCGCCGGCAGCGCTGGTGATCGCCAACCGTACGCTGGAAAAGGCCGAGGCGCTGACCCGCGCCTTCGCCGACATCGGGCCGGTGGCCGCCGCGGGCTTCGACTGGCTCGAGGAGCCGGTGGACCTGATCATCAACGGCACCTCGGCGAGCCTCGGCGGGGAGCTGCCACCGCTGGCGCCGTGCCTGATCGTGCCTGGCCATACGCTCTGCTACGACATGATGTACGCCGCCACGCCGACGCCGTTCTGCCAGTGGGCCGCGGACCTCGGCGCGCAGACCCGCGACGGGCTGGGCATGCTGGTGGGCCAGGCGGCCGAAGCCTTCGAGCTCTGGCGCGGCGTGCGCCCGGATACCGCGCCGGTCCTGGAGGCCCTGCGGCGTCAGCTCGGCGCTGCCTGAGGCGAGCGCTCAGGACTCGAGGACGAAATTGATTCGTTCGTGGAGGTGTCGCGGCGTTTCCAGCTCGTCGACGATGCCCGCCGCGATGCGCCGCAGCTGGTAGCGCGGATCGTCCGGCTTGTCCGTCGGTACCACGCTCAGGTCGTCGATCGACAGGCCATGGCCGGCGGGTGGCGCGTTGACCAGCGTCCAGTCCAGCGGATGTGTCGCCAGGCGCTGGAGGGCCGCTTCGACCTCCGGCGCGCCGGCCAGTGCATCGAAATCGGCCACCAGGATCAGCCGTCGCACCTGCACCCGGGGCATCCCCACCAGCAAGGCGTCCACCGCCTGATAGAAACCCTGCGGTCCATGGGGCGCGGTGTGGTCGGGCGAATGGGGCAGGCGGGGACTGTTGTGCAGGCAGATCACCGCATCGAATCCCGCCACGCTTTCGCTGACGCTTTCCGGATCCTGCAGGTCGGCCAGCTTGGTGCGCAGCCCGGGCCGGGCCGCCAGGGAATTAAGGTCGTCCATCAGCGCCACCGCCTCGTGCTGGCGGCTCAGCAACTCACAGATCAACGCGCTGCCCAGGCTCGAGTGCGCCCCGTAAAGGGCGAACTTGAGCCTGGGCGTTTCGGCGTTCCTCATGGCGAGGCGGTTGCGCTCAGCGGCGAGTGACCAGGTAGCCGATCAGCGCGCAGGCGCCGGCGGCCAGGGCCAGGGTCGAAAGGGGATGTTCGCGGGCGCAGTCCTTGGCCAGGCGGCTGGCTTCGCGGGTCTTGCGCGAGAGGTCGGCGTAATGCTCGTCCAGGTGGACGTCGTTCCACAGCGATTCGGCGCGCGAGCGCAGCGAAGCGAGGCGGTGGCGCGAGTCGCGGCCGGCGCTGTGCTTGAGCTCGTCCAGCGCACTCATCAGGCTCTGGATCTCGTGCTCGATGTCTTCACGGGTGGTCGACTTGCGTGCGAACAGGGACATGGTCAGTCCTCCCCTTTGCTTGTAAATGTCAGCGTTGGACCGTGGGTTTGGACAGACGTTGCGATGAGTGACGCACCGCCGACGGGATTCACCGGACCGGCCCGCCGGGAGATGCCTTGGCGCTTGCTGTCGACCTGATATGTTATGTTATAACATACTTAGTCAGGTCCAGACGGTACTGGAAAGCGCAGTGCGGGCTTCGGGCAGGCGCAGGTGGCAGCGACGGGCGTGGCGGCAAGGCAGTGGCACGTCAGGCTTGCCGTCGCTCCGTGGCTCTGTTTTGATGCACACCACTTCAGGTGTCCCATGCACGGCATGGGGTTAAACGGGAAGCCGGTGCGTCATCCCAGATGATCAGTCCGGCGCTGCCCCCGCAACGGTAAGCGAGCGAAGCATTCGAAGGACCACTGTGCCTCGGCATGGGAAGGTGAATGGCTTCATGACCCTCGCAAGCCCGGAGACCGGCCTGAAGGTTCGATTGGCAACCCGCGGTGGGCGGGCGCAGGCCGGTTTTCGGGCGCTTGGCGTCCGCGACTCCTCATGCGTGTTTCCCTCCGGGCCTTGGTTCTTCTTCTTTCAAGTGGAATGACATGACCCGCATCTCCTTTTCTGCAATGCAACGGCTGACGCTGTTCGGCGTCTTCGCATTGATCGTACTGCCTTCGAGTTCCATCGCCGCGGAGGGCGACGATCCGCCTCCCCTGACACTACCGTCGATGGCCGTCACCCACGAGGCCGGCCAGGGGGAGTCGCTGAGCGCCCCGACCCGCACCGGCTCGCGCCTCAACCTGTCGGCACGGCAGACGCCAGCGAGCACCAGCACGCTCGACGAGCGCGCCGTTTCCGAGCGCAGCAACCTGTCGGTGCAGGACGCCGTCACCCGAAGCCCTGGCATCACCTCGATCGCCAACCCGGGCAATGGCAACACGGCGCTGTCGGCCCGCGGCTTCACGGGCCACACGTCGGTGATGACGCTGTTCGACGGCAACCGCCTGTACACCGGCGCCGGCACCCAGACCTTTCCGGTCGATACCTGGATGGTGGAACGCATCGAAGTGATCCGCGGGCCGGCCTCGGTGCTGTACGGCGAAGGGGCCACGGGCGCGACGGTGAACATCGTGCCGAAGAAGCCGTTCGAGGGTGACATCCGCAACCGGGCCCGGGTCGGTTACGGCTCGGACGATCGCCAGCAGCAGGCCCTGGACAGTGGCGGCTCGCTGTCCGAGACCTTCAGCTATCGGCTGACTCTCAACCGCCAGGCCAGCAACGGCTGGGTCGATCGCGGCGACTCGAACAGCCACGCCCTGAGCGCGGCGCTGCGCTGGCAGCCCAGCGACGACCTGAGCGTCACCCTGGCGCACGAGCGCGGCGACAGCGAGCCGGCCGGCTACTTCGGCACGCCCCGGATCGGCGGACAGTTGCGCGGCAGCCTGGAGGAAAAGAACTACAACATCCGCGACGCCGTGCAGCACTACCGCGACGAGTGGACTCGGCTCGACACCGACTGGAACCTGAGCGACACCGTCAGCGCCAGCAACCAGCTCTACGTCGTCAGGAGCCGGCGGCACTGGCGCAACGCCGAGGCCTACCGCTGGGATGAAGGTCGCGGGCAGTTGCTGCGTGGGGATTATCTGGAAATCCGCCACAACCAGGAGCAGCTCGGGGCGCGCCAGAGCTTCACCTTCGAGCATGGCCTGTTCGGCCTCTCCAGCAAGACCGTGGTCGGTACCGAGTACAACCGGATCCGCTTCGGCGTCGACAACAATGCGCCCTATACCGATATCGGCGGCGACTACATCGACCCCTGGAATCCGGCCGACGGCTACTACCAGAGCGCCTCGCCCTATGCCCCGAACAACCGCAGCCGTACGCGGACCTTCGCCCTGTTCGCCGAAAACGCGACCCGGCTCTCCGAGCGCTGGACCCTGGTCAGCGGTGTCCGCCGCGACCAGAACCACATCGACCGCGACGACGAGCGCGCCGGCACGCGCAGCGGCCGCAGCCTGAGCGGTGGCAACTGGCGCGCCGGACTGGTGTTCGACGTGACGGACGAACTGTCCCTCTACGGACAGCATGCGACCAGCCAGGACGGCGTCAACAACCTCATCTCGCTGACGCCCAGCCAGCAGCAGATGACGCTCACCCGTGCCCGGCAGACCGAGTTCGGCCTCAAGCAGAGCTTCTGGCAGGAACGCGGGCACTGGACGCTCGCCGCCTTCCAGATCACCAAGAAAAGACTGTTGAGCCGAACCGCGCCCAACGAGCCCACCCAGCAGGTCGGGCAGCAGTCGTCCGAGGGCCTGGAGGCCACGCTCGAGCTGGCCCTGGCTCATGGCTGGCGGCTGTCGGCCAACGCCTCGCTGCTGCGCGCCGAATACGACGACTTCAATGAGGCGGTCGGCGGCGCGCTGGTCTCGCGCGATGGCAACACGCCGGTCGGCGTGCCGCGCAGGACGGCCAATCTCTGGGTCAGCAAGCGGATCGGCCCGCAGCTGGATGCCGGGCTAGGGGTGCGTTACGTCGACAAACGCTACACGGACACCGCCAACCTCGGTGCGCTGCCCGGCTATACGGTGCTCGACGCCAACCTGGGCTGGGACGCCACCCGCGACATTCGCCTCGGCTTCGAAGCCTACAACCTGCTCGACCGGCGTTACGCGAACACCTACTACGGCAGCGGCGAGCAATGGCTGCTGGGCCAGCCGAGGTCCTTCCTGGTCACCGCCGATTACCGCTTCTGAGCCCGTCACGGCGCGCGGTCCTGCCGCTGCGCCAGGAGCACATGCCATGTCATCGTTGCACCTGCGAGACGTCAGCTGGTCGCCCCGCGAAGCGAGGCGCGAGGCGCCGTGGCTGATCGACGCCATCGAGCTGTCGGTCCGGCCCGGCGAGTTCGTCGGACTGATCGGACCCAACGGCAGCGGCAAGACCAGCGTGCTGCGCTGCGCCTACCGCTTCAACAGGCCGCAGCGCGGCGGGGTGCGGCTCGATGCTCAGGACCTGGAGCGCGTCTCCGAAAAATGGTCGGCGCAACGTATCGCCGTCGTCCTGCAGGAGTTTCCCCAGGAGTTCGGGCTTACCGTGGAGGATGTCGTGCGTCTGGGGCGCATCCCACACAAGGGCCTCTTCGAGGGCGACGGGCCGGGCGACGAGGCGCTGGTGACGCGCGCGTTGCAGGCGGTGGGGATGGAGCCGCTGCGCCAGCGTGTCTTCGAGCAGCTGTCGGGCGGCGAGAAGCAGCGCGCCCTGGTCGCCCGGGCGCTGGCCCAGGAGCCGAGCCTGCTGATCCTCGACGAGCCGACCAACCACCTGGACCCGCGTTTTCAGATTGAGCTGCTGAGGCTGCTGCGCGGCCTGCGGCTGAGCACCCTGGCCAGCTTCCATGACCTCAACCTGGCCGCGGCCTTCTGCGACCGGCTCTACGCCCTCCAGGACGGGCGCATCGTCGCGCAGGGCACGCCCGATCAGGTGCTCACTGCCGAGCGGGTGCAGCAGCTCTACGGGCTGGACGTGATCGTCGACCGCCACCCCCACGCGGGCTACCCACGACTGACCTGGATGACCTGAACGTGACACTCAAACGGATCATGCTCTGCGTATTCGCCACGCTGTCCTTACCCGCCTTCGCCTCCGGCTATCCGCTGACCGTGCGCAGTTGCGACCGCGAGGTGATCTTCCAGCGCGCGCCCGCCCGGGCCGTCAGCCATGACATCAACATGACCGGCATGCTGGTGGCGCTCGGGCTGACCGATCGCATGGCCGGCTACACCGGCATCAGCGGCTGGAAGACCCTCGACCCGGCGCTGCGCGATGCGCTGCAGGGATTGCCCGAGCTGGCCAGCCGTTATCCCTCGCTGGAAACGCTGCTCGATGCCGGCGCGGATTTCTTCTTTGCCGGCTGGAGCTACGGCATGCGCGCCGGCGGGCCGGTCACCCCGACCACCCTGGCCCCGCTGGGCATCCCGGTCTACGAACTGAGCGAGTCCTGCTCGAGGATCGGCCGGCGCGCCCGCGCGAGCCTGGACGACCTGTACCGGGACCTCCAGGCCATCGGCCGGATCTTTGCGGTCGAGCCACGGGCGCAAGCCCTGGTGACGCGGATGCGCGAGCGGGTGTCGGCCGTCCAGGCGCGGATCGAAGGCCGTTCCGCCACGCCCCGGGTGTTCCTCTACGACAGCGGCGAGGATCGCCCGACGACCTCCGGCAGCCTGGGCATGCCCCAGGCGCTGATCGAGGCCGCCGGCGGGCGCAACGTCATGGAGGACGTCATGGCGAGCTGGACCCAGGTCGGTTGGGAAAGCGTCGTGGAGCGCAACCCGGAAGTGATCGTGATCGTCGACTACGGCCCCCTGTCCTGGCAGCAGAAGCGCGACCTGCTGCTGCGTCAGCCGGCGCTGGCCGATGTCGAGGCGATCCGGCACCAGCGGTTCGTCGTGCTGCCCTACATCGCGGTCACGCCCTCGGTACGCAACGCCGAGGCCATCGAGATCCTGGCCGACGCGCTGCATCCCGTGGAAGGACAGGCCCGTTGAGGCAGGCGGACAGCTCGCTTCGCTACTCGGCGTTCATCGCCCTGTTGCTGGCGGCCCTGGTGCTGTCGGGCCTGTTGTCGCTCGGCCTGGGCGCCGCCCAGATGAGTCCGGGCCGCCTGCTCGGCATCCTGGCGTACAAGGCCGGGCTCGCGCCTGGCGGCGACTGGAGCGCGGGCCAGGAACACATCGTCTGGCTGATCCGCGCGCCGCGGGTGCTGCTCGGGATGTTCGTCGGCGCCGGGCTGGCGTTGATCGGCTCGGCGCTGCAGGCGGCCACGCGCAACCCGCTGGCGGACCCGCACCTGCTCGGCGTCAGCTCCGGCGCCGCCCTCGGGGCGGTGCTGGTGATGCTCTACATCGGCGAGTTCATCGGCTCGGCGAGCCTGCCGCTGGCCGCCTTTCTCGGTGCCCTGGGCAGCACCGGCGTGGTGTTGCTGGTGGCGCGGCGCGGCGGCCGTTTCGATAGCGAGCGCCTGGTGCTGTCCGGGGTGGCCGTGTCGTTCGTGCTGTCGGCCCTGACCAGCCTGCTGCTGTTCACCGGCGACCACCATGCGGCGAGCTCGGTGATCTTCTGGATGCTGGGCGGGCTGGGCTCGGCGCGCTGGGAGCTGGTCTGGCTGCCGGCGGTTTCGGTCGCCGCCGCCGGCATGGCGCTGGTGGCCTGGGCGCGACCGCTCAATGCGCTGATGGCCGGCGAGCAGACCGCCGTGAGCCTCGGGATAGGTCCCGCGCGGCTTCGCCTGTTCATCTTCGTCTCCACCTCGGCGCTGACCGCCGTGCTCGTTTCGCTGACCGGCGCCATCGGCTTCGTCGGGCTGATGGTGCCCCACGTGGCCAGGCGCCTGGTGGGGGCCGATCACCGCCGGCTGATACCGGTAGCCGCGCTGATGGGCGCGCTGTTCGTCGTCTGGGTCGACGCCTTCGCGCGTACCGCGCTGGCGCCCCAGGACCTGCCGATCGGCATCGGCACCGGTCTGCTGGGCGGGCTCTACTTCATCTACCTGCTCTGGCGCAGGGACGGTCGCTGAAGGCGCCGCGGGGATGTCCGCGATCCGCGCGCCGGTCGATGCAACGATGGCGACCCGTCCCACTCAAACGACTACACCGTCTTCAGACGCACCGGGAAGCGAACGTCGAATGAGCACGCCTGACACCTCCTACGTCGACTGGCTGGTCAGCCAGTCCATGCTGCACGCCGCCCGCGAGCGGGCCCGTCTCTATGCCGGCCAGCCCCGCCTGTGGCAGCGCCCTTACGCCCAGGCCCGGCCGCGTGACGCCAGCGCCATCGCCTCGGTCTGGTTCACCGCCTACCCGGCGGCGATCGTCACCCCCGAGGGCGGCACCGTGCTCGAGGCCCTGGGCGACGATCGCCTGTGGAGCGCGCTGTCGGAGCTGGGCGTGCAGGGCATCCACAACGGGCCGATGAAACGCTCCGGCGGCATACGCGGGCGGGAGTTCACGCCCACCATCGACGGCAATTTCGACCGCATCAGCTTCGAGATCGACCCCAACCTCGGCACCGAGGAGCAGATGCTGCAGCTCAGCCGCATGGCCGCTGCGCACAACGCCATCGTCATCGACGACATCGTCCCGGCCCATACCGGCAAGGGCGCGGATTTCCGCCTGGCCGAAATGGCCTACGGCGACTATCCGGGCCTCTACCACATGGTCGAGATCCGCGAGGAAGACTGGCCGCTCCTGCCCGAGGTGCCGGCCGGGCGCGATGCGGTCAACCTCGCGCCGGCGGTGGTCGACCAGCTAAAAGACAAGCACTACATCGTCGGCCAGCTGCAGCGGGTGATCTTCTTCGAGCCGGGTATCAAGGACACCGACTGGAGCGCCACCGGCGAGATCACCGGCGTCGACGGCAAGGTGCGGCGCTGGGTCTACCTGCACTACTTCAAGGAAGGGCAGCCCTCGCTGAACTGGCTGGACCCGACCTTCGCCGCCCAGCAGCTGATCATCGGCGATGCGCTGCATGCCATCGACGTCGCCGGGGCGCGGGTGCTGCGGCTCGACGCCAACGGCTTTCTCGGCGTCGAGCGGCGTGCCGAAGGCACCGCCTGGTCGGAGGGCCACCCGCTGTCGGTCACCGGCAACCAGCTGATCGCGGGGGCGATTCGCAAGGCCGGCGGCTTCAGCTTCCAGGAGCTGAACCTCACCGTCGACGACATCGCCGCCATGTCCCACGGCGGGGCCGACCTGTCCTACGACTTCATCACCCGTCCGGCCTATCACCACGCGCTGCTCACCGGCACCACCGAGTTCCTGCGGCTGATGCTCAAGGAAATGCACGCCTTCGGCATCGACCCGGCCTCGCTGATCCATGCGATGCAGAACCACGACGAGCTGACCCTAGAGCTGGTGCACTTCTGGACGCTGCACGCCTACGACCATTACCACTACAAGGGCCAGACGCTGCCGGGTGGCGTGCTGCGCGAGCACATCCGCGAGGAGATGTACGAGCGCCTGACCGGCGAACACGCGCCCTACAACCTCAAGTTCGTCACCAACGGCGTGGCCTGCACCACGGTCAGCGTGATCGCCGCCGCGTTGGGCATCCGCGACCTCAACCGCATCGGCCCGGCGGAGATCGAGCAGATCCAACGCCTGCATATCCTGCTGGTGATGTTCAACGCCATGCAGCCGGGCGTCTTCGCGCTGTCCGGCTGGGACCTGGTCGGCGCGCTGCCGCTCCAGCCCGAGCAGGTCGAGCACCTGATGGGCGACGGCGATACCCGCTGGATACACCGCGGCGCCTACGACCTGGCCGACCTCGCCCCGGAGGCCGAAACCTCCGCCGAAGGCCTGCCGCGCGCCCGCTCGCTGTACGGCAGCCTGCCCGAGCAGTTGCAGAACACCGGCTCCTTCGCCTGCCAGCTCAAGCGCATCCTCAGCGTGCGCCGCGCCTACGACATCGCCGCGAGCAAGCAGATCCTGGTGCCGGACGTGGAGGCGCCCGGGCTGCTGGTGATGGTCCACGAGTTGCCGGCAGGGAAGGGCGTGCAGATCACCGCGCTCAACTTCAGTGCCGAGCCGATCAGCGAAACCCTCTGCCTGCCCGGCGTCGCGCCCGGGCCGGTGGTGGACATCATCCACGAGCGGGTCGAGGGCGACCTGACCGAGAGCTGCGAGATGACGCTCAACCTCGACCCCTACGAGGGCCTTGCGCTGCGGGTGGTGAGCGCCGCGCCATCGGTGCTCTGATCAGGTGTCGCGGCCGGGGCTCGAGGGGGCCGGGGTCCCGCTTCGAAGCACCGGCGCCGCGTTGATCGCGGCATCGAGCGCTTCGAGGGCGACCGGCTTGACCAGGTGGATCTCGAAGCCTGCCTGCTTGGAACGCTGGAAATCCTTGGTCTGCCCGTAACCGGTCAGCGCCACCAGGCGCAGCCGCTGCGCCGGGAAGGCCGCGCGCAGGGCCCTGGCCAGCGCGTAGCCATCCATGCCCGGCAGGCCGATGTCGAGCACGGCGACGTCCGGCTGGAAGCGCTCGGCCAGATGCAGCGCCTGCAGCGATTCGCTCGCCGTCGCCACCTCGTGGCCCTGATGGGCGAGGTAGTCGCGCAGGCTTTCCAGCGCATCGATGTTGTCGTCCACCACCAGCACGCGAACCGCGGCGGGTGGTACGCCGGGCACCGCGTCGCCGGCCGGCGGGGCGACCGCCGGCTGCTCCAGCAGCGGCAGCGTGACCTTGAAGGTCGAGCCGCAGCCGATCCCCGCGCTGCTGGCGGTGACCGAGCCCTCGTGCAGCTCGACGAAGGATTTCACCAGCGCGAGGCCGATGCCGAGCCCGCCCTTGGCGCGATCGATGGTGGCGCTGCCCTGCTCGAAGATATTGAACAGCTTGGGAAAGAGCGCCGGGCTGATGCCCGAGCCGTTGTCGCGCACGAAGATACAGACCTGCTGCCCCGAGGTTTCCATCGTGACTTCGATGCGGCCGCCACGGTCGGTGTATTTCGCCGCGTTCGACAGCAGGTTGGCGAACACCTGCATCAGCCGCGTCGGGTCGCCGAACACCCAGACCGCCTGCTCGGGAAGCCGTGCGTCCAGCGTATGGCCACGTTCGTGGAAGAGCGCGCCGGAGGCCTCGATGGCCCGGTCGAGCAGGTGGGTCAGGTCCAGGGGTTCGCGCTTGAGTTCGACCTTGCCCCGGATGATGCGGGTGACGTCGAGCAGGTCGTCGAGCAGGCGGGACAGATGCTTGGCCTGGCGCTCGATGATCACGTGCTCGCGCGGCAGCGGCTGGCCCTTGTTGCGCAGTTTGACCAGGTCCAGCACGGTGATGATCGGCGCCAGCGGGTTGCGCAGTTCGTGGCCGAGCATGGCGAGGAACTCGTCCTTGGCGCGGCTGGCCTGCTCCCGCTCGAAATCGGCCCGGGCGGTCTGCACGCCGGTGGTGGCGAGCGACGCGGCCGCGCGAAGAAACGCGAGCTGGGAGGTGGTCGGGAAATCCTCCCGGTCCGAGCCGAACCAGATATTGCCGCCGAAGGTGCCGTATCCCATGCTCAGGCGCACCACGCGCATCGGTTGCCGCGGCGTCGCCAGGCGATGGACGCGTCCGTCCGGCAGGCGCGTCTGCTCCCATTGGGAGGCGGCGGCCTCCCACGCCAGGCGTTCGGGCTCATCGACGTTGCGGCCGTCCAGGCGCAGCACGCAGTGCCTCGGGGTGTCCGGCAGCAGGTCGATGCTGGCCATGGCGAAGCGGATGGGTACGATGCGTTCGGCCGCCTCGATGGTGATCTGCAGGATGCTCTGCCCGTCGCGGCCCGCCCACATCGCGGGCAGGGCCAGCAGGCCCATCAGATCACGAATGCTGCGCTCGTCCACGGAGCCGACCCGAAGGTCCGGCTCCGTGTTCGTTTCGATGCCGGCCGTCCCTGGCTCCGAACGAGGGTCAGTGGGCATCGGTGGCGTGATGCCTGTTTTCGCGGGTGCGCAGTTCTTCGAGCATTTCCGAGGCGGGGGTGTAGAAGGGGTTTTCCTGGACGATGCCATTGATCAGCGTAAGCGGATGGGTTCGCAGCAGGTCCATCATCATCGAGCCGCTGAGCCTGGAGGTGTCATAGACGCAGATGGCGGGGTGGCGGTTGCGCGACAGCACTTCATTGACCTCCGCCTCGTACGCCAGCAGGTCCTTGGCGCCGTTCTTCTCGGCGAAGATCCAGTCCATGTTGCCCATGATGCGCACGCGCGGGTAGCCATCAGCGGCGGCCGTCTCGCAGAGTTCGCTCAGGTTTTGCAGCATGCGGTCCTTGTCGAAGGCTCCGTCTTCGTCCAGATAGGCGCCCTGCCAGGGCTTGAGCTCGAGCTGGCCGCAGGCTTCGCAGGCATGGGCGTCGATGCCGGCCTCGGACAGCCGCTGGCGATGCCCGTCCAGCGCTTGCGGATTGAGAATGTGAACGGTCTTCTCGCCCTGCTCGAGGGCTTCCTTGAGAAAGGGAAGCAGGACTTCGTATTCCTGCTCGCGACTGTCGAAAAACGCGCAAACGTGAAAATGCTCGATCGGTGTACCTGCCAGCGAAAGCTCATTCATGACTCGGTTCCTCGGTGGGGGCCGCGGTAGAGGGCTACGAAAAGTGGATGGAAAGTGGCCAGTCGCCATTGTAGCGACGCCGCCGGCGGCCGCCCGAAAACCGCGGGCGTTTGCGATAAACGGTTCGACCCGTGTCCGGCATGCCGGTTGCGTCACGCGCGAAGGGCTTTTTCCGCCACCGGCCCATGCGGCGCGGACAGTGCCACAACGCGTCGCCCCTAGCCACCGTTGTCGTCCGGCCTGCATCGACCGCTGCCGCGGACGCCTCGTATCGCCAGTATCGGCCTCGTTCACCGCACAACGCGACGCGATCCTCTATCATGCGGCGCTCTTCGGGCCCGGACGTCTCCATGATTGCCAAGTTTCGTACCCTGCTGATCGTTTCTGCCGCCGCTGCGCTGCTGACAGGCGCCGCCGTGATCTGGATGCAGGACGAGCCGCTCGACGCGCAGGCCGTGGCCTGGATGGATGCCGTCAACCAGCAGGGCGGGAGCAGCGAGGGCTATCTTTACCTGCTCGGGCTGGACGCCGCGCAGGAGCCGATGGCCGTGGGGCGCGCGCGTCAGGCCGAGTACCGGCAGTGGCTCGATAGCCGTTCGGCGCTCGACGCGTCGTTCCGGCCGCAACAGGTCGAGCTGCTGCCGCGGTCGGTGGTCGAGCAACGCTGCGGTGGCGAATGGCTGTATTGCCTCCAGCAGGTGCTCGACGGTCGGCGCGACGTCGACGCGCTGCTGCAGGACGGCGCCCAGGTGCTCGCACGCTACCAGCGGGTCATCGGTTTCGAGCACCTGCTCAGGCGTTCGGCGCTTACCGCTTCGTCGCCGTTACCCAGCTACTCGGTGCTGATCGCCGGCAATCGCCTGCTGGCGCTGCAGGCCTATCGGCTGATTCTCGACGGCCATGCCGACCAGGCCCAGGCGTTGCTCGAAGCGGATTTCACCCGTTGGCGGCGGCATCTGGCCGAAGCCGACACCCTGGTGCAGAAGCTGGTCATCGCCCACCTGATGGCGGCCGATGTCGGCACCCTGAGCGTCCTGCGCCAGCGAAACCTGATCGAGGCGCCGGCCCCGCTGGCGCCGCTGTCGCCCGCCGAGCGTTCGCTGCAGGTGGTCATGCGCAGCGAGTTCGTGATGGCCGCCAACGGTTACGCGGCCATGCGCGACGACCCGCAGATCATTCGCGAGCAGGGCCGGTTGTTCATGCGCGTGCTGTTCAAGCCGAACATGACCATCAACGCCACGCTGCCGAACTACCGCGGCGTGGCCGACGCCTCGCGGCAGGATGCGGCGGCGTTCGTCGAGTGGCTGCGCCAACCGCAGCCGGCCGTCAGCCGGGATTGGCGCAACCCGGTCGGCAACGTGTTGCTCGACGTCGCCAGCCTCGACATGAAGCGCTACCTGGCCCGCCTGCACGACCTCGATGCGCGCATCGAGCTCTACAACCGTCTGGCCCGCCTCGCCCCCGGCTTCACCGAGCGAGAGGCCATCGCCGCCGCCGAGGGCGGCAACCCCTACGCCATCCATCCGGCCAGCGTGCTCGCCGGCAAGCCCGGATGGCTCTGCTACGACGGCCCCCTGAAAGACCACAGGAACCTGCGCTGCCTGCCGCTCGTCGGCGAGCGCTGAGGCAGGCCCCGCCGTGGCGGGATCGGGCCGGGGCGTTCGTCGGTTGCCCGGCACCGCCAGGAACCATCTGTCGCGGCATGTCTCTGCTGACTATCTGGGTCGCCAGTTGCCTGGCACGCCAAGCGCAGCGGGCGCTGACGCCCCGTTACAAGCAACGCGAGGTGACGGACATGAACGACGTGGAACAACGCATACGCGAACGGGCCTACCAGCTCTGGGAAGAAAACGGCCGCCCCGAGGGCCGTGACGTCGACTACTGGCTGCAGGCGCGCGAGGAAATCGAACCCTTCTACAAGGAAGGTGACGCCACGGCCGGCAGTGTGGAAAGCAGCGTCGCGATTCCCATGCCGAGGCGGGAAGAGGAGCGCTGAGCCTGCGGCCGGGGTCGCCGCCCCGACCCCGGGCCAAGGTGCGGAGGCGTGCGGCACTGCCGGTCTTGGGGCGGGCCTAGTGGATCAGTCGGTCCGCTGAATCCGCCCTTCGACGGTCGCGGTGAACGGCTGCGCCAGCGACTCGATGTAATCGACCAGCGCATCCAGGTCCACCGGGCCGACGACGCGGTTGGTGCCTTCGGTCAGCAGGGTGAAGTTGTCGCCGCCACTGGCGAGGAACGAATTGACCGTCACCCGGTAGGTCGCGGCCGGGTCGATGGGCGCACCGGCCGCGTCGCGCATCTCGATCACGCGATTGCCCAGCGGGCGGCTCGCCGACCAGCTGTAGCGGATGCCGGAGGGCTTGAGCAGCCGCGTGGCGCCATCGCTCCACTGCTGTTCCAGCAAGGTCTTGATCTGCGCGCCGGTCAGGTCCATGGAGACCAGGTCGTTGGCAAAGGGCTGGACGGCGAACAGCGCGCCCCAGGAGACCTCGCCGCCGGGCAGGTCGGTGCGGATGCCGCCCGGGTTCATGAAGCTGATCTGCGCATCGGTGGCCACGCGCTGGGCGTCGGCGATCAGGTTGCCCAGCGCGGATTCGCCGGCGGGCGTCTCGGTACGGGTGATGTCGCCCAGGGCGATGCCCACCACCCGAGCGACCAGCGGCTCGACCCGCGCATCGGCCTGCGCCACCAGGGCGGCGACCTCGGGGTCCGGAGTCAGGCCCGGCCCCTGGTCGGCCCAGGTGGTGACGATGGCGGCCGATTTCTCGATCACGTCGCGCGTACGGCGGCTGACCACCAGCTCAATGTCGGCATAGGCCGTGCCGGCCGAAAACGCCTGGGTGACGAGGATCGGCTTGCCGTTGGCGTTGGGTATCAAGGCATTGGTGAAGCCATGGGCGTGCCCGGAGATGACCACGTCGACCTCGTCGTCCAGCCGTTCGACGATATCGACCACCGGGCCTTCGAGCCTGTCCGCCTGGGGATGGGTGGGCCCGTCGTAGCTGGTCTGCTGGCCGCCTTGGTGCAGGGCGACGACGATGGTGCGTATCCCGTGGCGTCGCAACTGCGCCACCGATGCATTGATCGCCTCGGCCTCGTCGACGAAGCGCAGCCCCGCCACCCCGCTGGGCGAGACGATGGTCGGGGTTTCCTTGAGCACGGCACCGATCACGCCGACGCGCACGCCGTCGGCATAGTGGACCGAGTAGGGCGGTAGCAGCGGCTCGCCGGACGCGGCGTCGAGCACGTTGCTCGACACATGGGGGAAGCGTGCGCCCTGCCAGGGGTCTTCGAGGAAGGGGCCGTCGGCGTGGTTGCCGCCGGTGAGCTGGCGCAGCAGCTCCGTCCGGCCGTAATCGAATTCATGGTTGCCGAGGGTGCCGACCAGGTTGCAGCGCTGTTGAGCGAAGGGCTGAACGTCGCGCGGCATCTGGTATTGCCTGCCGAAGGGGCGGCAGTGGGGGTTGGCCAGCAGGTTGAGAAAGCTGATCGAGGGCTCGTCCCGCAGCAGCGCCGAGTTGGGCGGCGAGGCGCCCACCTGATCGCCGTCATGCACGATGAGGGTGTGTTCACGGCTCGCCGCCCTGAGATAGGACGCCAGCACCGCCGCGCCACCCGCCGGCCGGCCGGACACGGCGCGCGGGGACAGCTGACCATGAAAGTCGTTGATCCCGAGGATGTTCAGCGATACCACCGGTTCGGGCCGCCAGTCCGGTGTGCGCCAGCTGCGGCGCTCGCCTGCCTGTCGCCGGGCCTCCAGGCCTTCGAGCCGCTCGTCACGGTAGTCCTGCTCGATCGAGCCGTGCTCGGCCTGCGCCAGCGTTGGGCCGGCGAGGCCGACCAGGCTTGCAGCGAACAGCCAGTCCAGGATGCGCATACGCATAGCGGTGTTCCTCGGGTGCGGTGGTAAACCGACACTAGGAAGCACAGGTGGCAGGTTTATGACGGGCGTCAGGCGTTTCGGTGAGTGGCGACGGGCGGTCGGCGCGTCGCGCCAAGGGGGAGGACCAGGGAACCGTTACCAGCTCCCATACGGGATGCCGTATTTCTCGATATAGCGTTTGGAGTTCTCGCTGATGGGGTAGGCATAGCGGCCGTCCGTCAGTCCCTGGGAAGGCCCCAAAGGCTCGACTTCAGCCTGCGCGCGGGCCACTTTCACCGGGTTGTTGCACTCGTCCCGTGCCCATACCTGCACCGTGCCGCCAGGGGCCAGGCCGAGATGAAGCACAGCCGTATAAAGTGCGGTGCGCTCGGGTGTTTCCGGGCAACGCCGATGAGTGGAGTTGTGCATGATCTGCCGGGCTTCTTGGGGTATGTCCACCCAGGCGCGATAAGTCTGGGGCTCGACCACGGACTGCCAGCGTACGAAAACGCGTTTGGGCAGGTCTGCACCTATGACCCCGCGAAAGCCGCCTCCCAGAGCTCTTGGCCATCCCCGAGCCAGTTCGCTCGCAGTGCCGTAATCCACACTGCCGGTGCCAATGACACCTCCGCTGCCATGGTCAAGAAGCCGGCCTCTGATGTCTTCCACCAGGCTGGCCTCGACCCAGCCGGTCATATAGATAGGGGCGGTAAATTCGAGGCTCCACTGAGAGTCTTTTGGATCTTTTTCGCCTGACAGTGGATCGGTCGCCTGGCAACCGCCCAACAACAGCGCGCCCAGCAGGGTGATCAATGGTTTCATCACAGGAGGGTCCGGTCCATGGAAAGGGCAACGTCCTGCGGATCAGTTAAGCGCCCCAGGGCTGCCGCTCACCAGCTTCCGTAAGGAATGCCGTATTTGTCGATATAGCGCTTCGAGTACTCGCTGATCTTGTAGGCATAACGGCCTTCCGTCAGCCCTTGGGAAGGGCCCAGCGGCTCGATTTCGGCCTGCGCCCGAGCGACTTTCAACGTGTTGCTGCATTCGTCGCGCACCCATACCTGCACTGTGCCGCCGGGTGCGAGGCCAAGGTAAAGCGACGCGGCGTAGCGAGGACCCTGTCCGGAAGTCTCGGCACATGGCCGGCGAGTCGAAGCATGCATGATTTGACGGGCTTGCTCGGGTATCTCCACCCAGGCGCGATAGGTCTGGGGTTCCACCACAGACTGCCAGCGTACGAAAACGCGTTTGGGCAGGTCTGCGCCCACCACGCCGCGAACTCCTCCTCCTAGCGCCTGCGGCCAACCCCGAGCCAGCTCAGTCGCAGTGCCATAGTCCACGCTGCCAGTACCGATGACGCCACCGGTCCCATGGTCGAAAAGCCGACCTTTGATGTCTTCCACCAGGCTGGCCTCAACCCACCCTGTCATATAGATAGGTGCCATGAACTCAAGGCTCCACCAAGGCTCATGTCTCCTAGACAGCGGCTCGGTCGCCTGGCAACCGCCTAACAACAGCGCGCCCAGCAGGGCGATCAATGGTTTCATCACAGGAGGGTCCAGTCAGGTACATGGGGATGTTGTATGCGTACGCCATCGGCGTGGGGGGCATGGATATAAACTACCTTCAAGCCGCTGGGCGTTGCTTTTCCAAGAGGGGGGTTCCAGTGCGCAGATGTATGTATGTAGCGCTCCTTGAGCAGTGCTTCGTCGGCGGCAGTGGTGCTGTAGTCACCCGCTACAAATCGATCGCAAAGGTGTTGAAGTTCTGCAGGTATCGCTTGCTCGGGTGTCTCCGGTATGTCGTCAAACGGGACTCCCTTCTGTCTGGCCAGCGCATACATCACTCGCATATAGACCCGCGACAGCTCCCCTCTGACCCTGCGCTTTAGCTGCAAACCGGCATAGACACGCTGCTGTCGAGGGGCCAGGCGATCCAGAGGGTCGATGGGTAGCAGCCTCGCGGTTGGCGTGACGATCTCCAGGACTGACGCTGGCCACCCCTCTGAAACCATACGGGCCTTGACCTGGGCGACATCCCGGTAGATCGACGTGGTCTTTACATCGATACCCTGCCGCACGGTCAACGCCTGCATCGGACTGACCAGCACCCGCTCTTCGGCGTCGACCAGATAGCCTCCGCCAATATCGGAGTGTGCCCCTGGCAGGGTGATTTCCAGGTGGTCGGGCTTCACGGCGCTCAAGGCAAAGTTGGCGCGTAGCTCGTCGCGCGCCACCAGATGCACCACATGGCCGAAAAAGTTCGGAGCCAAGTGCAGCTTTATGCCCGGGGTGATGGTGCTGCGGACATTGCCTAGGTTGGACAGGCCGGCCACCGACGCGACGGTATCGAACAGGCCAATGAAGCCCATGTCGATGTCACGCTGGTATTGATCGACGAAGGTCCGGCTGAACGCCTTGGCGTTGTCCCGCAAGGCTGAACGTAATGACCCGTTCTTGCCACGGACGACTTCATTGGCGAAGTGCCGTGCGGCTGCGGCGCCTCGG
The DNA here is from genome assembly GCF_005876855.1 of Stutzerimonas nosocomialis. Taxonomy (GTDB): domain Bacteria; phylum Pseudomonadota; class Gammaproteobacteria; order Pseudomonadales; family Pseudomonadaceae; genus Stutzerimonas; species Stutzerimonas nosocomialis. Next base: position 7,433 of record NZ_QLAE01000028.1, on the reverse strand, counting down.
CTGAACCCGAAAGCGTCGAACGTTAGCGAGCTGATTTCAGCGTTCGGGTTTCCCCTGAGGGTATCCTTGATGAGAGCATTGATCTGATCAAAAGCCAGCTGTACCCGCCCTTCGATGCCCGTACCACCCCGTCCAGCGCCAAAACCTATGATGCTGTCTTCTTCACCCGCACGGGTGCCGATTCCCTCGACGTACAGCCTGCGAGATATCCGTTTTTGCGGCCCCTCACCTTGAGGTGAAGGGGTCTCGAGATAGAGGTCAAACAGCTTTCGGACATTAGTCACATCGTTCCCATAGCTGCTGTCCGGGTCACCCATATACGGCCTGCAGCTGGCGTCGAGGTCTTCCTGCTGCACCGGATGGTGCGCGCCGCAGAGCACCCCGAATGCGCTGTTGCTGGCGTTATTGCCGGTGCCATCGAAGAACAGCCCGATCCGCAAGGCGATCCTTATCTTCTCTGCCGGCGGCGCGGGCTCCTTGCTGTACTTCTCGTATTCCGCCCAGCGCTGGGCATGGAGATCCGTGGGTGTGACCCCTTCAAGCTCGGCTTCCCGTTTGGCCTGGGGAATATTGGCGACGTAACCACTCATGCCTGATACCTGTCCTTGGTAAGCGCAACGCTGCACGATAGCCGTATCTGGGCGGCCGCTCTGCCTATTCGAGCGCATTTCGAATACTGAAGCAGGTCCGTGGGCCGCCGGCCAACCTGAGGCTGTGAGCTGAACACGTCCGCCCGCTCCCGGTCGGAATGGAATACCCAACGGGAGACGCAGCGATGACGACAGCCAGCAATCTTTTATGGGGCGCCCTGGCGATTGGGGTGGTGACGGGCATGCGCAGCATGCTGGCGCCGGCCATGGTGAGCCGGGCGCTGGCCGATCGGCCGGACATCGGCGAGGCGGACGAGCCGGCGCGTACGCTGTCGTCGCACCGTACGCGGCAGTTTCTGATGCCGCTGGCAGCCGCTGAGCTGCTGGGCGACAAGATGCCCTTCGCGCCTGACCGCACCATCGCACCCTCGATGCTGGTGCGTGCCCTGTCCGGTGGGGCCAGCGCGGCAGCGTTGGCGGCTACTCGGCGGCAACCGGTGCTGGTGCCGGCGCTGATCGGGGCGACGGCCGCCTGTGTGGCGGCCAAGGTCGCGATCGGCCTGCGCAAGCGCTACCGCACCAATGACCTGGTCAATGCCGCGCTGGGGCTCACCGAGGATTGCCTGGCGTTCTCCCTGGGCCGGGCCGGGTTGCGACGCGCCCTGTAGCGATCGCTGGCGGGCGAACGAAGGGCGCGCGGGTGCGCCTGTGAGGGGACGGGGGCGAGTTCAGCGCGGCCGGTCGCCGGGCGGCCCTTCGGTCGGGTACGGGGGCGGCGACGCATCGCTTTCTCACGGCCGGACGTGCATCATGGCGGCCCTTTGAATCGATCCTGCCGCACCCCAATGAACCTGCGTTTCTGCCTGATCGCGATGACTGCGCTCGCGGTCGTCACCGATAACCTGATCATCCCCTTCTATCCGCAATATTTCGCGGAGCGTTTCGGCAACCCGCCCGCCTCCCACGTGGGGCTGTACCTGGCGGCGATCAGCCTGACCGTGATGACCGCCTTCCCCTTCTGGGCCCGACTGGCCAAGCGCGTGCATCCGGTGCGCATCCTGGTCAGCGCCCAGTTCATCGCCGGCAGCCTGACCGCCGCCTGCACCTTCATCGACTCGCTGCCGCTGTTCTGGGTGGTCTCGCTGGTGATGATCGTGTTCAAGGGCAGCTACCTGCTGATGTACCCCTACGTGATGAGCCTGCAGCAGCAGGAGAGCCACACCCAGACCATCGGCACGCTCTCGGTGGTGGTGCACTTCGGCGCCATCCTGGGCGCGGCGGTGGGCGGGCTGATCCTGCAGGTGATGAACATCGGCGATGTCTTCCTGATCATGGCTGCCGGCGACTTCATCCAGATGGCGATCTGCATGCACCTGCTGCGCCGCGGCCTGCCCGAGGCCGGCGCGCCGAGCGAACAGGCCGCCGAAACCCCGGCGCCCGAAGCCGCCGAGGGACGGGGCCGCAGCCTGGTGGCCATCTACAAGCTGTGCGTGGTGATGCTGCTGTTCTATTGCGTGGGCTACATCACCCGGCCGTTCTTCGCCGTGTACTGGCAGGAAGTGGCGCGCTGGAACAGCGAGCTGATGGCCGGGTTCGTCTACTCGCTGCCCGGCGCGATCGCCGTACTGGCGCTGTGGTGGAGCCGACGTGCCGCCAGCAAGGGCTCCACCCGTGACGGCATCCTCGCGGGGCTGCTGCTGGGCGCCGCCGCGACCTTCCTCCAGGGCTTCGAGAACCAGTGGCTGATCCTGCTGGGCCGGGTGCTGTTCGGCTGGGCGCTCTACCAGGTGACGGTACGCCTGGATGCGCTGCTCTTCGAACTGAGCACGCCGGAGAACTATGCGGTGGATTTCAGCAAGGTGAACATCTTCCAGTGCCTGGGCAACATGGGCGCGGCCTATGGCGCGGGGCTGCTGGTGAGTCACTACGGCACGGCGATGCCGTTCTGGGTGGGCGCGGCCGGGCTGGTGCTGACGGCGCTGCTGTTCCCCTGGCTGGTCCGTGCGCCAGCACGCGCACGCACGGCCCAGGCCTGAGGCGAGCCGCGCGTTCCAGTGGGAGCGGCCTCGACCGAGAATGGGTCGCCACTGCAGTCGCGTTCGGCCCGCTCCCTCGGAGCCCTGCCCCTTGTCCGCTGCCAATCAGCACCATGACTCCCGACCGGCAAGCTAGGGCGCCTGCGCCTCGTCCGGTGGGATCTTCAGCAGCGCCTTGGCGATGGACTCGGCCAGGTATTCAACCGAGAACACGCCGCCATAGGTCCAGGTGGAGGGCAGCGAGCCGAAACGCCCGGCCTTGACGAAGGGCATGGCCTGCCACAACGGCGTGCCGAAGATCGCATCCTGCTGGGCGAAGGGTTCGATATGCAGCACCACGCCGTCACGGATCGCGCCCAGGGTGGTCACCGACGTCTGGGTGATGCCCCAGTCGCTCGCCGGCTGCGGGAAGGCCGGCTCCAGCTGCAGAAGGTCCATGGCCCGCTGCACCATCGAGTTCTGCCCATTGATGTACACCACCGTGGGCGACGAGAAACGGATGACGGTGACCTTCGGCGGCTGGCCGGAGAAATGCGCGAAGAGCTGCTGGCGCAGGGCCTCGATGTGCGCCTCCATCTCCGCCAGGCGCTCATGGGCCAGTGCCTCGCGGCCCAGGTGCCGCGCCAGGGCGAGGTAGCTGTCGCGCTGCAAGGCATAGTTGTCGGCATCGCGGGTGAAGCTCCTGTAGGACAGCACCGGCGCGATGCGCTCGAGCGTCTTGCGCATGTCCTCGAGCATCGGCGGGATCACGATCAGCCCGGGCCGCAGGCCGGCCAGCAGTTCCAGGTTAGGCTCGGTGCGCGAGCCGACGTCGAGCACCGCCTCCGGCAGGTTCGGACGGACCACCCAGGCGCGATAGTCGCCCGCATCGGCCACGCCCAGCGGCGTGACGTCGAGCTTGAGCAGGTGCTCGGCCGACTCCCAGCTCAGGGCGACCACCCGCGCCTCGTCGGCCGAGGCGGTGAAGGCCAGCGCCGCGCCGAGCAGCGTCAGCAGGCGGGCCCATCTCATGCGAGCCTCCGGCGGACCAGCAGGTAGACGAAATAGGTGCCGCAGATGACCGAGGCGACGATGCCCACCGGTATCTGCAGCGGGAAGATCAGGGTGCGTCCGAGCCAGTCGGCCAGCAGCATGAGGGAGGCGCCCAGCGCCGAGGCCAGCAGCATCTGCGGCAGCGCGCGGCGCGCCCCGAGGATCGCCGCCATGTGCGGCGCCAGCAGGCCGAGGAAGGCCACCGGCCCCATCAGGCTGGTCACCAGCGCGCACAGCAGCGACACCAGCACCAGCAGCCCGACCCGGGTGAGGGTGACGTTCAGGCCCCGGCTGCGCGCCACGCCGTCGCCGATGGAAATCAGCGTCAGGGCGCGATGGAACACCAGGCTCAGGCCGCCCAGCACCAGCACGCCAAGGGTCAGGGCGACGGCCTGGCCGGGGCTCACCCGGTAGGTGGAGCCGGCCAGCCAGCCGAGCAGCGCGAAGGCATCGGCGGTGCCCTTGGCCAGGCCGAACTGCAGCGCGGCGTTGAGCAATGCGGTCAGGGAAATGCCCACCAGCGCCATCAACGCCGGTGAATAGGCATGGCGCCGGCCCAGCAGCAGGAGGATCGCCAGCACCACCAGGCTGCCGACGAAGGCCGCGATGGGCGCCGTGAAGCCCAGCAGCGAGCCGCCGAAGAGCATCAGCGCGACCATCACCGCCAGGGTGGCGCCCGCCGAAAGCCCGAGGATGTCCGGGCTCGCCAGCGGATTGCGCAGCAGGCGCTGCAGCATCATCCCGGAGATCGCCAGGCCACAGCCGGCGGCGGCGGCGGTCAGCATGCGCGGCCAGCGCAGCGACCAGATCAGTGCGTCCGGCCAGGCGAACGACCAGCCGTCGAGGCTGCGGGCCAGGGCGACGCTGACGGTCAGCGCCGCGATGGCGAACAGCAGGGCCCAAAACAGATGGCGGCGATTCATGCGCTCGGCCCCATCGGGCAGCTGCAGGCCGCGCGGGTCCTCCGCCGAGAGCTGGCGCCGGGACAGCCAGAGCAGCGCCGGCGCGCCGATCAGCGCGGCGGCGGCGCCGCTGGGCACCAGGTCCGTGGTCCAGGTGTTGATGTACAGCGCGACGGCGTCGGTGGCGGTCAGCAGCACGGCGCCGAGCAGGGTGCTGAACAGCAGTTCGTCACGCGAGGTCCGCGCGCCGAACAGCCGCGCCAGGTTGGGCGTCAGCAGGCCGATGAAGCCGATCAGCCCGACGGCGGTGATCGACACCGAGGTCAGCCAGATCGACACCAGGAACAGCGTCAGCATCACCGGCCAGAGGCTCAGGCCGCGCGCCCGCGCGCCGTCGGTGCCCAGCTGCAGCAGGGTCAGCGCACGCGGTGCCAGGGCCATCACCACGAGGCCCACCAGCAGCTTCGGCCAGAGCCAGCCCACCCAGTGCCAGTCGATCTGCGCCAGGTCCCCCGCGCCCCAGACGAACAGCCCACGGGTGTACTGGTTGTTGACCAGGGTGATGCCCGCTGCCAGCGCGCCGAGCAACAGGTTCATGGCCATGCCGGCGAGCACGATGGGCAGCCCGGCGATGCCGTCGCGCCCGGCGATCAGCAGCACCAGCCCCACGGCGAACAGGGCGCCGGCGAGCGCGGCCCACTGGCCGTGCCCGGCCACCACCGAGGGTAGCCAGAGCGTGGCGCACACCAGGCCCAGCCAGGCGCCGGAGCTGGCGCCGATGGTCATCGGCGAGACGAGCCGGTTCTGCGTCATCTGCTGCAGCACGCTGCCGGACAAGCCCATGGCCGCGCCGACCAGCAGCGCCATCACCAGGCGCGGCAAGGCGGAAAGGCCGAACTCCAGCGCCTCGAAGCTGCCTTCGGCCGCGCCGGTGATGACCGCCCATTGGCGGGCGAAGGGCAGGGCGCTGGCCAGGTGCAGATGGGTAAAAATCAGCGGGACGAGCAGCGCGAGCGTCAGGACGTAGCGCCAGGCATCGCCATGCCATGCCGGCAGCGCCGGCTCGGCCAGGGTGCGGCTCATCACGGCGCCACCACGGCGATCCGCCGGGCGGCCCCTGGTTGCTCGACCAGCTGAATGTCGATGTCGTAGAGCGCGCTCAGGAGTTCGCTCGAAAGCAGCTCGTCCGGCGTGCCGTCGAAGAACACGCGGCCCTGCTTGAGCGCGATGACGCGGTCGGCGAAGCGGGTGGTGAGGTTGACGTCGTGCAGGATCGCGACGATGCCGCGGCCGGCCGTCTGGTTGAACATGCGCAGCAGGGCCATGAGTTCGTACTGGTGCGACAGGTCCAGCGCGGAGGTCGGCTCGTCCAGCAGGATCAGTGGCGACGCCTGGGCCAGCAGCATGGCGATCCAGGCCCGCTGGCGCTCGCCGCCGGACAGGGTGTCGGCCAGGTGGTCGGCGAACTGGTGGACGTCGGTCTCGCGCATCGCCTGCTCGACCGCGTCGAGGTCCTCGGCGCGCCAGCGTCCGAGCAGGCCGCGCCAGGGGAAGCGTCCGAGCCGCACCAGCTCGCGCACGGTCAGCCCGGCCACCTCGGGCAGGCGCTGCGGCAGAAAGGCCACGCGCCGGGCGAACTCGCGCTGGCTGTACGCCTCCAGCGGCCGACCGTCGAGGCTGAGGTGACCCTTGTCCGGTTCCGCCTGGCGGGCGATGAGGTTCATCAGCGTCGACTTGCCCGAGCCGTTGTGGCCGAGGATGACGGTGAAGGCATCCTCTTCGATGTCCAGGCGGGGAATGTCCAGCGTGACGCGTCCATCGTGGCGGACGGTGATGTCCTGCAGGTTCAGCATTCGGCGGCCAACTCCTGGCGCAAACGTTCCAACCGTTCCGCTTCGCGGATTTTCGGGCATGTACTACACAGTACGCCGTCCGATCGACGGAAATGCTGGCAGCAGACCTTGCGGCCCAGGGCCAGCCGGTCGCGGCCGTCGTCGAGGTGGACGTCGATCAGCGTGCTGTCGCCCTTGAGGCCAAGGGCGGTCAGCCAGCGCGTTTCCAGCGCATGGGCCTGGTCATTGCACAGGCGCTGCTGGCGCTGGACGAGCAGCAGCGCCGCCAGCACGTGGTCGGCGGCCAAGCGGTTCGCCATCTTCGTGTGGATCGGCGCGATCGCCTGGAATTCTTCCAGCTGGCGCACCAGCTGCTCGCGCAACTGCACGGCGGCGAAATCGATCAGCGCGGTCTGGGCGGCATGGCGCGGGCAGTGCTCGGGCAGGCAGAAACCGGCCACCACGCCGTCGGTGACCGACTGGCCCATGTCGGCCAGGCAGGGCGCACGTTCGGCCAGGTGCACCGCCAGCAGGCTGAGGTAGATGGGCTGCCAGACCAGCAGCGTCCAGCTGCGGGCGGACCAGTAATGCGGCCCGGCCTCCGGGTGCGCCTGGCGCCAGTGATCGTGCAGCGCGGCGATGCGCTCCCGGTTGCCGTCATCGCCGACCTTCAGCTGGTCGCGCCCGGCCTCGCCGACACGTCCGCTGAGCCCCGGAAGGCTACGGGCGGTGACGTCGAGCAAATGCAGGAGGTCGGGGTTGGCCTGATACATCGTGGTCGCGTGGCAGCAGAGGAGGTGGCACCGGTAAAAGCCGGGGGGAGCCGGCAGTTTACTCATCCACTTGCGATTGCATCAAATTATCATTCGCAAACCTGACGAGACGAAGTGTCACGGGGCGATCGGTCGTCCGTGCAGGTCACTGGGGCCGGCGGGGCTACCGAAAACGCGCCCCTCGACCCGGGGGAAGAGGGGCGGGACGGGTAGCCATCATGCGGGGACCGATGCGAATGCGTTCGGCCCGCGGCGGTCAGTCCAGGTC
>NZ_QLAE01000027.1 GCF_005876855.1 Stutzerimonas nosocomialis | reverse complement strand
TCGGTCTGGATGTTGTAAGTCAGGCCGCGCTCCATCTGCTCCAGCAGTCTCAAACTCAGCGGCTTTTCCAAGTAGTGGTCTGCTGTGACCTCCGGAGCGCTGCCTTCATGGCCAAGCAGATAGGCGATCGTGGACGGAGATATGCCTGACCGTTCCAGCCGGACGGCAAACGAACGACGGAGACTTTTAAAATTGAGCCCGCCATTAACGGCCGGCGGACAATGCTGACCGATGTATCCCGTTCCCGTACACGGCCCGCAGAAAAAACGACTCGGATCGCGGGAGTATAAGTGCTTCGGGTCAAAGCTCAGCTCGCCGAAAAGCAATGCATCGTTGCCATCGGCCTGACGTCGTTCCTCTACGAAATTTATAAAACCCATCTCCACAAGCTTCGTGCAGATCGGAATCTGCCGTGCCGATGAGCCCGTTTTTAGCGACTTGTTGTAGCCGTTATCGTTTATGTCGATGAGCTCTACGCCGTGGACATCCCGGATCACATCATGCACACGAAGCTGGCAGAGTTCATTGAGCCGCGCGCCGGTGTAGAGCCCGAGAGGAAGCAACCAGAACCGATACGGCTTGGCGTCTTGGTAGACCTTAGGCAGTGTGCCCGCGAGGTACTTTTGGTAAGGCCAGCCGGAGAGCATCTGAATCAGGTTGCTATCTAGAAATGGCTTGGTGACCTCGGCCTGTTTTGTACTGCAAGTAGCAACCTTGATCGCATCAGTAATCAGCTTGCTCTCCAGCGCCTCGTCCAGCATGCGATTGAACAGCTGGTAATAGGTCGTGAGGTTTGCGCCTTTACTTCCCGAAGCCGAGTTCTGCTTCAGTAACAATGGCAACTGATCCTTTAGACGCTGCACATCAGCTCGATCAAGCTCAGCGACTCGGCGTGTAGGGTTATCTCGGGTCAGGATGACCTTCAGCTTTTCCATTCGAGCCCGCAGCATATGCTCGGACTTTCCTGCGTAAGTGTTTTCTCGCAGGAAGCGGGACAGCGTAGTGTCCATGAACTCGGTAAGTAACGGTGAAGAGTGGAAGCGGTTGATCGCGTCCGTTACCGCGGAGATGTTCGCCAAGGCGATTCGCAAGTGCTCTTCATGGCCAGGCTCTACAATCAGACTCAGGCCCTTATAAAAAGGAATGGAGATAGGGGACGTTACATTCATATATACCTCACGGTGGGTGAGGCTCGAGATTATTACTGTATAAATGACCAGTCAAGATAATCTATTGGAAAATTACATTCGATAGTTTCTATTGACACTTTGTCAATAATTAAGGGATGTGTAAAAAGGGCAGGAGCAGGACTCCCGCCTCTGTTTGGCTAGGCCTTATGCGTACGATTTCCAGTGGCGCTTCGGAGCTCGCACGTTCGGGAATGGCGTGCCCACCGGCCGCCCGACTTTGAAGTCACCTTGTGCTTTCTGGAGCCCCTGATAGTGCCGGTAATGGATGTGGTCCAAGCCAAGGCCGAAATCGATTTTGTCGAGCTCGTCCTTGAGGACGCCTGCCGGATAGCAGTCGCCATAGCCGCCAGTTGTACTTTTATCAGCGTGACCCACGAGTGCTTTAGCTTTCGCGAGGTCGAGGTTCTGTCTGCGGAATTGGTTGATAAAAGTATGCCGTAGGCCGTGATACGTCAGGCCCTCCTCTCCGAGGCCGCAGAGCCCCAAGTAGCCATGACTGCTCTGGCTTGAGCCCAGGTACCAACGACTCGCAACGTGCCCAGGAGAAAGATCACCGTAGACACGGATATTTTCGAAAAGAGGAGCTTTCATATCCTGCTTAACTATGTCCAGGCGAGCTTGGTGATAGTCGAGGAAGCCTGTCTCGATCAGCTGCTTGTGAATGGGCACTAGCCGTTCAGAGTCGGACGTTTTGAGTTGCTTCGACCCTGTCCGATTGATGCTGATGATCCAAACGCCGAGCTCCTGCCGAATGTCTTCCAGCCGCAGCTGGCAGAGTTCGCTAAGCCGTGCGCCGGTATAGAGACCGAGCAGCGGAAGCCAAAACTTAAAGTCGTCCAGACGCCAGCGCGGCGGCTTGGTTAACGTGTAGGCCGGGCCGTGAAGCAGCTTCTCGATTTGGCTTGGGCTATATGTGCGCTTCCTAGGCGCCTCGGCACCTTTCGTGCTGAACGCCAATCCGGCCGCGATGTTTTCGGTGATGTGGCCTTGATCATGTGCGTAGGTGACAAGCGCCCTCGCCAATTCGAAAAACTTCTTCGCAGTGCGAGGGTTGATTGGCTCGAATTTACCGTCGCTGATGATCTTACTCAGCGGCTGGTTACGCGTGGCACGGAGGCGATGCCGGTTCTTCGGATAGCTACGCAGATGATCGCGTAGCGTGTTGAATTCAGCGCGAGTCAGCGTCTCGACTTGCCGGTGCCCACCAAGCAGCTCGCACAGGCCTTCCAGCCGGGCCCGTGCGGTGATGCGAGTCCGCGGATTGGCCCATGCACCTTCGCGGACCTGCCTCTCTTCGTATTCCTTCACCAATGCGGCGAGGCTCAGCCCTGTCTTTGGGCTGCACGTCGGCGAGACAATGCGTTCGTTGACAGAGGGCTGCGTAAACAGGCTTTCAAGCTTGGCTTTCTGCGCGTCAGGCAGAATGCTCCCGAGTGCATTTAGTAAGGCGAGCGTGCCAGGATCCTGCGGCGGTGCCACAGCATCTGTTGGTGAGTTCAGCTCCGGAATCGTCTGCATAGGCTCGGTGGTTGCAGCGGAGCCCAACATCCGCCGAACGAGGTCGCCGATCTCCTGCATCGCCTGGGTGTAAGGATCTTCGTGATCGTCTTCCTGAAAGTAACGCAACAGCACCTTATCAACCTTCTGCAGCGTATACGTCAGCATGAGGACTGCAATGATGATGGAGCTAGTGAGCAGCTCAACCCGAAAGCTTTTCTTTTCTCTCAGATGCGCTTTCATGCACAGCGGATCAAGTTCGATAAGCATCACATAAAGCCCCGATTCCTCCTGCACCAAGAGCGCTCGATCAATGATGCGGAGCTTCAGATGCATCGCGTTGGCTTGCTGAAGATGAAAATGCAAAGCTTGCCGAGATTGCGGTAGTGCTGGGGGGATGTGCATGAGATTCCGACCCTGGTCTGGGCGGGCATGGCACAGGTATTCATAAAGCGTCATCGCTGCAAATGCAGGAGATTCTTTCGAATAGCGCCCTGGAGAGGGTGGGACGGTCTCGAGTACATCAAGGGCGGCGTAAATGTACCGGGCAGCGTCGCTCGCCACGTACTGGTTGCTGGTTCCGAGCGGCCAGTCAAAGCGTACGAACCCGACCCCAAGCGCTTTTACCAGTGCGGGCGTTGGTGTGAGTGCGAAGAAAATTTCGCCCCCTGGCTCGTGGCTATAGAGCACTACACGCTCGGCACTCTCTTTCATCATGCGAGCGTGGGCGACCGAAAGGTCTTGGTTCGCGAGCTTCATGGGCGACGGGCGGACTTTCCAAACCCGGTCGGCGAATTTGAGTGCTTCCGCTACCGCTAAGTGAAACCTTTGGAGGTCAACCAGCAGGCGGTCAGAAAAGAGCTCGACATAGTGCTCGGTTGCCTTGGCAAGGAACTGCTCGAAAGAAGCATTCAGGTACTTAGCGAGATCGCGGGCCAGGGCTTCGTCGTGGCTGAGCGACCACCGGATTTGCGCAGGCAGTTTCGGGTTGGCCGCGAAATGCTTCGGGAATGTGAGGTAGTACTGGAAGCCAGTGTTGGCTTGATAGACCAGGTGGGGGACACCCGTTTTGCTTTGGCGCTTGGACATGATGGCATACCTTTTGGATTCACAGACGGACTGTGAGTAATCCAATGCCATCAAATCTGGGCTGAAACCCGCGTTCTAGACGGGTTTCAGTGTTGAATTGGTGGAGCCGGGGGGATTTGAACCCCCGTCCGCCAGCTCTCCACTGTCGGTACTACATGCTTATCCAACCTACTGAGTTAACTCCGCGCCGCCCGATTGGCAGGGTGCTTGGAGCGAGCTGCATGAGTTTTAGCCGTTACGTCTGCAGCGAACTTGGCGGCGATCCTGTTCTATCTGACGGTCATTTCGGGTTTACAGGCATCCCCTAGTGACCGCTGGCGCCGAAGCGACCAGATGAAGGTTAGGCGGCTAGCGCGTACCCTTCGTAGTTGTCGTCGTTGGCAACTATAAGTTTGCAACAGTGGATTTACGAGTTCTGTTACCAACTCGGCATGCACCTAGAGTTTTGTTACCGGCGTCGAATCCTAATCGGCCCCGAACATCCGCGAGGGGATGTCGAACGCGTAGTCTACGCCAATGTCTCGGCCACGTCGAACCCTCAGGCGACGAGATGGATGCGGCCGCGCGGCTTTTCAAGGGTGGGTTCCAGGGGCCAGGGTGCTGGCCCCATGGTCGTCAGTTGCTGGTGCCCGACGAGGAGCCGGCGGTGCCGCTCTCGGAGCTGCCCGGGCCTTTGAGGCGTTGCAGGGCCTGGGTGGTCAGGGTGATGCATTTTTCGGTGTCGCCGGCTTGCTGGGCCTCGCGCGCCTGGTTGGTGTATTCCTCGACCTGGCTGCGGGCCGGCTCGCCGAGCGTGGCCTGGCTGGTGGTCATGTTGTCCTGGATTTCCTGCATGTTGATCTGACACAGGTCCTTGTCCGCGGCGAAGGCGGCGGGGCTGGCGAGCAGTGCGGCGGTCGCGAGCATAGCGAAGCGTTTCATCGTGAGTCCTCCAGACATAATGGTCATCCCGGCTGGCTGGCGCGATACGGCTTGCAGGAGCTGCCGAGCGGTTAGGGCCCTTGTGTTCCGGGCTCTAACGTGGGACTGCGGTGGGGCTAAAGCGTTTCATCGAGGGGACGAGCCGTTGCGCTTGGCGGCGCCGCCACTGCCAGGCGCGCTCTGATCAGGCGGTCTCGGGCTGGGTCGCCGCGCGGGGCACGGGTCGTGGACGACTGACCCGGTCCACCAGGTAGACCAGTCCGTGATAGTCGATACCGCCGTGCTGGCTGAGGCCGATCTCGCAGGTGCGGCTGGTGGAGATGCCTTCCTCGCAGTGCTGTACGGCGTCCCTGAGGGTGCGCAGCGAATGGGCGTTGAGTTCCGGCGTGGTGAAGCCCTTGTCGCCGGCGAATCCGCAGCAGTGGATGCCCTCGGGGATGACTACGGTGCTGGCGCAGCGCCGGGCGATCTCGATCAGGGACGGCCCTTCGCCCAGGTGCTGGGTGCTGCAGGTGACGTGCACCGCGATCGGCGCCTGCTGCGGTTCGATGTCCAGCCGGTCGAGCAGGTGGGTGCGGATGAAACGCACCGGGTCATAGACGTCCAGGCGTTCGTCCGCCAGCTCCTGAACCAGGCGCAGCGTGCAGGGGCTGGTGTCGCAATAGATCGGGTCGAGCCCGCCGCGGCTGGCCTCGAGCAGCGCCGCCAGGGTTTCCTGGCGCTTGCGCTCGGCTTGCTCCAGATACCCTTTCGAGGCGAACGGCTGGCCGCAGCACAACTCCTTCAGGGCATCGGGAAATACCACCTGGTAGCCGGCTTTTTCCAGCAGTGCGCGGGTCTTGTCGATCAGGGGCATCTGCTCCTGGTCGCGCGCGGCCGGGCCGGTTGCGCGGGACACGCATGAGGCCAGGTAGACCACGCGCGGGCGTTCGTCGGCGCTTGGCTTCGGCAGGTTCAGGTGCTGCAGCGGCTGAGGCATCGCAGGCGTCCATTGGGGCACGCGGCCCTTGCTGGCTCGGCTCAGTGTTGCCGAGGCGCCGGCCAGGCGCCGGGTGCCCAGGATCAGGTGGGCGCCGTTGGCGACGTGCAGCATGAAGCGGGCGCCCTGCATCGCGGTCGCGAAATGGCCGGCGAGCCAGTTGGCCGTCGCGGTCTTGTTGGCGCCGCGGCTGCGCAGCTTGCGCACCAGCTCGCCGGTGTTGATGCCGACCGGGCAGCGCTGCGCGCAGAGGCCGGTGGCCGCGCAGGTGTCGACGCCCCGGTAGGCGTAATCGGCTTCCAGCGCGGTGGTGTCCAGGCCCTGGCGATGGCGCGCCTGGATGTCGCGCCACATGACGATACGCTGGCGGGGCGTGAGGGTCAGTCCGTTGGACGGGCAGACCGGCTCGCAGAAGCCGCACTCGATGCACTTGTCGACGATCTCGTCGGCGGCCGGCATCGGTTTGAGGTGCTTGAGGTGGATCTGCGGGTCTTCGCTGAGCACCACGTCGGGGTTGAGGATGCCCCTGGGGTCGAGCAGGCGCTTTATCTTCCACATCAGTCGGTACGCCTCGCTGCCCCATTCCAGCTCGACGAAGGGCGCCATGTTGCGACCGGTGCCGTGTTCGGCCTTCAACGAGCCGCCGAACTCGACCGCCACCAGTTGCGCCACGTCCTGCATGAAGGCCTCGTAACGCAGCACCTGGGTCAGGTCGTCGAAGCCCTGGGTGAAGACGAAATGCAGGTTGCCCTCCAGCGCATGGCCGAAAATGATCGCCTCGTCGTAGCGGTGCTTCTCGAACAGCGCCAGCAAGCGGTTGACGCCCTCGGCCAGGCGTTCGACCGGGAAGGTGACGTCCTCGATGATCACCGTGGTGCCGGTGGGGCGCACCGCGCCGACCGCGGGGAAGGTACCCTTGCGGATCGCCCAGAGCTGGCCGTAGACGACCGGATCCTGGCTGAACGGGACCTGCTGCTCCACCGGGAAGCCCGCCAGGGCTGTCTCGATCTGCAGCAGTTGTTCGTCGAGCAGGGTCTGCGAGGCGGCGCGCGATTCGATCAGCAGCGCGCAGGCGGTCTCCGACAGGCCCGCGACCCAGGCGGGCAACCCGGGCTTGTCCTGCACCGAACGCAGGCTGCGTCGGTCGAGAAGCTCGACCGCCGCGACGGGTTGACTCTTGAGCACCGGCACCGCGCGGCAGCAGGTCTCGACGTCGGGGAAGACGATCAGTGCGCTGGCCTTGAAGGGATGCTCCTCCACGGTGTCGTAGGTCACCGCGCTGATGAAGCCCAGGGTGCCCTCGGAACCGACCATCAGGTGGCTGAGGATGTCCAGCGGGTCGTCGTGGTCGACCAGGGCGTTGAGCGACAGCCCGGTGGTGTTCTTCAGGCGGTACTTGTGGCGGATGCGGGCCGCCAGTTCGATGTTGGCGCGGGTTTCCCGGCCAAGCTCGGCGAGTGCCGAAAGCAGCTCGGCATGGCTGGCCCGGAAGGCGGCGACGCTGCCCGCATCCTCGGTGTCGAGGACACTGCCGTCGGCCAGCACCAGCCGGATTCCCGCCAGGGTGTTGTAGGTGTTCTGCGCCGTGCCGCAGCACATGCCGCTGGCGTTGTTGGCGACGATGCCGCCGATCTTGCAGGTGGCGATCGAGGCAGGGTCGGGGCCGATCTTGCGCCCCAGCGGTGCCAGCCAGGTGTTGGCCTGGGCGCCGATCACACCCGGTTGCAGACGGATCTGCGCGCCCTGGTCGCGAATCTCCCGGCCGTTCCAGTTGTCGCCGAGCACGATCAGCACCGAGTCGCTGACCGCCTGCCCCGAGAGGCTGGTGCCGGCAGCGCGAAAGGTCACCGGTACGCGCGCGGCGTCGGCCAGCCGGAGCAGGCCGACCACCTCGTCTTCCGACTCCACCCGTACCACCAGCTTCGGCACCAGCCGATAGAAACTGGCATCGGTGCCGTAGGCCAGGGTCGAGAGCGGGTCGTCGAAACGCCGCTCGGTCGGAATCAGGCGTTGCACCTCGGCGAGGAAATCGGCAGGCAGGGTCATGGCGGCTCCGGAAGTGTGCGGGACGGGCGCGAAAGGCTCAGCCGATGACCGAGCCGGCCTGCGGCACCAGCGAATCGCGGCTGATCTCGCTGATGGACTTGGCGCCGGTGAGCACCATGGCCACGCGCATCTCCTTCTCGATCAGGTTCAGCAGGTTGGTCACCCCGGCGGCACCGGCGGTGGCCAGCGCGTAGATGAAGGCACGGCCGAGCAGCACGGTGTCAGCGCCCAGCGCGATCATGCGAACCACGTCCAGGCCGGTACGGATGCCCGAGTCGGCAAGGATCTTCAGGTCGCCCTTGACCGCGTCGGCGATCTCCGGCATCGCCCGCGCACTGGAAAGCACGCCGTCGAGCTGGCGGCCGCCGTGGTTGGACACGACGATGCCATCGGCACCGAAGCGCACCGCGTCGCGCGCGTCGTCCGCATCGAGAATGCCCTTGATGATCATCGGGCCTTCCCAGAAGTCGCGGATCCACTCCAGATCCTTCCAGGAGATGGACGGGTCGAAGTTGTTCGCCAGCCAGCCGATATAGTCCTCCAGCCCGGTCGGATGGCCGCGGTAGGTGGAGATGTTGCCGAGGTCGTGCGGCTTGCCCTTCAGGCCGACGTCCCAGGCCCAGGCCGGGTGGGTCATGGCCTGCAGCATGCGGCGCAGGGCGGCACGCTCGCCGCTCATGCCGGAATGGGCGTCGCGGTAGCGGGCGCCGGGGGTGGGCATGTCGACGGTGAACACCAGCGTCTTGACCCCGGCGGCCTTGGCGCGCTCCAGGGCGTTCTTCATGAAGCCGCGGTCCTTGAGCACGTAGAGCTGGAACCACATGGGGCGGTTGATCGCCGGTGCGACTTCCTCGATCGGGCAGACCGAAACCGTCGACAGCGTGAAGGGGATGCCCTTGGCCGCCGCGGCCTTGGCCGCCTGGACCTCGCCGCGGCGGGCGAACATGCCGCACAGGCCGACCGGGGCCAGCGCCACCGGCATCGACAGGGTCTCGCCGAACAGCTGGGTCTCCAGCGTCAGCTCCGACATGTTGCGCAGCACGCGCTGGCGCAGGGCCACGCTGCTGAGGTCGTCGACGTTGCGGCGCATGGTGTATTCGGCATAGGCGCCGCCGTCGATGTAGTGGAACAGGAAGGGCGGAAGCTTGCGTTTTGCAGCGGCACGGTAGTCGGTAGAGGCAGAAATGATCATGGGATGCACACCGGTTCGGAAGCGCTTGAAAGGATGGGGTGAATGACCTTCGCCCCGCGGGCGCGGCGAAGGTCGGGGCGGACGGCGGTCAAAGGCTGACCAGAGGGTCGCTGACCCCCAGCCAGTACACGGCGATCAACGCGATCACGCCGGTGAACAGCACGTAGTACAGCATCGGCCAGACGGTCTTGCGCAGCGTGATGCCTTCGCGGCCGAGCAGGCCCACGGTGGCCGAGGCGGCGACCACGTTGTGGATGGCCACCATGTTGCCCGCCGCAGCACCGATCGCCTGCACCGCGACGATGAGCGCGCTGGAAATGCCGAGGTTCTGCGCGACGCCGAACTGGAACTGGCTGAGCATCATGTTGCTCACCGTGTTGGAGCCGGCGAGGAAGGCGCCCAGCGCGCCGATGCTCGGCGCCAGCAGCGGATAGACCGGGCCGACCGCGTCGGCGACGAAGCGGGCCATGGTGATCGGCATGCTTGCCAGCTCTGCGGCATTGATGCCGGAGTTGATCATGATGCGCACCATCGGCACGGTGAACAGCAGCACGAAGCCGGCGCCCACCAGCACCTTGCTCGACTCGCCGATCGCCTTGGGCAGCTCGCTCGGCTTCATGCCGTGCAGAAAGACGGTGGCGATGGCGACCACCACCATGATCCCGCCGGGCAGGTAGAGCGGCATGAAATCGCCGTTGATGCCCGTTTCCCCGAGAATGTTGGAGAACACCAGCACCACGGCCTTGAGCGGCTCGCCGACTTGCGGGAATACGCGGGTGATCACCAGCAGCAGGCCGACCAGTACGTAGGGCAGCCAGGCCTTGAAGGTGCTCATCGGCTTGCTGGTGAGTTCGTCCAGCTTCATCTCGACCGTGCTCATCCATTCGCTCGGCCACTGCTTGGGCTCGGGGAAGTCCCAGACCGTCTTCGGTATCAGGAAGCCCGCACGAGCCGCGGTGGTCACGATCGCCAGGCCGACCAGCCCGCCGAGCATCGACGGGAACTCGGGGCCGAGGAAGACGCCGGTAGCGGCGTAGGGCAGGGTGAAGGCGAGGCCGGCGAACAGGGCGAACGGCAGCACGTCGAAGGCGGCGCGCCAGCTGCGCTCCTTGCCAAAGAAGCGGGTCAGCATCACCGCCATGATGAAGGGCATCAGCGTGCCGACGATGGCATGGATGATCGCCACTTCACTGGTGATCAGCTGCAGGTAGGCGTCCCAGCTCGAGCCCTGGGCGACCAGTTCGCTCCCCACCGTGGCCGTGTCCAGGCCGCCGGTGATACCGATGAGGATGGGCGTACCCACCGCGCCATAGGACACCGGCGTGCTCTGGACCAGCATGCCCATGAGTACTGCCGCGAGGGCCGGGAAGCCGATGGCCACCAGCAGCGGCGCGGCGATGGCGGCGGTGGTGCCCCAGCCGGAAGCGCCCTCGATGAAGCAGCCGAACAGCCAGGCGATGATGATGGCCTGGATGCGGCGGTCCGGACTGATGGTGGCGAACCCGGCGCGGATGGCGCTGATGCCGCCCGAGCGCTTGAGGGTGTTGAGCAGCAGGATGGCGCCGAAGATGATCCACAGCACGCCGGCGGTGATCACCAGACCCTGCAGGGTCGAGGCGAGGATGCGGTTGACGCTCATGTCCCAGACGAACAGGGCGATGGCAGCGGTGATCAGGTAGACCAGCGGCATGGCCCGCTTGGCCGGCCAACGCAGGCCCACCAGCAGGATGGCGGCCAGGAGGATCGGCGAGAAGGCGAAGAAGGCGAGGAGGCCGTTAGACATCATTCCCCCTGGCGTTCAGGAGCAATGGGGGATACGACAGCACGGAGCGAGGCGGTTGGGGCATGGGTCTCTTCTTCTTTTATAGTTGGAAACTTGTAAATTGGTAATACCAATTTACAGCGAAGAGATGTCAGCCTAAGAGCAGCGCCGCTGCTGCGTCAATCTGGCCTTATTAGACTTTGGTCGTACGCCATCGGCTTGCTGGGCAGGGTGTCGGCCGCTAGGCTTTGCGGAAATAAAAATTGGTCTTACCAGTGGTGGAATGATGGAAGTGGGTGTGGTTCGACAGCGTCGCCTGGCCGACGACATCGTCATGCAGCTCGAAACGATGATTCTCGAAGGCACCTTGAAGGCCGGCGAACGGCTTCCGGCCGAACGCGCGCTGGCCGAACAGTTCGGCGTCTCCCGCCCTTCGCTGCGCGAAGCGATGCAGAAGCTGGCGGCCAAGGGGCTGGTGGTGAGCCGGCACGGCGGCGGGACCTTCGTTGCCGAGTCGCTCGGATCGACCTTCAGCGATCCCTTGCTGCAGTTGCTGGGCAGCAACACCGATGCCCAGCGCGACCTGCTGGAGTTCCGGCACACGCTCGAGGGGGCCTGCGCCTATTACGCGGCGCTGCGCGCCACCGCGCTCGATCATGGCCGCTTGCGGGTGGCCTTCGAGGCGCTACAGGACTGCTATACCCGTATCGGGACCGTGACCCGGGCCGAGGAGGGCGCCGCCGATGCGTCCTTCCACCTGGCCATTGCCGAGGCCAGTCACAACGCGGTCCTGCTGCATACGATTCGCGGCCTGTTCGATCTGCTCAAGCGCAACGTGGTCACCAACATCGGCGGGATGTACGCGTTGCGCAGCGAGACCCGCGACATGCTGATGAACCAGCATCGCGAGCTGTTCGAGGCGATCGTCGAAAGGCGTGCGGAAGAGGCCCGGGCGATATCGAACAGGCATATCCACTACGTGCAGGAGGTGCTGGCGGAGGGGCAGCAGGAGGCGCAGCGCCTGGCCCGTGCCCAGCGTCGCACCGGCGCCGGGCGTGGCGAGCAGGTCAAGCCCTGACCGGCGCTGCGGTCAGTCTTCCTTGCCCTTGGTGCGCATGGCCCGCTGGATCTCGCGGGCCGAGTCGCGCTCCTTCTCGGTGTGGCGCTTGTCGAATTCCTTCTTGCCCTTGGCGAGTGCGATTTCGCACTTGATCAGGTGCTTTTTCCAGTACAGCGAAAGCGCCACGCAGGCATAGCCCTTCTGCTGTACCGCGCCGAACAGCTTGCCGAGTTCGCGCTTGTGCAGCAGCAGCTTGCGGGTGCGTGTCGGATCGGCGATGACGTGGGTGCTGGCGGTGGTCAGGGGCGTGATGTGGCTGCCGAGCAGCCAGGCCTCGCCATCCTTGAGCAGTACGTAGCTGTCCACCAGCTGCGCCTTGCCGGCGCGCAGGCTCTTCACCTCCCAGCCAGCCAAGGCAAGACCCGCCTCGAATTTCTGCTCGATGAAGTAGTCGTGGAGCGCTTTCTTGTTAAGCGCGATCGTCCCGGAGGGTTGTTTCTTTTGTTTGGCCATAGGGCCCGCATTATAGGGGGCGACGCTGCGGCTGGCGATAACGGCGATGAACGATCGATGCCGGTGGGCGCCCCGGCCAGGCGGGCGAGCTTGAGGGGCCGCGGCTAATCCCGGACAATGGGGTCTTTCCAGGCCCGCCGAGCGCCGGAGCGTGATGCTCCTGCGGCGGCGGGCGTGTGTTCGTACCGGTTCGCATGCTGGTCCCGGCCCCTGGCCTACGCAATAGAGCAACTCCAATCGATGACGACTCACATTCAGCGCTCGGCCTTGCTGCCTTATCCGGCACAGGCACTGTTCGACATGGTCAACGACGTGGCCAGCTACCCCCAGTTCCTGCCCTGGTGCTCGGCCACCGAGGTGCTGTCGGAGAGCGAAACGCAGATGCGGGCCAGCATGACCGTCGCCAAGGCTGGGCTCAGCCAGCGGTTCATGACGCGCAACGACCTGGAGCCGGGCAAGCGTATCGAGATGACACTCGAGGAAGGCCCCTTCAGCCACCTGCATGGCATCTGGGAGTTCAAGGCGCTCGGGGAGAAGGCCTGCAAGATCAGTCTCGACCTGACCTTCGATTACGCCGGGCCGCTGGTCAAGGCCACCCTCGGGCCGCTGTTCAACCAGGCGGCCAACAGCCTGGTGGATGCCTTCTGCGAGCGGGCCAAGAAGCTCTATGGCTGAGGCGACGATCGCCGTCGAAGTCGTTTATGCGCTGGCGGACAAGCAGGTGCTGCTGCGCCTGAATCTGCCCGAAGGCGCCACCGTTCGCGAAGCCGTCCTGCGCTCCGCAATGGAGCAGCATTTTCCCGGCCTCGATCTGCAGGCCGCGCCCCTTGGCATTTTCGGCAAGGCGGTCGCCAGGCCCGACGAGCGGGTACTGGAGGAGGGGGAGCGAGTGGAGATCTATCGCCCGCTGATCGCCGACCCCAAGGAGGTCCGCAAGCAGCGCGCCGCCGAGGCGGCCAAGCGCAAGGCGCAGCAGGCGAGCTAGCGTCGCCCTCGTGAAAAAGCCCGGCGGTGCCGGGCTTTTTTGTGTGCGCAGGTTACTGCGCGTTGGTGTCGAGCGGCTCGGGCGACGGCACCGGAACGGCTTCGGCCTCATCGACTTCGCGCTGGATCTGCTCCTGCAGCGATCCAGGTGCGGGAGCCGGTTCGGCGGGCTGAGCGGCTGCGGGGGGCGCCGGCGCTGCGCCGGTATCGGTGCCAAGGATCGCCTCGTCCCGGCTCACGCCGGGTACGAAGTCGCCGGACAGTCCGATCAGCTGGTCGTTGTCGCTGAAAATCAGGCTCATGCGTTCCTGCTGGCGACGGCTGCCGCCTGGCTGGATGCTGTAGACATAGTCCCAGCGGTTGGCGTGGAAGGTGTCCGTGATCAAGGGGTTGCCCATGATAAACCGCACTTGGCGTCGGGTCATTCCAGGACGCAACTGGTCTATCATGTCTTGCGTGACGACATTGCCCTGTTGAATGTCGACCTTGTACACGCCGGGAAATGAACAACCCGCGAGTGCTACCAGACCCGCAAAAGTCAGGCTGGTGAGCAGGAGCTTGGTGTTTTGCATCGGTGGGTGACTTCCACTATCTTGGCTGGGCAAAGAGCCCGGATCATACCTGCATTGAAGGAGGCTGCGAAACAGCAGCAGCGAGAAAGCCGACCATGGTTGAAAATAGCGAACTACGCAAAGCTGGCCTCAAGGTGACCCTGCCACGGGTCAAAATCCTACAGATGCTCGACACCACCGAGCAGCGCCACATGAGCGCGGAAGACGTCTACAAGGCGTTGATGGAGGCCGGAGAAGACGTCGGTCTGGCAACGGTATATCGAGTACTGACTCAGTTCGAAGCGGCTGGCCTGGTGGTTCGACACAATTTCGACGGCGGCCACGCGGTGTTCGAGCTGGCCGACAGCGGCCACCACGACCATATGGTCTGCGTCGATACCGGCGACGTGATCGAGTTCTTCGACTCGGAGATCGAAAACCTCCAGAAGGAAATCGTCAACCGCCACGGGTTCGATCTGGTCGATCACAACCTGGTGTTGTACGTACGCAAGAAGGCCTGAGCGGGCCTCATGAAAAAGGCGACCTTCGGGTCGCCTTTTTCGTTTGCGTGACCGTCAGGCCTGGGCCGAGGTCACCATCTGGCGGGCGTGGGCGATGGACTGCTCGGTCAGGTCGACGCCGCCGAGCATGCGGGCGATTTCCTCGATGCGTGCATTGCCGTCCAGATCCGCCACTGCGGTCCGTGTGGCGTCGCTGCCGCGAGCCTTGTGCACGAACAGGTGATGGTGCCCCTGCGCTGCCACCTGTGGCAGGTGGGTCACGGTCAGGACCTGCCCGCGCTCGCCGAGGCGGCGCAACAGTTGACCGACCACTTCGGCGGTCGGGCCGCCGATGCCGACGTCCACTTCGTCGAACACCAGGGTCGGCACGCGCGAGGTCTGTGCGGTGATGACCTGGATCGCCAGGCTGATCCGCGACAGCTCGCCACCGGAGGCGACCTTGGCCAGCGGCCGTAGCGGCTGCCCCGGGTTGGCGCTGACGAGAAACTCGACCTGCTCCCGGCCATAGGGATGCAGTTCGCCTTCGGCCGCGGGCTTCAGTTCGACCGAAAGCCGTCCGCCGGGCATGCCCAGGCGCTGGATTTCCGCTTCCACCGCACTGCCCAGGCGGCCTGCGGCTTCCTGGCGGATGCGGCTCAGTTCGGTGGCCTTCTCTTCGTAGTGGCGGGCATAGGCCGCCAGCTCCTCGGTCAGCCGTTCGACGGCCTCGTCATCGGCGTTCAGGGTTTCGACTTCCTCGAGCAGCTGCTGTTGCAGCGCGCCGAGCTCCGAAGGCTGGACCCGGTGTTTGCGCGCCAGGGTATAGATGGTGTTTAGACGCTCCTCGAGCAGTTGCTGGCGTTCGGGGTCGGCGTCGAAGTGATCGAGGAAGCGGTTCAGCTCGCCGATCGCCTCTTCCACCTGGATCTGCGCACTGGACAGCAGGTTGACCGCTTCGCCGAGCGCGCCGGGCTGGTTCTGGAAGGCGGTCAGGCGCTGCAGGCTCATGGTCAGCGCGGAGAGCACGTTGCCCGCATCGCTCTCGCTGCACAGGTCCACCACCTGGCGGCAGGCGCCGAGCAGCTGATCGGCATTGGCAAGGTTCTTGTGCTCCTGCTCCAGCTGTTCGAGTTCGTTTTCGCCGAGGGCGAGGTTTTCCAGTTCCTCGAGCTGGTAGCTGAGCAGCTGATGCCGGGCGCGCTGTTCGTCGCTGCTGTTGCTCAGTCGTTCGAGGGTCTGACGCGTCTGGCGCCAGCGCTGGGCGGCAAGCTGGACCTGGCGCGCCAGATCCTGGCTGCCGCTGTACTCGTCGAGCAGACGACGGTGGGTGTCTGGCTTGAGCAGGGACTGGTGCTCGTGCTGGCTGTGGATGTCGATCAGCAGTTCACCGAGCGCCTTGAGGTCGCCTTGCGGGCAGGGCGTGCCGTTTATATAGCCGCGGGAGCGGCCTTCCGCCGTGATCACCCGGCGCAGGATGCAGGGGCCGTCGGTTTCCAGGTCGCGTTCGGCGAGCCAGGCACGTGCATCGGGGATGTCGTCCAGATCGAAGCTCGCGAGGATGTCGGCCTTGTCCGCCCCGGGGCGAACCACGGCGCTGTCGGCGCGATCCCCCAGCGTCAGACCGAGGGCGTCGAGCATGATCGACTTGCCCGCGCCGGTCTCCCCGGTGATCACGCTCATGCCGCGCTTCAGCTCGAGGTCAAGGTGTTCGACGATGGCGTAGTTGTGCACGGACAGGTGGACGAGCATCGAAGAGATCCCGAAATGGTGATGGCTGGGTATTTATACAGTGCTTTTCGCCAGGCCGGCAAGCGTCTGCCCGTGACGTCGGTCAGGGAATCCCGCTTATCCCGATGAGCTGAAGGGGTAATGCTCGAAAGCCCCTTGAAGCCGGTGATCGCGCCCCCATATAGCCGCACAAGCGCGGGTCGCCACCCGCAGACGTATCGATAGGAGGAGCGCATGGCTGACGAGCAGAACCTGGACAATCCGTCCCCTGAAGCGAAAGAGAATCCTGAAGTGGAGGTCACCGAGGATCTGGTGGCGCGGATTCAGTCGCTCGAAGAGCAGCTGGCCGCTGCGCAGGACCAGTCCCTGCGCGTCGCTGCCGAACTGCAGAACATCCGCCGCCGAGCCGAGCAGGATGTGGAGAAGGCGCACAAGTTCGCCCTGGAGAAGTTCGCCGGCGACCTGCTGTCGGTGGTCGACAGCCTCGAGCGCGGCCTGGAGCTGTCGAACCCGGATGACGAGGCGATCAAGCCGATGCGCGAAGGCGTCGAGCTGACCCTCAAGCTGCTGATCGACACCCTGGGGCGCTACCAGCTGGTGGCGCTGGACCCGCATGGCGAGCCGTTCAACCCCGAGCATCACCAGGCGATGGCCATGGAAGAAAGCACCCATGCCGAGCCGGGCAGCGTGCTCAAGGTGTTCCAGAAGGGCTACATGCTCAACGGCCGCCTGTTGCGACCGGCCATGGTGGTGGTCAGCAAGGCGCCGGCGCAGACCCCGCCTTCGATCGACGAGAAGGCTTGAAATCCGCCGCTGCGGCCCCATCTGTTTAGTCAAGCGTTTTTGTATTACCGCAGCCGGTAGACAGGCGCGGAACAACCAAAGGTTTTCGGAGAGAGTAAATGGGCAAGATCATCGGAATCGACCTGGGGACGACCAACTCCTGCGTCTCCATTCTTGAAAACGGCAACGTCAAGGTCATCGAGAACGCCGAGGGTGGCCGTACCACCCCGTCGATCATCGCCTACACCAACGACGGCGAGACCCTGGTCGGCCAGTCGGCCAAGCGCCAGGCGGTGACCAACCCGCAGAACACCCTGTACGCGGTCAAGCGTCTGATCGGTCGGCGCTTCGAAGAAGACGTCGTGCAGAAGGACATCAAGATGGTGCCCTACAGCATCGTCAAGGCCGACAACGGCGATGCCTGGGTGGAAGTGAAGGGCCAGAAGATGGCGCCGCCGCAGATTTCCGCCGAAGTGCTGAAGAAGATGAAGAAGACCGCCGAAGACTACCTCGGCGAGCCGGTGACCGAAGCGGTCATCACCGTGCCGGCCTACTTCAACGACAGCCAGCGCCAGGCCACCAAGGACGCCGGCCGCATCGCCGGTCTGGACGTCAAGCGCATCATCAACGAGCCGACCGCGGCGGCGCTGGCCTATGGCATGGACAAGGCCAAGGGCGACCACACCGTGATCGTCTATGACCTGGGCGGCGGTACCTTCGACGTGTCGGTGATCGAGATCGCCGAAGTCGACGGTGAGCACCAGTTCGAAGTGCTGGCCACCAACGGCGACACCTTCCTCGGTGGCGAGGACTTCGACATCCGTCTGATCGACTACCTCGTCGACGAGTTCAAGAAGGAAAGCGGGATCAACCTCAAGGGCGATCCGCTGGCCATGCAGCGTCTGAAGGAAGCGGCCGAGAAGGCCAAGATCGAGCTGTCCTCGAGCACCCAGACCGACGTGAACCTGCCGTACATCACCGCAGACGCGTCCGGTCCGAAGCACCTGAACGTGAAGATCTCCCGCGCCAAGCTGGAGTCGCTGGTCGAGGATCTGGTCGAGCGCACCATCGAGCCGTGCCGCATCGCGCTCAAGGACGCCGGTATCGACGTCAACGCGATCAATGACGTGATCCTGGTCGGCGGTCAGACCCGCATGCCGCTGGTGCAGAAGCGTGTCGCCGACTTCTTCGGCAAGGAAGCGCGCAAGGACGTCAACCCGGACGAAGCCGTGGCCATGGGTGCCGCCATTCAGGGCGCGGTACTGGCCGGCGACGTCAAGGACGTGCTGCTGCTGGACGTCAGCCCGCTGACCCTGGGTATCGAAACCCTGGGCGGCGTGATGACTCCGCTGATCGAGAAGAACACCACCATTCCGACCAAGAAGTCGCAGGTGTTCTCGACCGCCGACGACAACCAGAACGCCGTGACCATCCACGTGCTGCAGGGCGAGCGCAAGCAGGCCGCGCAGAACAAGTCGCTGGGTCGCTTCGACCTGGCCGAGATTCCGCCGGCGCCGCGTGGCGTTCCGCAGATCGAAGTGACCTTCGACATCGACGCCAACGGTATCCTGCACGTGTCGGCCAAAGACAAGGCCACCGGCAAGCAGCAGTCGATCGTGATCAAGGCCAACTCGGGTCTGTCCGAGGAGGAAATCGAGCAGATGGTGCGCGACGCCGAGGCCAACGCCGAGGAAGACCGCAAGTTCGAGGAGCTGGCCGGTGCCCGCAACCAGGGCGATCAGCTGGTTCATGCCACCCGCAAGATGATCACCGAGGCGGGCGACAAGGCCACCGCTGACGAGAAGGCGGCGATCGAGAAGGCCATCGGCGAACTGGAAGTGGCCATCAAGGGCGACGACAAGGCCGAGATCGAAGCCAAGATGGCGGCGGTTTCCCAGGCGTCCACTCCGCTGGCGCAGAAGATGTATGCCGAGCAGCCGCAGGGCGCCGATGCTCAGCAGAACGACGATGCGCAGGGTGGTGACGACGTGGTCGACGCCGAGTTCGAAGAGGTCAAGGACAACAAGTAAGCTGCGGCTTATGCCCCTTGGATGGGGAATGCAGCGGCGATCCGATGATCGGCCGCTGCCTGTCGCTCCAGCCTGCGCGGAATCCCTTCCCGCAGGCACGACCGCCGCGCGGGGGCTTGCTCCCGCGTCGGCGTGTCTGGGGGGTACGAATTGAGGGTTCAGGAAAGTTATGGCCAAACGTGATTACTACGAAGTGCTCGGGGTCGAGCGCGGCGCCAGCGAAGCGGAGCTGAAGAAGGCCTATCGACGCCTTGCCATGAAGCATCACCCGGACCGCAATCCAGGCGATAAGGCTGCCGAGGACAAATTCAAGGAGGCCAACGAGGCCTACGAAGTGCTTTCCGACGCGGGCAAGCGTGCGGCCTACGATCAGTACGGCCATGCCGGCGTCGATCCGCAGATGGGTGGCGCGGGTGCCGGCGCCTACGGCGGCGCCAACTTCTCCGACATCTTCGGGGACGTCTTCAGCGACTTCTTCGGTGGTGCGCGCGGCAACAGCCGTGGCGGCGCCCAGCGTGGCAGCGACCTTCGCTACACGCTCGAGCTCGACCTCGAAGAGGCGGTGCGCGGCACCTCGGTCACCATCCGCGTGCCGACGCTGGTCAACTGCAAGACCTGCGATGGCTCCGGTGCGAAGAAAGGCACCAGTCCGGTCACCTGTACGACCTGTGGCGGCATCGGTCAGGTGCGCATGCAGCAGGGCTTCTTCTCGGTGCAGCAGACCTGCCCGCGCTGCCACGGCAGCGGCAAGATGATTTCCGATCCGTGCGGCAGCTGCCATGGGCAGGGGCGCGTCGAGGAGCAGAAGACGTTGTCGGTCAAGGTGCCGGCCGGCGTCGACACGGGCGACCGCATCCGCCTGTCCGGCGAGGGCGAAGCCGGTGTCCAGGGCGGGCCGGCGGGCGACCTCTACGTGGTGGTCTCGGTGCGCGAGCACCCGATCTTCCAGCGCGACGGTAAGCACCTGTACTGCGAAGTGCCGATCAGTTTCGCCGACGCGGCGCTGGGCGGTGAGCTCGAGGTGCCGACCCTCGATGGTCGGGTCAAGCTGAAGATTCCGGAAGGCACCCAGACCGGCAAGCTGTTCCGCTTGCGCGGCAAGGGCGTGGCGCCGGTTCGCGGCGGTGCGGCAGGGGATCTGATGTGCCGGGTGGCGGTGGAGACGCCGGTCAATCTGGACAAGCGCCAGCGCGAATTGCTCGAAGAGTTTCGTCGCTCGCTGCAGAACGACAGTTCCCATTCGCCCAAGGCCAGCGGCTGGTTCGAAGGCATGAAGCGCTTTTTCGGTGACCTGTAACCGGTGAGCGGGGCAGCGGAAGTTCGCAGCTGGCTGCGGGCTTCCGGTTTTCCGGTTTCCGGCTTGGAGTTTTTATGCGACGTATAGCTGTAATGGGTGCCGCCGGGCGGATGGGCAAGACCTTGATCGAGGCGGTCCAGCAGACGGGCGGGGCGGCTGGGCTGACCGCGGCGATCGATCGTCCCGACAGTACGCTCGTGGGGGCGGATGCGGGCGAACTCGCCGCCATCGGCCGCCTCGGCGTGCCGCTGACCGGCGATGTGGGCAAGGCGGTGGACGAGTTCGACGTGCTCATCGATTTCACTCATCCCTCCGTCACCCTGAAGAACCTCGAGGTGTGCCGGCGTGCCGGCAAGGCGATGGTCATCGGCACCACCGGCTTTTCCGCCGACGAGAAGCGGCGCCTGGCCGAGGCGAGCGAAGAGATCCCGATCGTCTTCGCCGCCAACTTCAGCGTGGGCGTGAACCTCTGCCTCAAGCTGCTGGATACCGCGGCGCGGGTGCTGGGCGATGAGGTCGATATCGAAATCATCGAAGCCCATCATCGCCACAAGGTCGATGCGCCCTCCGGTACGGCGCTGCGCATGGGTGAAGTGGTCGCCCAGGCGCTCGGGCGTGACCTGGATCAGGTGGCCGTCTACGGACGCGAGGGCCAGACCGGCGCGCGCGCTCGCGAGACCATCGGTTTCGCCACGGTACGTGCCGGCGATGTGGTCGGCGATCACACGGTGCTGTTCGCGGCCGAAGGCGAACGTGTCGAGATCACCCACAAGGCCTCCAGCCGGATGACCTTTGCCAGGGGTGCGGTGCGCGCGGCCCTTTGGCTGGAGGGACAGCCGGCGGGCCTGTACGACATGCAGGACGTGCTGGGGCTGCGTTGAAGAGGCGCGCCCTGACGTTTGGCTGCATTTCGGTTGGACCGGAAACGAGTTTTTCTGTAAGCTGCCCGCTTTAGTGTGTCCACTAAAAGTTACGCAGAAATGGCTCGAATAAATAAAAAGCGGGATGACCTTCAAACGTCATCCCGCTTTTTTGCAATCTGCGTCTGCTTCAGCCTTGATCTACGGAGGTCTCTTGACTAAGCCAGCCATACTCGCCCTTGCCGACGGCAGCATCTTTCGCGGCGAATCCATCGGCGCCGACGGCCAGACCACAGGTGAGGTGGTGTTCAACACCGCCATGACCGGTTATCAGGAGATCCTTACCGATCCTTCCTATGCAAAGCAGATCGTCACCCTGACCTACCCGCACATCGGCAACACCGGCACCAATCCGGAGGACGCCGAGTCGTTCAAGGTCTGGTCTGCCGGCCTGGTCATCCGCGACCTGCCGCTGATCGCCAGCAACTGGCGCAACCAGCAATCGCTGCCCGAATACCTGAAAGCCAACAATACCGTCGCCATCGCCGGGATCGATACCCGTCGGCTGACCCGCATCCTGCGCGAGAAGGGCGCCCAGAACGGCTGCATCCTGGCCGGCGACAACGTCAGCGAGGAAGCGGCGCTGGAAGCCGCGCGGGCGTTTCCGGGACTCAAGGGCATGGACCTGGCCAAGGAGGTCAGCGTCAAGGAAGCCTACGAGTGGCGCTCGAGCGTATGGTGCCTGAGCACGAATCGGCACGAGGAAATCGAGGCCGGCGACCTGCCTTACCATGTGGTCGCCTTCGACTACGGCGTCAAGTACAACATCCTGCGCATGCTGGTCGCGCGCGGCTGCCGCCTGACGGTTCTGCCGGCGCAATCCACTGCCGAAGACGCGCTGGCGCTCAACCCGGACGGTATCCTGCTGGCCAACGGCCCGGGCGATCCGGAGCCTTGCGACTACGCTATCCGGGCGATACAGCAGTTGCTGAAAACCGAGATTCCGGTCTTCGGCATCTGCCTCGGTCATCAGTTGCTGGCGCTCGCCGCTGGCGCCAAGACCGTCAAGATGCCCAACGGGCACCATGGCGCCAACCACCCGGTGCAGGATCTGAAGACCGGTGTGGTGATGATCACCAGCCAGAACCACGGGTTCGCGGTGGACGAGGCGAGCCTGCCGGCGAACGTGCGTGCCACCCACAAGTCGCTGTTCGATGGCACCCTGCAGGGCATCGAACTGACCGACCGCGCCGCGTTCAGCTTCCAGGGGCACCCTGAAGCGAGCCCGGGACCACACGATGTGGCGCCGCTGTTCGACCGTTTCATCGAGGCCATGGCCCAGCGCCGCTGAGCCTGTCGGCTCGCTGCTACGAGCGTGCCGCCGAGTCGGCACGTGACGAAACAGAACATTTGCAGCCGGCCGGCGCGCCTTCTGTATGAAGCGATACGCAGCCACAACCGCGCCGACTGACTGAAGATTCGAGAGAAGACATGCCAAAACGTACAGATATCAAAAGCGTCCTGATCCTCGGCGCCGGCCCCATCGTCATCGGCCAGGCCTGCGAGTTCGACTATTCCGGCGCCCAGGCCTGCAAGGCCCTGAAGGAAGAAGGCTTTCGCGTCATCCTGGTGAACTCCAACCCGGCCACCATCATGACCGACCCGGCCATGGCCGACGCGACCTACATCGAGCCGATCAAGTGGGCCACCGTGGCCAAGATCATCGAGAAGGAGCGCCCCGACGCGCTGCTGCCGACCATGGGCGGCCAGACCGCGCTGAACTGTGCGCTGGACCTGGAAAAGCATGGCGTACTGGCCAAGTTCGGCGTCGAGATGATCGGTGCCAACGCCGATACCATCGACAAGGCCGAAGACCGTTCGCGTTTCGACAAGGCCATGAAGAACATCGGTCTTGCCTGCCCGGTCTCCGGCATCGCCCATAACATGGACGAAGCCTATTCGGTCCTGGAGAAGGTCGGCTTCCCCTGCATCATCCGTCCGTCGTTCACCATGGGCGGCACCGGTGGCGGCATCGCCTACAATCGCGAGGAGTTCGAAGAGATCTGCACGCGCGGTCTGGATCTGTCGCCCACCAGCGAGCTGCTGATCGACGAGTCGCTGATCGGCTGGAAAGAGTACGAGATGGAGGTCGTCCGCGATAAGAAGGACAACTGCATCATCGTCTGCTCGATCGAGAACTTCGATCCGATGGGCGTGCACACCGGCGACTCCATCACCGTCGCGCCTGCCCAGACGCTGACCGACAAGGAATACCAGATCATGCGCAACGCCTCCCTGGCGGTGCTGCGCGAGATCGGCGTCGAGACCGGCGGCTCGAACGTCCAGTTCGGGATCTGCCCGAACACCGGGCGCATGGTCGTGATCGAGATGAACCCGCGCGTATCGCGTTCCTCGGCGCTGGCCTCCAAGGCCACCGGCTTCCCGATCGCCAAGATCGCCGCCAAGCTGGCCGTCGGCTACACCCTGGACGAACTTTCCAACGACATCACCGGGGGCCGCACGCCGGCGTCCTTCGAGCCTGCGATCGACTACGTCGTGACCAAGGTTCCGCGTTTCGCCTTCGAGAAATTCCCTAAGGCCGATGCGCGCCTGACCACCCAGATGAAGTCGGTCGGCGAAGTCATGGCCATCGGCCGTACCTTCCAGGAGTCGATGCAGAAAGCCCTGCGCGGCCTGGAAGTCGGCGCCACCGGCTTCGACCCGAAGCTGGACCTCGGTGACGACGAAGCCCAGGGCACCCTCAAGCGCGAGCTCACGGTCCCCGGCGCGGATCGTATCTGGTACGTCGGCGATGCCTTCCGGGCTGGCAAGAGCGTGGATGAAGTGTTCGCGCTGACCAAGATCGACCCCTGGTTCCTGGTGCAGATCGAGGATCTGATCAAGGAAGAGGAGCGGGTCAAGACCCTCGGCCTGTCGAACATCGACTACGACCTGATGCGCCTGCTCAAGCGCAAGGGTTTCTCCGATGCGCGCCTGGCCAAGCTGCTCGGCGTGACCGAGAAGAACCTGCGCAGCCACCGCCACAAGCTCAAGGTGCTGCCGGTCTACAAGCGTGTCGACACCTGCTCGGCCGAATTCGCCACCGACACCGCCTACCTGTACTCGACCTACGAGGAAGAGTGCGAAGCCAAGCCGTCCGGCCGCGACAAGATCATGGTGATCGGCGGCGGGCCGAACCGTATCGGCCAGGGCATCGAGTTCGACTACTGCTGCGTGCATGCTGCGCTGGCGATGCGTGAAGACGGCTACGAGACCATCATGGTCAACTGCAACCCGGAAACCGTCTCCACCGACTACGACACGTCCGACCGCCTGTACTTCGAGCCGGTCACCCTCGAGGACGTCCTGGAGATCGTCCGCGTCGAGCAGCCCAAGGGCGTGATCGTGCAGTACGGCGGCCAGACCCCGCTGAAGATCTGCCGCGCGCTGGAAGAGGCCGGTGTGCCCATCATCGGTACCAGCCCGGACGCCATCGACCGCGCCGAAGACCGCGAGCGCTTCCAGCAGATGGTCGAGCGCCTCAACCTGCGCCAGCCGCCGAACGCGACCGCGCGCAGCGAGGAAGAGGCCATTGCCGCCTCCAAAGCCATCGGCTATCCGCTGGTGGTGCGCCCGTCCTACGTGCTGGGTGGTCGCGCGATGGAAATCGTCTACCAGGAAGACGAACTCAAGCGCTACATGCGCGAGGCCGTGCAAGTGTCCAACGACAGCCCGGTCCTGCTCGATCACTTCCTCAACTGCGCCATCGAGGTGGACGTGGATGCGGTCTGCGACGGCGAGACCGTGGTGATCGGCGCGATCATGCAGCACATCGAGCAGGCGGGCGTTCACTCGGGTGACTCGGCCTGCTCGCTGCCGCCGTATTCGCTGCCTCGCCACATCCAGGACGAGATCCGCGAACAGGTCAAGAAGATGGCTCTGGAGCTGGGCGTCATCGGCCTGATGAACGTGCAGATGGCCGTGCAGGGCGAGGACATCTTCGTCATCGAAGTGAACCCGCGCGCATCGCGTACTGTGCCGTTCGTGTCCAAGTGCATCGGCCTGTCGCTGGCCAAGGTGGCCGCACGGGTGATGGGCGGCAAGAGTCTGGCCGAGCTGGGCTTCACCGAAGAGATCATCCCGCCGTTCTACAGCGTCAAGGAAGCGGTGTTCCCGTTCGCCAAGTTCCCCGGCGTCGACCCCATCCTCGGCCCGGAGATGAAGTCCACCGGCGAGGTGATGGGTGTCGGCGACAGCTTCGCCGAAGCCTTCGCCAAGGCGCAGCTGGGCGCCAGCGAGATCCTGCCTAACTCCGGTTGCGCCTTCATCAGCGTGCGTGACGACGACAAGCCCGACGTGGCCGACGTCGCGCGCAGCCTGATCGCCCTGGGCTTCGACATCGTCGCCACCGCTGGTACCGCCAAGCTGATCGAAGCGGCGGGCCTGCCGGTGCGGCGCGTCAACAAGGTGACCGAGGGTCGCCCGCATGTGGTCGACATGATCAAGAACGACGAAGTCACCCTGATCATCAACACCACCGAGGGTCGGCAGTCGATCGCCGACTCCTATTCCATCCGTCGTAACGCCCTGCAGCACAAGATCTGCTGCACCACCACCCTGGCCGGTGCGCAGGCGATTTGTGAGGCGCTCAAATACGGTCCGGAGAAGACCGTTCGCCGCTTGCAGGACCTCCATGCAGGAATCAGCGTATGACCAAGTTCCCGATGACCGTCCAGGGCGCACGCGCCCTGGAAGAAGAACTCCGTCACCTCAAGACCGAACTGCGCCCGCAGATCACCCAGGCGATCGCCGAGGCGCGCGAGCTGGGAGATCTGAAGGAGAACGCCGAATACCACGCCGCGCGCGAGCAGCAGGGGATGGTCGAGGCGCGTATCCGTGACATCGAAGGGCGTCTGCAGAATGCGCAGGTGATCGATATCGCCAGCATTCCGCCGACCGGCAAGGTGATCTTCGGGACGACCGTGGATATCGCCAACGTCGAGACCGACGAGACGGTGACTTACCAGATCGTCGGCGACGACGAGGCGGACATCAAGAAGGGCAAGCTGTCGGTGAGTTCGCCGATCGCGCGTGCCCTGATCGGCAAGGAAGAGGGTGACGTCGTCGCCGTCAAGACACCCAGCGGCGTGGTCGAGTACGAGATTGTCGAAGTCCGGCACGTCTGAGCGTCGCCCGATGCGGGCTGGAATGGTCAGTTGGCAGCTGGCCCAGACGTTCTGGGTCGGCGGCCTTTGGCTGCTTCAGTTCGTCGTCCTGCCGGCGCTCGGCAAGATCGGTCTGGCGCCGTTGCTGGTGGAGGAAGTCGCCAATGGCCTGCGGCCGCTGATGATCGGGTTCGCCGCCTTCTGTGCCCTGTTGCAGCTGCTGGTGCTGGTGCAGGTGCTCGGCTTCGGGGCGCTGCGCACCGATCTGCGCGGGCAGCTGCTGTTGACGGTGCTGGCGCTTGCGGCGAGCCATCATGCGGGCCTCGCCGGTTGGTTCGACTCGCCGTACTGGCAGGTATTCAGCTATCTGGCGATGGCCGTGTGCGGGCTGTTGCTGGTACTGCAACCGGTGCCCGGGCAGCCTGCCGATCCGGCGCGCGCGGGCGCCGGTCGGTGACGCGACTGTCCGGGCTTCAGGCTTCGTAGCGTGAGACGTTGGAGAGCTGCTTGTTCGCCTTCGGATTGCGCCGGTAGACCAGGGCCATCTTGCCGATGGCCTGCACCAGTTCGCAGTTGCCCGCCTCGCAGAGCGCTTCCATCAGAGCGCGGCGGTCGTCGCGTTCAGTGACGCGAAACTGCACCTTGATCAGTTCGTGATCGTTCAGGGCGCGATCCAGTTCGGCCTGCACGCCTTCGGTCAGGCCGTTTTCGGCTACGATCAGCACGGGCTTGAGGTGATGGCCGATGGATTTGAAGCGTTTT
Source organism: Stutzerimonas nosocomialis (assembly GCF_005876855.1). GTDB lineage: Bacteria > Pseudomonadota > Gammaproteobacteria > Pseudomonadales > Pseudomonadaceae > Stutzerimonas > Stutzerimonas nosocomialis. Next base: position 37,285 of record NZ_QLAE01000027.1, on the reverse strand, counting down.
TTCTGCTCGTTGTTGAGCGGCATAGTCCGACCCTTGCTTGAATCTTGAAAACGATGGCGTGATAGCCGAAATGATAGGCGCGTTTGCGGCGCAAGGCGCGCGGGCGGCTGCCCGGCTTTGCCTGCGGCCGGACACGGCGGTTTCAGCGGTCGGCTAGTGTAACCGAGAGGCCCTCGGCCGCACAGGCGCGGCGACGGTTTGGCAGGTCCTGTCGCAGCAGTCGACAGGTCAAGGATTGGCTCGGCGACCCTGGGTACCCCGCTCGCGCCGATGCCCGGGCCGCGGGAGAAATCCGGTAGACTTGTGATTTCCGATATGGCCCCAATATGGATGGGTGAGCAGGCCGTGTCATCACGCCTTGGTGCGGTGCGCTAATTTCATTGGCGCCCGGCACCTCTGCGGCAACGATGGGTCTCACCAGAGGGTTCGACCCCTCATAAAGGGTTACAGACAGTCTGCCTGGCCCGGTGCGTAGTGTAGTAAGTTAGGCCGAGCAACCAACCGGCCGTCATGCGGACCCGACGATACCGGGTTCGCTCCAGAGGGTAGTTAATTGAACGACATGGCGAAAAACCTCATTCTTTGGTTGATCATTGCCGCCGTACTGGTGACGGTGATGAACAACTTTTCCAGCCCGGCCGAGCAACAGACGCTGAACTATTCGGACTTTCTCGAGCAGGTTCGTGAAGGTCGCGTCGAGCGCGTGACGGTCGACGGCTTCGTCATTACCGGTCGGCGTACCGACGGCGACTCGTTCAAGACGATCCGCCCGGCCATTCAGGACGGCGGTCTGATCGGCGACCTGATCAACAACAACGTCGTCATCGAGGGCAAACAGCCCGAGCAGCAGAGCATCTGGACTCAGCTCTTGGTAGCGAGCTTCCCGATCCTCGTGATCATCGCGGTGTTCATGTTCTTCATGCGCCAGATGCAGGGCGGCGCGGGCGGCAAGGGCGGGCCGATGAGCTTCGGCAAAAGCAAGGCGCGGCTGCTGTCCGAAGACCAGGTCAAGACCACCTTCGCCGATGTCGCCGGCTGCGACGAAGCCAAGGAAGAGGTCAGCGAGCTGGTCGAGTTCCTGCGCGATCCGGGCAAGTTCCAGCGCCTGGGTGGCCGCATTCCGCGCGGCGTGCTGATGGTGGGCTCGCCGGGTACCGGCAAGACGCTGCTGGCCAAAGCCGTGGCGGGCGAAGCGAAAGTGCCGTTCTTCACCATTTCCGGTTCGGACTTCGTCGAGATGTTCGTTGGTGTCGGTGCGTCCCGCGTGCGTGACATGTTCGACCAGGCGAAGAAGCATGCGCCCTGCATCATCTTCATCGACGAGATCGATGCGGTCGGTCGCCATCGTGGTGCTGGTCTCGGTGGTGGTCACGACGAGCGCGAGCAGACCCTCAACCAGCTGCTGGTCGAGATGGACGGCTTCGAAATGAACGACGGCATCATCGTGATCGCCGCGACCAACCGTCCTGACGTGCTCGACCCCGCGCTGCTGCGTCCGGGCCGTTTCGATCGCCAGGTGGTCGTCGGCCTGCCGGATATCCGTGGTCGCGAGCAGATTCTCAAGGTGCACATGCGCAAGGTGCCGCTGGGCGACAATGTCGATCCGGCCGTGATTGCCCGCGGTACGCCCGGGTTCTCGGGTGCGGACCTCGCCAACCTGGTCAACGAAGCCTCGCTGTTTTCGGCGCGAGCGAACAAGCGCGTGGTCGACATGCGCGAGTTCGAGCTGGCCAAGGACAAGATCATGATGGGCGCCGAGCGCAAGACCATGGTCATGTCCGAAAAGGAAAAGCTCAACACGGCCTACCACGAAGCTGGCCATGCGATCGTCGGGCGCGTGGTGCCCGAGCACGATCCGGTCTACAAGGTCTCCATCATTCCGCGCGGCCGTGCCTTGGGCGTGACCATGTTCCTGCCCGAGGAAGACCGCTACAGCCTCTCCAAGCGCGCCCTGATCAGCCAGATCTGCTCGCTGTTCGGTGGGCGTATCGCCGAAGAGATGACGCTGGGCTTCGAGGGCGTCACCACCGGCGCCTCGAACGACATCATGCGCGCCACCCAGCTGGCGCGGAACATGGTGACCAAGTGGGGGCTCTCGGAAAAACTCGGTCCGCTGATGTATGCCGAAGAAGAGGGCGAGGTGTTCCTCGGTCGCAGTGCCGGTAGCCAGCACACCAACGTCTCGGCAGACACCGCGCGGATGATCGACCTCGAAGTGCGCGCCATCATCGATCAGTGCTACGGCACGGCCAAGCAGATCCTCTCGGACAATCGCGACAAGCTCGACATGATGGCCGAGGCGCTGATGAAGTACGAAACCATCGACGCCGATCAGATCGACGACATCATGGCTGGCCGTACGCCCCGCGAGCCGCGTGACTGGCAGGGTGGGTCGGGTGCCTCGGGCACGCCTGTCCAGCCGAATGCCGATCGCCCTGAAACCCCCATCGGCGGTCCGGCCGGCGAGCACTAAGGGTCCTTCATGGCGCCTGCGCTTCACCCAACCCGGTTGCCCTGTGGCAACCGGGTTCTTGATTTATCCCGTCCGCACGTGATGGGCATTCTCAACGTCACTCCTGACTCCTTTTCCGATGGCGGGCGCTACGCTTCCCGCGACCTGGCGTTGCGTCATGCCGAGGCCATGGTGCGCGCGGGAGCGTCCCTGGTGGACGTCGGCGGCGAGTCGACCCGTCCGGGCGCGCGTGCGGTATCGGCCCTGGAAGAACTGGAGCGCGTCGCGCCGGTCGTCGAGGCCATCGTTCGCGAGCTGGACGTGATCGTGTCGGTCGATACGTCCACGCCCTCGGTCATGCGCGAGAGCGCAAGGCTCGGCGCCGGGCTCATCAATGACGTGCGCTCGTTGCGCCGTGACGGAGCCCTCGATGCGGCTGCCGACAGCGGTTTGCCGGTTTGCCTGATGCATATGCGTGGCGAGCCGGGCGACATGCAGCGCGAGGCCGTTTACGTCGATGTGGCCGCCGAAGTGGTGGCGTTCCTCGAGGCTAGGATGGACGCCTGTTCGGCCGCCGGGATAGCGCCGGAGCGCATCGTGCTCGATCCCGGTTTCGGCTTCGCCAAGAATCTCGAGCATAACCTCAGCCTGTTCAAGCACCTTGAGCGACTGCATCGCCTGGGGCGGCCGCTGCTGGTTGGTGTGTCGCGCAAGACGATGATCGGGCAGGCGCTTGGGCGCGAGGTGGGCGAAAGGCTCTATGGAAGCCTGGCCCTGGCGGCGCTGGCTGTCTCGCAAGGGGCTCGGATCCTGCGGGTGCACGATGTTGCCGAGACGGTGGATGTGGTCAGAATGATTGCTGCGGTCCAGGCAGCTGATTAGGAATGGAACAATGACTAGAAAATATTTCGGCACCGACGGCATTCGTGGGCAGGTCGGCCAGTTTCCCATCACCCCGGAATTCATGTTGAAGCTCGGCTGGGCGGCCGGCATGGCGTTTCGCAAGCAGGGCAAGTGCCGCATCCTGATCGGGAAGGACACGCGCATTTCGGGTTACATGTTCGAGTCGGCCCTGCAGGCCGGTCTGTCGGCCTCCGGTGCGGATGTGCTGCTGCTGGGCCCCATGCCGACGCCGGCGATCGCCTACCTCACGCGTACCTTTCACGCCGAGGCAGGCATCGTCATCAGTGCTTCGCATAACCCCCACCATGACAACGGGATCAAGTTCTTCTCCAGTCGTGGCACCAAGCTTCCCGATGAGATCGAGCTGATGATCGAGGAGCTTCTCGATGCCCCCATGACGGTGGTGGAGTCCGCTCAGCTGGGCAAGGCCTCCCGGATCAATGACGCGGCCGGTCGGTACATCGAGTTCTGCAAGAGCAGCGTGCCGACCAGCACCGATTTCTCCGGGATGAAGGTGGTGCTCGACTGCGCTCATGGCGCCACCTACAAGGTCGCGCCGAGCGTTTTCCGTGAGCTCGGCGCGAAAGTGGTGGTCATCGGTGCCGATCCGGATGGTCTGAACATCAACGCCGATGTCGGTTCGACCCACGTCGGCCAGTTGCAGAAGGCTGTCGTCGAGCATGGGGCTGACCTGGGGATCGCGTTCGATGGCGACGGGGACCGGGTGATGATGGTGGATCACACCGGAACGGCGGTGGACGGCGACGAGCTGCTGTTCATCATCGCGTGTGATCTCAAGGCGCGGGGCCTGCTCGAAGGTGGCGTGGTCGGCACGCTGATGAGCAATTTCGGCCTCGAGCTGGCCCTCAAGGAGGCGGACATTCCCTTCGTCCGGGCCAAGGTGGGTGACCGTTATGTCATGGCCGAGATGCTCGAGCGCAACTGGCAGCTGGGTGGCGAAAATTCGGGCCATATCGTCTGTGGTCAACATGTCACCACGGGCGATGCAATCATCGCTGCCCTGCAGGTCGTCCTTGCGCTGCGCCGTCGCGAACAGACCCTGGCACAGGCCCGGCAGGCGCTGAGGAAGTTTCCGCAGGTGCTGATCAACGTCCGCTTTCCTGCCGGCAGCGATCCGGTGTCGCACCCTGACGTACAGGCGGCCTGTGACGAAGTCACGGCGAAGATGGCGGGGCGCGGGCGGGTTCTGCTGCGCAAATCCGGTACCGAACCGCTGGTGCGCGTCATGGTGGAAGGGGATGACGAAACGCAGGTCCGCAGCTATGCCGAGCAGCTGGTCAAAGTGGTAAATGAAGTTTGTGCATGATTCGGCTTGCCAGGTGTTTTTCTCTTGAGTAACATCTGCGCCCACTTTGACCGACGGGGTAAAGCATGCGTCGCCAACTGGTAGCTGGTAACTGGAAGATGAACGGTACCCGCGCCAGCGTCGCAGAGCTGATCCGGTCATTGCGTGAGCAGGCGCTGCCTGCCTCGGTCGAGATTGTCGTGTTGCCTGGTGCCTTGCATATCGGTCAGGTCGTCGAGAGTCTTTCCGGCACGCAATTGAGCGTCGGTGCCCAGGATTGTGCAAGCGAGGCGGGCTTCGGTGCGCTGACCGGTGAAGAGTCGGTCGAGCAATTGCAGGATGCGGGTTGTGAATGGGTTCTGGTGGGTCATTCGGAGCGTCGTCTGATTCTGGGCGAAAGCGACGAGGTGGTTCGCCGCAAGTTCGCCGCTGCCAAAGCGTGTGGCCTGAAGCCGATTCTCTGTGTGGGCGAGACGCTCGAGCAGCGAGAGGCGGGTCAGACGCTGGAAGTGGTGGGGCGTCAGTTGGAGAACGTGGTATCCGCTCTGGGTATCTCGGCTCTGGCTGATGCGGTTGTAGCGTATGAGCCGGTCTGGGCCATTGGCTCGGGGTTGACCGCGACGCCGCAACAGGCGCAGGAAGTGCATGCTGCCATCCGGGCGCAGCTGGCTCGAGAGAGTGTCGAGGTCGCCGAGGGCGTTCGGATTCTCTACGGTGGTAGCGTAAAGGCTGCCAATGCCGCTGAGTTGTTCGGCATGGCGGATATTGATGGGGGGCTCATTGGTGGAGCTTCTCTGAAAGCGGACGAGTTCGGTGCGATCTGTCGCGCCGCAGGGAACTGAACAGATGTTGCAAACTGTTGTTATCGTGGTGCATCTGCTGGTTGCCATTGGTGTTGTCGTGCTGGTGCTGCTGCAGCAGGGTAAGGGTGCCGATGCCGGCGCTTCGTTCGGTTCGGGTGCTTCGGCAACCGTATTCGGAAGCCAAGGTTCTGCTACCTTTTTGAGTCGAGTTACTGCTATACTAGCGACCGTTTTTTTCGTGACCAGTCTGGGGCTTGCGTTCTTCGCCAAGCAGCAGGCTGATCAACTGGCGGGGGCAGGGTTGCCTGATCCCGCGGTTCTGGAAGTGCCGGCCAACAGGCCAGTTGTTGACGATGTGCCTGCTCTCGAAGAGCGTCGGCCAGCCGAAACGACAGGGGATATACCTCAGGCGCCCGGGCAGTAAAGGTTTTGCCGAGGTGGTGGAATTGGTAGACACGCTACCTTGAGGTGGTAGTGGCCATAGGCTGTAGGGGTTCGAGTCCCCTCCTCGGTACCAAACAAGCAGGCCCGCATCAGCGGGCTTTCTTGTCTTCAGGGCTCAGGTTGACCAGCTCCAGGGTCGGCCGTATAATTCGTGCCCAGCTTTAGACGCGGGGTGGAGCAGTCTGGTAGCTCGTCGGGCTCATAACCCGAAGGTCGTTGGTTCAAATCCAGCCCCCGCAACCAGTTGTAGTAGAGCCCCTGTCAAGGGGCTTTTTCTTAGCTGGAGCCAGGCCGCCGGCATTCACAGGCGGTTCGCAGGATGGGCGTTTCGCCCATTTTTCATTTTTACAGCATGCACGAGGGACTTCGATGTCGAGCAAGCTAGAACAGTTGCAGGCCTTGTTGGCCCCTGTGGTCGAGGCGCTCGGCTATCAATGCTGGGGTATTGAATTCCTCTCCCAGGGTCGGCATTCGCTGTTGCGGGTGTATATCGACCACCCCAACGGCATCCTCGTCGAGGACTGCGAAAAGGTGAGCCGCCAGTTGAGTGGCGTACTCGACGTCGAAGATCCCATCAGTGCCGAGTACACCCTTGAGGTGTCTTCGCCGGGCATGGATCGGCCGCTGTTCACACTGGACCAGTTCGCCGCCCACGTTGGCGAGCAGGTAAAGATCAAGCTGCGTTCGCCCTTCGAGGGGCGGCGCAATTTTCAAGGCCTTCTGCGTGGGGTGGAAGAGCAGGACATCGTGGTGCTGGTCGACGATCACGAATATCTGTTGCCGATCGACTCGATCGACAAGGCCAACATAGTTCCCCGATTTGAGTGAGACGCGGATCCCGCGAACCCCAATGGATTGCGAAAGGCGAGGCGTACGATGAGCAAAGAAGTACTGCTAGTTGTTGAGTCGGTGTCCAACGAAAAGGGCGTGCCGGCTGGTGTGATTTTCGAGGCGCTGGAGCTGGCCCTGGCCACGGCCACCAAGAAACGTTACGAAGACGAAGTCGACCTGCGTGTGGAAATCAATCGCCAGAACGGCAGCTACGAAACCTTTCGTCGCTGGACCGTGGTTGATGAGGCCGACTTCGATGATCCCGACATCCAGCTGACCCTGGATCAGGCCGAGGCGCGCAAGCCCGATGCGAAGGTCGGCGATGTGCTGGAAGAGAAGATCGAATCGATCGAGTTCGGCCGTATCGCCGCGCAGACCGCCAAGCAGGTCATCGTGCAGAAGGTTCGCGAAGCGGAGCGCGCCCAGGTCGTGGAGGCCTACCGCGATCGTCTTGGCGAAATCATTTCCGGTACGGTGAAGAAGGTCACTCGCGACAACGTCATCGTTGACCTCGGCAACAACGCCGAAGCGCTGCTGGCTCGCGAAGACATCATCGCCCGCGAAACCTTCCGTGTCGGTGCTCGCGTTCGGGCGCTCCTCAAGGAAATTCGCACTGAAAACCGCGGTCCTCAACTGATCCTGTCGCGCACCGCGCCGCAGATGCTGATCGAGCTGTTCCGCATCGAGGTCCCGGAAATCGCCGAAGAGCTGATCGAGGTGATGGGCGCTTCGCGTGACCCGGGTTCCCGCGCCAAGATCGCCGTGCGCTCCAAGGACAAGCGGATCGATCCGCAGGGCGCGTGCATCGGTATGCGCGGTTCGCGTGTGCAGGCCGTATCCGGTGAGATCGGTGGCGAGCGCGTCGATATCGTGCTGTGGGATGAAAACCCCGCCCAGTTCGTGATCAACGCGATGGCGCCGGCCGAGGTGGCTGCGATCATCGTCGACGAAGATGCCCACGCAATGGACATCGCCGTGGCCGAGGACAACCTGGCGCAGGCCATCGGCCGCGGCGGCCAGAACGTTCGACTGGCCAGCCAGCTGACCGGCTGGACCCTTAACGTGATGACCGAGGCCGATATCCAGGCCAAGCAGGAGGAAGAGACCGGCGACATTCTGCGCGCCTTCATCGAAGAACTGGACGTGGACGAGGAGCTGGCACAGGTCCTGGTCGAAGAAGGTTTCACCTCGCTGGAAGAGGTGGCCTATGTCCCGATGGAGGAAATGCTCGCGATCGAAGGATTCGACGAGGACATCGTCAACGAGCTGCGCTCGCGCGCCAAGGATCGCCTGCTGACCAAGGCCATCGCTACCGAAGAAAAACTGGCGGACGCTCAGCCAGCCGAAGACCTGCTCGCGCTGGAAGGCATGGACAAGGAATTGGCGGTCGAGTTGGCAATGCGAGGTGTCATCACTCGCGAAGACCTGGCCGAGCAGTCGATAGACGACCTGCTCGACATAGACGGCATCGACCAAGAGCGTGCCGGCAAGCTGATCATGGCCGCCCGAGCCCATTGGTTCGAGTAAGTAATTAGCGGCCTGAGGAGAGGAATGCATGACGCAAGTCACGGTGAAAGAACTGGCCCAGGTGGTCGACACACCGGTCGAGCGACTGCTTCAGCAGATGCGTGAGGCAGGACTGTCGCACACCAGCGCCGAGCAAGTAGTGACCGATAACGAGAAACAGGCGCTGTTGGCCCACCTGAAGAGCAGTCACGGCGCCAAGGTGAACGAGCCGAGCAAGATCACCTTGCAGCGCAAGACCACCACCAAGCTGAAAGTGGGTGGCAGCAAGACCATCAGCGTCGAAGTGCGCAAGAAGAAGACCTTCGTCAAGCGCAGCCCCGACGAGATCGAGGCCGAAAAGCAGCGCGAGCTGGAAGAGCAGCGCGCGGCCGAAGAAGCGGCGCGGCTCAAGGCCGAGGAAGAAGCGCGTCAGCGCGCCGAGGAAGAGACGCGTCGTCAGGCCGAGGAGCAGGCCCGCGCGGCCGCTGCAACCAAGACTGCCGAAGCGCCTGCGGACGAGCCGTCGCCTGCGGTGGCTGCCGCCGCGCCTGCTGCCCCTGTGTCTGCGCCTGCACCGGCTGCCGATGATCGCAAGAAGGACGAAGTCCGCCGCACCGAGAAGGCGCGCAGCGACGAGGACGATCGTCGTGACCGCAAGCACGCTCAGCACCGCCCTTCGCTCAAGGCCAAGGCGCCGCTGGGACGTACCGTTCGCACCGGCGAAGACGAGGCGGACAGCTTCGGGCGCCGTGGTGGCCGTGGCAAGTCGAAGCTCAAGAAGCGTAATCAGCATGGCTTCCAAAGCCCAACAGGACCTGTCGTGCGCGAAGTTTCCATCGGCGAGACCATTACCGTTTCCGAGCTGGCACAGCAGATGTCGGTGAAGGCCGCGGAAGTCATCAAGTTCATGTTCAAGCTGGGTTCGCCGGTCACCATCAACCAGGTGCTCGACCGTGAAACCGCTCAGCTGGTGGCTGAAGAACTGGGCCACAAGGTCAAGCTCGTCAGCGACAACGCGCTCGAAGAGCAGCTGGCCGAGTCGCTGAAGTTCGAAGGCGAGGCGGTCTCCCGTGCGCCGGTCGTGACCGTCATGGGCCACGTCGACCACGGCAAGACATCGCTGCTCGACTACATCCGCCGCGCCAAGGTCGCCTCCGGTGAAGCCGGCGGCATCACCCAGCACATCGGCGCCTACCACGTGGAAACCGATCGCGGCATGGTGACCTTCCTCGACACCCCTGGTCACGCCGCGTTTACCGCGATGCGTGCCCGTGGTGCCAAGGCCACCGACATCGTCATCCTGGTGGTGGCTGCGGACGACGGCGTGATGCCGCAGACCGAGGAAGCCATCCAGCACGCGAAAGCGGCCGGTGTTCCGATCGTGGTCGCGGTGAACAAGATCGACAAGCCGGAAGCGGACCTGGACCGGATCAAGAACGATCTGGCCGGACGCGACGTGATTCCGGAAGAGTGGGGCGGCAACACCCAGTTCGTCGCGGTTTCGGCGAAGGTTGGTACCGGCGTGGACGAGCTGCTCGAAGCCGTTCTGCTCCAGGCCGAACTGCTGGAACTGAGCGCCACGCCGTCCGCGCCTGGCCGCGGTGTCGTGGTCGAGTCCCGCCTGGACAAGGGCCGCGGCCCGGTGGCCACCGTGCTGGTACAGGACGGTACCCTGCGTCAGGGCGACATGGTGCTGGTCGGCGTCAACTATGGTCGCGTTCGCGCCATGCTCGACGAGAACGGCAAGCCCGTGAAGGAAGCCGGCCCGTCGATTCCGGTCGAGATCCTCGGCCTGGACGGTACGCCGGATGCCGGTGACGAGCTGATCGTGGTGGCCGACGAGAAGAAGGCGCGCGAGATCGCGCTGTTCCGTCAGGGCAAGTTCCGCGAGGTCAAGCTGGCCCGCGCGCATGCCGGCAAGCTCGAGAACATCTTCGAGACCATGGGGCAGGACGAGAAGAAGACGCTCAACATCGTGCTCAAGGCCGACGTTCGCGGTTCGCTCGAGGCCCTGCAGGGCTCGCTGAGCGACCTGGGCAACGACGAAGTCCAGGTACGTGTGGTCGGTGGCGGTGTCGGTGGTATCACCGAGAGCGATGCCAACCTGGCGCTGGCATCCAACGCCGTGCTGTTCGGCTTCAACGTGCGGGCCGATGCCGGCGCGCGCAAGATCGTCGAGCAGGAAGGTCTGGACCTGCGTTACTACAACGTCATCTACGACATCATCGATGACGTGAAGAAGGCCCTGTCCGGCATGCTGGGCAGCGATGTTCGGGAGAACATCCTGGGCGTGGCCGAGGTGCGTGACGTATTCCGTTCGCCGAAGTTCGGCGCGATCGCCGGCTGCATGGTCATCGAGGGCATGGTCCACCGCAACCGTCCGATCCGCGTGCTGCGTGATGACGTGGTCATCTTCGAAGGCGAGCTGGAATCGCTGCGCCGCTTCAAGGACGACGTGGCTGAAGTCCGCGCCGGCATGGAGTGCGGTATCGGCGTGAAGAGCTACAACGACGTCAAGGTCGGCGACAAGATCGAGGTCTTCGAGAAGGTCCAGGTGGCTCGCTCGCTCTAAACAGCAGCTGCAAGCCTCAGACGGCAAGCTTCAGGGGCAACCCGGAAGCTTGCCGTTTGCCTTTGCAGCGAGATGGTTTTTTAAGCTGCAAACGCAGCTCGAGGCAGATTTATGGCCAAAGAATTCAGCCGTACCCAGCGTATCGGCGATCAGATGCAGCGTGAGCTGGCATCTCTGATTCAGCGCGAGATCAAGGACCCGCGTCTTGGGCTGATCACCGTCACGGCGGTCGATGTCAGTCGCGATCTCTCCCATGCGCAGATCTTCATCACCGTCATGGGCAAGGACGACGATGCCGAGGCGGTCAAGGAAAGCGTGCATATCCTCAACGAAGCCGGCGGTTTCCTGCGCATGCAGCTCGGCAAGTCGATGAAGGTCCGCACCATTCCGCAGCTTCGCTTCCACTACGACGCCAGCGTCCGCCGTGGGGTCGAGCTGGCCGCGCTGATCGAGCGGGCGGTCGCCGAAGACCGCAAGCACGAAGACGACGCGAAGGAGTAACCCGTGGCGCAGGTCAAACGTGTCAGGCGCGCCGTCAGCGGCATCATGCTGCTCGACAAGCCCAAGGGGCTGACGTCCAACGCCGCGCTGCAGAAGGTGCGCTGGCTGCTCAACGCCGAGAAGGCCGGTCATACCGGCAGTCTCGATCCGTTGGCGACCGGTGTGCTGCCGCTCTGTTTCGGAGAGGCGACCAAGTTTTCGCAGTACCTGCTCGATGCCGACAAGGGCTACGAGACGCGCATGCAACTGGGCGTGACCACCACTACCGCCGATGCCGAGGGCGAGGTGCTCCTGCGTCGGCCGGTAGAGGTCGACCACGCGCGGCTGGAGTCGGTGTTGCCGCGTTTTCGTGGCGATATCAAGCAGGTGCCGCCGATGTATTCGGCAATCAAGCGCGATGGCCAGCCGCTCTACAAGCTCGCCCGGGCAGGAGAGGTAGTGGAGCGCGAGGCGCGTTCTGTTACCATTGCGCGCCTGGAACTGCTCGAGCTCGACGGCGAGACGGCGCGTCTGGCGGTTGCCTGCAGCAAGGGCACCTATATCCGCACGCTGGTCGAGGATATCGGTGAGCTGCTCGGCTGCGGCGCGCATGTCGCCGAATTGCGCAGAACGCAGGCCGGCCCCTTCGACCTTTCGCAGACGATCAGTCTCGAAGCGTTGGAGCAGGCCCATGCCGAAGGCGGTGCCGAGGCGCTCGATGCGTTCTTGAAACCGGTCGACAGCGGGCTGGAGCATTGGCCGCTGCTACACTTTTCCGAGCACAGCGCGTTCTACTGGCTGCAGGGGCAGCCAGTGCGGGCACCGGAGGCGCCGAAGTACGGCATGGTCCGGGTACAGGACCATAACGGTCGCTTCATCGGTATCGGTGAGGTGAGCGACGACGGGCGGATCGCGCCGCGTCGATTGATTCGGTCGGAATGACCGTTGCACGCGGCGCTTTGCGCGGCGTGTCCAGAGGGTGGCTGTCAGCAGGCACGGTCATACCTCTCTTTAAAACACGGGAAGCGATTCCCGGCCTGTTCACTCAAGGAGCCCTAACATGGCACTGAGCGTTGAAGAAAAAGCCCAGATCGTAAACGAGTACAAGCAAGGTGAAGGCGATACCGGTTCTCCGGAAGTGCAGGTTGCCCTGCTCACCGCTAACATCAACAAGCTGCAGGACCACTTCAAGGCCAACGGCAAAGATCACCACTCCCGTCGTGGTCTGATCCGCATGGTCAACCAGCGCCGCAAGCTGCTGGATTACCTGAAGGGTAAGGACACCACTCGTTACAGCAGCCTGATCGGCCGCCTGGGCCTGCGTCGCTAAGCGACGTTCGCTGCAAGCAAGAAGCTGGGAGCTTGAAGTTGAAAGCCAGGGATTTTCCCGCTTACAGCTTCGGGCTCCCAGCTTTTAGCTTTCTGGGTGAAACAGTTCGGGTCCGACTCCCGCTGCTTCCCACGAATTCCCCCAAGGCAACACAGAGAAGGAAAACACCGTGAACCCGGTAATCAAGAAGTTTCAGTTCGGTCAGTCGACCGTAACCCTCGAGACGGGCCGTATCGCTCGCCAGGCCTCCGGCGCTGTGCTGGTCACCGTCGACGACGACGTCACTGTGCTGGTCACCGTGGTCGGCGCCAAGACCGCTGACCCGAGCAAGGGCTTTTTCCCGCTGTCGGTGCACTACCAGGAGAAGACCTACGCAGCCGGCAAGATCCCGGGCGGCTTCTTCAAGCGCGAAGCGCGTCCCTCGGAAAAGGAAACCCTGACCTCGCGCCTGATCGATCGTCCGATCCGTCCGCTGTTCCCGGAAGGTTTCCAGAACGAAGTGCAGGTCATCTGCACCGTGGTTTCCACCAGCAAGAAGACCGATCCGGACATCGCCGCGATGATCGGCACCTCGGCCGCGCTGGCCATTTCCGGCATCCCGTTCGACGGCCCCATCGGCGCCGCTCGTGTGGCCTTCCACCCGGAAACCGGCTACCTGCTGAACCCGACCTACGAGCAGCTCAAGGCCTCCAGCCTGGACATGGTCGTGGCCGGCACCAAGGACGCCGTCCTGATGGTCGAGTCCGAAGCCAAGGAACTGACCGAAGACCAGATGCTGGGCGCCGTGCTGTTCGCCCACGATGAATTCCAGACGGTCATCCAGGCCGTTTCCGAGCTCGCTGCCGAAGCCGGCAAGCCGCGCTGGGACTGGCAGCCGACCGCGCCCAACACCGCGCTGCTCGATGCCATCCGCAGCGAATTCGGCGAAGCCATCTCCCAGGCCTACACCATCATCATCAAGCAGGATCGCTATGCGCGCCTGGGCGAGCTGCGTGACCAGGTCGTCGCGAAGTTCTCCGGTGAAGAAGGCCAGCCGTCCGCGGGCGAGGTCAAGGACGCCTTCGGCGAGATCGAATACCGCACCGTCCGTGAAAACATCGTCAACGGCAAGCCGCGCATCGACGGCCGTGACACCCGTACCGTGCGTGGCCTGAACATCGAAGTCGGCGTTCTGGACAAGACCCACGGTTCGGCGCTGTTCACCCGTGGCGAAACCCAGGCGCTGGTGGTCGCGACCCTCGGTACCGCACGCGACGCCCAGCTGCTCGATACCCTGGAAGGCGAAAAGAAAGACGCCTTCATGCTGCACTACAACTTCCCGCCTTACTCGGTGGGCGAGTGCGGTCGCATGGGCGCCACTGGCCGCCGTGAAATCGGCCATGGCCGTCTGGCCCGTCGTGGCGTCGCCGCCATGCTGCCGAACGCCGACGAATTCCCGTACACCATCCGCGTGGTGTCGGAAATCACCGAATCCAACGGCTCCAGCTCCATGGCCTCCGTCTGTGGCGCCTCGCTGGCACTGATGGACGCGGGCGTACCGATGAAGGCGCCGGTCGCCGGTATCGCCATGGGTCTGGTCAAGGAAGGCGAGAAGTTCGCCGTGCTGACCGACATCCTGGGTGACGAAGACCACCTGGGCGACATGGACTTCAAGGTCGCCGGTACCGCCAAGGGCGTGACCGCGCTGCAGATGGACATCAAGATCCAGGGGATCACCGAAGAGATCATGGAAATCGCCCTGGGCCAGGCCCTGGAAGCGCGCCTGAACATCCTCGGCCAGATGAACCAGGTCATCGCCCAGTCGCGCAGCGAGCTGTCGGCCAACGCGCCGACCATGATCGCGATGAAGATCGACCAGGACAAGATCCGCGATGTGATCGGCAAGGGCGGCGCCACGATTCGCGGCATCTGCGAAGAGACCAAGGCCTCGATCGACATCGAGGACGACGGCTCGATCAAGATCTTCGGCGAGACCAAGGAAGCTGCCGAAGCCGCCAAGCAGCGCGTGCTGAGCATCACTGCCGAAGCCGAGATCGGCAAGATCTACGTGGGTCGCGTCGAGCGCATCGTCGACTTCGGTGCCTTCGTCAACATCCTGCCGGGCAAGGATGGTCTGGTGCACATCTCGATGCTGAGCGATCAGCGTGTCGAGAAGGTCACCGACGTGCTCAAGGAAGGTCAGGAAGTGAAGGTGCTGGTACTGGACGTGGACAACCGCGGCCGTATCAAGCTGTCGATCAAGGACGTGGCGGCTGCCGAAGCCTCTGGCGTCTGATTCGCGGTGTTTCAAAAAAGGGCCCTTCGGGGCCCTTTTTCATTGGCTGCATGTTTTCATCTACATTGCAAGTTGCACGTGCCCTGAATGGACAACATGCAATATGCATTTTTTCACCCTTCGCTGCTTGTTTTTAAGTTGCTGTTTTAAAAGGACTTTCAGGTTGAGTGACGGTTGGCACGCGGCTTGCGATGGTACATGTGTAATCCGCAGCCGGAGTCACGCTGCGGACACCATGAGAAAGATAGGAGTAACTCCATGAAAAAGATCCAGACTTCCGTTGCTGCCACCGTTGTCACCGCTGCCCTGAGCTTTCCGTTCGCTGGCGTCGCCTTTGCCGACACCACCCCTGCGTTGGGCCAGTCGGACACCCTGATGCTTGCCGCAAACGAAGCACGAGACGCTGGGGATGCCGTTTCCGATACCTGGATCACCACCAAAGTGAAGTCCGTCCTGTTGGCCGAGGGTTCCACGCCCGGCATGGACATCGAAGTCGAAACCAAGGACGGCGTCGTGTCGCTGAGCGGCACCGTGGCGACCGAGGCTGAAAAGGAAATGGCCATTTCCAAGGCCAAGGGTGTCGAAGGCGTGCGTAACGTTTCCGCCGACGGCCTGAAAACCGCCGACTGAGTTTTGTTGGGCCATGTTCCCCTTGCATGGCAAACGAACCCCACGCCAGTGCGTGGGGTTTTTTTATTGGCCTCGCCGGCTGTCGATGCGCATCAGTCGATTACCTTCGAAGCGCAGGTAATGCAGCATTCCGTTGTTCGGCCCGTAGATCCATTCCTCGACCTGCACCTCGTTGCGAAATCCGTAGACATCCACGATCTCCTTGAAGCCGATCAGGGTTTCGCTGGCAGGCGGTCCGCATTTGCTCAGGACCTCGCTCGTGGTGGCATCCCTGCTCACCAGCTGGCTGCCGCAGCGGTAGGTCGACGAGGCCAGCGCCACGGGTGCCCAGAGCGCCAGTGCCAGGACCAATAGCCGGTTGGTCATGATGAATCTCCGTTTCAATTGCTGCGGCGCGTTTCGATGCGAACCAGGCGGTTGCCTTCGAACGTCAGGATGTTGATCGAGCCGTTGCTCGGGCCGTATACCCATTCTTCCAGCTTGAATTCCTGTCGGTCGTTCCGGCCAAGGGCATAGCCGACCAGATCGCTGTGCGCTGGCGGTCCGCATTTGCGCTCGACTTCGAAGGTGCGGTCGCCGGTGCTGACCAGCTGGCTGCCGCAGCGCATGGTATCGGCCTGGGCCGCACCGGCGCAGGCCAGCGTGGCGCTCAGGCAGACGATGAATCGGGTCGGGATCATGCTAGTCGCTTCCTAGGTGCAGCAGGCTGCTGACCCGGCCATTGTCGGGCTCGGTCAGGCCGGCGTCGAGCAGGTACACGCGGCCGGCGTCCAGACCGCCGTGATCGACCAGATGCTCCTTGATGGCCGCGGCCCGGGCTTGCGCCAGGCGTCTGAGCAAGCCGGCATTGCCGCTCCAGGTGTCGAGGATCGCCTGGCGCAAACGCTCGGCGCGCGCGTCCTCGTCCAACTGCCGCCACGGCTCCGGGGGCTGTTGCTGCAACCTGCTGCGGTAGATGGCTTCGAGCAGCGCCGGCTTTTCGCTGTCGGCCACGTCCAGCTGCGAAGGGTCGCGCGGTACCTGGTCGCCCCGGCGCTGACGCATGTTGTAGGCGGTGTTCTGGTATTCGCGCTCGAGCCATTGTTCGGCAAGCAACGGGCCGTCGCTTTGTTGTGCGCTCATGCCTTCGACTTCCAGGCGCAGGGCCGGGCGCTCCCTGAGGGCCGCGGCGAGGGCGTCGAGGGCCTGGCGTGCCTGGGTATCGAGGCTGCTGTCGCCAGCGGCGAAGGCGACATGGTTGAGGTCGTCCTGGTCGTTGCCGACCAGGGAGCCGAGGAAGCGAAAGGGCGCCTTGGCCGCTCGTACCACGAGGTTGCGCAGGGTCTGCCAGACGATCGGCATGACGTCGAACTGCGGATCGTTGAGGTCGCCCTGGACCGGCAGTTCCAGCGAGATGGTGCCGCGGCTGTCCTTGAGCAGGGCCACCGCCAGGCGTATGGGCAGGTCGACGGCGTCCGGGCTGTCCACGCGCTCGCCAAGCTGCAGCTGTTCGAGCACCACCTTGTTCTCGGCACGCAGCAGGCCTTGCTGGATGCGGTAGTGCAAATCCAGGTCGAGCCGACCGCGGCGGATGCGATAGCCGGCGAACTTGCTCGAGTAGGGCGTCAGGGTGGTCAGTTCGACCTGGCGAAAGCGTGTCGCGATGTCGAGGTTCTGCAACGGGTCGAAGGGCGTCAGGCTGCCGCTGATGGTGACCGGCGCATAGCGGTCCACCTTGCCGGTGACCTCCACGCTGGCCGGGCTGTCGGAGCGGCTGTCGAGCGTCCCGATACGGCCGTTGAGCTCCTGCACGGCGGTTGCGAAGGGCGGTCGCAGGCTGAAGTCGGCGAAGTTCGCAGAGCCTTGGGAAATGTCCACCTGACCGACGCGAATTGCCAGCGGCTCGCCCGATGCCGGTTCGCTCGTGCCTTCGGATGACCCGGGCTGCTCGATCAGCAGGTCGTTGATATTGGTGGTCAGGTTCTGATTGATGATGAAGCGGGCGTAAGGCTCGTCCAGCGCCACCCGCTCTATGCCCAGACGAGTGCCGTGGCGATAGTCGAGCCCTTCGACGTCCAGGCGCTGCCATTTGAGGAAGTCGCGGTTGTGCAGCGTGTCCAGGGCGTGCAGCTGGCTGATGCCGGCGCGGCCGCTGACGTCGAAGGCCAGCGGGTCGGCACCCTGCAGGTCGACCTCAAGTTCGCCATCGAGCCGCCCGCTGCGCAGTTCCAGGCGGACGAAGGGGCTGAGATAGGCCTGGGCGATGCGCATGTCCAGGCTGTCCAGGGTGATGGCCAGCTGACCGCTCAGGGGTTGGAGCTGCACGTTGCCTTTGGCGCCGAGCTTGCCCTGGCGGCCGACGCCGGCATTGACACTCAGGCTGAAGGGCGTGGTGCCGGCACTGTCGAAGTCGCGCAGGTGAATGTCCAGTGGTGTGAGGTCGAGGGTCACCTCGTCGTCGGGTACGCGGTCGGCCAGATGCACGGTCGCGCCTTCGAGGCCGGCGTCGCGTAGTAGGACCTGCCAGGGGCGCGCCGGCTGGTCGGGTGCCTGCGTGCCGGGATCGCTCGCATCGCCGCTCCCGGCGAAGCGCTTCTGCCAGTCGAGCACGCCATCGGCCTCGCGCGTGGCCCAGGTTTCCAGTCCGTTCAGGCGCAGCTGGCCGACGGTTATCCGCTGGTCGGCCAGGTCCAGCGAGGTCTCGCCGACCGACAGGGACTTAAGGCGTAGCAGCGGCTCGCCTTCGAGGCTGTCGATGCTCAGCGCGGTCGAGTCCAGGCGCGCGTTGTCCAGGCGCAGGGAGAAGCCGTCGCTCAGGTCCAGGACATAGTCGGTTCCGGCGTTCAGGCGACCTTCCTTCAGCGCCAGGGGCACCGACTGCTGAACGTAGGGCCAGAGCGTACGCAATTCCAGGTCGCTGAGGCTCAGGCTGCCGCTGGAGGTGAAGGGGGCAAGGGCGAGCTGGCCCTGCCACTGCAGCTGGCCGCCGGCCGGATTGTGGGCCACCAGGCTGATGTCGGCACGGCCGTCATCGCGCGTCACCAGATTGTGCAGTTCCAGGTCCAGGGTGTCGTAGACCAGCTCGACCGGTTCCTGCGGCTGCAGGTCCTGGATGTGCAGGTAACCGCGGGCCAGTCGCAGCCGATCGATGCGCAGCGGGAAGGTCTGCGCGTCATCATCCGCTGGTGCGTCGCTTTCGGGGATGTCGAACAGCTGGGAAAGGTTGAACGTACCGTCCTTGGCGAAGCGGATTTCGCCGCGGGGACGTTCCAGTTCGACATCGGCCAGATGCAGCTGGCGCTGCCAGAGGCTGCTCCATTGCAAATTGAGGTAGAGCCGGTCCAGGCCCAGCTGCTCATCCCCGGGCTCGCCGATGCGCAGGTCGAACAGGCTCAGTTCGAGGCTGAAGGGGTTGAATTCGATGCGTTGCAGCTTCGCCGGGGCGTTGACGTGGCGCTCGAGCTGCCCGTTGATCAGGTGCAGCGCAATGCCCGGCAGCACGAGAAAGCCCAGCAGGCTATAGAGGGCCACCGCGAGCAGGGTGGCGATGGCCGTTCGTTTTATCGCGGTTCTTCTCATGGCGGTTGTCAGCGGGGCGGATGCCCGAGTATGCCACGCCCGCTGCGGGCGGAATTGCGCCGCAGCCGGGCTTGTGACGGACCTCCGCCTGTGACCTGCGCTGCGCCCTAGCGTTCTATGGCCAGCGCGACACCCTGGCCGCCGCCGATGCACAGGGTGGCGAGCCCACGACGGCCGTCACGGCGGATCAGTTCGTGCAGCAGGGTGACCAGCACCCGGCAACCGGACGCGCCGATCGGGTGGCCCAGTGCGATGGCGCCGCCGTTCACGTTGACCCGCTCGCTGTCCCAGCCGAGCTCCTGGCCCACCGACAGGGCCTGGGCCGCGAAGGCTTCGTTGGCTTCGATCAGGTCCAGCTGGTCCAGTGTCCAGCCTGCTTTTTCGAGGCAGCGGCGAGTCGCCGAGACCGGCCCGATGCCCATGATGGCCGGGTCGACACCGGCGTTGGCGTAGGCGGCGACGCGGGCCAGCACCGGCAGGCCGAGTGCGCGGGCCTTGTCCGCGCTCATCAGCAGCACGGCGGCGGCACCGTCGTTGAGGCTCGATGCATTGCCGGCGGTGACGCTGCCGTCTTTCTTGAACGCGGGCTTGAGCTTGGCCAGCGCCTCGGCGGTGGTGCCCGCCCGGGGCTGTTCATCGGTATCGAAAACCAGCGGCTCGCCTTTGCGCTGGGGGATGCTGATCGGCGTGATCTGGGAGCGGAAGTGGCCGGCTTCGATCGCGGCGACGGCTTTCTGCTGGGATGCGGCAGCAAAGGCATCCTGTTGCGCGCGTGTAATGCCGTATTTTTCCACCAG
Organism: Stutzerimonas nosocomialis; assembly: GCF_005876855.1. Classification (GTDB taxonomy): domain Bacteria; phylum Pseudomonadota; class Gammaproteobacteria; order Pseudomonadales; family Pseudomonadaceae; genus Stutzerimonas; species Stutzerimonas nosocomialis. Next base: position 17,398 of record NZ_QLAE01000027.1, on the reverse strand, counting down.
ATTTTCGGCGGTGATGCCCATGTGGTAGCCGTTGAAGGCATCCCACAGTCCGTCTTCGATCATGCTGTCGACCACCTGGGCATGGCCCATGCGCAGGCCGGTGCGCGCGCCGGGCATCACGTAGGGCGCCAGGCTCATGTTCTCCATGCCGCCGGCGATGATGACCTCGGCGTCGCCACAGCGGATGGCCTGGGCGCCCAGGTGCAGCGCCTTGAGGCCCGAGCCGCACACCTTGTTCAGGGTCATGGCCGGAACCGCATAGGGCAGGCCGGCCTTGACCGATGCCTGGCGCGCCGGATTCTGGCCGGCGCCCGCCGTCAGCACGTGGCCGAGGATGACCTCATCGACCTGTGTCGGGTCGATCCCGGTCTGCTCCAGTAGACGGCGAATGACCGCCGCGCCCAGTTCAACGGCGGGCAGGTTGGCCAGCGCACCCTGGAAGCTGCCGATGGCGGTGCGGGTGGCGGCAACGATGACGACCTCTTGCATGGACGAAACCTCATGATGGCTGCGGATGACCGCGAGGGCGCCATCTTGGCACAACGGTCGGGGGCCGGCCCACTACCGAACCGACCGGTCACGCCAGTGGCGGCAAGCCCATGCGGCGGCGGGCGCGGTGTACCGAGCCGTTGCGGATCGCCCAACGCAACACCGGCGCGGTGCGCCGGACGCCTGCGCGGATCAGGGCGCTGCGTGCCGGGCCCGGCGTCAGGTCCAGCATATCGCTGGCCCATTCGGGCAGCAGGTCGACGCCGGCCTGCATCATCAACTTGCCGAAGGGCTTGGTCAGAGCATTGGGTGCGGGCTCGGCGAACAACAGCCGCGCCACTTCGCGGGTTCGCTCATCGCAGAGCAGCTCTGGACGCATCGCCTCGAGGTAGCGAGCCACCTCCTGTCGCGAACGGGGCACGTCCCGCGCGCCCAGGCGTTCGGCCACCCGCGCGATTTCCGCGTAGTAGCGATCCTGCTCGGCGGCGGGAAGGTCGGGGTTGCGATAGAGCAGGTGGGCCTTGAGAAAGCTGCTGACCTCGGCGACATGCACCCAGGTCAGCAGGTGCGGATCGTCGGCGGCGTAGGGGCGGCCATCCGGTGCGATCCCGCTGATCTGCGCATGGATGCCCCTGACGCGCTGGATCAGGCGCTCGGCATCGGCGTGGCTGCCGTAGGTGGTCGCCGCGATGAACTGGCCGGTGCGCCGCAGGCGCCCGAGCATGTCCTGGCGGAAGTTGGAATGGTCCCAGACGCCGGCCAGGGCCAGGGGATGCAGCATCTGCAGGAGCAGCGCCGAGATGCCGCCGATGAGCATCGAGGTGAAGTCCCCGTGGACCTTCCAGCATGCCGAGTCGGGGCCGAACAGCCCCGGGTCCCCGCGTGGATTCTCGTAGTCCACGCCGCCAATGGCCAGGCCGGTGAGGTTCAACGCCTGGGATTCGAGGTGGCGACGCAGCAGGTCCATGATCAGCCGACAGCAAGGAAGAAACCGGCAGGCTGCAGCAAAACCGCGATCGCAACAAGCCCTGGCCGGTGCGATCAGGCGTGGCGCCGACAAGCGCCACGCCTGCTCCCGGCTAACGATTCAACCGCTGGGCGATCAGGTCCTCGACCACCGAGGGGTCGGCCAGGGTGCTGGTGTCGCCGAGGGTGTCGAGCTCGTTGCAGGCGATCTTGCGCAGGATGCGCCTCATGATCTTGCCGGAGCGGGTCTTGGGCAGCGCCGGTGCCCACTGCAACTTGTCGGGCTTGGCGAAACTGCCGATCTCCCTGCTCACCAGCGCGAGCAGCTCGGCCTTGAGCGCTTCGCTCGGCTCGCTGCCGCGCATGGGCGTGACGAAGGCATAGACGCACTGGCCCTTGACGTCGTGCGGGCAGCCGACCACCGCGGCTTCGGCGATGGCGTCGTGGAGCACCATCGCGCTTTCGACCTCGGCGGTGCCGATGCGGTGTCCGGACACGTTGATCACGTCGTCCACGCGGCCTGTGATCCAGTAGTAGCCGTCTTCGTCTCGTCGGGCGCCATCGCCGCTGAAGTAATAGCCGGGGTAGGGCTTGAAGTAGGTCTCGACATGACGCTTGTGGTCGCCATAGAGCGTTCTGGTCTGGCTCGGCCAGCTTGCGCGAATCGCCAGCACGCCGCTGCCCGGCCCTTCGATGACGCCACCCTGTTCATCGAGCAGCACCGGCTGGACGCCGAAGAAGGGGCGGGTTGCCGAACCCGGCTTCAGGTCGGTCGCGCCCGGTAGCGGGGTGATCATGATGGCGCCGGTCTCGGTCTGCCACCAGGTGTCCATGATGGGGCACCGACCTTCGCCGACCACGTGGTAGAACCATTCCCAGGCCTCGGGATTGATCGGCTCGCCCGCGCTGGCGAGCAACCGCAGGCTGCTGCGCGAGGTGCGCTTGACCGGCTCGTCGCCTTCGCGCATCAGCGCGCGGATGGCGGTCGGGGCGGTATAGAAGATGTTCACCTGATGCTTGTCGACGATCTGCCAGAGTCGGGAAGCGTCCGGATAGGTGGGTACGCCCTCGAACATGAGGGTCGTGGCGCCATTGGCCAGCGGCCCGTAGACCACGTAACTGTGGCCGGTAATCCAGCCCACATCGGCGGTACACCAGTGAATGTCGCCGTCGTGGTAATCGAAGACGTAGCGGTGCGTCATGCTCGCCTGCAGAAGGTATCCGCCCGTGGTGTGCAGCACGCCCTTGGGTTTGCCGGTGGAGCCGGAGGTGTAGAGGATGAACAGCGGGTCCTCGGCATCCATCGGTTCCGGGTCGCAGTGCGGATCGATGCCATGCAGGGCCTCGTGGTACCAGAGGTCCCGACCCTCTACCCAGGCGATCGGGGCCTCGGTGCGCTGCACGACGATCACGCTGCCGACCTGCGGGCATCCGGCCAGCGCCTTGTCGACGTTCTCCTTGAGCGGGATGTACTTGCCGCCACGTACGCCTTCGTCGGCGGTGATCACCATGCTGCAGTCGGCATCATTGATCCGGTCGCGCAACGCGTCGGGCGAAAAGCCGCCGAACACCACCGTGTGCACCGCGCCGATGCGGGCGCAGGCGAGCATGGCGTAGGCCGTCTCGGGAATCATCGGCATGTAGATGCAGACACGGTCGCCCTTGCTCACGCCCCGGCTCTTCATCACGTTGGCCAGCCGGCAGACGTGATTGTGCAGTTTTCGGTAGGTGATCTGTGCCGATTCGCAAGGGTCGTCGCCTTCCCACAGGATGGCCGTCTGCTCGGCGCGCTCGGGCAGGTGCCGATCGATGCAGTTGTAGGCGACGTTCAGCTGGCCACCTTCGAACCAGGCGGCGTGGCCGCTCTGCATGTCGCTGCGATGGAGCCTGTCCCAGGGTTTGAACCAGTGGAGGAAGGTACGGGCCTGCTCACTCCAGAACTGTTCGGGCTCTTCTATCGACTGCCGATAGAGGCGCCGGTAGGCGTCGTTGTCCAGATGGGCGCGTTGACGCACGGCGTCGGGCACCGGATGGGTCTTGGCTTCGAACATGGCGGTTTCCCTTGTTTTTGTTTGTCCGCAACAGCCGAAGGGTGCGCCCTGCCGAACCCCGGTTCAAGCGGATCGACTCATCCGTTGGTCGTAAGGCGCGGGCGCGGTCGAGGAAAACAAAGGGGCAAAAAAAGACCCGGCAAAGATGCCGGGTCAAAACCGTGATTAGCCTGATGAGGAGATAACCTGAAAGACCGACTGCCTGGACTCCCAGCTTACCGGCTGATCTCGCGACCAGTTGCGGTAATAATAACAATTCTCATTTCGCTGTCAACAGCCGAATGTCCGCTAATTTTCAGGTGCCTCAGACGGCGGTCGCCAGGCGCTGCTGGGTGATTTCCTTGTTCAGCAGGTCGATACGACGCGCCATGCTTTCGATGAGGCTGTGGGCGATGCGCGGGTTGCTTTGCATCAGGCACAGGAACTGATCTTTCGGAATCACCATCACCGTGCACGGCTCGCTGGCTACCACAGTGGCGCTGCGCTTCTCGCGGGTGAAGACGGCCATGGCGCCGAAGATTTCGTCCTTCTGCACGTCGCCGACCTTCTGCCCGTCGACCATCGCTTCGGCATGCCCTTCGATGATGATGAATACGTGGTCGGCTTCGTCGCCCTGGTGAATCAGTTCCTCGCCCGCGGCGAAATGCTGGAAGCCGGTTGCCGGGCGGATGTCCGGCTGCTTGATACGCGCGACCGCGTCGGAGAGCAGGGCGGTGTGCCCCACCAGATAGCGGATGAAGAGCTCCTGGCGCTCCCGGTCGGCGGCAATGTGTTCGAGTGCGGCAGCGCGCGAGTAGGGGATCAGGCTGAGCGGTTCGTCGTTGAAGTAACGACAGGTAGGCAGGTCCGTGTCCTGGCGCAGGCCGATCAGGTCGCCCTCCTGGAGATAGAACAGCGGGCGCTCATCCACGGCCGCGTGCAAAAGCCCGCTCTCGATGAGGAACAGCTGCTGGGCGGGCAGCCCGGCGCCCAGGTCGGTCGAGCGTTGCAGCTGGAGCGTCGGGCCCGAGGGTTCCAGTCCCTGGAGCAACTGGCCGGGAATGCCTTGCAGTCTGCTGATCAGTCGATCGGCGTAGGCCGGTTGCTCTCCGAGTAAATACATGACGGTAATCCTTAGCGCGCAGCCAAACGATGGACGAAGCTCCCGCGCACAATAGGCCCGACCCGGAGGCGAGTAAATCCCGGCATCCGGAGGTTGTGAGCTAGCTCTTATTGCGAAGGGCGTGCCCGTTGAGGCTTTTGTTGAGGGCCGCCTTGGTGGTTTCCGGCAGTTCTTTCCATGACATGTCCTGCAGCGCCCCCTCGATGGCATAGAGCAGCACGCGGGATGCTCCGAAGCCGCGCGACTTCACCGCCAGGTACGCCTGGACCGCACCCAGGCGACGCAGGTCGTCGACGGTGTGGATGCCCGAGGCATGCAGCCACTGGGATGACGTCTTGCCGAGGTTCTTGAGGGTAAGCAGCTCGTCGTGCATAGGTGAGCCTCCGTGCGGGGCTATGGGAGCGGGCTGAGAGCCGGTGAGCGCAGCGACGAGGCGTCCCTGACCATCAAGGGCGAGCGCGGGAGGGGCGTCGATGGGCAAAGGGGATGCTGTAGGCCCCGGGACACGGGGTCTTGCGGATCCTGGCGGCATGGGCAAGTCCAGAAGAAGGCAGCCTTGCCAGTATAGAAGCCTTCCAGCGTTGTGCAGCGCCGGCGCCCGTCGGCGATATCGCAGACGGGCGCGCCTGGCGGTCAAAGACCCGGCAGATGCTGGCGGATGCTGCGTACCAGGTCGTCCAGGCTGGCGGGTTCGTGGGTGTCGATGCGGCGGCTGCGGGCCAGTTCGTCATCGCCCAGCGGCTCGCGGCTCGCCTGTTGCGCCTGGATCACCTGGAGCGTCGCGTCCGAGGGGTCGCTGCCCTCGGCCTGGCGTTGCGAGAGCCATTGCTGCACCACCTTGTCCGGCGCCTGGCAGTCGAGGATGAGAAAGGGCGTGCCGGTCGACTCGGCGAGCTGCCAGGCCGCGTCGCGCTGCTGCCTTTTCAGGTAGGTGGCATCGATGACCACCGGGAAGCCCGAGCGCAGTGCGATGGCCGCCAACTGATGCAGGCGCTGGTAGGTCGCCTCGCTCGCCCCGGGGCTGTAAATGCCATCGCTCAGCGGGCTGTCCTGCCCGGTTCCATAGAGTCGCTTGCGCTCGACGTCCGAGCGCAGGCGCAGTGCGCCGAGTGCTTCGGTCAGGCGCAGCGCGACATGGCTCTTGCCGACGGCCGAAACGCCGTGGGTGATGGCGAGAAAGGGGGAGGGGATGGCGCTGTAGCTCTCCGCCAGGTTCACGTAGCTGCGGTAGCGACGCAGGATGGCGGCCTTCTGTACGCCATCCTGCTCCTGGGCCAGGCGGAACAGGTTGATCTTGGCGCGCACGAGGGCTCGATACGCCTTGTACAGGTGGAGCAGCTCCAGCGCCTGGTAGTCGCCGGTGCGCTCGAGCCAGGCGTTGACGAATCGCCGCGCCTGGCTCTTGAGGCCCCGGTCTTCGAGGTCCATGGCCAGAAAGGCGGTGTCCAGCGCGATATCGGTGAAGCGAAAGGCTTCGTTGAATTCGATGCAGTCGAACAGCATCACCTTGCCGTCGATCAGTGCGGCGTTACCCAGATGGAGATCGCCATGGCATTCACGAACGAAGCCGTCGCGGCAGCGGGCTTCGAGCACGGGCCAGAGCCGCTGGATGTTGCTTTCGGTCCAGGCCTCGAGGGCGTCGAGCTGCAGGCGGTCCACTTCTTCGGTCAACAGCGGACGGATCTGCTCGAAGTTCTGCCGCATCGGCGCCACGATCGCATCGGCGCTGTTGAGCGGATGCCCTGCAGGCACCTGGGGCGTGGTCTGGTGAAAACGGGCGATCTGCTCGGCGAGCGCATCGACATGGGCATCGGTCAACTCTCCACGGCCTTGCACTTCGGTCAGCAGCTGCGACTGGGGAAATTCGTGCATCTGCAGCAGATACTCGATCGCCGGGCCCTCGCCTTCCAGCTCCGGCGCCTCGGGGCTGCCGGTAACGGCCACCACCTTGAGGTACAGCTCCGGCGCCATGCGCTGGTTCAGGCGCAGCTCCTCCTCGCAGAAATGCTTGCGGGCATCGAGCCCGGTGAAATCGAGAAAGCCGAAGTTCACCGGCTTTTTCATCTTGTAGGCGTAGGTGCCGGTCAGGATGACCCAGGAAATGTGCGTCTCGATGATTCGAAACCCTTCCACCGGATGGGGATAGAGGGCAGGGTTCTGTAGGGCGGAGATCAGCGCTTGGCTCACGGTCATTCCTTCAGGAGGCTGTTGGGCGGGGCGCATGATCACGCCACGGAGCAGTTCATAGGGTCTCGGAGGCCTGCATTATGGTCATTGAGCAGTACTCTGCAAACCGCCGAGAGGGCGTCTGCCGGCCTGGGCAAAGTGCGTATAATGCGGCGCCATGACTAAACGCCGATCCGCTTCATCTCGCTCCAAACGCCGCTCTGGCGGGCTTCGTCCCTGGTTGGGTTGGGCCCTGAAACTCTCCCTGGTCGGACTCGTGTTGCTGGCCGGTTTCGCCATCTATCTGGACGCCGTGGTGCAGGAGAAATTCTCCGGCAAACGCTGGACCATTCCGGCCAAGGTCTATGCCCGTCCGCTGGAACTGTTCGTTGGCCAGAAGCTCGCCAAGAACGATTTCCTCGCCGAACTCGACGCTCTGGGTTATCGCCGCGAGAACGCCGCGGCCTCCCCGGGTGCGGCCTCGGTGTCGGGCAACAATGTCGAGCTGCATTCGCGTGGCTTCCAGTTCTACGAAGGTGCCGAGCCTGCGCAGCGGATCCGCGTGCGTTTCTCCGGAGACTATGTCGCCGGCCTCACTCGAGCCGATGGCGGCGATCTCGCGGTTGCGCGTCTGGAGCCCTTGCTGATCGGCGGGCTGTACCCGGCGCACAACGAGGACCGGATTCTGATCAAGCTCGACCAGGTGCCGCCGTACCTGGTCGAGACGCTGGTTGCCGTCGAGGATCGCGAGTTCTTCGATCACTTCGGCGTGTCGCCCAAGTCCATCGCTCGTGCCGTGTGGGTCAATGCCACCGCCGGTTCGGTGCGCCAGGGCGGCAGTACGCTGACGCAGCAGCTGGTGAAGAACTTCTACCTGACCAACGAGCGCAGCCTCACCCGCAAGATCAACGAAGCGATGATGGCGGTGCTGCTGGAGCTGCATTACGACAAGCAGGAAATTCTCGAGGCCTACCTCAACGAGGTCTTCCTAGGGCAGGACGGCCGGCGTGCGGTCCATGGTTTCGGACTGGCCAGCCAGTACTTCTTCAGTCAGCCACTCGCCGAGCTCAAGCTGCACCAGGTGGCGTTGCTGGTGGGGATGGTCAAGGGACCGACCTACTACAACCCGCGGCGCAACCCCGAGCGGGCGCTTGCCCGACGTAACCTGATTCTCGACGTGCTGGCCGAGCAGGGCGTAGTGACTGCCGAGCAGGCCGCAGAGGCGAAGAAACGGCCGCTCGGGGTCACCCGCCGCGGCAGCCTCGCTGACTCGTCGTATCCGGCGTTTCTCGACTTGGTCAAGCGTCAGCTGCGCGAGGATTATCGTGACGAGGACTTGACCGAGGAGGGGCTGCGGGTCTTCACCAGCTTCGATCCGATCCTCCAGCTCAAGGCCGAGGGGGCGATGAGCGAGACGCTCAAGCGGCTCAAGGCTGACGAAATGGAAGGCGCCATGATGGTCACCAACCCGGAGACCGGCGAGATCCAGGCCATGCTCGGCAGCCGGCAGCCCGGGTTCGCCGGTTTCAACCGGGCCCTGGATGCGGTACGGCCGATCGGCTCGCTGATCAAGCCAGCCATCTATCTGACCGCGCTGGAGCGTCCCAGCCAGTACAGCCTGACCAGCCTGATCGAAGACGAACCCTTCTCGGTCAAGGGCGCCGATGGCCAGGTCTGGCGGCCGCAGAACTACGACCGCAAGGCGCACGGTACGGTCTACCTCTACCAGGCGCTGGCCAATTCCTACAACCTGTCGTCGGCGCGGCTGGGGCTCGATCTCGGTGTGCCGAACGTGCTCAAGACGCTCGGGCGCCTGGGGGTGGAGCGCAGCTGGCCGGCCTACCCGTCGATGCTGCTCGGTGCGGGCGCGCTGTCCCCGATCGAAGTCGCGGACATGTACCAGACCATCGCCAATGGCGGATTCAACACGCCGTTGCGCGGCATCCGCAGCGTGCTGACCGCCGATGGCGAACCGCTGCGCCGCTACCCCTTCCAGATCCAGCAGCGTTTCGACCCCGGTGCCATCTACCTGACCCAGTACGCCATGCAGCGCACCATGCGCGAGGGTACCGGGCGGTCGGTCTACAACCAGTTGCCGAGTTCGCTGACGCTGGCGGGCAAGACCGGTACCACCAACGACTCGCGTGACAGCTGGTTCGCCGGCTTCAGCCAGGATCTGCTGGCGGTGGTCTGGCTGGGGCGCGATGACAACGGCAAGACGCCCTTCACCGGCGCGACCGGCGCGTTGCAGGTCTGGGCCGATTTCATGCGTCGCGCCGATCCGATGCCGTTGAACATGCCCGAACCGGACAACGTGAACTTCGCCTGGGTCGATGCGCAGACCGGGCAGGGGACCGACGCCGACTGCCCCAACGCGGTACAGATGCCCTATATTCGCGGCAGTGAGCCGGCCCCCGGGCCAGGATGCGGCATCCAGGCGCCGGCCGAATCCGTGATGGACTGGGTGCGGGGCTGGTTGCAGTGATGGTGCCTTTGGAGAGAGGTTGGATGGTGAATAAGCAGTGGATGGTGGTGGCGATCTTCGCCGCGGTGGCCCAGGGCTGTGCCACGGTCGACAGGGGTTCGATTCCCGTGGTCGACGCCGGCGCTCCGGTTTCCGAGCAGAGTTCGGCGCGTCGGCCCGCGGTGGCTGCCGCGCCGCCGCCCGGCGCTTCGCAGCCGAGCGCGCTGGCCGGGGATTCCGGGGTGACGGTGATGGTTCCCGGCGACAGTTCGGCTCCTCTGACCTTCGCCGCCCCCGATGTGCCGTTCAACGGGTCGGTCAGTGCGCCGCCGTCTGCGCCTGCGGCTCCGGCCGAACAATGGACTCCACCTCCCGCACCGATCACCACGCCGCAGCCCGCTGCGCCCACCGGGATTCCTTCGGCGTCCAGCGGACTGGCGGCGGACGAGCAGCTCGACGGCCCCGTGCTGGCATTGCTGACGACCGCCCAGCAACAGCAGGGTGGTGGCGATCTCAATGGTGCCGCCTCGAGTCTGGAGCGCGCCCAGCGGATCGCGCCACGCGAGCCGCAGGTGCTTTACCGCCTGGCCCAGGTGCGCCTGGCGCAGGGCGACGCGCCGCAGGCCGAGCAGCTTTCGCGTCGGGCTTTGAGCTATGCCGGTGGGCGTGCGACCTTGCAGGCGAGTCTGTGGGAATTGATCGCCCAGGCCCGCGAGCGCCAGGGTGACGCCGCGGGTGCCGCGCAGGCTCGCGAGCGGGCACGGGTCAGTCTCTGATGGATGCTCGAATCGGTCCGGTCGCCGACCAGCTGCTGCTGATCGAGCGCGAGCTGCGTCTGCTGGGGCTGTGGGCGTCCGAGCCTCCGGCAGCCGAGGCGCTGGCCAGCCGGGAGCCATTCTGCGTCGACACGCTGAAGCTCGAGGAATGGCTGCAGTGGATCTTCCTGCCGCGCATGAAGCTCATTCTCGAGCAAGGCCAGCCCCTGCCGAGGGTGTCGGGCATCAAGGAGATGGCTGAAGAAGTCTATCGGCAGCAGCCACTGGAAGTGGCTGCTCTGATCGGGGCGCTGGCCGATTTCGATCGGCTGATCATGCGGGCGGACTGACGACTGCTATTTGCAGTCTTCGCTGATCGTCTTCGTGGTTTCGCTGATACGGGCCTGGCGCTCTTCTTCCGTCAGTCGCCGCATTTCCCCACCATCTTCGACGCGCACGCGCGGATTGTTCTTCAGCTGGGCCAAGTTGGTACGCATGTTGGTGCAGTAGCGGGCGCGTTCGGCGTCCTCGGCCGCGACCTGCTGGCGAACCTGGCGATCGAGGGCGGCCTGGTCCGGTGTGGACGTCGGGGCGGGTGTCGGGAGGGAAGGCTCGCTGGCACGCGGTGGCGCCACATGAGTGCTGACCACTTCGGCCGGAGCGCCTTGGGGAGGTTGCGCGCTGAAATGGGTGATGCCCTGGGCGTCGACCCATTTGTACACCTGTCCGGCCATGGCACCGCTACTCAAGGCGAGTACCAGGCCGCCTGTGAGAATCATGAATCGCATGCTGGTTCCCTTCTGTGGATCGGCAATCAAGTGGCTACTATACCCAAAGCCCTCCCGCCACATCCTGCGGCCCGTCACAGCTGCAGCGGCTGAAAAGCCACGTCACACTTGACTTGAATGCCTCTAATCCGAACAATTCAGGGCTCGCTGTCCTGAACAGATCGCCGCAAGCGGCCTGTTCGGCAGACCATGAGGCGCTCACCCGCGCCGACCTGCAACACCCGCAACGCGTTACCTCGCGCTGGGTGGGAAGCTCCGCAACAGTTCTGGAGGCTTCCCAATACTCGCTCAGTCAGTAGCTGACGTAGTCGGCGACCACCCGTCGCTCATGCTCTGCTTGGCAGTAAACCTATTTCAGGCCGTTCCGACGCGGGGCGGTTATCTGGCGTTTCAGAGGTGAACAACGTGGAACTCTTATCCGGCGCTGAAATGGTCGTCCGCTTCCTGCGTGACGAAGGCGTTAAGTACATTTACGGGTACCCGGGCGGTGCCCTCCTGCATATCTACGATGCGCTGTTCAAGGAACAGGAAGTCACCCACATCCTGGTACGCCACGAGCAGGCCGCAACTCACATGGCCGACGGTTATGCCCGCGCCACCGGCAAGGCCGGCGTGGTGCTGGTGACCTCCGGCCCGGGCGCGACCAACGCCATCACCGGCATCGCCACCGCCTACATGGATTCGATCCCGATGGTGGTGATCTCCGGTCAGGTGGCGAGCAACATGGTTGGTACCGATGCCTTCCAGGAAACCGACATGATCGGTATCTCCCGCCCGATCGTTAAGCACAGCTTCATGATCAAGCATCCTTCCGAGATTCCGGAGGTGATGAAGAAGGCGTTCTACCTGGCGCAGTCCGGACGCCCCGGACCGGTGGTCGTGGACATCCCCAAGGACATGACCAACCCCGCCGAGAAGTTCGAGTACGTCTACCCGAAGAAGGCCAAGCTGCGCTCCTACAGCCCGGCGCTGCGGGGGCATTCCGGGCAGATCCGCAAGGCTGCCGAGCTGCTGCTGGCCGCCAAGCGCCCGATCATCTATTCGGGGGGCGGCGTCATCATGGGCGGCGCCTCCGCGCCGCTGACCGAGCTGGCGCAGATGCTCAACCTGCCGGTCACCAACACGCTGATGGGTCTGGGCGGCTACCCGGGCGGCGATCGCCAGTTCCTCGGCATGCTCGGCATGCACGGCAGCTACACCGCCAACCTGGCCATGCACCATTCCGATGTGATCCTCGCGGTCGGCGCGCGATTCGATGACCGGGTGATCAACGGCGCGACCAAGTTCTGCCCGAACGCGAAGATCATCCATATCGACATCGACCCGGCCTCGATCTCCAAGACCATCAAGGCCGACATCCCGATCGTCGGCCCGGTCGACAGCGTGCTCACCGAGATGGTCGCGATCGTCAAGGAAATCGCCCAGTCGCCGAACGCCGAGTCGGTCGCCAGCTGGTGGAAGCAGATCGAGGAATGGCGCGGCAGTCGCGGCATGTTCCCCTACGACAAGGGCGACGGTTCGATCATCAAGCCGCAGACCGTCATCGAGACGCTGTGCGAAGTCACCCGTGGCGATGCCTTCATCACCTCCGACGTGGGCCAGCATCAAATGTTCGCGGCCCAGTACTACCGCTACAACAAACCCAACCGCTGGATCAATTCCGGTGGCCTGGGCACCATGGGCTTCGGCTTCCCGGCCGCCATGGGTGTGAAGCTGAATTTCCCGGATGAGGACGTGGCCTGCGTCACCGGCGAAGGCAGTATCCAGATGAACATCCAGGAACTGTCGACCTGCCTGCAGTACGACCTGCCGGTGAAGATCGTCAACCTCAACAACGGTGCGCTGGGCATGGTTCGCCAGTGGCAGGACATGCAGTACAACAGCCGCTATTCGCATTCGTACATGGAATCGCTGCCGGACTTTGTCAAGCTGGTCGAGGCTTACGGCCATGTCGGCATGCGCATCACCGATCCGAAGGATCTCAAGCCGAAGATGGAGGAAGCCTTCGCGATGAAGAATCGTCTGGTGTTCCTCGATATCCAGGTCGATTCCAGCGAGCACGTCTATCCGATGCAGATCAAAGACGGCGCGATGCGCGACATGTGGCTGAGCAAGACGGAGCGCACCTGATCATGAGACACATCATCTCCCTGCTGATGGAAAACGAGCCTGGCGCCTTGTCCCGTGTGGTCGGGCTGTTTTCCCAGCGCAACTACAACATCGAAAGCCTGACGGTCGCGCCCACCGAAGATCCGACGCTGTCGCGCCTGACCCTGACCACGATCGGCCATGACGAAGTGATCGAGCAGATCACCAAGAACCTCAACAAGCTGATCGAAGTGGTCAAACTGGTGGACCTGTCGGAAAGCGCCCACATCGAGCGCGAGCTGATGCTGGTCAAGGTCAAGGCCACCGGCGCCCAGCGTGCCGAGGTCAAGCGCACCACCGACATCTTTCGTGGCCAGATCGTGGATGTCACCAGCACCGTCTATACCATCCAGCTGACCGGTACCAGCGACAAGCTGGACAGCTTCATCCAGGCAGTCGGCACCGCCTCCATTCTCGAAGTCGTGCGCAGCGGCGTCACCGGGATCTCCCGGGGCGACAAAGTGCTCAGCATCTAATTCAGCAAGGCCTGACCGGCCAGTAACAGGGGTAACTCAATGAAAGTTTATTACGACAAAGACTGCGACCTCTCCATCATCCAGGGCAAGAAGGTCGCCGTCATCGGTTACGGTTCCCAGGGTCATGCGCACGCTTGCAACCTGAAGGATTCGGGCGTCGACGTGACCGTCGGCCTGCGTCCGGGCTCGTCGTCCATCGCCAAGGCGGAAGCCCATGGCCTGAAGGTCAGCGACGTGCCTGCCGCCGTTGCCGCCGCCGACGTGGTGATGATCCTCACCCCCGACGAGTTCCAGGGGCGCCTGTACAAGGAAGAGATCGAGCCGAACCTGAAGAAGGGCGCCACCCTGGCCTTCGCCCATGGTTTCTCCATCCATTACAACCAGGTCGTGCCGCGTGGCGACCTCGACGTGATCATGATCGCGCCGAAGGCCCCGGGCCACACCGTGCGCTCCGAGTTCGTCCGTGGCGGCGGTATCCCTGACCTCGTCGCGATCTACCAGGATGCGTCGGGCAATGCCAAGAACGTCGCGCTGTCGTACGCCTGCGGTGTGGGTGGCGGTCGTACCGGCATCATCGAAACCACCTTCAAGGACGAAACCGAAACCGACCTGTTCGGTGAGCAGGCCGTACTCTGCGGTGGTTGCGTCGAGCTGGTGAAGGCCGGTTTCGAGACCCTCGTCGAAGCGGGCTACGCGCCGGAAATGGCCTACTTCGAGTGCCTGCACGAGCTGAAGCTGATCGTCGACCTGATGTTCGAAGGCGGCATCGCCAACATGAACTACTCGATCTCCAACAACGCCGAGTACGGCGAATACGTCACCGGTCCGGAGGTCATCAACGCCGAATCCCGTGCCGCGATGCGCAATGCACTCAAGCGCATCCAGAACGGTGAGTACGCCAAGATGTTCATCACCGAAGGCGCGTCGAACTATCCGTCGATGACCGCTTACCGCCGCAACAATGCCGCCCATGGCATCGAGGTGGTCGGGGAGAAGCTGCGGGCCATGATGCCGTGGATCGCCGCCAACAAAATCGTCGACAAGAGCAAGAACTGATAAGGTCCGGCTCTGAGTGAACGCGGCTTCGGCCGCGTTTTTTGTTTCATTCATGGGTTCTGGTATAAAGCGCAACGCTGGCGTAGGGCTGAACCCCCTTGGCCAGGGTCTGTCGAAATTACGAACCTGCTGTGTAAGGTACTGCGCATGAGCGACCACCCCGAAGAGCCCAACAAGCCAGTCGAAGAGAGTCTGTTGCCGATCGACGAGCATGTGGAAGAAATCCAGGACGCCGAAGGTCGCAAGGTTCGTCATCGCGGCATCTACCTGTTACCGAACCTGTTCACCACGGCCAACCTGTTTGCCGGATTCTTCTCCATCATCAACGCCGTCAACGGCAACTTCTACGTGGCGGCGGCGACCGTTTTCGTGGCGATGGTGCTCGATAGTCTCGATGGGCGCGTCGCCCGGCTGACCAACACCCAGAGCGCGTTCGGCGCCGAGTACGACTCGCTGTCGGACATGGTCGCGTTCGGCCTGGCGCCCGCGGTGCTGGCCTACGAATGGGCATTGTCGGAACTGAACAATGTCGGCCTGACCGTGGCCTTCATCTATGTGGCCTGCGCGGCGCTGCGTCTGGCGCGTTTCAATACGCAGATCGGCAAGGTCGACAAGCGCTGGTTCATCGGTCTGGCCAGTCCTGCTGCCGCGGGCGTCGTGGCGGGTTCGGTCTGGGCGATCTGGGCGCTCGACGACCCGGGCATCGGTGGCGTGGATCTGCCGCTGGTGGCCGTCATGCTGTTCGCCCTGATCGTTGCGGCCGCGGGTTTGCTGATGGTCAGCAATATCAAGTACTACAGCTTCAAGGACCTGGACCTCAAGGGGCGGGTGCCTTTCGTTGCCATCCTCGTGGTCGTGCTGGTCTTCGCCGTGGTGTTCAGCGATCCGCCACGTATCCTGCTGCTGATTTTCCTGGCCTATGCGGTTTCCGGGCCGGTTCAGTACCTGATGCAGTTGCGTCGTCGTCGCACTCGCATCGAAAGCTGACTTTTTCGCAGGCTCCGCGCATGATCGGTCTTCCTCGATCCGATGCGGAGCCCGGCGATGCTGATCAAACACCCTGCACCCGGTGATTGTCGTGAGTTCGAAGTCACCTCTGAGGCGGTTTATCTAGACCGCCGGCGTTTGCTGAAGAGCGGCCTTGCCGCTGCGGTCACGCTGGCCGTGCCGGGTGTTCAGGCCGTGGATCGCTACCCGAAGGTCACGCCTGCAGCGGCGCCTGGCTGGTTCGGCGACAAGCTGAAGGATGCCCAGTGGGAATCCGAGGTTGCCGAAGGGGAGCCCATCACCCCGTTCGCCGATGCCACCCAGTACAACAACTTCTACGAATTCGGCCCTGACAAGGGCGATCCGGCGCGGCACGTACCGATGCTCGAAACCGAACCCTGGACGGTGATGGTCGACGGTGCGGTCAAGCAGCCCGGGCGCTATTCGCTCGAAGATCTGATGAGGCCCCATGGGCTGCAGGAGCGCATCTACCGATTGCGCTGCGTGGAGGCGTGGTCCATGGTCATTCCCTGGTTGGGTGTGCCGCTCGCCGACATGATCAAGCGCCTCGAGCCGACCTCTGCTGCCCGATATGTGCGTTTCGAGACGTTGGTGCGCCCCGAACAGATGCCTGGCATGAAGTCCCGCTTTTCGCTGATCGCCTGGCCCTATGTCGAAGGGCTGCGAATGGACGAGGCGATGCACCCGCTGACGCTCATGGCTGTCGGCATGTACGGGCGGGTCCTGCCCAATCAGAACGGTGCACCGTTGCGACTCGTCGTACCCTGGAAGTACGGCTTCAAGAGCATCAAGTCCATCGTGCGGATCAGTTTCGTCGAGGAGCAGCCCTCCACGACCTGGCAGTCCATGGCCCCGGAGGAATATGGCTTCTACGCCAACGTGAATCCGCAGGTGTCGCATCCTCGCTGGTCGCAGGCGAGGGAGCGACGACTGCCGGGCAGCTTGTTCGCGCCCAACGTGCGCGACACGCAATTGTTCAACGGCTATGGCGAGCAAGTGGCAAGCCTGTACAGCGGGCTGGACCTCAGGACGAACTACTGATGCGCTATTGGTGGTGGCGACTGCCGGTGTTTCTCGTGGTGGCAAGCGTGCCCGTGTATTGGCTGTACCAGGCATGGGCGTTTGCACTGGGGCCCGATCCCGGCAAGGTGCTGGTGGATCGGCTGGGGCAGGGCGCATTGGTGCTGCTTCTGCTCACGCTTGCGCTGACGCCTTTGCAGAGAGCTTCGGGATGGTCGGGTTGGGCGTCCATCAGGCGGCAGCTCGGCCTTTGGGCTTTTGCCTATGCGTCGCTGCATCTGGGCGGTTACCTGTTCTTCCTTTTAGGTCTGGAGATCGCCCGGTTGCCAGGGGAGGTCATCGAGCGCCCTTATATCCTGGTTGGCTCGCTGGCCTTCGTGGGGCTTCTCGCTCTGGCGCTGACGTCCAATCGATGGAGCATGCGGCGCCTGGGCAGGCGCTGGAAGCAATTGCATCGCCTGGCATACCCGATCGTGCTGTTGGCACTGCTGCATATGCTTTGGGTGGTTCGCTCGGATGCGAGCCGCTGGGCGCTCTATGCGTCTATCGCCGCGTTCCTGCTGGCGCTCCGTATACCGGTCGTCTCCAGCGCGCTGGGGCGATGGCGAGCGAGGAAAGCGGTTTCGGCGAAGTCTGGAATTTAATTGTTGACGTGCGCTTTCAGGTCCCTATAATGCGCCCCACTTCCAGTGCGAAGCTTGGAAAAAACCTGATGTTAATCAAAGGGTTATGAGTTTGGGGTCGGCTGGAAGGTCGGTGCGAAGCCTTGTGGTGGAGTGCTGGTTGGTGGCGGGCTTGCTCGCTTCCATGTTTCGATCGGTTCGGTCGAAAAGCTTCACGAGGTGGTTGACAGCGATTCTGGTCGCTGTATGATTCGCCTCCCGCTGACGAGATCGCTGAGATCGAAAG
>NZ_QLAE01000026.1 GCF_005876855.1 Stutzerimonas nosocomialis | reverse complement strand
ATCGGTCTTGAGGGTGATCTTGTCGGTCAGGCCGACGATGTCTTCCAGCAGCCCGTGCAGCTCACGGGACTTGGCGCCGTCATCGAGGGAGGCGACGATCTCGAACGGCAGGCTGACCTTTTCCAGGTAGGCCTTCAACTGAGTTTTAAGCGTGGCATCGAGCATGTGTTAATCCCCAAGTGAGTAATGGCTGTGCCCGGTTGGGCTTCAAGATGGGGATAACCTTAATCGAGACAAGCCTATTTTCTAAATTGATAGAAATAGTCGCGCTGATGCCCTGACTCTATGGAACAGCCCTTGAAAGTAAAAACCCCAGCTGGTGCCGGGGTTTTGCTGACGGCATCCGAACAAGTCAGAAGTCCAGGTTCGAAACCGCCAGGGCGTTGCTTTCGATGAAGTCTCGGCGGGGTTCCACCGCGTCGCCCATCAGGGTGTTGAAGATCTGGTCCGCCGCGATGGCGTCTTCGATCGTCACGCGCAACATGCGGCGTACGCTCGGGTCCATGGTGGTTTCCCAGAGCTGGTCCGGGTTCATCTCACCCAGCCCCTTGTAGCGCTGCACGCTGTGGCGCTTGGAGCCTTCGGCCATGAGCCAGTCCAGAGCCTCCTTGAAGGTCGCCACTGGCTTCTTGCGCTCGCCGCGCTGCACGTAGGCGTCTTCTTCGAGCAGGCTGTTGAGCTTGTCGCCGAGTACCGTGACGGTCCGGTAGTCATTGCTGCCGAAGAAGTCGCGGTTGAAGGTCACGTAGCTCGCCAGACCGTGGGAGGTCATCTCCACTTCGGGCAGCCACAGGTGGCGCTCCTTGTCCTCGCGCAGGCTCACGTTGTAAACCAGACCGGACTTCTCGGTGCCCTTCACCAGCGCGGCGTAGCCTTCCAGCCAGCTGCGCATCGCCGCTTCGTCGGAAAGCTGCTCCACGCTGACCCGCGGCAGGTAGATGAAATGCTCGGTCAGCTCATGCGGGTACAGGCGCGACAAGCGGTTGAGGGTCTTCATCACGGTGCGGTAGTCGTTCACCAGGCTTTCGAGCGCCTCGCCCGAAAGCGCCGGAGCACCGTTGGTCACGTAAAGGCTCGCGTCCTCCAGGGCCGACTGAGTCATGTATTCATCCATGGCCTCGTCGTCCTTGATGTACTGCTCCTGCTTGCCGCGCTTGACCTTGTACAGCGGCGGCTGGGCGATATACACGTAGCCGCGCTCGATGAGCTCGGGCAGCTGCCGGAAGAAGAAGGTCAGCAGCAGGGTGCGGATGTGCGAGCCGTCGACGTCGGCGTCGGTCATGATGATGATGTTGTGGTAACGCAGCTTGTCGATGTTGTATTCCTCGCGCCCGATACCACAGCCCAGGGCCGTGATCAGGGTGCCGACTTCCTGCGAGGACAGCATCTTGTCGAAGCGCGCCTTCTCCACGTTGAGGATCTTGCCCTTGAGCGGCAGGATCGCCTGGGTCCTGCGGTTGCGGCCCTGCTTGGCGGAGCCGCCCGCGGAGTCACCCTCCACGATGTAGAGTTCGGACAGCGCGGGGTCCTTTTCCTGGCAGTCCGCCAGTTTCCCGGGCAGGCCGGCGATATCCAGGGCGCCTTTGCGGCGGGTCATCTCGCGCGCCTTGCGCGCCGCTTCCCGTGCCCGCGCCGCGTCGATCATCTTGCCGACCACCGCCTTGGCTTCGTTCGGGTGCTCGAGCAGGAAGTCGCCGAAGTACTTGCCCATTTCCTGTTCTACGGCGGTCTTCACTTCGGACGAGACGAGCTTGTCCTTGGTCTGGGAACTGAACTTGGGGTCCGGCACCTTGACCGAGATGATGGCGGTCAGGCCTTCACGCGCATCGTCACCGGTGGTGGCGACCTTGAACTTCTTGGCCAGCCCTTCCTGCTCGATGTAGTTGTTCAGGTTCCGGGTCAAGGCCGAGCGGAAGCCCGCCAGGTGAGTACCGCCGTCGCGCTGAGGAATGTTGTTGGTGAAGCACAGGATGTTTTCGTTGAAGCTGTCGTTCCACTGCAACGCCACCTCCACACCCACGCCGTCATCGCGCTGGATGTTGAAGTGGAACACCTGGTTGACCGCCGCCTTGTTGGTATTCAGGTATTCGACGAAAGCACGCAGACCGCCTTCGTACTTGAACAGTTCTTCCTTGGCGCTGCGCTCGTCACGCAGGACGATGCCGACCCCGGAGTTCAGGAACGACAGTTCGCGCAGGCGCTTGGCCAGGATGTCCCAGCTGAAGTGGATGTTGTGGAACGTCTCGGTGGACGGCTTGAAGTGAATCTCCGTACCGGAGGTGTCCGTCTCGCCTACCGGGGTGATGGGCGCCTGGGGCACACCGTGACGATAGGTCTGCTCCCACACCTTGCCTTCGCGGCGAATGGTCATCTGCAACTCTTCGGAGAGTGCGTTCACCACCGATACACCCACGCCATGCAGGCCGCCGGAGACCTTGTAGGAGTTGTCGTCGAACTTACCGCCCGCGTGCAGGACGGTCATGATCACTTCCGCAGCCGAGACGCCCTCTTCCTTGTGGATGTCTACCGGAATCCCACGACCGTTGTCGCGCACCGTGATGGACTCATCCACATGGATAGTGATGCTGATTTCGCTGCAATGACCGGCCAGAGCCTCGTCGATGGAATTGTCGACGACCTCGAAGACCATATGGTGCAGACCCGTGCCGTCATCGGTGTCGCCGATGTACATGCCGGGACGCTTGCGTACGGCGTCCAGCCCCTTGAGGACCTTGATGCTATTGGAGTCGTACGTGTGATTTTCGCTCATGCCTTCACTCCCGAGGGGCTCATGGCCGGATGGATATGACCATGTTCCACGTGAAACATCGAGACTGGAGTGTCGTCACCCCAGCCATCTTGCAATACGGTTGAATCTACACAGGTGATGAATACCTGGCACTCAAGCTGCTCGAGCAGCTTGCACAACGCCGATCGATGCTGTTCGTCCAGTTCGGACGGCAGGTCATCGACCAGATAAATACAGCGCCCCCGCTTGCGATCATTGACCAGATGGCCTTGGGCAATGCGCAACGCGCAGACCACCAGCTTTTGTTGACCACGGGACAGAATCTCGGCCGCGTTGTGACCACCCATTCGCAATCTCAGGTCCGCCCTTTGCGGTCCTGATTGGGTATGCCCAAGCGCCCTGTCCCGCTCGACCGAACCGGCCAACACTTCAGCCAGCGTCCGATCCTTGTCCCAGCCCCGGTAATAACTCAGGGTCAGACCCTTGAGGTCCACCAGCGCGGCGAGTGTGCTTTCGAATACCGGCTTCAGGGCCTGAATGTAGGCCCGTCGGTACCCATCGATTTCATCGCTTGCGGCGCTCAGCTCACGGTTCCACGCGGCCTCGGACGCAACGTCAAGTGTACCATGCCGCAACCATGAGTTCCTTTGCCTGAGGGCCTGCTGAAGCCTTTGCCAGGCGCCCAGGAAGCGATGTTCCACGTGGAACACGCCCCAATCGAGGAATTGCCTGCGCAGCTTTGGCGCACCTTCGAGCAAGCGGAAGCTGTCAGGGTTGATCAGTTGCAACGGCAGGGTATCGGCGAGTTCGGCAGCGCTACGAATGTTCTGTCCATCGATGCGGATACGTACGTCTCCGCTGCGCTCGCGCGCAACGCCCAGGGCAGCACTTTGCCCGTCGGCCAGTTCGACCTGGCCGAAGACCGTGCAGCTCGGCTGCTCGTGGGTGATGACCGGATTGAGACGAAGACTGCGAAACGAACGGGCGAGGCCGAGCAGGTGGATCGACTCGAGCAGGCTGGTCTTTCCGCTGCCGTTGTCACCGAAGAGGATGTTGATGCGAGGAGAAGGCGTGAGGGTCACCGGGTGCAGATTGCGCACCCCGGTGACGGTGATGCGGCTGAGGGACATTAAGCGAGGAGTTACAGGCGCATCGGCATGACCACGTACGCCGAATCGTCGTTGTCGAACTCTTGGACCAGCGCACTGCTGTTGGAATCGGACAGGATCAGACGCACCTGGTCGGTAGTCATCACGCCCAGCACGTCCAGCAGGTAGCTGACGTTGAAGCCGATCTCCAGCGCATCGCCGTTGTACTCGACGGCCACTTCTTCCTCGGCCTCTTCCTGCTCGGGGTTGTTCGCCTGGATCTTGAGTATCCCGCTTTGCAGCTGAAGGCGAATGCCGCGGTATTTTTCGTTCGACAGAATCGCCGTGCGGCTGAACGCTTCACGCAGCAGTTGGCGATCTCCCACCACCAGCTTGTCGCCGCCACGCGGAAGAACACGCTCGTAATCCGGGAACTTGCCGTCCACCAGCTTGGAGGTGAAGGTGAATTCGCCCGTGGTCGCGCGGATGTGATGCTGACCGAGAACGATGTTGACCTCGGCGTCCTGATCGTTGAGCAGGCGGGCCAGTTCGAGAATGCCCTTGCGCGGCACGATCACCTGATGACGATCGGCCTGCTCGATACCGGCCTGCATGGAACACATGGCCAGGCGGTGGCCATCGGTGGCGACGGCGCGCAACATGCCGCTGGAGACTTCGAGCAGCATGCCATTGAGGTAATAACGAACGTCCTGCTGCGCCATGGCGAAGCTGCTGCGCTCGATCAGCTTGCGCATGGTGCCCTGCGGCAGCGAGAAGTTCAGCGAGCCCGGACCCTCTTCCACCGTCGGGAAATCGTTGGCCGGCAGGGTCGACAGCGTGAAGCGGCTACGCCCGGATTTCACCAGCAGCTTCTGCTCGTCGAAACGGATGTCGATCAGCGCGTCGGCCGGAAGGCTCTTGCAGATGTCCATCAGCTTGCGGGCCGGCACGGTGATCTCGCCCGGCTCCGCCGCGTCTTCGAGCGTCACCCGCCCGACCAGTTCGACCTCGAGATCGGTAC
Organism: Stutzerimonas nosocomialis; assembly: GCF_005876855.1. Lineage (GTDB taxonomy): Bacteria > Pseudomonadota > Gammaproteobacteria > Pseudomonadales > Pseudomonadaceae > Stutzerimonas > Stutzerimonas nosocomialis. The sequence continues at coordinate 65,162 of NZ_QLAE01000026.1, read as the reverse complement.
CGGTCAGCGACAGCTGCTGACCCTGCACGCACAACAGGACGTTGGACAGAACCGGCAGGGTCTGGCGTCGTTCGACGACACCCGCCACCAACTGCAGGGGTTTCAACAGGGCTTCGCGCTGAATAGTGAAATGCATGGTCTGTCCCTTGCCTCTTGAATGGGTGCGCCTGGTCAGGTCGTCAAAGTACGCAACAGATTCTTGTAGTCTTCGCGGATATCCGCATCGGTCTCGCGCAACTCGCCGATTTTACGGCATGCATGCAACACCGTGGTGTGGTCACGTCCGCCAAACGCATCGCCTATCTCCGGCAGACTGTGGTTGGTCAGCTCCTTGGACAATGCCATGGCCACCTGACGGGGCCTGGCCACCGAACGCGAGCGTCGCTTAGACAATAGATCGGAAATCTTGATCTTGTAGTACTCGGCGACCGTGCGCTGGATGTTGTCCACGCTGACGAGCTTGTCCTGCAGCGCCAGCAGATCCTTGAGCGACTCGCGGATCAATTCGATGGTGATGTCGCGCCCCATGAAGTGGGCATGGGCGATGACGCGCTTGAGCGCTCCTTCCAGCTCGCGCACGTTGGAGCGGATGCGCTGGGCGATGAAGAATGCCGCGTCGTGCGGCAGATCGACCTTGGCCTGGTCGGCCTTCTTCATCAGGATCGCCACCCGCGTCTCGAGCTCGGGCGGCTCGACCGCAACGGTCAAGCCCCAGCCGAACCGAGACTTGAGCCGCTCTTCAAGACCGTCGATTTCCTTCGGATAGCGATCGCTGGTCAGGATGACCTGCTGCCCGCCTTCGAGCAGCGCGTTGAAGGTGTGGAAGAACTCTTCCTGCGAGCGCTCTTTCTTGGCGAAGAACTGGATATCGTCGATCAGCAGCGCATCCACCGAGCGGTAGAAACGCTTGAACTCGTTGATCGCATTCAGCTGCAGCGCCTTGACCATGTCCGCGACGAAGCGCTCGGAATGCAGGTAAACCACCTTGGCATTGGGGTTCTTCTTCAACAGATGGTTGCCGACGGCATGCATCAGGTGCGTCTTGCCAAGACCGACACCCCCGTAAAGAAACAGCGGGTTGTAGCCGTGCTTGGGGTTGTCGGCGACTTGCCAGGCGGCCGCGCGGGCGAGCTGGTTCGACTTACCCTCGACGAAGTTCTCGAAGGTAAAGGTGCGGTTCAGGTAACTGGTGTGCTTGAGCGCCCCCTCGACCTGAACCGTACGCTCGCTGCGTGCCGGCGGCGGGGCCTCGGCCGCGGGCAGATCGGGCACCGGCAGGGCGATCTCCGCCCCCGCAGAGGGCTGTAGAGGCACTGGGCGCTGCGCTTCGACCTTGGCCGGCTCGGGCGCTGCCGCCGCGGCCTGCGCACGGGCCGCCTGCGCGGACGGAAGTGCCCCGGCAGAGGTTCGCTTGCTACCGATCAGCAACGAGAGCGCCGGAACGATGCCGGTCGCGCGCTCGCTCAATAACTCCAGCAACCGGGACAGGTACTTCTCGTTGACCCAATCGAGCACGAACCGATTGGGTGCGTAGACACGCAGCTCATCGCCGTTAGCTTCGACCTGAAGAGGCCGGATCCAGGTGTTGAATTGCTGCGCTGGCAGTTCGTCGCGCAAAAGGTCTACGCACTGCTGCCATAGTTCCACCGTCACGGAAGCTCCTATCGGGGCCGAGAAAAACAGCGCCCATTGTAGCGGGCGGCCGTCCGGTTATCCACAAGTCAGGCGACGGATGCCCGGGATAATGAGCCTGATCGTTCTGCCTGAGCCCTGTTGATAACCTCGCCTCAAGGCTCTTGAAAAGCCTGTGCGGTTCCGGCGCACAACCTCACCTGTGGATAAAGAGGCTTTCGATCCACAGCTTGTACGCGGCTTATCCTCCCTCGACCCACGGAAAACCCCGCTGGTTATACATTCATGTATGCCAAGCGAACCACGGCCTGCAGAGGGTTATCCACAGAATCGGTCCAGAGCATTTATAAACACTGCTTCAGAAGATCTTTAAATTCTTTCTTCTCTGATTCATTCAATGCGTTTTTCCTGCTGGTTGGAAATTGACCTGACCCGTGTGCTTCTCTACAATCGCCGGTCTCTTTTGAGCGGGGGCCATTCCGGCCCGCAACAGAACATCCAGGTAACGCACCATGAAACGCACTTTCCAACCCAGCACCATCAAGCGCGCTCGTACTCACGGTTTCCGTGCCCGCATGGCCACCAAGAACGGCCGTGCCGTCCTGTCGCGCCGTCGTGCCAAGGGCCGCAAGCGCCTGACCGTCTGATTGATACGGCACAGGGAGTGAGTCGGAGCTTCGGCCGGGAAAAGCGTCTGCTGACCCCCCGCCAGTTCAAAGCAGTCTTCGACTCACCGTCCGGCAAGGTGCCGGGCAGGCAATTCCTCGTGCTGGCACGCCAGAACGCCCTGGAATACCCCAGGCTCGGTCTGGTGATCGGCAAGAAAAGCGTCAAGCTATCGGTCGAGCGCAACCGCGCCAAACGGCAGATGCGCGAATCCTTCAGACACCATCAACACGATCTCGCCGGCTGGGACATCGTGATCGTGGCGCGCAAAGGACTCGGTGATTTGGACAACCCTGAGCTGGCACGTCAGCTGGGCAAGGCCTGGAACAGGCTTGGACGTCTTAAGCCCTCCCCCGAGGTCGCGCAGCAAGCGGCCAAGCTTCCCCATGCGTAGACTGGCGCTCGCCTCGATCCAGGTCTATCGCTACGCCATCAGCCCCTTGATGGCCAGCCACTGTCGCTTCTATCCCAGTTGCTCCTGCTACGCCTACGAAGCCATCGAACACCATGGCCTCTTGCGAGGCGGCTGGTTGAGCCTGCGTAGGCTCGGTCGCTGCCATCCCTGGAATGCAGGCGGTTACGACCCGGTGCCCCCCAACACTTCTTCCAATTCTTCTTCGATGGCCGAGTAACCATGGATATCAAACGCTCGATCCTGCTTGTCGCCCTGGCAGTCGTCGCCTACCTGCTGGTACTCCAGTGGAACCAGGACTACGGCCAGGCGCCGATGCCTGCTGAAACCGTTCAACGCCAGGCACCCGCCGCCGCGCTGCCGGACACCCCGTCCGTGGCCGATGGCAGCCACGACGACGTGCCAAGCGTCACCGCCGGCGAACCGGTCGTCAGCGCGCTGCCTGCCGAACAGCCCAGCAACCAGCTGATCCGCGTACGCACCGATGTGCTGGAACTGGCCATCGATCCACGCGGCGGCGACATCGTCGAGCTGATGCTGCCGCAGTATCCGCGCCGGCAGGATCGCCCGGACGTTCCCTTCCAGCTGTTCGAGCGCAGCGCCGAGCGTACCTATGAAGCGCAGAGTGGCCTGATCGGCGACGGTCCGGACCAGGCCAGCGGCCGTCCGCTGTACCGCAGCGAGCGCAGCGAATACCAGCTCGGCGAAGGCCAGAACGAACTGGTGGTCGACCTCAACTACAGCGCCAACGGCGTCAACTACGTCAAGCGCTTCAGCTTCACGCGCGGTCAGTACGACCTGGGCGTGAGCTACCTGATCGACAACCAGAGCGAGCAGCCCTGGACCGGCCATCTGTTCGCCCAGCTCAAGCGCGACAACAGTGGCGACCCGTCCTCGAGCACCGCGACCGGTACCGCCACCTACCTGGGTGCGGCGATGTGGACGGCCGATGAGCCCTACCGCAAGATTTCCCGCAGCAACATGGACGACAAGCGCCTCAAGGAAACCGTGCAGGGTGGCTGGATCGCCTGGCTGCAGCACTATTTCGTGACCGCCTGGGTGCCCGAGCCTGAAAGCACCAACGTCGTCCAGACCCGCAAGGACAGCCAGGGCAACTACATCATCGGCTTCACCGGCCCGGCGATCAGCGTGGCCCCGGGTGCCCAGGGCGAAACCAGTGCCCGCCTGTATGCCGGTCCGAAGATGCAGGACAAGCTCGAGGAACTCTCCCCCGGCCTGCGCCTGACCGTCGACTACGGCTTCCTCTGGTTCCTCGCCCAGCCGATCTTCTGGCTGCTGGAGAATATCCACGCCCTGCTCGGCAACTGGGGCTGGTCGATCATCGTCCTGACCATCATCATCAAGCTCGCGTTCTTCCCGCTTTCGGCGGCCAGCTATCGCTCGATGGCCCGCATGCGGGCGGTGTCGCCGAAGATGCAGGCACTCAAGGAACAGTACGGTGACGATCGCCAGAAGATGTCCCAGGCGATGATGGAGCTGTACAAGAAGGAGAAGATCAACCCGCTCGGCGGCTGCCTGCCGATCCTCGTGCAGATGCCAGTGTTCCTCGCGCTCTACTGGGTACTGCTGGAAAGCGTCGAGATGCGCCAGGCGCCCTGGATGTTCTGGATCACCGACCTGTCGATCAAGGACCCCTTCTTCATCCTGCCGATCATCATGGGCGCGACCATGTTCATCCAGCAGCACCTGAACCCGACGCCGCCCGATCCGATGCAGGCCCGGGTGATGAAGCTGATGCCGATCATCTTCACCTTCTTCTTCCTCTGGTTCCCGGCTGGTCTGGTGCTGTACTGGGTGGTCAACAACATCCTGTCCATCGCACAGCAGTGGTACATTACCCGCCAGATCGAGGCGGCCGCCAAGTCGGCCTGACCCGAGTGACTCGCGACGCAAACGCCCCTTGATTGGGGCGTTTTGCTATTTGCCCAGGAGGCGCCATGACCCCTGTTCAAGACACTATCGCGGCCATCGCCACCGCTCCGGGTCGGGGCGGCGTCGGCATCGTCCGCGTCTCCGGCGTCCGCGCCAAAGCCGTGGCCATCACCCTCACCGGCCGCGAGCCGACACCCCGCCACGCCCATTACGGCCCCTTCCATGCCGACGACGGCGAAGTGATCGACGAAGGGCTGATGCTGTTCTTTCCAGGGCCCCATTCGTTCACCGGCGAAGACGTCCTGGAGCTGCAAGGGCACGGCGGCCCGGTGGTCCTCGACCTGCTGCTGCGTCGCTGCGTGGAACTCGGGGTACGGCTGGCCCGCCCCGGTGAGTTCAGCGAACGGGCCTTTCTCAACGACAAACTGGATCTCGCGCAGGCCGAAGGCATTGCCGACCTGATCGAAGCCAGCTCCGAGCAGGCGGCGCGCAATGCGCTGCGATCGCTTCAGGGCGACTTTTCACGGCGGGTGAACCAACTGACCGAGCAGCTGATCCAGCTGCGCATCTACGTCGAGGCGGCCATCGATTTTCCCGAGGAGGAAATCGACTTCCTCGCCGACGGCAAGGTCCTGCAGCTGCTCGAAGCGGTACGCCAGGCGCTGGCCGAGGTACAGCGCGAAGCCGGGCAGGGTGCCCTGCTGCGCGAGGGCATGACGGTGGTGATCGCCGGCCGGCCCAATGCCGGCAAGTCGAGCCTGCTCAACGCGCTGGCCGGACGCGAGGCGGCCATCGTCACCGACATCGCCGGCACCACCCGCGACGTGCTGCGCGAACACATCCACATCGACGGCATGCCGCTGCACGTGGTCGATACCGCCGGGCTGCGCGAGGCCGAGGACCAGGTCGAGCGAATCGGCGTTGAACGCGCGCTCAAGGCGATCGGCGAAGCGGACCGGGTGCTGCTGGTGGTGGATGCGACAGCCCCGGAGGCCACCGATCCCTTCGCCCTCTGGCCGGAGTTCCTCCTGCAGCGACCGGACCCGGCGCGGGTGACGCTGATTCGCAACAAGGCCGACCTTTCCGGCGAGCCGGTCCAGCTCACCACGGGTGAAGACGGGCACGTGACCCTCAGCCTTTCGGCGCGTTCCTGCGCCGGGCTGGAACTGTTACGCGACCACCTCAAGGCCTGCATGGGCTACCAGCAGACGGGCGAAGGTGGCTTCAGTGCCCGTCGGCGGCACCTGGACGCGCTGCGCCAGGCGCAACAGCACCTGGATCACGGCCATGCCCAACTCACGCAGGCCGGCGCTGGCGAACTCCTGGCCGAAGACCTGCGCATGGCGCAGCAGGCGCTGGGCGAGATCACCGGCGCCTTCAGCTCCGACGACCTGCTGGGTCGCATCTTCTCCAGCTTCTGCATCGGCAAATAGCCGCTGCCCTTCCCCTCCCCCCTGCACGTCCGCGACTGCCCATAAAAGGGTGGTCGCGCCCTTCCCGACCGCAACTGAACCCTGTGGACAATCCTGCCTGGGCTCGTGGGATAACCCTTGCCTTGAACGAGGAATAAATACGCCTGTGCACAACTTGAGGTTTCATCCACAGGCGATCGCCAGCCAATCTACAGCGGCAACCCAGGCAACGCACAGACTCATACAACAGGGAAAGGCGCGCTGCTCTAAGGCTGGCGGATGTTATCCACAGAAATCGGTCGCTCCATACATAAACACATAAATAAAGCTCTTATATTTCTCTTCTCTTTTTCTATGCTTGACCGTCAATCCTTCCGCTGATCATTTTTTACCCAGAAGACTTCTTTCACTTCGACGAAATCCCTATACTTGCGCGTTTCCCAAAACCCATCTGGAACAGGCACGAGGTGCGTGGTGGACTTCCCTTCCCGTTTTGACGTGATCGTCATCGGTGGCGGCCATGCCGGTACCGAAGCTGCGCTGGCGTCGGCACGCATGGGCGTGAAGACCCTGCTGCTGACGCACAATGTGGAAACCCTTGGCCAGATGAGCTGCAATCCCGCGATCGGCGGTATCGGCAAGAGCCATCTGGTCAAGGAAATCGACGCCCTCGGTGGCGCCATGGCGCAGGCCACCGACCGCGGCGGCATCCAGTTCCGCGTGCTCAACAGCCGCAAGGGGCCAGCCGTCCGTGCGACACGGGCACAGGCCGACCGCGTCCTGTACAAGGCGGCCATTCGCGAGACCCTGGAAAACCAGGCCAACCTGTGGATATTCCAGCAGGCCGCCGATGACCTGATCGTCGAGCAGGACCAGGTCAAGGGCGTCGTCACACAGATGGGGCTTCGCTTTCTCGCCGAGAACGTGGTGCTGACCACCGGGACCTTCCTCGGCGGACTTATCCACATCGGCCTGGAAAACTATTCCGGTGGCCGTGCCGGCGATCCGCCGTCGATCGCCCTGGCGCGCCGCCTGCGTGAACTGCCGTTGCGGGTGGGCCGTCTCAAGACCGGCACGCCCCCGCGCATCGACGGGCGCAGCGTGGACTTTTCCCAGATGACCGAGCAGCCTGGTGACACGCCGCTGCCGGTGATGTCCTTCCTGGGTTCGCAGCAGGAGCATCCACGTCAGGTCAGCTGCTGGATCACCCACACCAACAGCCGTACCCACGACATCATCGCCGCCAACCTCGACCGCTCGCCGATGTACTCAGGCGTGATCGAAGGCGTCGGCCCGCGCTATTGCCCCTCGATCGAGGACAAGATCCATCGCTTCGCCGACAAGGACAGCCACCAGGTGTTCATCGAGCCCGAAGGCCTGACCACCCACGAGCTGTATCCCAACGGCATTTCCACGTCCCTGCCGTTCGACGTCCAGTTGCAGATCGTGCGAAGCATCCGTGGCATGGAGAACGCCCACATCGTGCGTCCTGGCTACGCCATCGAATACGACTACTTCGATCCGCGCGACCTCAAGTACAGCCTGGAGACCAAGGTCATCGGCGGGCTCTTCTTCGCCGGACAGATCAACGGCACCACCGGTTACGAGGAAGCGGGCGCCCAAGGCCTCCTGGCGGGCGCCAACGCGGCCTTGCGGGCCAAGGGCCTGGACAGCTGGCACCCGCGCCGCGACGAGGCCTACCTGGGCGTGCTGGTCGACGACCTGATCACCCTCGGCACCCAGGAGCCCTACCGCATGTTCACCTCGCGCGCCGAGTACCGGCTGATCCTGCGCGAGGACAACGCCGACCTGCGCTTGACCGAGAAGGGCCGCGAACTCGGGCTCGTCGACGACGCGCGCTGGGCTGCCTTCTCGGCCAAGCGCGAGGGCATCGAGCGCGAAGAGCAGCGCCTCAGAAGCACCTGGGTGCGTCCGGGGACCGAGCAGGGCGATGCCATCGTCGCGCGTTTCGGCACGCCGCTGACCCATGAATACAACCTGCTCAATCTGCTCAGCCGGCCGGAAATCGATTACCTGGGCCTGGCCGAGATCACCGGCCACGAAGGGGTCGACCCGCAGGTCGCCGAGCAGGTCGAGATCAAGACCAAGTACGCCGGCTACATCGAGCGTCAGCAGGACGAGATCGCCCGCCTGCGCGCCAGCGAGAACACCGTGCTGCCGGAGGATCTGGACTTCGCGACCATCTCGGGACTGTCCAAGGAAATCCAGCACAAGCTCGCGGCAAGCCGCCCGCAGACTCTCGGCCAGGCGTCGCGCATCCCCGGCGTGACCCCGGCGGCGATCTCCCTGCTGCTGATCCACCTGAAGAAGCGTGGTGCCGGGCGTCAGCTGGAGCAGAGCGCCTGATGTCGGTCGTGGGCGAGCGACACGCCGAGGAGCTGCGCGCCGGCGCCGACCAGCTGGGCATCGAGCTGAGCGAGGCGCAGCAGCAGCGGCTGCTCGGCTACCTGGCGCTGCTGGTCAAGTGGAACAAGGCCTACAACCTGACCGCCGTGCGCGACCCGGACGAAATGGTGTCGCGACACCTGCTCGACAGCCTGAGCGTCGTCCCGTACGTCGCTCCGCTCGGCGACAGCTGGCTGGATGTGGGCAGCGGCGGCGGCATGCCCGGCATCCCGCTGGCGATCCTGTTTCCGGAGCGGCGTTTCACCCTGCTCGACTCCAACGGCAAGAAGACCCGCTTCCTCACCCAGGTGAAACTCGAACTCGGGCTCGATAACCTCGAAGTTATCCACAGTCGCGTCGAGGCCTATTCGCCGGCCCGGCCGTTTGCCGGCATCTGCTCGCGTGCGTTCAGCTCGCTGCAGGACTTCGCCAGCTGGACCCGTCATCTGGGGGACCGGAACACCTGCTGGCTGGCGATGAAGGGCGTGCAGCCCGATGACGAGCTCCAGGCGCTGCCGCCCGACTTCAAGCTCGAACACTGCCAATTGCTGAGGGTTCCCGGTTGCCAAGGACAGCGCCATCTGCTGATACTGCGGCGCATTTCATGACCCGGACAGACGCTGATCATGGCTAAAGTATTCGCCATCGCCAACCAGAAGGGCGGTGTCGCCAAGACCACCACCTGCATCAACCTCGCGGCGTCCCTCGTCGCGACGCGGCGGCGGGTACTGTTGATCGACCTCGATCCACAGGGCAACGCCACCACCGGCAGCGGTGTGGATAAGTTGAACCTGGAGCATTCGATCTACGACGTGCTCATAGGCGAATGCAGTCTCGTCGATGCCATGCAGTTCTCCGAACACGGCGGCTACCAGCTGTTGCCCGCCAACCGCGACCTGACCGCAGCCGAGGTCGCGCTGCTCGACCTGCCGGCCAAGGAGCACCGCCTGCGCGAGGCGCTGGCGCCGGTGCGCGAGAACTACGACTACATCCTGATCGATTGCCCGCCTTCGCTGTCGATGCTCACCATCAACGCCCTGGTGGCGTCCGACGGGGTGATCATCCCGATGCAGTGCGAGTACTACGCGCTCGAGGGCCTCACCGACCTGGTCAACTCGATCCAGCGCATCGGTCAGGCACTTAATCCGAGCCTGAAGATCGAAGGCCTGCTGCGGACCATGTACGACCCACGCAGCAGCCTGACCAACGACGTGTCCGAGCAGCTGCAGGCGCATTTCGGCGATCGCCTCTACGAGACGGTGATCCCGCGCAACGTTCGCCTGGCCGAAGCGCCCAGCCACGGCATGCCGGCACTGGTCTACGACAAACAATCACGCGGCGCGCTGGCGTACCTGGCACTGGCCAGCGAACTGTCCCGGCGTCAGCGTCGGGGTGCCCGCAACGCCGCGGTGCCTGCGTCTAACGCATAAGGAATTCTATGGCGACCAAAAAACGTGGTCTCGGGCGCGGTCTGGATGCACTGCTCGGTGGTGCCACCGTCACCGCCCTGCAGGAAGAGGCGGTGCAGGCCGACAGCCGCGAACTGCAGCACCTGCCCCTGGACCTGATCCAGCGGGGCAAGTATCAGCCCCGGCGTGACATGGATCCGGCCGCGCTCGAGGAACTGGCGCAATCGATCAAAGCCCAGGGCGTCATGCAGCCGATCGTGGTACGAGCGATCGGCAAGGACCGCTTCGAGATCATTGCCGGCGAACGGCGCTGGCGGGCGAGCCAGCTGGCCGGTCTGGAGCGGATTCCGGCCATGGTCCGCGAGGTACCGGACGAAGCCGCGATCGCCATGGCGCTGATCGAGAACATCCAGCGCGAAGACCTCAACCCGGTCGAGGAAGCCGTCGCCCTGCAGCGTCTGCAGCAGGAATTCCAGCTCACCCAGCAGCAGGTCGCCGATGCGGTCGGCAAGTCGCGGGTCACCGTAAGCAACCTGCTGCGTCTGATCGCCCTGCCCGAAGAGATCAAGACCCTGCTGTCCCATGGTGACCTCGAAATGGGGCACGCCCGGGCACTGCTCGGTTTGCCGGCCGACCAGCAGGTCGAAGGCGCGCGGCATGTTGTCGCACGAGGCCTCACGGTTCGGCAGACCGAAGCCCTGGTCAGGCAGTGGCTCAACAGCAAGGAAAGGCCCAAGGCAGAGCCCAAGAGCGATCCGGACATTGCACGGCTGGAGCAGCGGCTGGCCGAGCGTCTAGGCTCTCCCGTGCAGATCAAGCATGGACAGAAGGGCAAGGGGCAGCTGGTGATCCGTTACAATTCGCTGGATGAGCTGCAGGGTGTGCTTGCACACATTCGTTGAAACAAAATGTTTTGCAGCGGCAGTCGGAAACAGCTGCCCGACGGTTGAACCGTACCGGGTGCGCTCCTATACTCGCCGCGCTTTTTGATAGCGAGCAACTATTGCGTCGATTCGGATGCAAGGGCAAAACGGGTCGTGAGTGAACATACGTAACCGAACTCCGATCCATCGCCTGCCGGTTTTTCGCGTGCTGCGTATGCAGGCGCTGATGGTGGTTGTCTCGGCGGTACTGTGCGGTGTTTTCTTTGGTATTACCGCAGGCTACTCGGGGTTGCTCGGCGGGCTCATCGCCCTGCTGGCAAACCTCTATTTCGCGCACAAGGCCTTTCGTTTTTTTGGCGCGCGTTCAACCAGGGCCATCATCCAGTCCTTCTGGTCGGGTGAGATGGGCAAGCAGATTCTGGCAGCAGCGCTCTTTGCGCTGGTGTTCGTGGGAGTGAAACCGCTTGAGCCGATTGCCTTGTTCGCCGGCTATCTGCTGGTACTAGGCACCGGGGCGAGTGCGCTCCTGCTGATGAAAAACAATCCGAAGCATTGAGCACTGAGGCGTTTATGGCGAGTAGTCCAGCTGAATACATCCAGCATCACCTGCAGAACCTGACCTTCGGTAAGCTGCCCGAGGGTTACGTTCGCGCAGACAACACCGTACTCGACCAGGCGACCTGGACCATTGCCCAGACGTCGGTCGAAGCGCGCGACATGGGCTTCATGGCGGTGCACCTGGACACCCTGGGCTGGTCGATCTTCATGGGTCTGATCTTCATCGGTCTGTTCAGCCTCGCGGCCAAGGCCGCCACGGCCGGCGTGCCGGGTCGCCTGCAGAACCTGGTGGAAATGTGCGTCGAGTTCGTCGAAGGTGTCGTCAAGGACACCTTCCACGGCCGCAACCCGGTCATCGCGCCGCTGGCCCTGACCATCTTCGTCTGGGTGTTCCTGATGAACAGCCTGAAGTGGATTCCGGTCGACTACATCCCGGGTCTGGCCCATGCGCTGGGGCTGCCGTACTTCAAGATCGTCCCGACCGCCGACCCGAACGGCACCTTCGGTCTGTCGCTGGGCGTATTCCTGCTGATTCTGTTCTACAGCTTCAAGGTCAAGGGTTTTGGCGGTTTCACCAAGGAACTGGCGTTTACCCCGTTCAATCACTGGTCGCTGATTCCGTTCAACCTGTTCCTCGAAATCCTCGGTCTGCTGACCAAGCCGCTGAGCCTCGCTCTGCGTCTGTTCGGCAACATGTACGCCGGTGAGGTGGTATTCATCCTCATCGCGCTGCTGCCGTTCTACGTGCAGTGGACGTTGAATGTGCCCTGGGCGATCTTCCACATCCTGGTGATCCCGCTGCAGGCGTTCATATTCATGGTACTGACCGTGGTGTATCTGAGCTCGGCACACGAAGACCACAGTCACGCCGAACTCACGCCGTAACGGATGACCGGTTCGACAACACGCTAATCTCCCACACAGAAAACCTTAACCTTTGATTCAGGAGCTTTACATGGAACTCGTCTACATCGCCGCCTCCATCATGATCGGTCTGGGTGCCCTGGGCACCGGCATCGGCTTCGCTCTGCTGGGTGGCAAACTGCTGGAATCCACCGCTCGTCAACCCGAGCTGGCTCCGCAGCTGCAAACCAAGACCTTCCTGATGGCCGGTCTGCTCGACGCCGTACCGATGATCGGTGTCGGTATCGCGATGTACCTCATCTTCGTTGTCGCTGGCTAAGCCCTTTCCCGGTTTCAGGCGGGGTCCGGCTGACGGGCTCTGCCGCCAAGGAATGACAAACGCGTCGAACGAGATAGCACGAGGTAAATCGCTGTGAACATTAACTTGACGCTGTTCGGTCAGACGTTCGCCTTCGCTATTTTCGTCTGGTTTTGCATGAAGTTCGTATGGCCGCCGATCACCAAGGCCATGCAGGAACGCCAGAAGAAAATCGCCGAAGGTCTGGATGCCGCAGGCCGTGCGCAACAAGACCTGAAACTGGCTCAGGAGAAGGCGTCCCATACCCTTCGCGAGACCCGTGAGCAGGCTACCCAGATCCTCGAGCAGGCCAACAAGCAAGCCAACGCCATCGTTGAGGAAGCCAAGCAGCAGGCGCGCGCCGAAGGCGAGCGACTGGTCGCCGGTGCCCGCGCCGAGATCGAGCAGGAAGTGAATCGCGCCAAGGATCAACTGCGCAGCCAGGTAGCGGCCCTCGCCGTGCTGGGCGCGGAGAAAATCCTGGAGTCCCAGGTGGACGCCAAGGTTCATAACGACCTGGTCGAAAAACTGGCCTCCCAACTCTAAGCGAGGCAAGCGATGATCAATAACCAGACGCTTGCCCGGCCTTACGCCAAGGCCGCTTTCGAGCACGCCAGCGCAGCGGGCCAGACCGAGGCTTGGTCCGGCATGTTGAACCTGGCTGCCGTCGCTGTTGAAGTCCCCGAAGTCGCCGAGCTGTTGAAGAACCCGCGCACGACCAGCGAAAGCAAGGTCAAGACGGTTGTGCAGCTGCTCGGTAACGACGTTGACGAAGCGTTTCGCAACTTCGTCGCCACCCTGGGCGAACATGATCGCCTGGCGGTGCTGCCGACGATCCGCGAACTCTTCGAGGACCTCAAAGCGCAAGCCGAGAAGACACTCGACGTCGAGGTGCAGACCGCTTACGAGCTGAGCACCGCGCAACTCCAAACTTTGGCTGCCGCCCTGTCGAAGCGGCTAGATCGTACCGTCAACCCCCAGCAGGTCGTGAACCCTGCGCTGATCGGCGGCGTCGTTATTCGCGCCGGTGATGTGGTTGTCGATGGTTCGGTCCGCGGCAAACTGAGCCAGTTGGCCGAATCGTTGAAATCCTGATTTGAGGGTCATGGCATGCAGCAACTGAATCCTTCTGAGATAAGTGAAATCATCAAGCAGCGCATCGAGAAGTCCGATGTCGCTGCCCAGGCCCGTAACGAAGGCACCGTCGTCAGCGTTTCCGACGGCATCGTGCGTATCTACGGTCTGGCCGACGTCATGTACGGCGAGATGATCGAATTCCCTGGCGGCATCTACGGCATGGCGCTGAACCTGGAGCAGGACTCCGTCGGTGCCGTGGTCCTGGGCAACTACCTGGGCCTGACCGAAGGCATGAGCGCCAAGTGCACCGGTCGCGTACTGGAAGTGCCGGTCGGTCCTGAACTGCTCGGCCGCGTGGTCGATGCCCTGGGCAACCCGATCGATGGCAAGGGCCCGATCAACGCTTCGGCGACCGATGCCGTCGAAAAGGTCGCGCCTGGCGTGATCTGGCGTAAGTCGGTCGACCAGCCGGTGCAGACCGGTTACAAGTCGGTCGATGCGATGATCCCGGTCGGCCGTGGCCAGCGCGAGCTGATCATCGGTGACCGTCAGATCGGCAAGACCGCCCTGGCTGTCGACGCCATCATCAACCAGCGCAACAGTGGCATCCGCTGCGTCTACGTGGCCATCGGTCAGAAGCAGTCGACCATCGCCAACGTGGTACGCAAGCTCGAAGAGCACGGCGCGCTGTCGAACACCATCGTGGTCGCTGCCAGCGCGTCGGAAGCCGCTGCGCTGCAGTACCTGGCACCTTACTCCGGCTGCACCATGGGCGAGTACTTCCGCGACCGCGGCGAAGACGCGCTGATCGTGTACGACGACCTCTCCAAGCAGGCCGTGGCCTACCGCCAGATCTCCCTGCTGCTGCGCCGTCCGCCGGGCCGTGAAGCCTATCCGGGCGACGTGTTCTATCTCCACAGCCGCCTGCTGGAGCGTGCTTCGCGCGTTTCCGAGGAATACGTCGAGAAGTTCACCAATGGCGCCGTGACCGGCAAGACCGGCTCGCTGACCGCACTGCCGCTGATCGAAACCCAGGCCGGTGACGTTTCCGCGTTCGTTCCGACCAACGTGATCTCGATTACCGACGGTCAGATCTTCCTCGAGTCCGCCATGTTCAACGCAGGCATCCGTCCGGCCGTCAACGCCGGTATCTCGGTATCCCGCGTCGGTGGCGCCGCGCAGACCAAGATCATCAAGAAGCTGTCGGGCGGTATCCGTACCGCGCTGGCCCAGTACCGTGAACTGGCGGCCTTCGCCCAGTTCGCCTCGGACCTGGACGAAGCCACCCGCAAGCAGCTCGAGCATGGTCAGCGTGTGACCGAGCTGATGAAGCAGAAGCAGTACGCGCCGATGTCGATTGGCGAGATGGCCGTTTCGCTGTATGCCGCCGAGCGCGGTTTCCTCACCGACGTCGAAGTGGCCAAAGTCGGCGCCTTCGAACAGGCGTTGATCTCCTACTTCCAGCGCGAGCATGCCGCGCTGCTGGCGAAGATCAACGAGAAGGGCGACTTCAACGACGAGATCGACGCAGGCATCAAGGCCGGTATCGAGTCGTTCAAGGCTTCGCAAAGCTGGTAAGCCGCAGCGGGCGCCCTCAGGGCGTCCGCCTGCTAACGCGATAGGTGTCAAATGGCAGGCGCAAAAGAGATTCGCAGCAAGATTGCGAGCATCAAAAGCACGCAGAAGATCACCAGCGCCATGGAAAAGGTGGCGGTCAGCAAGATGCGCAAGGCACAACTGCGCATGGCTGCCAGCCGTCCCTATGCGCAGCGGATCCGGCAGGTGATTGGCCATCTGGCCAACACCAACCCGGAATACCGCCATCCGTTCATGGTGGAGCGCCCGGTCAAGCGGGTTGGCTACATCGTCGTGTCCACCGACCGTGGTCTGTGCGGCGGCCTGAACATCAACCTGTTCAAGGCGCTGATCAAGAACATGAAGGAATGGCACGACAGCAATGTCGAGGCCGACCTCGGTGTGATCGGCAACAAGGGTGCGAGCTTCTTCCGCAGCTACGGCGGCAACGTCATCGCAGCGATCGGCCACCTCGGCGAAGAGCCCTCGATCAACGACCTGATCGGTAGCGTGAAGGTCATGCTGGACGCTTTCCACGAAGGCCGTCTGGACCGTCTGTACCTGGTGTCGAACAAGTTCATCAACACCATGACCCAGCAGCCGAGCGTCGAGCAATTGCTACCGCTGGCCGCCGGGAACGATGAGACCGCGCCCAAGGGGCAGTGGGATTACCTGTACGAGCCCGACGCCCAGCAACTGCTGGACGCGCTGCTGGTTCGCTACATCGAGTCCCAGGTCTACCAGGCGGTGGTCGAGAACGGTGCTGCCGAACAGGCGGCGCGGATGATCGCCATGAAGAACGCAACCGACAACGCCGGTGAGCTGATCGGCGACCTGCAACTGGTCTACAACAAGGCCCGTCAGGCTGCGATCACTCAGGAAATTTCGGAAATCGTCGGCGGCGCTGCCGCGGTTTAAGAACGGTTCAAATATTCAGAGGAACCAAACATGAGTAGCGGACGTATCGTTCAAATCATCGGCGCCGTCATCGACGTGGAATTTCCGCGCGATCAGGTACCGAACGTGTATGACGCGCTGAAAGTCATCGGCGCGGAAACCACCCTGGAAGTCCAGCAGCAGCTGGGCGACGGCATCGTTCGTTCGATCGCCATGGGTTCGACCGAAGGCCTCAAGCGTGGTCTGGACGTCAGCAACACCGGCGCGGCCATCTCCGTACCGGTCGGCAAGGCGACCCTGGGCCGCATCATGGACGTCCTGGGCAACCCCATCGACGAAGCCGGCCCGATCGGCGAAGAAGAGCGCTGGGGCATCCATCGTCCGGCGCCGAGCTATGCGGAGCAGGCCGGTGGCAACGAGCTGCTGGAAACCGGCATCAAGGTCATCGACCTGGTTTGCCCGTTCGCCAAGGGCGGTAAGGTCGGTCTGTTCGGTGGTGCCGGTGTCGGCAAGACCGTGAACATGATGGAGCTGATCCGTAACATCGCCATCGAGCACAGCGGTTATTCGGTGTTCGCCGGTGTGGGTGAGCGTACTCGTGAGGGTAACGACTTCTACCACGAGATGAAGGACTCCAACGTTCTCGACAAGGTAGCCCTGGTATACGGCCAGATGAACGAGCCGCCGGGCAACCGTCTGCGCGTTGCGCTGACCGGCCTGACCATGGCCGAGAAGTTCCGTGACGAAGGCCGTGACGTTCTGTTGTTCGTCGACAACATCTACCGTTACACCCTCGCCGGTACCGAAGTATCCGCACTGCTGGGCCGTATGCCGTCCGCGGTGGGTTACCAGCCGACCCTGGCCGAAGAGATGGGCGTTCTGCAGGAGCGCATCACCTCCACCAAGCAGGGTTCGATCACTTCGATCCAGGCCGTCTACGTACCTGCGGACGACCTGACCGACCCGTCCCCGGCGACCACCTTCGCCCACCTGGACGCCACCGTCGTTCTGTCGCGCGACATCGCCTCGCTGGGTATCTACCCTGCGGTCGACCCGCTCGATTCGACCTCGCGTCAGCTGGATCCGCTGGTCATCGGCCAGGAGCACTACGACACCGCTCGCGGCGTCCAGTACGTGCTGCAGCGCTACAAGGAACTGAAGGACATCATCGCCATCCTGGGTATGGACGAGCTGTCCGAGGCGGACAAGCAGCTGGTATCGCGCGCTCGTAAGATCCAGCGCTTCCTGTCGCAGCCGTTCTTCGTGGCCGAAGTCTTCACCGGTGCACCGGGCAAGTACGTTTCGCTGAAGGAAACCATCCGTGGTTTCGCCGGCATCCTCAACGGTGACTACGATCACCTGCCGGAGCAGGCGTTCTACATGGTCGGTACCATCGACGAAGCCATCGAGAAGGCCAAGAAACTGTAACTGGCGCGCCCGGCGACGGGCGCCCGATCGGACCTCTGCCAGGCATGCCTGGCGGAGGCTGAACACACCGAGGCATAGGTATGGCTATGACAGTCCATTGCGACATCGTCAGCGCGGAAGAAGAGCTGTTCTCGGGGCTGGTGGAGATGGTGGTTGCCCATGGTCACCTGGGCGACATCGGTATCCTGCCGGGCCACGCGCCGCTGCTGACCGACCTCAAGCCGGGTCCGGTTCGCGTGATCAAGCAGGGTGGCGACGAGGAAGTCTTCTACATCTCCGGCGGCTTCATCGAAGTGCAGCCGAACATGGTGAAGGTTCTCGCCGATACCGCGACGCGCGCCAAGGATCTGGACGAGGTTGCTGCGCAGGCTGCCGTCAAGGCGGCCGAGAAGGCACTGCACGAGAAGGGCGCCGAGTTCGACTACGGCTCCGCTGCTGCGCAACTGGCCGAAGCTGCGGCTCAGCTGCGTACCGTGCAGCAGATGCGCAAGAAGTTCGGTGGCCGTGGCTGATAGCGGCCACTGCATCGCGTTGAACGAAAAGGGTAGCCTCGGCTACCCTTTTTCTTTTCCTCTCCAGAGGTCTTTGCCCGGCCGTTGAGCAATCGGCGATGCGGGCCTAGGCTGCTTTCACGTCTGTTCCAGGATCTCGTCCCATGTCCCTCGATATCGTCATCCTCGCCGCCGGCCAGGGCACACGCATGCGTTCGTCCCTGCCGAAGGTGCTGCATCCCGTCGCCGGCACGTCCATGCTCGGTCATGTCATCGAAACCGCTCGCCAGCTCGAGCCGCAGGGCATCCACGTGGTGATCGGCCACGGGGCGGAAAAGGTGCGCGAACGGTTGCAGGCCGAGGACCTCAATTTCGTGGTTCAGGCCGAGCAGCTGGGGACCGGCCACGCCGTCGCCCAGGCCTTGCCGTCGTTGAGCGCCTCGCGCGTGTTGATCCTCTATGGCGACGTGCCGCTCATCGAGGCGCAGACCCTGCAGCGCCTGCTGCAGCAGGTAACGGCCGAGCAGTTGGCCCTGCTCACCGTCGAACTGGCCGACCCCACCGGCTACGGACGCATCCTGCGCGATGCGCACGGGCAGGTCACCGCCATCGTCGAGCACAAGGACGCGACGCCCGAACAGCGCGCCGTTCGCGAAGGCAACACCGGCATTCTCGCGGTGCCGGGCGAGCGCCTGGGCGATTGGTTGGGGCGGCTCTCCAACAGCAACGCCCAGGGCGAGTACTACTTGACTGACGTGATCGCCATGGCGGTCTCCGACGGCCTGCGTGTGGCCACCGAACAGCCGCTGGACGCAATGGAAGTGCAGGGCGCCAATGACCGTGCGCAGCTCGCCGAGCTCGAGCGGCATTTCCAGAAGCGCGCGGCGCAGCGACTGATGAGCCAGGGCGTGACGTTGCTGGACCCGGCGCGGTTCGACCTGCGCGGCCATGCCACGGTCGGGCGCGACGTGACCATCGACATCAACGTCATCCTCGAAGGCCATGTGGTCATCGAGGACGGCGTCAGCATCGGCCCCAATTGCGTGATCCGCGACAGCACGCTGCGCAAGGGCGCGGTGGTCAAGGCCAACAGCCACCTGGAAGGCGCCGAGGTGGGCGAGGGCGCCGATTGCGGTCCGTTCGCACGCCTGCGTCCGGGGGCGGTGCTGGAAGCCAGGGCCCACGTCGGCAATTTCGTCGAGGTGAAGAATGCGCGCCTCGGCGAAGGTGCCAAGGCCGGGCACCTGAGCTACCTGGGCGATGCGGACATCGGCGCGCGCAGTAACATCGGCGCCGGCACCATCACCTGCAACTACGACGGCGCCAACAAATGGCGCACTGAGCTGGGCGAGGACGTCTTCATCGGTTCCAACAGCGCGCTGGTGGCACCGGTGAAGCTGGGCGACGGCGCCACGACCGGGGCCGGCTCGACCATCACCCGCGACGTCCCGGCCCATACGCTGGCACTCGGACGGGCGCGCCAGGCCTTGATCGAAGGCTGGAGCCGGCCGCAGAAGCAGAAAAAGGACTGAGCGTACGTCGCTCGACGTAACCGTGGCGCCGTTCCGGATTTTCAGCGGACGGCTTGCGGCAGGCGCGGCACTATGTTTTGATTCGATTTCGTTTAACTTTCGAATCGAAACTTTAAATGTCGAAACGCAATACGCCACAGCGCCGCCACGCCATCCTCGCCCTGCTCGCCGAGCAGGGCGAGGTCAGCGTGGAAGCCTTGTCCAAGCGGTTCGAAACATCCGAGGTGACGATCCGCAAGGACCTCGCGGCCCTGGAGAAGAACGGCTTGCTGCTGCGCCGCTACGGTGGCGCGGTGCCGCTCCCCCAGGAGCTGATCGGTGAAAGCAGCCAGCCACTGTCGCCATGGAAAGCGGCGATCGCCCGTACCGCCGTGGGCTGCATTCGCGAGCACGCGCGCATCATCGTCGACAGCGGCAGCACCACGGCGGCGATGATCGGCGAGCTGGGACGCAAGCCCGGCCTGGTGGTCATGACCAATTCCCTGAACGTCGCCAATGCGCTGCGCGACCTGGAACACGAGCCGGTGCTGCTGATGACCGGCGGAACCTGGGACCCGCATTCCGAATCCTTCCAGGGGCAGGTCGCCGAACAGGTCCTGCGCAGCTACGACTTCGACCAGCTGTTCATCGGGGCTGACGGCATCGACCTGCAGCGCGGTACCACCACCTTCAACGAGCTGCTCGGGCTGTCGCGCGTGATGGCCGAGGTCGCGCGGGAGGTCATCGTGCTGGCCGAGGCCGACAAGATCGGTCGCAGGATTCCGAACCTGGAGCTGCCCTGGAGCAGCATCCATACCCTCATCACCGACGAGCGCCTCGACGAACAGGCTCGCGTCGCCATTCAGGAGCGGGGCGTGCGAATCATCTGCGCCCGCTCCGACCATTCCTAGGAGAGCTACGTATGTGTGGCATCGTGGGCGCCATCGCCGAACGCAACATCACCGCCATCCTCCTCGAAGGCCTCAAGCGCCTCGAGTACCGGGGCTACGACAGCGCGGGTCTGGCCGTCATCGACGCCGGAGGCCAGCTGCAGCGCCTGCGTCGCGTGGGCAAGGTGGCCGAACTGGAACAGGCCCAGCAGCAGGAGCCGCTGGCCGGCCGGATAGGCATCGCCCATACCCGCTGGGCCACCCACGGCGCACCGAGCGAGCGCAACGCCCATCCGCATTTTTCCGGCAGCAACCTGGCGGTGGTGCACAACGGCATCATCGAAAACCACGAGGCGCTGCGAAACGAACTCAAGAGCCAGGGCTACCTGTTCACCTCCGAGACCGACACCGAGGTCATCGTCCATCTGCTCGACCGCAAGCTCAAGGCGCTGGGTGACCTGGCCGAGGCGCTCAAGGCCGCGGTCAAGGAGCTGCACGGGGCCTACGGCCTGTCGGTGATCAGCGCCGCCCAGCCGGACCGCCTGCTGGCCGCGCGCAGCGGCAGCCCGCTGGTGATCGGGCTGGGGCTGGGTGAGAACTTCCTGGCCTCCGACCAGCTCGCGCTGCGCCAGGTGACCGACCGCTTCATGTACCTGGAGGAGGGCGACATCGCCGAGATCCGCCGTGACAGTGTGCAGATCTGGGACGCCGCCGGGCAGCCTGTGGAGCGCGAGACGGTGCAGTATCACGACGGTGCCGAAGCCGCCGACAAGGGGGTCTACCGGCATTTCATGCTCAAGGAGATCCACGAGCAGCCCAGCGTGGTCCAGCGCACCCTGGAAGGGCGTCTGGGCGACGCCCAGGTGCTGGTCGACGCATTCGGCCCGCAGGCCGCGGAACTGTTCGCCCGGGTGCGCAACGTGCAGATCGTCGCCTGCGGCACCAGCTACCACGCCGGCATGGTCGCGCGGTACTGGCTCGAGGAGCTGGCCGGGATTCCCTGCCAGGTCGAGGTGGCCAGCGAGTTCCGCTACCGCCGCGTGGTGGTGCAGCCCGATACGCTGTTCGTGACCATTTCCCAGTCCGGCGAAACCGCCGATACCCTGGCCGCCTTGCGCAACGCCAAGGCGCGCAGCGAGAAGGACGGGCGCTACCTGGCGAGCCTGGCGATCTGCAACGTGGGCATCAGCTCGCTGGTGCGCGAGTCGGACCTGACCCTGCTGACCCAGGCCGGGCCCGAAATCGGCGTCGCCTCCACCAAGGCGTTCACCACCCAGCTGGTGGCCCTGATGCTGCTGACGCTCTCGCTCGGGCGCAGCCGTGACACCCTGGCACCGGGGATCGAGGCGGAGCTGGTGGCCGAGCTGCGGCGCCTGCCGACCCGCCTGGGCGAGGCCCTGGCGATGGACCCGAGCGTGCAGGCGATCTCCGAGCACTTCGCCGAGAAACACCACACCTTGTTCCTGGGCCGCGGCGCGCAGTACCCGGTGGCGATGGAAGGGGCGCTCAAGCTCAAGGAGATTTCCTACATCCACGCCGAGGCCTATCCGGCCGGCGAACTCAAGCATGGCCCGCTGGCCCTGGTCGACGCAGACATGCCGGTGGTGACCGTGGCGCCGAACAACGAGCTGGTGGAAAAGCTCAAGTCCAATCTGCAGGAGGTGCGGGCCCGTGGCGGCGAACTCATCGTGTTCTCCGATCGCGAGGTGGGCATCGAAAACGGCGAGGGCACCTACATCGTGGAGATGCCGCACATCCACGATGCGCTGGCGCCGATCCTCTACACGCTGCCGCTGCAACTGCTGTCCTACCACGTGGCGGTGCTGCGCGGCACCGATGTGGATCAGCCGCGCAACCTCGCCAAGTCGGTGACGGTGGAATAGGCCGCCCGCAGCCCGTCGCGCGCCGGCGTCAGGGGCGCGACGGCGGGCGCTGCGCCACTGGCCGGGCGGCGAAGGTCAGGGCCTCGATGGCGGTCAGCCAGCCGTTGGTGCCGTGGTCCGCCTCCGGATGCACGCGCAGCTCGCTGGCAAGTCCGTGCGCCTGCAGCGGCGCCAGGCTCTGCGCCAGTTCGCGGGCATTGCCGACCATCCGGCGTTCGGCCAGGCGGCGCCCGCGCGGGTCGTCCGGCGCGACGCCGGTCGGTTCCTCGGCACCGCCGACGGTGAGCAGCAACCGGGCCGAGGGCGCCTGTTCGCCGGCTGCGGCGAGAAAGCGGTCGCGCGCATCGAGCAGGTAGCCGTCGCCCCACCAGATCGACGGGCTGGCCGAGACGTAGCCCTGGAAGGCGTCCGGGTGGCGGAACAGCGTGTAGAGGGCGAACAGCCCGCCATAGGAATGGCCGAACAGCGTCTGCCGCTGCGGGTCGATCGGATAGCGTGCGGCCACCAGCGGTTTGAGTTCGGTTTCGAGGAAGGCCAGGAAGCGTTCGGCGCCGCCGTGGCGCTCGTCCTGTGCCTCCGGCACCGCCGGGGTGTAGTCGTACGCCCGTGCGTCCAGGTCGTAGAGGGCATCGCCCGGGTAGCCGATGCCGACCACCAGCACCGAATCGCGCAGGCCGGCGTCGGGGCGGCCTGCCAGCGCAGCGGCCTGCACCGCGAGCCCCGGGAACAGCGCGTTGCCGTCGAGCACGTAGAGCACCGGATAGCCGCCCGGCGGCGCTTCGCCGCGCGGCTGCGAAAGAAAGATGCGGTAGTCGCGGCCGGTCTGGCGCGAGTGGATGTCCTTCTGCTCGGCCTGCGGCAGGGTCACCGGGCGCCAGGTCGGCTCCGCGGCATGCGCCGCCGCCAGGCAGGCCGGCAGCGTGGCCAGCAGGGTCAGTAGCGCGCGCTTCATGCCGGCGCGCCCGGCAGCGGGCCGTCCCGCCAGTCGACCGCCAGGGCTTCCTCGCCGGAGAAGCGCTGCAGGTGGGCGGCGATCACCAAGCGCAGGCGCTCGGTCGCCTCGCCGAGCTCGGCCTGGCAGTCGATCAGCAACCGCTCGGGCTCGGCGTGCATCCGGCACAGGCCGAAGGGGAAGTCGATGTGCGCCTGGCGCTCGTCGGCCTCGACCGCGACCTTGTGGCGCAAGTGCTTGCACAGGCGGGTCATGTTGCGCGAAGCGCGGGGCGTGGGAACCTGGGCGTGGAATTGAGGCATCGGGCGTTTCTCTCGAAGCGGCCGCCGGTTCCGGGCCCGGCGGCGTCTGGGATCAGAATTCGTAGCGGGCGCCGACCAGGACGGTACGCGAGGGCCCGTAGAAGTTGAAGGTGCCCGTCGAGCCGACCCGCGAGTAGTACTCCCGATCGAGGACGTTGTTCACGTCGAGGGTCGCCGTCAGCTTGGGGGTGAGCGGGTAGGACAGCTTGGCGTCCACCACGGCATAGCCCGGGGCCTCGATGCCGGTCGCGGTCTGGAAGTGGCTGACGGCGGTGACGCCGGCGCCAAGGCCCAGCCCGGCCAGGGGCCCACCCTGCAACGCGTAGTTGCTCCACAGCGAGACCTGGTTCTGCGGCATCAGCTCGAACACGGCGTTGGCGTCGCCCTTGATGATGTCGGTGTCCAGGTAGGTGTAGCCGCCGATGAGGTCCCAGCCCGGCAAGGGGGTGCCGCTGACCTCGATCTCGCCGCCGCGGATGCGCGCCTCGCCGATCGCCAGGTAGTAGGTTCCGGACAGGTTGTTCTGGTCGCGCGCCGCGCGGTTCTGGTCGGTCAGCTCGAACACCGACAGCCGCGTGTTGAGCGCGCCGCCGAAGTAGCTGCCCTTGATGCCCGCCTCGTACTGCTCGCCCTCGCGCGGATCGATGATGCGACCGTCGATGTCGGCATTGGTCTGCGGCTTGAACACCTTGGAGTAGCTGACGTACAGCGAATGCCAGGGGTCCAGGTCGAACACCGCGCCGGCGTAGGGGGTGACTTCGGCGTTCTGCTGCATGTCGCTGGTGACGCGCGCGCCGCTGGCGAGGGTGGTGGTGCTGGTATCGCCGTCGAACCAGCTGACCCGCACGCCGCCGATCAGCGCCAGGCGCTCGACCGGGCGGAAAGTGAGCTTGGAGTACAGGCCGAACTCCTTCTCCTCGCTCTTCACCCGCTGGCTGTAGGCGACCGCCGGCTTGATCACGCTGGACGGATCATGGGTATGGATGTTGGTGCTGCCGAGCGGGGACGAGGCGGCCCCGTTGCGGTAGTCCAGGTCGTAGCGCTTGTAGTCGGTGCCGACCACGAACTCGCTGACCTGACCGAAGGCCTCGAACGGCTGGCTGTAGCTGGCATCCAGCGACAGGGCATCCTGCTCGGCATCGCGGGCGGTGCTGGTCAGGGCGACGTTGCCCAGGGCATTCACGCCGGGGCCGCCGGTGTAGGCGTAGTAGTACTCGGTGTCACGCCGGGAGCTGCGTACCGCGATGCGCCCGTAGCCACCGTTGTCGAAGCGGTGGGTCAGCTCGCCGATCAGGTCGGTGGTGCGGCCGTCGAAGGCGTTCCAGTCGGCGCCGAGGAAGGTGTCGCTGTCCCAGTCCAGCAGGTTGCCGGCGGTGTCGGTGGGGTAGCCGTTGTGCGGGGTGATGTCCTTCTTCTGGTGCAGCAGCGAGAGCCCCAGCGTGGTGCGGTCGGTGAGGTCGAACTCGAGGGTGCCGTAGACGTTCTGCGCGGTGTTCTCGTTGTAGTCCACCTCGCCGTTGGTGTCGGCCTGGGCGATCACGGTGCGTCCGCGCACGTTGCCGGATTCGGTCAGCGGGCCGGACAGGTCGGTCTCCAGGTAGCTGGTGTCGAAGCTGCCGTAGCGGCCGGTGACGCTGCCCTGGAATTCCTCGGTCGGGCGCTTGAGCACCATGTTGACGATGCCGCCCATCTCGCTGGTGCTGTTGAACAGCCCCGAGGGCCCGCGCATGATCTCGACCCGGTCGAAGGGCGCCAGCATCGGCACGGTGCCGAGGATGCTGGCCATCGGCGCCGGCAGGCCGTTGATGTTGAATTCGTCGTACTCGTAGCCGCGCGCATAGATCGACGAGCGCCCGCTGTCGTTGGTCAGGGTGCGCAGCCCGGCGGTGTACTTGGCCAGGTCGTCGAGGTTCACGAAGTTGCGATCCTTGATGTAGCGGTCGGTGTACACGGTGATCGACTGCGGGATGTCGCGCAGCGCGGCGGGCGTCTTGGTGCCGACGGTGGCGGCGTCCACGGTGTAGCCACCGGTCTGCTCTGAGGGCGGCATGTCGTACAGGCGGTTGCCCTCGACGGTGATGGCCTCCAGTTCGAGCGGTGCATCCTGGGCAGCGACGCCCTGTGCCAGCGCGCTCAGCGGGAAGGGCGCCAGCAGGCCGAGCAGCATGAGGCGGCCGAGGCTCAGGGGGCGGGTGCGGTGCGTTCTGTCCATGCGGGAGCTCCTGTGCAGCAGGCGGATCGGGCCGGTGCCAGCGCCTATCAAATGATAATGATTTGCAACAATTACGGTCGGCGCGTAGTCTGCCATCGCGGCTGCGGCGAAACCTTTGTCCGAGCGAACAATTGCTTTGCGCAGCCGCTTCTCGAGTGCGAGACGGGGGAAAGGACATGTGCGAGTCGGATCAGGTCATTCACCGCGACGACCTGCCCGAGCTGAGCCCGCCCGGGCTGCGGCTGCTCACCCAGGGCAATTGCTGTGACGACCGTCTGTTCGAGGGCCGGCTGCAATGGCTGCGGCTGCGCGATGGCTTGTCGCTGCACTGCTCGGATTGCCACGAACTGCAGGATTTCGTCACCGAGAACGAGGTCGGCCCGCGGATGAGCTTCGCGCTCTTCCTCGAGGGGCGCAGCAGCGTCCGCTACGGCGAGCGCTCGTTCAGCCTGGGCGCGGAAGGGCCGCAGAAGGCGCCCCAGGGGATGGCGGTGGCGATGGCCGAGCCGGTGCTGTTCCGCCGCCAGGCACGTCGCGGCAGCCACATTCGCAAGCTGGTGGTGAGCCTGACGCCGGACTGGTTCGACGCCGGCGGACTGGATGCCCTGCAGGACCGCGGCGTGCTCCAGGCCTTCTCCCGCAGCCACCTGCAGCCCCGGCAATGGACGCCCTCGGCGCGCCTGCTGACCCTGGCCGAACAGCTGCTCCATCCGCCGGGCTACGACCCATTGCTGCAGCGCCTGTACCTGGAAAGCCGTGCCCTGGACATCGCCGGCGAGGCGCTGGCTGCGCTGGCCGGCAGCGAGCCGAGCCCGCAGGGCCTGCGCCCGCACGAGCATAGGCGCCTACAGCGGCTGCTGGCGTTGCTCGACAGCGGCGAGGCGGACGACTGGGCGCTCGACCGCATCGCCCGTGAGGTCGGCAGCAACGCCAACACCCTGCAGCGGCAGTTCCGCGCACTCAAGGGCATGACGCTGTTCGAATACCAGCGCCGGCGCAAGCTGCTGCAGGCGCGCGAGGTGCTGGAGCGCGAAGGCGCCAGCGTCGCCGAGGCCGCCTGGCGGGCCGGCTACACCAGCGCCGCCAACTTCGCCACCGCCTTCAAGCGCCAGTTCGGCATCAGCCCGCGCCAGGTACGTGCGAGGGTCTGACGCCGTCCCTGGCGATTGAGGCGAATAGTCCGTCGGCCGTCATGATCGTCTTCCCCGGCGGGAGAAACCGTGGCGCTACCGCTTGATCCTACCGCCCGTGCCCGCCGTCCTTGACGCACACGAAGCTCTCGGCCGCATTCACGTCGCCCTTGCCGCGGTACTTCGGCCAGGCCGGGTAGTCGCACAGCGGGCGGGTGCGGCCGGGGACGGCGACGGTGTCGGTGACCACCTGGCGGCGCGGTGGGCGGCCCTGTTCGACCCAGGCCTCCAGCGCGCCGAGCGAATCCCAGGCGGCGTTGAACACGGTGCTCGCCGCGTGCGCGTAGCCCGGGATCTCGTAATAGCGGACGAACTGCCAGGTGCGCCCACGGCCCATGTCGCGCTGCAGCCGCTCGTAGTAGTCGGCGGAGGCACGGGTACTGACCAGCTGGTCGGAGGTGCCGTGCGCCATTAGCAACTTGCCGCCGTTGCGGGCGAAGGCGCTGAGGTCGGTCTGGACCACGTCCTGGCGCAGCGACAACTGGCTGATGCGCGCGGCCCAGGGGCCGGGGTTGGCCGGGTCGAGGGTGAGCGAGTTGAAGGTCGGGTTGCGCGTCACGAAGTGGCGCACCCACTCGTCCCAGAAGCCCGAATGGTAGGGTGCGCCCTCGGCGAAGCCGGTGCCGTGCACCGGCATCGGGTAGGTCGGCTGCAGGGTGTTCAGGCCCAGGCGGTTGACCAGCGCCTGCACGTCGCCGCCCGGCCGGCCCCAGTCGGTGCCCCAGGTGTTGAAACCCGGGTAGCCGCGTTCGCCGCTGGCCAGCCGGAAGTTGAAGCGTATCGGGGTGTCGAGCACCCGGAACGACGCGATCTGCGCATCGGACAGGCAGTCACTGCCGCTGTTGGCCCCACCCGGGCAGCGCAGCGGGCGGCCGTTCAGGGTGGCCCTGGCCGGGTCGAAGCGAGCATTGCAGGCGGCCTGGTGGCTGATGATGCGGTCCTGCACGCCGTCCAGCCCGTCGCAGGCCTGCATCGCCGCTTCCAGCAGGGCGGCACGCTGCGTGAGGCTCGGATAGGCATCCGGCCGGGCCAGCGCACGGCTGATGCGGCCGATCTGCAGGTCCAGCGCCGCGGCGTTGTAGGCCGGGTAGAGAGCGATCGCGCCCTGGAAGTCGGTCGGCCACTTCTGCACCACGGCGAAGGCTTCGCGCCCGCCGGTCGAACCGCCGGCGAAATAGCTGCGCTCGGGCGCCTGGCCGTAGCGCCGCTGGATCAGGTAGATAGCGGTATCGCGGGTCTTCTTCAACGCATCGTGGGCATAGTTGGCCAGCGCCTCCTCGTTCCAGGCGAAGTCGCCGGGGCTCAGCGGGTTGGCGGTGTGGCCCGAATCGCTGCCGAACACCGCATAACCACGGCCGAGCGGCAGGGGACGATCCACCGGGCCGGCGGGAATGTTGCCGGCCACATTGGGGATGGTGCCGTTGTAGCCGCCCCCGCCGAGCATCAGCGCGCGGCGGTTCCATTGCTCGGGCAGCGCCAGGCGCATGCGGATGGGCGGCGCGGTGGGATCGACCGGCAGGATGTCGGCCGACAGCTCGCAGTAGGCGCCATAGGTCTGCGGCGCGGTTCCGCCGGCCGGCATCGGGACCGCGGCGGTGACGCGGGCGCCGCGGGTGGGCAGGCCGATGGCCTCGGCGGGTATCGACAGGCCGACGAAGCTCGCGCAGGAGGCGGCGAGGGCGGGCTCGGCGGCCAGGACGAGCGGGACGAGCAACCACGGGCGCACGAACGCGGCGCCGCGTGAGCGGGAGTCACGGCAGTTCATGATGGCTTTACCTTCTTGTTGTTGTGATCGGGTGGCGAGAGGCCACAGCCAGGCGCTCGGACCGATGACTACCCGGAGCCCAGAATTGAGAGCGGCAGGCCTGCCTTCTGTTCGGCCGGCGTGGCGGCAGCTGATGAGCGGTCGTGCACCTGTCGCGTGCACAGGGGTCAGCAGTGGCGCTGGCGCTCCCTTCAGGGGCGAGCGTGGGCTGCTGCCGCGGCGGGCGAATCGAGCGGGTGTCCCGTTGGCAACGTTATCCGAACCGTTCGAGCGACATCACATTCGGGGTGCTTCAGTCCGAGCGGGGCTGGCCGATATCAGCACCGTACGGTCCGCCTATTCGCGCGTTCGGCGTGCCGCACGGGCACGGCGGCAGGGGGATCGGTGACACTGGGCGAGCCGCCGGCGCCAGCGCGCCGTGGCGCTTGCACGACCTTATCGAGGAGACCACTGTGGAAGAAGTAATCGAACAGCTGCGGGAGCTGAACGAGCCGGTTCCGGTTCCGCTGGAGCTGCCTGACGACGATGTGCTGGTGGAAATCGAGGAGCAGCTGCTGATCAACCTGCCCTTCGAGCTGCGCGAGTTCCTGCTCAAGGTCAGCGACGTGGTGTACGGCCGCCTGGAGCCTGTCACCGCGACCGACCCCCAATCCCACACCTATCTGCCGGAAGTCGCCGCCAACGCCTGGGACGACGGCGTGCCTCGCGATCTGGTGCCGATCTGCCAGGACGGACGCGACTACTACGTGGTCGACATCGAAGGGCAGGTGACGCTGTGGGACGGTGACGAGCTGACGCTGACCGACGAAACCTGGGATTCGGTCTGGCATTGGGCGCGCGACGTCTGGCTGGAAAGCTGAGAACGGCTCAACCGTCGGCTGCCCGCCTGAGATCGCCCAGGCAGAGCCGGCGCAGCAGTCGTCCCGGTTCACGCTCGACATCGACGCAGCCGGCCCGTGGGTCGATGTGGTAGGTCAGGTCGTAGAGCTGCACCGGCTGGCTCAGCGGCGAGGCGCGAAAGGTGGCCAGGCAGTCTCCCTGCCAGCGCGCCGAGGGATAGAGCACGCCCGGAAGCCCCTCGTGGGCCAGGCGCTTGCCAATGGACTGCGGCAGCGCGTAGTCGTCGCCGACCAGCGCGGGGCACAGCGTCAGCTTTTCGCGCAGATCCATGAACAGGCCGGCCGCCTGGACCTGCCAGACCTTGCGATAGTGTGTCACCACCCGGTCGATGCCTTCGACCTGGCGCAGCATCTGGATCTGGTGGTAGCAGGTCTCGGCCAGCGCGGTGTCCTCGTCCAGCGCGCCATACCAGACCCGGTTGGTGCCGTCGCCGAAACGGCTGGCGACGCTGCGGTCGGCTTCGAAGGGATAGCCGATCGCCTCGCTGTAGGCCAGGCCACGCTCGATCACGCCGGGCCCCACCGTACGTACCCGCATCTCCGCCGCGTTGGCCACGTCCTGGGCGCGCTCGTCGCTGACCAGGTCGTCGAACAGGTTTGCCGAGACGCGCAGCGAGACGATGTTGCGATAGACCGATCCGGTGAAGTCGCAGGTGGTGTCGAGCAGGTTCATCAACGACCCCGCTGGAAGTCGACCAGCCGGGCCACCCGGGCGATGCCGAGCAGGCCGTCGCGGACCATCACCTCCAGGGGCGTGGCGCCCTCCAGGGCGCCGTTGCGCCGGTGTACCCAGCTGAAGCGCAGCGTTTCGTCTTCGGGAAACAGCAGGCGCAGCCCCTTGTGAATGCCCAGCAGGTAGCCGGCGCGGTCGAGCACGTCGCGGCTGCCGGGCAAGGGCTGCTCGCCGGCGCGATAGCGGGGCAGTTGCTTGCGGCTCTTCGGACTCATGCCGAGCAGTTGCATCTGCACCTCGGTGTCGAGCTGCCAGCGATCGAAGAGGGCGCCGATCACCCGCGCCAGGTCGCGGCGGCCTTCTTCGCTGGCCAGTTCGTCGTCATGCCGAGGCAGGGCGGTGGATAACATGGAGGCACCTCTCTTTGTTGCCATATCTACATTTTTAGTTGATATGGCAACTAAAGGCAAACATCCCCGCCCGGTGGTTATTCGTCGGGGCACAAACCCGTTAAGCTGCACGCCTTTCACCGGTGGGACGAGAGATGCTGACGCTGGGCAACCTGACGCTGTTTTTGCTGCTGCTCGGCGGCCTGGCCTGGCTGTGGCACGGCCACGGCATCCGCGAGCGGGCCCTGCAGGCGGTTCGGCGGCATTGCGAGAAGATGGATGTCGAACTGCTCGACGGCAATGTCGCGTTCCGGCGACTGGCCTGGGTGCGCGACCGCAACGGTCGCCGCCGGTTGGCGCGCCGCTACGGTTTCGAATTCACCGTGACGGGCGAGCAGCGCCACCAGGGCAGCATCCTGATGTTCGGCATGCGCGCCGGCCCGATCGAGATGGCGGCGCATCCGTTCGAAGCCCGGGCCGAGTCGGGCGGGCAGGTGATCCAGCTCGATGAATGGCGGCGCAGCCGCGACTGAGTCGGCGCGTCAACCTGCCAGCCGGCAGGCGGCGAGCGCCTGCATCAGGGGCGCCTGCGCCTGGGGCGTATCGAAGATCAGCTCGATCCGCGAGTCGCGGCGCCAGGCGCTGGGGCTGAAGGACAGCGGCTGGCCGGCGAGCGCATTGGCGGCGCACCAATCCTGGTCGGCGTGCACGATCAGTTTCGCCCGGCGCCAGTCGAGCCCAGCCAGCCAGTGCTGCAGGCGCAACCGATCGAACCGCTGGCTCGGATGCCAGCGCCAGCCGATGCTCCAGCCTTCCGGCTGCTCCTGAACCTGGCAGATCGGCACCTCGGGCGCCGTCCACAGCGTGCCCGGGGCGGCGGCGGACACGGCCGGCAGCTCGCCGTCTGTCTCCAGCGTATCCGCCTCGACCCGGGTCGGCAGCTGCGACAACAGGAGCGCGCCCTGTTCGCTCCAGTGAAACGGTCGAACCGGCAGGCGTTCGAGCACGCGTGCGCGCTCGTGTTCGTTCAGCGTCGCGCTCTTGTTCAAGACCAGTAATCCCGCCGTTTCGGCCGCCTGGCTCTGTTCGGCCGGCAGGGGCGCGCCCAGCGCCAGCGCGGCGGCGTCGAGGACCACCAGTGCCGGCTGGACCTGCAGCACGCCACGCCAGGGCGGCTCGCGCAACTGACGCAGCAGTTCGAGGGGATGCCCGAGCCCGGATGGCTCGATCAGCAGGCGATCCGGCCGGGCTTTGCGCAGCAGGCGGGTCAGGCCGATCTGGAAGGGCAGGCCGTTGACGCAGCACAGGCAGCCGCCGGCCACCTCCGCGAGGCTCACCCCGGCGGCATCCTGATGCAGCAGGGCGGCGTCGAGGCCGATCAGCCCGAACTCGTTGATCAGCACCGCCCAGCGTTCATCGTCCGGCTTCTGAGCCAGCAGGGCGCGGATCAGGCTGGTCTTGCCGGCACCGAGGGGGCCGGCGATCAGGTGGGTGGGGATATTCTTCAGCATGGCGCTATGGTGCGCACTTCTCGGGCGCACAGGAAGCCCTTTGCCGCAGGGCTCATGCTAGAGTCGCCGCGTTTCGACGGAGAGAAGTGTCATGCGTCTATTGCTGTTACCCCTGCTGCTGGCGAGCAGCCAGGTCTGGGCCGAGGCCTGCATCATTCACAGCCAGGGCGAGCGGGTGGACGTGAAGCTCTGCCAGGAAAATCGCAGCATTCCGGCCGAGCTGTTCCGTACCGGTTTCTGCCAGCCGCAGATACCGGGCCAGGAGGTGGAGGTCGAGTTCGTCGAGCAGTGTCCGACCGGTGCCTTTGGCATCTGCGAGAACGCCCAGGTGTCCAACATCGCCTATCGGCAGGACATCCACTACTACGGCGTGGATACCGACGCGCGCTTCCTCAAGCCGGCCTGTGAGCAGAACAGCCAGGGCACCTGGCTGGCGCCACAGGACTGAGCGCTGCCTCGGGCTTCAAG
Source organism: Stutzerimonas nosocomialis (assembly GCF_005876855.1). Lineage (GTDB taxonomy): Bacteria > Pseudomonadota > Gammaproteobacteria > Pseudomonadales > Pseudomonadaceae > Stutzerimonas > Stutzerimonas nosocomialis. The sequence goes on along the minus strand of NZ_QLAE01000026.1, from coordinate 32,576 downwards.
CCTGGTATCCATGGGGGTTTCACGTGGAACGGACGCCGCAGGACGCCGCCAGGGGCTCAGGGCTGCTCGGCTGGGGAAGCGTCGCAGCTCCAGAGTTCCAGCGCCGGACGATCCGCTCGTGGCGGACCGAGCCATTCACTCAGTGCATGGCAGCGCTGGTCGAAACACAGTTGGTAGTCACCGGCTTCGGGCGTACGCCCGACTCGCAGCGGTTGCAACGGCGGTAGCGAGCGTTGGTAGTGCCAGCTGCCATTGCGCAGTTCGGCGCCGTCCGGGATCTCCATGCCGGCACCTGAACCCTTGACCCGCGCTTCGCCGAGCAGCAGCCCCTGCGGCGTCACGCGGTAATCCTCTTCCCAGCGAATCTTCTCGATGGTGTGATTCCAGGCCAGGGTGAATTCCGGCACGGGCAGCGTCATCCAGACGCTGCCCGCCAGACCCAGGCACAGGCCTATCACGCAGCGACCGCCTTGCTGGCGCGGCTACGCCAGTAGTGCGCAGCGAGTACCAGGGCACCGAGGGCGAAGCCGATCTCGTCGGTGATCGGCAGCGCGATGATCAGCGTCGCACCGCCGGCCGCCGCCACCAGGCGTTCCCACCAGGCCAGCCGGACACGCAGGTAGCCGATTGAGGCGATCGCCCAGAGGAAGATGGCCAGGCCCGCCTTGGCGATCACGTAGATCGTCGCGCCCCAGCTGTCGCCCTGGAGCATCAGCGCTGGCGAGTAGACGGCGATGAACGGCACTACGAAGCCGGCCAGCGCGATGCGTACCGCCCAGAAGCTGATCTTCAGGCCACGCTCCTTGGCGATAGGCGCCGCGGCGAAGCAGGCCAGCGCCACCGGGGGCGTCAGGTCGGCGAGGATGCCGAAATAGAACACGAACATGTGCGAGACGATCAGCGGCACGCCCAGTTCCAGCAGGGCAGGCGCGGCGATCGAGCTGGTGATGATGTAGTTGGGAATGGTCGGGATGCCCATGCCCAGCACCAGACAGGTCACCATCGTCAGTATCAGCGAGAGGAACAGGTTGTCCTGGCCGATCGCGAGGATGTAGCCGGCGAAGGTGGAGGCCACGCCGGTCAGCGAGACCACGCCGATGATCACCCCGACCAGGGTGCAGGCGATGCCCACCGGGACCGCATGACGGGCGCCTTCGACCAGTGCATGCAGGCACAGCACCAGTGTCTCGCGGCCGCCCTTGATGAACCAGCAGACGGCGACCAGCGCCGCGATGACCCCGAAGATGACCCCGATGCCGAGCTGGAAGAAGCCGGCGCAGAGTATCCCCAGCGCGACCCAGAAGGCGATGCGCAAGCCCAGCGCGGAGACCCGCAGAATCACCGCCGACCCGAGGATCACGATGGCGGTCAGGGCCAGGCCGACCATGCCGGAGAACAACGGCGTGCGGCCGGAGAACAGCAGGTAGATCAGCACGCCCAGCGGAATCAGCAGGAACCAGCGTTCCTTGACCGCCTTCCAGGCGCTGGGGCATTCCTCTTTCGGCAGGCCCTTGAGGTCGGCCCGCTTGGCTTCCAGGTGCACCATCAGGAAGATCGAACCGAAGTAGAGCAGGGCGGGCACCAGGGCGGCCTTGGCGACTTCGATGAAGGGCACGTTGATGGTCTCGGCCATGATGAACGCGACGGCGCCCATCACCGGAGGCATCAGCTGGCTACCCATACTGGCGGTGGACTCGACGCCCCCGGCAAAGGCCGGGCGGTAGCCGAAGCGTTTCATCAGCGGGATGGTGAACTGCCCGGTGGTGACCACGTTGGCCACGCCCGATCCGGTGATGGTGCCCATCAGCGCCGAGGACACCACCGACACCTTGGCCGGGCCGCCGATCTTGTGACCGAACAGGCCCATGGCGAAGTCGGTGAACAGCTTGATCATCCCGGCTTGCTCGAGGAAGGCACCGAACAGGATGAACAGGAAGATGTAGGTCGCCGAGACGTAGGTCGGCGTACCGTAGAAGCCCTCGGTCCCGAAGGCCAGCTGATTGATGATCTGGTCCAGACCGTAGCCACGGTGCGCCAGATCGCCCGGCAGGTATTCGCCGAGCAGCCCGTAGGCCAGGAACAGGCCGCAGATGATCGGCAGGGCGATGCCCATGACCCGGCGCGCCGCTTCGAAGATCAGCACGGTGAGGATCACGCCGATGGCGAAGTCGGCGGTGGTCAGGTCACCGGAGCGCTGGATGAGGTCGGCCTCGAAATACCATTGGTACAGCGCCGTCGCCGCGCCGGCCAGACCCAGTACCCAGGCCAGCGGTTGCCAGGGGCGATCCTTGCCGACTGCGGGGAAACTCAGATAGACCAGCAGCAGCAGGAAGCCCACGTGCCCGGCGCGCAGCACCTGGGACGAGAACGGATGGAAGGCTGCGGTAATGATCTGAAAGGTGGAGAACAGCAGCGCCACATAAAACAGCGCTTTCGGCCAATCTGCGGGCGTGGCCGCCAGACCCTGGTTTTGCTCGCTCATGGAAGCAATGCCTCAGTACAACGTGCAGGTGCGAAGGTGCGCCGGGCCGGTCTGGGCCCGGCGCCCGAAGGAAGAGGTGCCGGATGCGATCCGGCACCGGGGGCGTTACTTGATGACGCCAACTTCCTTGTAGAACCGCTCGGCGCCCGGGTGCAGCGGGATCGGCAGGTTCTCGGCGGCTTGGTCCAGCTTGATGTCCTTGGCGGCGGAATGCGCGGTGCCCAGGCGTTCGAGGTTGTCGAACATCAGCTTGGTCATCTGGTAGACCACTTCGTCGGACACGCCTTCGTGGGTCACCAGGATGTTGTTGATGGCCACGGTGGGAACGTCGGCAGACTGGCCGTCATAGGTGTCGGCCGGGATGTTGGCGGACAGGTAGGCGGCGTTGTCGATCTTGGCGACCACGTCTTCGGGAATCGAGACGAAGGTGATCGGCATGGTCGAGGCCAGGTCGCGAATCGCCGCCATGCCCAGGCCGGAGGACTGCAGGGTGGCATCGAGCTGACGGTTCTTGATCAGTTCGACCGACTCGGCGTAGGGCAGGAATTCAACGGTGCCCATGTCCTTGTAGGTCAGGCCGGCGGCCTTGAAGATCGCACGGGCGTTGAGCTCGGTACCGGACTTTGGCGCGCCGACGGAGATGCGCTTGCCCTTGAGGTCTTCCAGGGTCTTGATGCCCGAATCGCGGCTGGCGACGATCTGGATGTAGTTCGGGTAGGTCCCGGCGACAGCACGCAGCTTCTTCAGCGGCACCTTGAAGCCGGCGTCTTCGACACCGTTCCAGGCGTCGGCGACCGAATCACCCAGTGCGAAAGCCAGCTCCCCACGTCCGGCTTGCAGCAGCGTCAGGTTTTCCACCGAGGCCTTGGTGGCCTGGACCGAGGTCTTGGCACCGTCGATCTTGTTGTACTGCTGCGACAGGGCGACGCCGATCGGGTAGTACACACCGCTGGTACCGCCGGTGAGGATGTTGATGAAGGTGGGTGCGGCGACGGCCGCAGTGCTGGCGCTGAAGGCCGCAGCGGCGGCGAGCAGGGTAAAGCGCTTGCTCAGTTTCATGGAAGATCTCCGTTTCATTGTTATTAGTAACGCTGATTTTCACGACAAAACGATACGGCTTCGCCCTGGGGCGAATGAGCAAGAACACGTGGGCGTTATCGAGGAGCGCTTCATGGAAGGCTGGGGCGATGGCGGCATGCATTCTTGTCATTGGTCGTCGCATCGAACACCGAACACATAGCATGCGCCGTGCCAGTCCGGCAATCGGCGGCGCTCCGGGGCGAAGCGCCGCCACGATCCCGCATCGACGGCATAGTTCCGCTCATCGTCTTCAAGGATCGGCGGAAATCCGCCTATTCGAGCCCCTTGATACCGGCACCAACAGCTTCTGTTACGTATTCCGAACCCTGAATAGTTAGCAACCTATGCTTGAGCGGCGGCGATTTGGTAGAGTTTCCCGTTGATGAGAATCATTCCAATGGCGAGGGCGCCATTGTCCCTACGACGAGGATCGGTATGTCCATCACCTCTACCCAGCGTCGCTCCGGCGTGCTGCGGACGTTTTCAATCGCCGCGGTACTTCTTGCAAGCCTGTGCACAGGGCTGTCCCACGCGCAGACGCGGACCCTGGACACCGCCAAAGGTCCGGTGAAGATCGAGTCGACCCCCCAGCGCGTCGTGACCCTGGACGAAGGCGCACTCGATCTGGTCCTGGCGCTCGGCATCCAGCCGGTCGGCACCGTCGCGACGCGCGGCGCCGAAGGCGTGAGCGAATACCTCAAGGACAAGGCGGGCGCCGTCACCATCGTCGGCTCGACCCGGGAGCCGAACCTCGAAGCCATCCTGCGAACCAAGCCGGACCTGATCCTCGCTTCGGAATTCATCAGCGACCAGACCTACGCGCTGCTCAGCCGCGTCGCACCGACGGTGATCCCCCGCACCAGCTCGATGAGCGACTGGCGCGAGCGTGCGCGTGAGTACGCCAGCGCGATGGACAAGGCCGAACAGGCCGACCAGCTGATCGCCCGCTTCGACGAGCGCGCCGCCTCCCTCGCGCAGCGACTGCCCGAGGCGCTCAGCGTGTCCCTGCTGCGCTGGAACCCCCAGGGACCGATCCTGATGTCGAACAAGGTGTTCGCCGGGCAGATCCTGCGCCAGCTCGGCCTGGAAACCCCCGAACTGGCCGGCCAGCTGGGCAACAAGCCGCACAGCGATACGCTGAGCCTGGAAAACCTCAGCCGCGCCGATGCCGACTGGCTGCTGGTCGCGACCCTCAACCCGCAAGGGGAGGAAACCCTGCAGCAGGCTTCCCGGCAACCCGCGTTCACCCGCCTCGAGGCGGTCAAGAACGGGCAGATGGCGACAGTCGACGGCCAGCTCTGGTCCAGCGGTTCGGGCGTGATCGCCGCCGAGCGGCTGCTCGACGACGTGGAGCGGATCCTGTTGACCCAATGAGTTCCACGCACCGGTCGCTCGGCAGGATGCTTCTGCTGGCCGTTGCGGCGTTACTGCTCCTGATTCTGGCGAGCCTGCTGTTCGGCGCAGGTCAGGTCAGCCCCTGGCGCAGCCTGATGGCGCTGGGTGGCGTCGCCGATCCCGATGCGCGCTTCGTGATCACCGAACTGCGCCTGCCGCGTACCCTGCTGGGTATCCTGGTGGGTGTCGCCCTGGGGGCGGCCGGCACCGTGCTGCAGTCCGCCACCCGCAATCCCCTGGCCGAGCCCGGGCTGCTGGGCGTCAGCGCCGGCGCCTCGTTCGCGGTGGTGCTGGCCGTCAGCCTGGGCACCAGCTCCAGCAGCGCCAACCTCGCGGTGGCCATCAGCGGCGCGCTGATCGGTTGCGCGCTGGTGCTGCTGGTCACCCGCGTGCGCGGCGTGGGCGACGACCCGGTCCGGCTGGTCCTGGCCGGTGCCGCCTTCAGCAGCATCCTCTTCGCCGCCAGCACCCTGATCATGCTGCACGACCAACGCACCGCCGACGACATCCGCTTCTGGATCATCGGCGCGCTGGCAGGGCGCTCCAACGAGGTGCTGGTCTGGACGCTGCCGGGCCTGCTGCTGGGGTTGCTGGTGCTGGTGCCGATCATCCGCCCGCTGGCCGCCCTGGCGCTGGGCGAGACCATGGCCAGCGGCCTGGGCCATCACCCCCGGGTGACCCGTATCGTGGCCCTGTTCAGCGTGGCGATACTCGTCGGCACCGCGGTCTCGGCCGCCGGTCCGATCAGTTTCGTCGGTCTGGTGGTGCCGTTCATCGCGCGGCGCCTGGCCGGCCCCGACGTGCGTCGTGCGCTCCTGCTGGCGCTGCTCATCGGCCCGTCGATCCTGATCATGGCCGATATCTTTTCCCGCCTGCTGGTCAAGCCGTACGAACTGCCGATCGGCGTGGTAACGGCGTTCATCGGTGCGCCGGTGCTGATCGCGGTCGTGCGTAACCACCGAATCCCGAGGCTGTGAGGATGAGCGCATCGCATGTGCCGCCAGGCTACTGGTTGATCGAGGCGGGGCGGATGGCGCTTCTGGTGCACCGGCGGGGCCTGCTGGCCGCGCTGTCGACCAGCGTGGCCCTGCTGATCGCCAGCGCGCTGTTCCTGGCCTCCGGCAGCGCCGACCTGGCTCCGGCGGACGCCCTTGCCGCGGCGTTCGGCCTTGGCGACCCCATGGATGTGTTCCTGGTGCGCGAGCTGCGCCTGCAGCGGCTGGTGGCCGCCCTGGCGACGGGCGCGGCGCTCGGCGTCGGCGGCTGCCTGTTGCAGACGCTGGCGCGCAACCGCCTCGCGACGCCCGGCATCATCGGCATCGACGATGGCGCGACCGCATTCGCCGTGGCGTCCATCGTCGCCGTCTCGACGACGCTGGCCCCCTCGGCGCTGGCGCTGGTGGGGGCGAGCACCGCCGCGGCCCTGGCCTTCGGCCTGAGTGCCGGGGCCGGCGCCCGGGGCTACCGGTTCATCGTGATCGGTATCGCCGTGGGCGCGCTGTTCGGCGCGCTGACCAACCTGATGCTCGCCCGCGCCGACATGGACAGCGCCAACCTGGCCTTCGCCTGGACCGTCGGCAGCCTGTCCGCGCGCCCGGCCCAGAGCGTCTGGCTGCTGGTGGGCGGACTGCTGCTCTGCCTGCCGCTGGCCAAGTACCTCGGCGGCCAGCTCAGCCTGATGCGCTTTGCCGACGCGGTCGCCCTGGGTCTGGGCGTTCGCCTGCAGCGGATGCGGGTCTACACCCTGGTCATCACCGTGGTGCTCACGGCGCTGGCGGTTGCGGTCGTCGGGCCGGTCGGTCTGGTGGCCCTGGCGGCGCCGGAAATGGCGCGCTACCTGGCCGGCCACCAGGGCGTACCGACCTGGGGCGCCGCGCTGGCCGGCGCGCTGATGATGGTGCTGGCCGATCTGGTCGGCCGCACCGTGCTGTCACCGATCGAAGTGCCGGTGGGGGTGGTGACGGCGATCATCGGCGGCCCCTACCTGTTGTGGATTTTGCTGCGCCAGTCGCGCGGGAGAGGACTATGAGTCGTTCAGCTTCACCCCTGCTCACGGCGGCGGGCACCCGGGCCACCCTGGAAGCCCAGGGATTGGGGCTCGCCTATGGCGACCGGCAGATCGTCCGGGATCTCTCGCTGCGCATCCCCGAAGGGCAGGTGACGGCCATCGTCGGTCCCAACGGCTGCGGCAAGTCGACCCTGCTGGCCGGCCTGTCGCGCCTGCATGCGCCGACCCAGGGCGCGGTGCTGCTCAACGGCCAGCCGATCGACACGCAGCGCTCCCGTGACGTCGCCCGCCAGCTCGCCCTGCTGCCGCAGCAGGCCACCGCGCCCGAAGGCCTCACCGTCTACGAGCTGATCCAGTTCGGTCGCCAGCCGCACCAGGGGCTGCTGCGCCAGTGGTCGGCCCAGGACCATGCCATCGTCGAGGCGGCGATGGCGGCCGCCGACCTCAGCGAACTGGCCCACCGGCCGCTGGAATCGATGTCCGGCGGCCAGCGCCAGCGGGCCTGGATCGCCATGGCGATCGCCCAGGCGACGCCGCTGCTGCTGCTCGACGAACCCACCTCGGCGCTCGACCTGGGCCACCAGATCGAGGTGTTCGAGCTGATACGCGAACTCTCGGCGGCCGGCAAGACGGTGGTGATGGTGGTCCACGACCTGTCCAGCGCCTGCCGTTACGCCGACTACCTGGTGGCGATGAACGAGGGGCGCATCATCGCCGAAGGCCCGCCGCGGGACATCGTCACGCCCGCGCTGGTGGAGCAGCTCTACGGCGTGCGCTGCGTGCTGCTCGAAGACCCGCTCACCGGCACCCCGCTGATCGCCGGCGTGAGCAAGTGCTGACCGACGCCGACTGACCATTCCCTGCGCCGGGCCTAGCGGCCTTCGGGGACCGGCACGTCGTCGGGCAGCAGCTTTTGCGCCTTCAACGCCTGCCAGAACTCGGCCGGAATCGTTGCCTCGAACTGCTGCACGTACTGCGCCGGACGCTTCGGGTTGCTGGTGCCGGGGATCGCGGCCAGCACCGCCGGATGCGCCAGGCAGAACTGCAGGGCCGCGGCCCGCAGGTCGACGTCGAAGCGCTGGCAGACGGCTTCGATCTCGGCCGTCCTGCGGCGGATCTCCTCCGGCGCCTCGGCGTAGTCGTAGTTCTGCCCGCCGGCCAGCACGCCGGAGTTGAACGGCCCGCCGACGACGATGCCGACACCGCGTTCGACGCACCGTGGAAACAGCGTATCGAGCGCCTCGCGATGGTCCAGCAGGGAATAGCGGCCGGCCAGCAGGAAGACGTCCGGGTCGGATTGCTCCAGGGCCATGCGGCAGGGCTCGACCAGGTTCACGCCAAGGCCCCAGCCGCGGATCATGCCCTCCTCGCGCATCCGGGTCAGCGCCTTGGCCGCCCCCTTCATGGCCTGGTCGAAATACTCGGTCCACTGCGGGCCATGCTGGTCTTCGGACACGTCGTGGATGTAGACCACATCGATGCGATCGACGCCGAGCCGCTCCAGGCTCGCTTCGAGGGAGCGGCGCGCGCCGTCGGCGGAGTAGTCGAGGACGCGGTGATTGGGCAGCTCGTCGACGAATGGCGGTGCGTTGTCGGGCTTGTCGGCGGGCTGCAGCAGACGGCCGACCTTGGTGCTGAGCACGTAGTCGTCGCGGCGCTTGTCGGCCAGCAGTCGGCCGAAGCGCTGTTCGGAGAGGCCCGCGCCATAGTGCGGCGAGGTGTCGTAGTAGCGGATACCGGCCTCCCAGGCGGCCGCCAGCGTGGCGTCCGCGGTGGCTTCGTCGAGGGGCTTGAACATGTTGCCCAGCGGCGCGCCGCCGAAACCGAGGCGTGGAAGCGAGATACGCATAGGTCCTCCTGATTCGTCTGGGTGGTGCCGCCTGCGCGGCGTTCTTCATCCGAACAGGCACCCTGGCCGATCGTTCCGGGCGGTGGTCGGGTCGCGCCAGCGTTGGCAGCGCACTCGTCGATCGAGGCGATCGAAAACCGGAGCGTGCCTTTTGCGTTCGTTCGTGGTGCCATCTTCGCGGCGGATGCCTCGGCGTCCTGCCGCAAGCCATGCAGAGCAGAATCGACCCGGCACGGGTCTCATGGCTATGCGATCGGCCGCCGCCGGCCCTGCGTTTTTCCCTTCTCCGACTGCGCTAGGACTTCCATGGCAAACCTTTCGGACTACACCACCTTCCGCGCCGCCTGGCGGGCGCAAGCCCAGGCCCGCCCGCGACTCGCGCTGGGCTTTGGCGGCGTCGGGCTGATCGTCCTCGGGCTGCTCGCAGCGAGCCTCTACAACGCCTTCCAGGGGGACAACCAGTCGCACCTGGGCTACGCCCTGCTCGGCGGCAGTGCCGGGTTTGCCGCGACGGCCGTCGGCGCCCTGCTGGCGGTGGGCTTTCGCGAGATTTCCGGACGCACCCAGGACAGCATGCTCGGTTTCGCCGCCGGCATGATGCTGGCGGCCAGCTCGTTTTCGTTGATCCTGCCGGGCATGGAGGCCGCCGAGGCGATCTTCGGCAACGGGCCGGCCGCGGCGCTGACCGTGGTGGTCGGGCTCGGCCTGGGCGCCTTGCTGATGCTGGGCCTGGATTACTTCACCCCCCACGAGCACGAGAGCGTCGGCCGCTGCGGTCCGAACGCCGCCCGCATCAGCCGGGTATGGCTGTTCGTCCTGGCGATCACGCTGCACAACCTGCCCGAGGGCATGGCGATCGGCGTCAGCTTCGCCAGCGGCGACCTGAAGGTCGGCCTGCCGCTGACCACGGCGATTTCCATCCAGGACATTCCCGAGGGGCTGGCGGTGGCGCTGGCGTTGCGCACGACCGGGCTGTCGGCCTGGAAGTCGGCGCTGGTGGCCATGGCGTCGGGGCTGATGGAGCCGCTCGGGGCGCTGGTCGGGCTGGGCCTGTCGAGCGGGTTCGCCGTGGCCTACCCGATGAGCATGGGGCTGGCGGCGGGGGCGATGATCTTCGTGGTGTCCCACGAGGTGATCCCCGAAACCCACCGCAACGGCCACCAGACACCGGCGACCGTCGGCCTGATGGTGGGCTTCGGCGTGATGATGTTCCTCGACATGGCCCTCGGCTGAGCGGCGGGCCGGCGCGCTCAGTCGATCGCGAAGCGCCCGGTCACCTCGCCCAGCCGGTTGGCCAGGGTACGCAGGCTCTGGCTGTCATGGTCGAGGGAGCGGGCATCGGTGGAGTTGCGCTCGGCGACCTGCTGCACGCTGAGCAGGTGCTGGCTGACCTCGACGGAGACGCTGGCCTGCTGATGGGTCGCCGCGGCGATCAGGTCGTTCATCTGGCTGATCGAGGCGATCTGCGTGGCCATCGCCTCCAGCAGCGCCGTGGTCCGCTGGCTGTCCTCGACGCAACGGGCGACGCCCTGGCGGCTGTCCTGCATGGCGCTGGCGGCGCGGCGGCTGCCTTGCTGCAGGCGGCCGATGATGTCCTGGATCTCCAGCGTCGAGGCGGCCGTCTTCTGCGCCAGGTTGCGCACCTCGTCGGCGACCACCGCGAAGCCTCGGCCCTGGTCGCCGGCACGGGCGGCCTCGATCGCCGCATTGAGTGCCAGCAGGTTGGTCTGGTCGGCGATGGATCGGATCACCTCCAGGACCCGCCCGATCTCTTCGGACTGCCCGGCCAGGTCCTGCACCAGCGCATCGGTGCCGTCGATCCGCTCGGCGAGATGGGCGATCACGGTACGGGTTTCGCCGACCGCGCGGCGTCCTTCCTCGGCCTTGAGGGTGGCATCCCGGGCGGCCTGGGAGGCGCGTTCGGCGTTGCCGGCCACCTCGTCTATCGCTTCGCTCATCTGCTGCATCGCGCCGGCCATGTAGGCGGTCTCGTGCAGCTGGCGGGACGATCCTTCACGCAGCTGGCGGGTCGCCTCGCCCAGGTTGCTGGCGGTGCCGTCCAGGCCCCGCGTGTCGTGCAGCACCGCGCCGACCAGCTCACCGAGCTGGTCGAGGAAACGGTTGAAGCGGCTGGCCACCGGGCCGCTGACCTGGCTGCGGTGGCGCAGGTCGACCCGCTCGCCGCTCGCGGTCAGGCCCACCACGGCGCTCACCAGCGCCTCGCCTTCGCGGGCCTCGGCATGGCCGCGCAGCGCCAGGTAGATCAGGATCGTCGTTTCCAGCACCACGTAGAGCCCGTGCAGGAACACCGTGCCCCAGCTGCCGTGCTCCACCATGAACACCTGCGCGCCCTGCTGCTGCAGGGCGAAGAAGGTCAGGTGATGGACCGCGATGGTCGCTGCCGCCACCACGATCGGCAGCCAGTCACGGTAATAGACCAGGAAGGCGAGCAGGGCGAAGATGCCGAAGTGGACTTCCAGCAGGCCGTGGGCCTGATTGATGTGCAGCGCCGACATGACCATGAAGGCGGCGCCGATCATGCAGCGCAGCAGGCGCTGGCCCGGGATGAGCTGGTAGAGGACGGTCATCGAGACGGCGGTGCCGCCGCCGATGACCACGGCCTGGACCCAGTGGCCATGGAAGGCGCCCAGTCCGAGGGAGCAGGCGAAGAGCAGCCAGAGGACGCCGATCATGATGCGGTCGGCTTGGCGGTAGTGGCTTTGCAGCGTGAGTTCGGTACTGCTCATGGTGTGTCTCGCAGTGTAGGAGCGGCGCATCCCTGGCCATAGGTAGGTTCGTGCGTTGTTACCTGGTATGCCTGCACGGCCGGGGATCCCCCTGGATCCCCGGTCGGCCCCTCCCCCGAAGGTGGCCCCGGATGCCTGACGGTGCCGTCGCCATGCGGTTGCGACGGCCCCTTCGCCTAAGCGCCCGGGACATTCAGCGTATCGGCCGTTCGCGACAGGTTCTTGAAGGCCGACAGGACTCTTTCTCGGCTTTGGGCCAGGTCGACGATGGGCGGTAGGTAAGGCGTCTTGAAGAGGCCCGCGCGGGCGACGGGGTCGTGGATGGCGCGGTCATCGAGGCCCGCCAGCTCCGGCAGCCAATGACGCAGAAAGCGCCCCTGCGGGTCGAAGCCGGGCGCGAACAGCTGATCCAGGTGCCGGCGCAGCGGCACGTCCGAGGGTTGCAACGCGGCGGCCACGGCCTGGTCGCGGCGCTGTTCGTTGACGCCGTATTCCTCGTTGACATGGATGGCGCGCAGCGCATGCCGGCGGCACAGCGCTGCCAGCAGCGCCGGCACCTCGTCCCAACGATCCAGCGTGCGCACCAGCAAGGGCACGTTGAGCCGTTCCAGCTCGCGCTTCACGGCGCTCAGGTTGCGCAGCCAGAAGTCGACCTTGCAGGGGGCGTCGTCATGGCTTCGCCACTGGCCCGGCGTGATCAGGTAGAGCGCCACGGTGGGGCCGGCGGCCATGGCCGCGCTGAGCGCGGTGTTGTCGCTCACGCGCAGGTCGGTGCGCAGCCAGTAGAGCTGGGTCATGTTGGCGCGCTCGGCCGCTGCCCGGACGTCGCCGCCGGGGATATCGGGAAGGTCATGTCAGATGGCGTTACGCAGGCTGAGTCGTTCCGGGTGCGGTTGCAGGTAGGCCTGACGTGCGAGGTAGCCGTCCGGGTGCCGGCGCAGGTGGTGCTTGAGCAGCGTCAACGGCACCACCAGCGGCACGATGCCTTCGCGGTACTGGCTGATCAGGTGCTGCATTTCCTGTTTTTCGTCCGCGCTCAGGGCGCGCTTGAGATAGCCGGCCATGTGCTGCAGCACGTTGCTGTGGGTGCCGCGGGTGGCGGTCTTCTTCAGGGCCGCCATCAGCTGGCTGAAGTAGTGCGCGCCGACCTCGCGCAGGGGTTGCCCGCCGAGGTTCGACAGGCGCTGGCCGAGCGCGCGGTACTGCTGCGGATCGTGGGCCATCAGCTGGTACTTGTAGCGCGCGTGGTAATCCATGAGCGCCTTGGCCGTCAGCTCGCCGGCCAGCAGGCGCTGCCATTCGGCATAGGCGAATACCCGGGTCAGGAAGTTTTCCCGCAGCACCGGGTCATTGAGCCTGCCCTCTTCTTCCACTGGCAGATCCGGGCGGGCTTCGAGCAGTTCACGGGCGAAGATGCCGGTGCCGCCGCGCCCGCTGGGGTGGCCCTCGTGGCGGTAGACCTTGACCCGCTCCATGCCGCAGGACGGGGATTTCTGCATCAGGATGTAGCCGCAGATGTCGCCCAGTTCGCGCGCCATGCGCCGGCCATGGGCGGCAAGGGCATCGGTGACGTCCCGCGCGCGGTCCACCGTGCCGACCGCGCGTGGATCGGCCGGGTCTCCGACCAGACGGATCGGCTCGCGCGGCGTGCCCAGGCCGATCGCGACTTCCGGGCACACCGGAACGAAGTCGAAGTGCTCGGCCAGTGTCTGGCTGCACAGGCGCGACTCCTTGTGCCCGCCGTTGTAGCGCACCGGATTGCCCAGCAGGCAGGCGCTGATGCCGATGCGGATCCTGCGCGCGTCGGGGATGGGCATGGCGGACCTCTCGTACATAAATCTGTACATCAAATAAAAACTGTACAACTTAGACAATCATAGAACGGATCTTGTACAAGTCAAAGCGGCTGTACAGGAGGCGCCGGGCGAGCCCTGTATGACCGATCACCTTCCTAACCCAACGGCGCAGCGTTCCTGAAGCGGTACGGCGCATGGCCTGCGCAGCAGGAACGAGAAGCCGGCAGCCCCGGTGAGTCGCTGGAAGTTGTACAGTGTCGTGCTATCCGTACAGAGACGTGGCGCCGATGGGCGCGTTCCGCCTGACGAGGAGGTCGCCATGCACCTATTGCTGACTGGAGGTACCGGGCTCATTGGCCGGGCGCTTTGCGCGCACTGGCAGGCCCAGGGGCATCGCCTGACCGTCTGGAGTCGCCGCCCCGAAGAGGTTGCTCGGCGCTGCGGGACCCAGGTACGGGGCATTGGCCAGCTGCAGGCGCTCGACAGCGAGCCGCTCGACGCCGTGGTCAACCTGGCCGGCGCTCCGATTGCCGACCGGCCCTGGACCGAAAAGCGACGCCAGCTGCTCTGGCAGAGTCGCGTCACGCTCAGCGATACGCTGGTGGACTGGCTCGCCACGCGCGAGCAGCGCCCCGCGGTGCTGATCTCGGGCTCGGCGGTGGGCTGGTATGGCGATGGCGGCGATCTGCAGCTGACCGAGCAGGCCCAGCCGCTGACCGACGACTTCGCCAGCCGCCTGTGCCGGGCCTGGGAAGACTCGGCGAGCCGTGCCGAGGCCTTCGGGATACGGGTGGTTCGGGTGCGCACCGGCCTCGTCCTGGCCCGCGAGGGCGGTTTCCTGCAGCGCTTGCTGCCGCCCTTTCGCCTGGGCCTTGGCGGTCGGCTGGGCAACGGGCAGCAATGGATGCCCTGGATTCACCTGCATGACCAGGTCGCGCTGATCGATTTTTTGCTGCACCACCCGCAGGCCCGCGGCCCGTTCAACGCCTGCGCGCCACAGCCGGTGCGCAACCAGACCTTCACCCGCAGCCTGGCGACGCAGCTGCGACGTCCCGCCGTCTTCGCGGTTCCGGCGTTTGCCCTCAAGCTGGCGCTGGGCGAGCTGTCCGGGTTGCTGCTCGGCGGGCAGCGGGCGGTGCCGGCGCGCCTGCAGGCCGAGGGGTTCGGCTTTCGCTTCGAGACGCTGGACCAGGCGCTGGCGGATCTGCTGCGGTGAGGTAACCGGCGCCCGGTGTTTTTTTCGACGACAAGGATCTTTCCATTCATGGCAACGCAGGCGTTATTGCTGGTCAACCTCGGGTCTCCGGCGTCCACCGAGGTGGCCGATGTGCGGCGCTACCTGAACCAGTTTCTGATGGACCCTCACGTGGTCGACCTGCCCTGGCCGCTGCGCCGGCTGCTGGTCTCGCTGATCCTGGTCAGGCGCCCGGCCCAGTCGGCCCATGCCTACGCCTCGATCTGGTGGCCCGAAGGTTCGCCGCTGATCGCGCTGAGCCGGCAGCTGCAGGAGGCGGTGGCGCCTCACTGGACCCAAGGGCCGGTGGAGCTGGCGATGCGCTATGGCGAGCCGTCGATCGAGCGCGCCCTGCTGCGCCTGGCCGGGCAGGGCATCACCCGGGTGACCTTCGCCCCGCTGTATCCGCAGTTCGCCGACAGCACCACCACGACGGCGATCGAGGAGGCCCGGCGGGTCATCGCCGCGCATCGGCTTGAGCTGCAGCTGTCGGTCCTGCAGCCGTTCTACGACGAGCCCGAATACCTCGAGGCCCTGGTCGAGAGCGCCAGGCCCTACCTGGAGGAGGGCTTCGATCACCTGCTGCTGAGCTTCCACGGCTTGCCCGAGCGCCATCTGCACAAGCGCGACCCGCGCGGCGACCACTGCCTCAAGGGTGCCGACTGCTGCCAGCGGGCCGAAGGCGACGTGCTCGCCAGCTGCTACCGTGCGCAGTGCTTCCGGTCCGCCGAGGGGTTCGCCGAACGGGCGGGACTCAGGCCGGAGCAATGGTCGATGGCATTCCAGTCACGCCTGGGCCGCGCCAAATGGATCGAGCCCTACACCGAGGCGCGGCTGGACGCGCTGGCCCAGCAGGGCGTGCGCAAGCTGCTGGTGATGTGCCCTGCGTTCGTCGCCGATTGCATCGAGACGCTGGAGGAGATCGGTGAACGCGGCAGGGAACAGTTCATCGCCGCCGGCGGGGAAGACCTGCAGCTGGTGCCCTGCCTGAACGGCCATCCCGACTGGGTCCGGGCGCTGGTGACGCTGTGCCGCCGCGCGCCCGTGCAGCTGTGAGCGGCCGACGCTCCCGGCCGGTGGACGGGCGGTCGTTCTGCCTGTCCGGGTGCGAACGGCCCTCGGTAACCTTGCGTTACAATCGGCCGCTTTCGAATGCGTGGGCTTGAGCTGCCATGACCGAATTCGCCGGTAATCCTTCACCCGCTTCGGCAGGGCTCGGACAGGAAGAACTGTTCCCCATCCGCGAAGTATCGCGGGTCACCGGGGTCAATCCGGTCACCCTGCGCGCCTGGGAACGGCGCTATGGGCTGATCCAGCCGACGCGCACCGAGAGCGGTCACCGGCTCTATTCCCAGGCCGATATCGAGACGGTGCAGAGCGTCCTCGCCTGGATCGAGCGTGGCGTCTCGGTGAGCAAGGTCGGCAAGATCCTGGCGCGCGGACAGGGCGTCCCGTCGGCGCAGCGCCAGGCACGCCCGGAGGAGGTCGCCAGCGGCGAGTGGGCCGAATGGCAGGCGCAGCTGGCGCGCGCCGTGGCCGGTTTCGACGAGATGCGGCTCGAGCAGGTCTACGGCCAGGTGTTCTCGACCTATCCCGCGTCGGTGGCCTTCGAGCAGATCCTGATGCCGGTCTGGCAGGGTCTTGTGCAGCGCCCGGATGACTTCGGGCGCACCAGCGAATGGCTGTTCCTCGACGCCTTCCTGCGCGCGCGGGTGCTGCAACGGTTGCAGCTGGCGCGCAGCCAGGCACCGCAGCGGGTGCTGCTGGCGGCGATTCCCGGCCAGTGCCGTGAGCTGGAACTGCTGGTCGCCGGCCTGCTTCTTTCAGCGGGGGAGGTGGCGGTCAGCGTGCTGGCGCTCGGGCAGCCGCTCGAAGAGCTGACCCTGGTCTGTGAAAAGATGCAGCCCCAGGCGCTGGTGCTGTTCTCCAACCACCTGCTGGGCAACGAGTCGCTGCGCCAGCTGAACCGGCTGGCGCTGGGCCTCAGCTGCCCGCTGGCGATCGCCGGCGAAGCCGCGGAGCTCGCCGAACAGGAGCTCGGCGGCAGTCCGATCGCCCGTCTGGGCCAGTCCGGCCGGTTGATGCAGCGGCGTCTGCAGCAGTTCCTCGGCGGCCACCTGGATACTTGAGGTCAGCCTTTGGCGGCGAGCGCTTCCTTGAGTCGCGCCACTTCCGCTTCGAGCTCACGCACCCGTTCGAGCGCGTCCATGTGCGCACTGACGTCCTTCTGGATGCCGATGAAGTAGGTCAGCTGATCGGCTTCGTTGAATGCCGGGGTGATCGACAGCTCGTTCCAGAAGAAGGAGCCGTCCTTGCGGTAGTTGCGCAGGACCTGCCGGCACGGCTGGCGGTTGCGCAACGCCTCGCGGATCGCCGCCAGACCGACCTGGGCGCGGTCCCCCGCCTGCAGAAAGCGGCAATCCTGATAGAGGATGTCCTCGACGCCATAGCCGGTGAGCCGTTCGAAGGCCGGGTTGGCGTAGATCAGGATGTTGTCGTCGCCCTCTTGTTCGGCGACGACGATGCCGTCGTTGGAGGCATCGATCACCAGTTGCAGCAGTTTGGCGTTGATCATCGTCGGGGTTCCGGAGGGCGGTCCTGCATTCTAGAACATCCAGGGCGCCCGCCTGCGCTGCGCCTTCAGGCGGCGGGCGAGCGCTGCAGCTGGATCTGCGCTGGCTGGCGGCTCGGCTCCAGTACGATGGCGATGGCCTTGGAGGTCGGCGTATGGCTGTCTTCCCCGACGCTTTGCAGCGGCACCAGCGGGTTGGTTTCCGGGTAGTAGGCGGCGGCCTGGCCGGGCGGCGTGTCGTAGGCCAGCAGGGTGAATCCCTCCACGCGGCGCTCGCGGCCGTCGTCCCACAGCGAGACCAGGTCGACCTGTTGCCCGGCCGCCAGACCCAGTCGGGCGATGTCCTGCGGATTGACGAAGACCACCCGGCGCATGCCGCGCACGCCGCGGTAGCGGTCGTCGAGCCCATAGAGCGTGGTGTTGTACTGATCGTGGGAGCGCAGCGTCTGCAGCGTGAGGTCCGGTGCGCGGCCGCTGGCGCGAACCTGCGCGGGCAACAGGTCCTGCGGCAGGGCGCAGGCCGAAAAGCACGCGCGCCCGCTCGGGGTGGCCCAGCGGCGCTCGGCGGCGCTGTTGCCCAGGTAGAACCCGCCGGGCTGGCCCAGGCGTTCGTTGAAGTCGGCGAAGCCGGGGAGGGTCGCGGCGATCAGGCTGCGGATGCGTCCGTAGTCCTCGACCAGGTGCAGCCAATCGACGGGGTGCGCACCGAGGGTTGCCGCGGCGATCCCGGCGACGATGGCCGGCTCCGAGCGCATCTGCGGCGACAGCGGTTCGAGCTGGCCGAAGGAGGCATGCACCATGCTGAACGAGTCCTCGACCGTGACCGCCTGCGGCCCGCAGGCCTGGCGGTCGATGTCGGTGCGCCCCAGGCACGGCAGGATCAGCGCTTCCCGGCCGCAGAGCAGGTGGCTGCGGTTGAGCTTGGTGCTGATCTGCACCGTGAGTTCGCAGCGCGTGAGCGCCTGGTGGGTCAGCTGCGAATCCGGCGTCGCCTGGGCGAAGTTGCCACCCAGGCCGATGAACACGCGGGCATCGCCCCGGTGCATCGCGGCGATGGCCTCGACGGTGTTGTGGCCCTGCCCGCGCGGTACGGCGAAGCCGAACTGGCGCTCCAGCGCGTCGAGCAGCGCCGCCGGCGGGCGCTCGTTGATGCCCATGGTCCGGTCGCCCTGCACGTTGCTGTGGCCGCGTACCGGGCAGGCGCCGGCGCCCGGCTTGCCGATGTTGCCGCGCAGCAGCAGGAGGTTGGCGATCTCGCGTATGGTCGCCACCGAGTGGCGGTGCTGGGTGATGCCCATCGCCCAGCAGATGATGCTGCGCTCGGCGTGGCGGTAATGCCGCGCCGCCTGCTCGATCTCGCCCAGGGCGAGCCCCGATTGCGCCTCGATCTGCGCCCAGGGCGTGGCGTCCACTTCGACGAGATAGGCCAGCAGCCCTTCGGTGTGCTCGGCGATGAAGGCCTGGTCGAACACCGTCCCGGGGGCTTCGCGCTCCCACTGAAGAAGGAGCTTGGCCATGCCGCGCAGCGCCGCCATGTCGCCGCCCAGGCGGGGCCGGAAATAGGCGCTGGTGATCGGCGCGTCCCGGTTGCCAAGCATCTCCAGCGGCTTCTGCGGGTGCTGGAAGCGTTCCAGGCCGCGTTCGCGCAGCGGATTGAAGCAGACGACCTGGGCGCCGCGGGCTACCGCCTCGCGCAGCGGTTCGAGCATCCGCGGGTGGTTGGTGCCGGGATTCTGCCCGAGCACGAAGATCGCATCGGCGTGCTCGAAATCCCCGAAGGTCACCGTGCCCTTGCCGACCCCGATGCTCTGGCCGAGGGCGACGCCGCTGGCTTCGTGGCACATGTTCGAGCAGTCGGGGAAATTGTTGGTACCGAAGGCGCGGCCGAACAGCTGATAGAGGAAGGCCGCCTCGTTGCTCGCGCGGCCGGAGGTATAGAACTCGGCCTGGTCCGGACGTTCGAGGGCCTTGAGGTGGCGCGCGACCAGGGCGAAGGCCTCGTCCCAGCCGATCGGCAGGTAACGGTCGCTGGCGCGGTCGTAGCGCATCGGTTCGGTCAGGCGCCCCTGGTATTCGAGCCAGTAGTCGCTCTGCGCGGCGAGCTGGCTGACGCTGTAGCGCGCGAAGAAGGCGGCGTCGACCCGGCGTCGGGTGGCTTCCCAGTTCACCGCCTTGGCGCCGTTCTCGCAGAATTTCACCCTCTGCCCCTCGGGCGACTCGCCCCAGGCGCAGCCCGGGCAGTCGAAGCCGCCATGCTGGTTGGTCTTGAGCAGGGTGCGGATGTTCTTCAGCGCGTTGTCGCTGCCGAGCCAGGCGCGGGTGACGCTGCGCAGGGCGCCCCAGCCGCCGGCGGCGCCGGTATAGGGACGGTAGCGGGCTTCTGATCGGGGAGGGAGGGGCATGATGACGACCTCGGCTGCACGCAGGGCGGGTCGCGCTGGCGTCGAGGCGACCTCTATGTCCTCAGCCTAGGGCGCCGCTGCGGCGCGCGTCCAATCGCCCGTACCGATGCGTTGATCGACCCTGTCGATCAACGAGTGCCGCTTGATCAGCCGAGGGCCTGGGTCTGCAGCAGCGCGCCGGCCTCGGCGAAGCAGGCTTCGGCCAGTGCCGAGCGGGGCGCCGCGCGGCGCAGGATCAGCCCCAGGGGTGCCAGCGTGCGGGCCTCGGCGATGGGCGTCAGGGTCAGGTGTTCGGCCAGCGCGTCGAGGCCGCTGTCGAGCGGCATGATCGAACAGCAGAGCCCGAGGCTGACCGCCTGCAGAAGATGGTGGACCGCGTCGGTCTGTACACGCGGCTGCAGCGCCAGCCCGCGGCTGCGCAGCGCATGGTCGATGGACTGGCGAAAGTGCATGCCGCTGGTGAGCAGGCCGAGCGGCAGGCCGGCGAGCTGTTCCCAGGTCAGCGACGCGTCGGCGAAGGCGAAGTGGCGACGGTCGTGCAGCAGCCCCATGCGCGCATGGCCCAGCGGCAGCGCACTGAAATGCGCGGGATCGAGGCGGTCCAGGTAGGAAAGCCCGAGGTCCAGCGCGTTGCGCGCCAGGCGTTCGAGGATCTCCTCGCTGCTCAGCGCCACGAGCTGGAAGCGCAGCTCCGGGTGCGCCTCGGCGAACTGCTGCACCAGGCGCAGCGGATCGAAGCCGGCCAGCGGCACCACCCCCAGGCGCAAGGTGCCCACCAGTTGTCCACGGCAGGCCGCCGCTTCGGCGAGCAGCCCCTCTTGTGCCGCGAGTAGCGTGCGCGCCCAGGCCAGGATGCGCTCGCCCTCGGCGGTGAACCCCTCGAAGCGTTGTCCGCGCCGTACCAGCTGCAGGCCCAGCTCTTCTTCCAGGCTGCGCAGCCGCATCGACAGGGTCGGCTGGGTCACGTGGCAGCGCTGGGCCGCCTCGCGGAAGTGGCGGGTTTCGTCGAGGGCGATGAGGAACCGCAGTTGCTTGATGTCCATCGGTGCGCTGGCCGCTGCTGTGTCGGTCACCAGCCTACTGCGAATGGTCGCGACACGCCTGTCCGGAACGGTCGCCGTCGGTGCCGGCGGCTTGTCGGCGGGCCTGTCGCATGCCGGTTTGCCGGCGTCTGGAAGGCCCGGCTGGCAACGTCTGGAGCCTTGTCGGGCAGGGGACCGAACTTATGGTAAAAATTTTCATCGAACGGGGGGTTACCCCCGCTGTCAGCGGTCATCCGACTGGATAAGATACGCCCCGCTGACTAAGGACCAGGGCCGGTCTCGAGACCCGCTACTCGGTCGATCCGCCGGATGCAGTGAGCCTGGCGGCAACAAGAACAAATCGTTTTCTTCGTATCGATGCTGTCTGGCCAACCTGGCTTCAATCCGGGGTCCGGTCGAGCGTCGGATTCCCGCGCGAACCTAAGGGGCAAGATGTGTTAGTGAAAAGGGTGTCGATGTCAGCAAAACCGCGCAACAGGATGGCCGTCTGGCTGTTGTCCTGCCTGTTGGCCAGTGTGGCGACCAGCGCCTGGGCGTTCAGCCTGGACGACGTCGCGGTCAAGGCGAAGGAACTGGCCGGCCGCCCCTACGTGGCGCCGCAAAGCAATTTGCCCGCCGTGTTCCGCGAAATGAAATTTGCCGATTATCAGCAGATCCGCTTCCGCACCGAGAAAGGCCGCTGGGCCGACGAGAAAAATCCCTTCCAGCTGTTCTTCTATCACCAGGGCATGCACTTCGACGTGCCGGTGAAGATCCACGAGATCACCGCCACGGGCGTCAAGGAGATCGACTACTCGCCGGACTACTTCGATTTCGGCAGCCTGCAGCTCGATCCCGCTTCGCTCGAGCACCTGGGCTTTGCAGGCTTCAAGGTCATGTATCCGCTCAACGAGCCCGACAAGCGCGACGACGAGCTGATGACCCTGCTGGGCGCCAGCTACTTCCGCGTGATCGGCAAGGGACAGGTCTATGGCCTGTCGGCACGGGGGCTCGCGATCGACACCGCGCTGCCGTCGGGCGAGGAATTTCCGCGCTTCAGCGAGTTCTGGGTCGAGCATCCGGCGCCGGATCGCCGCAACCTGGTGATCTACGCCCTGCTCGATTCGCCGCGCGCCACTGGCGCCTATCGCATGGTGGTCACGCCCGGCAAGGACAGCACCCTCGATGTCCAGGCCAAGGTCTTCCTGCGCGAGAACGTCGCCAAGCTCGGTATCGCCCCGCTGACCAGCATGTACCTGTTCGGCCCGAACCAGCCGAGCGCCCAGCCGAACTTCCGCCCGGCGATCCACGATTCCAACGGCCTGGCCATTCACGCCGGCAACGACGAGCGCATCTGGCGCCCGCTGAACAACCCCAGGCGCCTGGCGGTGAGCACCTTCGCGGTCGAGAACCCGCGCGGGTTCGGCCTGATGCAGCGCGGCCACGAATTCAGCCAGTACGAAGACCTCGACGACCGTTACGACCTGCGCCCGAGCGGCTGGGTGGAAACCCGCGGCGACTGGGGCAAGGGCCGGGTCGAGCTGGTGGAGATCCCGACGCCGGACGAGACCAACGACAACATCGTCGCCTTCTGGACGCCCGATGAGCTGCCCGAGCGGGGTCAGCCGCTGGAGCTGGGCTATCGGCTGCACTTCACCATGGACGAACCGGCGCTGCACGATCCGCAGCTCGCCTGGGTCAAGCAGACGCGCCTGTCGGTGGGCGACATCAAGCAGCCGAACCTGATCCGCCAGCCCGACGGCACCACGGCCTACATCGTCGATTTCGAAGGCCCGGTGCTGGCGAACCTGCCCGCCGACACGCCGGTGACCGCGCAGGTCAGCGTCAACCCCAACGGCGAGCTGGTGGAAAACAGCGTCCGCTACAACCCGGTGACCGAGGGCTGGCGCCTGACCCTGCGCTTGAGGATCAAGGACCCGGCACAGCCGGTCGAACTCCGCGCCGCGCTGGTGCAGGACGACAAGCCGCTGTCGGAAACCTGGAGCTACCAGATACCCGTCCATGACTAGTCCTGTCGAGCCGGATAAGGCGCGTCTCTACCTCGACCAGATCGCCCTGGAGGACGATGAGCGCCAGGCGCTGGCCAACCGGGTCGCCGCCGAGGGCGGCGACCTGCAGGCGCTGCACCGTGCGCTGGCGGGCGCCGGGACGCCTTCCGGCGGCAGCGCCGACGACGCCGTGCTCGGCTCGACCGCCGCGCGTCTGCAGGCCGACTGGGGCGAGGCGCTGGATCAGGGCCAGCTGCTGATGACCGACCACCAGGGACGCGTCTGCATCAGGAGCACGCCCCCCATCGTGCGTTCGCCGATGGTGCCCGATCCCTGGCAGACCAACCCGCTGGTGCGCGGCTGGCGCAAGCTGTTCGGCCGCCAGCGGCCCGAGGAAAAACCCGCAGGCGAAGCCGACGCGAAGGCGCATTGGCGCACCGTCGCGGCGTTCCGGCGTTTCGTCCTGGTGGCGCTGATGCTCACCCAGACCGGTGTCGCGACCTGGTACATGAAGGCCGTGCTGCCCTACCAGGGCTGGGCGCTGATGGACCTGAACCTGGACGAGATCCGCCAGCAGGGTGTCCTGGCGACCATCACCCAGGTGCTGCCCTATGCGGTGCAGACCAGCATCCTGCTGCTCTTCGCGCTGCTGTTCTGCTGGGTATCGGTGGGCTTCTGGACCGCGCTGATGGGCTTTCTGCAGCTGCTGCGCGGGCGCGATCGATACAGCATCTCGGCCAATACCGTCGGCGACGAGCCCATCGACCCCCGGGCGCGCACCGCGCTGGTGATGCCCATCGCCAACGAAGACGTGGCGCGGGTGTTCGCCGGTCTGCGGGCGACCTACGAGTCGCTGGCGGCCACCGGCCAGCTCGAGCATTTCGACGTGTTCGTGCTCAGCGACAGCAACGATCCGGACAAGTGCGTCGCCGAGCAGAAGGCCTGGCTGGACCTGTGCCGCGAGGTAAAAGGGTTCGGGCACATCTTCTATCGGCGCCGCCGCCGCCGGGTCAAGCGCAAGAGCGGCAACATCGACGACTTCTGCCGCCGCTGGGGCGCCGACTACCGCTACATGGTGGTGCTCGACGCCGACAGCGTGATGAGCGGCGAATGCCTGACCCGCCTGGTGCAGCTGATGGAGGCCAACCCGAACGCCGGGATCATCCAGACCGCCCCCAAGGCTTCGGGCATGGACACGCTCTATGCACGCATGCAGCAGTTCGCCACCCGGGTCTACGGTCCGCTGTTCACCGCGGGCCTGCATTACTGGCAACTCGGCGAGTCCCATTACTGGGGCCACAACGCGATCATCCGGGTCAAACCCTTCATCGAGCACTGCGCCCTGGCGCCGCTGCCTGGCACAGGTTCCTTCGCCGGCGCGATCCTCTCCCACGACTTCGTCGAAGCCGCGCTGATGCGCCGTGCCGGCTGGGGCGTGTGGATCGCCTACGACCTGCCGGGCAGCTACGAGGAACTGCCGCCGAACCTGCTCGACGAGCTCAAGCGCGATCGCCGCTGGTGCCACGGCAACCTGATGAACTTCCGCCTGTTCCTGGTCAAGGGCATGCATCCGGTGCACCGCGCGGTGTTTCTCACCGGGGTGATGTCCTACCTGTCGGCGCCGCTGTGGTTCCTCTTCCTGATCCTCTCCACCGCGCTGCTGGCGATCCACACGCTGATGGAGCCGCAGTATTTCTTCCAGCCGGGTCAGCTGTTCCCGGTGTGGCCGCGCTGGAATCCGCAACAGGCCATCGCGCTGTTCTCCACCACCCTGACGCTGCTGTTCCTTCCCAAGCTGCTCAGCGTGGTGCTGATCTGGGCCAAGGGCGCGCGGGAATACGGCGGCGGAATCCGCCTGCTGCTCTCGATGCTGCTCGAAACCCTGTTCTCGGTGCTGCTCGCGCCGGTACGGATGCTCTTCCACACGGTCTTCGTCACCGCGGCCTTCCTGGGCTGGTCGGTGCAGTGGAATTCGCCCAAGCGCGACGACGATGCGACGCCCTGGAGCGAGGCGCTGGCCCGTCACGGCTGGCAGATGCTGCTGGGCGTGGTCTGGACGGCCGGCGTCGCCTGGCTCGACCCGCTGTTCCTCTGGTGGCTGGCGCCCATCGTGGTGTCGCTGCTGCTCTCGGCGCCGGTCTCGGTGTTCTCCAGCCGTACCCGACCCGGGCTTTCCAGCCGGCGCGCCAAGCTGTTCCTGATTCCGGAGGAATACGCACCGCCACGCGAGCTCGAGGCGACCGATCGTTACCTGCAGCTGAACAACCGCAACGCGCTGAGCCATGGCTTCCTGCGTGCGGCGGTCGAGCCACGGATCAACGCCCTGGCCAGCGCGATGGCGCGCGGACGCCATGGCAAGTCGGTCGCGGCGGCCGAAGCGCTGCGTGTGCAGCGTCTGGACAGGGTGCTGGCGGCAGGGCCGAACGGCGCCGACGAGGCACGCTGGAAGCTGCTCGACGATCCCCAGGGCCTGGCGCGGCTGCATTATCTGGTCTGGAGCGACGACCGCCACCGGCCCTGGCGCGACGCCTATTTCGCCCTGGCCCGGACGCCGCGGGCGCACGTCGAGGATCAGGTCGGCGCCATGCCCCTAGGCCTGGCCAACCCGCCGGGTTGATCCAGCATCGAGCGCGGCCGAGCGCCTTTGGGGGAGCGGGCCGCGCGGCGATGCATTCGTCGCCGCGAGCGGTGTTCCAACAGCTTCGCGGTCAAGACTGGGCGGTCCCCGACCGCCCCACGGAGTACCGCCCCGATCGTCATGGCGGGAAAAGACATATCCCCAGAGGGAGCGGTCTTGTCTGCGATCCCGCGGCAGCGCAAAGGATGCGCATGCGCTACGCGGAACGACGCGGTCACAGTGCCTCGAGTTCCTCGAGCGTCACCACCCGGGCCACGGTGTCGAGCAGGCGGATCGAGTCGCGGTGGTCGGCCTCGCTGGCGGCGGCGCAGGCCTGCTCCAGGATCAGCACCTCGTAGTCGCGGTCATGGGCATCGCGGGCCGCGCTCTGGATCGCCATCGCCGTGCTGACACCGGCCAGCACCACCCGCTCGATCCGCCGCGCGCGCAAGGCCGGGTCCAGCCCGGTGCCGTAGAAGGCGTTGACCCTCGGCTTGACGATGACCATGTCGGCCAGGTCCGCATCGAGTTCGGGATGGAAGGCCATGCCGGCGCTGCCCGCCTCGAGCAGGCCCGCCTCACGGGCCTTGCCGAACAGCCGGGAATGGGCGGGGTGGTTGGGATAACCCCGTTCGAAACCGACCTTCACCAATACGCTAAGCCAGCCTTTGCGTCGGGCCATCGCCAGGGCTCGGTTGGCGTTGTCGATGACGTTCCGCTCTCGCACCTGCTCGGCGGCCGCTGCCATCTTGCCGTCCGGGTGGGTGATTTCGACGATGTAGTCCAGGCCGATGAATGCCGTGCTCATGGGGTCTCCTGTGCCGGGGGGCGCCACGTCGGGGCGCCTGTTCAGCATTGGATGCTTCGCGCGGGGATGATTCCCCGGCGCGGCGACATCTCGTCGGGCAGCGCCGATAACGCTTGTATTCGCTGATCCATGGATTTAATAATCAATCTCATTCGCATGAGCTTGTCGGTGCAGGCTCTGCACAGGTAACGCATCCATCCACTGCGCGCCATGCGTCCAGGAGATCGATCATGCAGCACTGGAAACGCACCATCGAGCTGGCCAACCACTATTTCGCCCAGGGCGACTACGTCGACGCCCGCGAGCATTACCTGCAGGCGCTGGCCCTGGCCCAGGTGCTGTTCGATCGCTGGCCCGATCCGGACGAGGCGGTGGCCGCCTATGTGATCTCCCACCACAACCTGGCTGACGTCCACCTGCGCCTGGAGCAGCCCGAGGAAAGCGCCGAGTACCTGTGCGCCATCCATGAGCGACTGCTCGAGAGCCTCGTCGACGAGCGCCTGTCACCGGCGCTGCGTCAGGCCGTGCTTCGCCACAGCGGGCACAGCTACCGCGAGCTGCTGGGTTTCGTCGCGCGCCACGGTCATTACCCACGGACCCTGCGTCTGCTCAAGGGCAGCCGCCACCCGCTGGCGCAACTGCTGCAACGCCAGGCGCTGATGCAGAACGGTCCCTTTCACGGAGTCCACTGACATGCCCCATACCTTGCCTGCTTTGCCCTATGCCTACGATGCGCTGGAGCCGCACATCGACGCGCAGACCATGGAGATCCACCACACCAAGCACCACCAGACCTACATCAACAACCTCAACGCCGCCCTGGAGGGCAGCGAGTGGGTCGACGTGCCCATCGAGCAGCTGCTGACGATGCTCGATCGGCTGCCCGAGTCGTTGCACACGGCGGTGATCAACCAGGGTGGCGGCCATGCCAACCATTCGTTGTTCTGGACCGTCATGGCGGTCAACCCGCCTGCGGCGCCCGAGGGCGAGCTGGCCGAGGCGATCGATCGGCAGCTCGGCGGTTTCGAAGCGTTCAAGGAAGCCTTCACCAAGGCGGCGGTGTCGCGTTTCGGCAGCGGCTGGGCGTGGCTGAGCGTGACGCCGGAAAAGACGCTGGTGGTGGAGAGCACCGGCAACCAGGACAGCCCGCTGATGCACGGCAATACGCCGATCCTCGGGCTGGACGTCTGGGAGCACGCCTACTATCTGCGCTATCAGAACCGGCGTCCGGAATACATCGGCGCCTTCTACAAGGTGATCAATTGGCCCGAGGTACAACGCCGTTACCAGGCGGCGATGGCCTGAATGACGCAGGCGTCTTCATCCTGCCACGGATAGGCACCGACCCGCCGGACGCCGGCCGACGCCCTCGGCTGCGCCCGGCGCGGCTCGTTCGTTGCGCGCTGGGCGTACTGCTGACCCTCGGCGGCGGCGTCCTGTTGGTCGTCGAAGTCATCGACTGGCTGGGACGCTAGCCTCGCTTACAGCAGCTGCGGCAGCGCCAGCGCAGCGGCGATCAGCACCACGGCACCTGCCAGCACCGCGGGCCAGCGCCGGCTGACCGAGCGGGTCGCCACGCTGGGCTCGGCGTTTCTCGGCGTGGCCGCCCGTAGCGGATTGGGCGTGTGTGGGCGCCGCGGCGCCTTCGGTTTCTCGGGTTTTTCCGCTTGCTCGGGTTTGGGCAGCTCGACCGCCTGCACGAAGACCG
This sequence comes from Stutzerimonas nosocomialis, assembly GCF_005876855.1. Lineage (GTDB taxonomy): Bacteria > Pseudomonadota > Gammaproteobacteria > Pseudomonadales > Pseudomonadaceae > Stutzerimonas > Stutzerimonas nosocomialis. The sequence continues at coordinate 4,847 of NZ_QLAE01000026.1, read as the reverse complement.
TCGCGTCTTCGTCGATCGCCTGCGGCACCTGCACCTTGGGCCCGATCACCAGCAGGGTGACCGAGCCGAGCTGGATCTGGTCGCCCGGTTGCAGCACCGCGGTGGTCACCTTCTGCTGGTTGACCAATATGCCGTTGGCCGATGCCAGGTCCTTGACCTCCAGCACGTCGCCCTTGAGGTAGAACTCGGCGTGTCGCCGCGACAGCTCCGGGTCGCTGAAGCAGAGCTCGCACTTCACCGAGCGGCCGAAGGTCATCGAGCCGATCACGTGATACTTGTGGCCCTGGTTCTCGCCCTGGATCACCTGCAGCAGCCAGCGCGGCGCCGGGCCGGTCTTCGAGGCGGCCTTGGCCGGATCGATGAAGTCCAGTGCCACACCGCCCAGGCGCACGCGGTCACCGGAGCGGATCTGGAAGCGGGCGCCGATCTTTTCGTCGTTGACGTAGGTGCCGCTCTGCGAACCGATGTCGGTGAGGTAATAGAAGCCGTGTTCCTGGCGTATCTCGGCGTGGAACGGGCCGACCTCAGGGTCGTCGATCACCAGGTCGTTGCGGCTGTCCTGGCCGATGGTGAAGCGTTCGTCGGCGAGCCAGACGGGGCCCTGACGGTTGTCCACGAAATGAATCTTGAGCATGACTGACGTCTACCTCGGCGGTATCGCTGCAAAAAGGGTTCAGTTGAAAAGGTTGTTCCACAGGCGCTTCACCGGATTCGGCGCGGGCTCGGCGGCGCGGGTCGCGGTGCGTGGCGCATTCGGCCGGGAGGCGGAGCGCGGCGCGGCGGCTGGCGTGCGGGTCTCGGCGACGCGCTGCAGGTGGCGGTCTCGCAGCGCCAGCAGGCGGGGATCGTCCGGTGCGGTCTCCAGGCCCTGCAGGATGTACTCGTTGGCCAGCGCATGTTCGCGCCGTGCGTAGGCGCCCTCGGCCAGACCGATGTAACGCCGCACCACCTCGGCCAGCCCGGCCAGTGCGATGGGGTTGTCGGGCGACCAGCCCAGCACCTTGCGGTAGTAATGGACGGCGCTGTCGTCCTCGGGCAGCAGCAGGCGCTCCTCGGACAGGCGCTGGGCAGCCAGCGCCAGGTCCTGCTCGATGCGCGCTTCGAGCACCCGGGCCAGGCCCTGCTGCGCCTGGGCATTGTCCGCATCGAGCAGCAGCGCCTGGCGGAAATAATGGTCGGCATTGTCCTGCGGCGGGGACAGCAGCCGGCCTTCGGCCAGCCTGGTCTCGCCATGGCCCAGCAGCTCGGCGATGCGGGCGTGCTTGTGCCACTGGTAGCCGCCGAGCCCTGCGAGGGTCGCGAGCACCAGGCCGAGCGCGACGACGGACAGGCGCCGGGCAGCGGAGCGCCGCACCGGCGCCGTCGGGGGAACTTTCACGGCGGGGGCGATGCGGGTCAGGTCCTGGTCCGCATCGCTCAGCGCCTCGATCGCGGCCAGCAACTCGCGGCAATCGGCGAAGCGCGCCTCTGGCGCCTTGGCCAGCATGCGCTGCAGCAGCGGCTGCAGGCTGGCGAGCGCGGCGGGCAGCGTCGGGGCGGGCATCTGCACATGGTTGAGCACGGTCTGGGTGTAGCTGTTGCCGCGGTAGGGATTGTTGCCGGTGAGCATCTCCAGCAGGATCACCCCGAGGCTGTAGATGTCACTGCGGGCGTCGAGCGGTTCGCAACGGGCCTGCTCCGGGCTGCTGTAGGCCGGGCTGCCGACGGCGATGCCGTACTGGGTCAGCTCGTTGTCCAGTTCCAGGTCCTTGGCCACGCCGAAATCGGTGATCACCACGCTGCCGTCTTCGCGGAAGAGGATGTTGGCCGGCTTGATGTCCCGGTGCACCAGGCCCTTTTCGTGCACGACCGCAAGGCCCGCGGCCACCTGGCGAATGATCTCGAGCGCCTGTTGCGGCGCGAACACCTCGCCCTTGTGTCGAGCCAGGTCACCACCGGCGACGTATTCCATCGCCAGGTAATGGCGGCCATCGTCGAGCTGGCCGATGTCATGGATGGTGATGATCGCCGGATGGCGCAGCGAGGCGACGATGTGCCCTTCGCGAATGAAGCGCTGCGCGAAGGCCTGGTCCTGCGCGTCGAGCAGCACCTTGACCGCGACCTCGCGGTGCAGCGAAAGCTGGGTGGCGAGATAGACCTCGGCCATCCCGCCCTTGCCGAGCCTGCCGTGTACGCGGTAGCCGGTGATTTCTAGCATCCGTTCGGTCATGACTGAACTCGGTCCGTTACGGCTTGAGGGGTTTGAGCAGCTTGTCGAGCAAGCGCATGGGGCGGGACTCGCTCGGCGGCGACGGCATGGCGAGCACGATGCAGGAAATGTTGTCCCGCCCGCCGGCGTCGTTGGCGCTGCGAACCAGCTGCACCACCATGTCCTCCAGGCTGGCGGCGGCGAGACATTGCTCGTGGATCTGGGCGTCGGTGAGCTCCCCGCTCAGCCCGTCGCTGCACAGCAACAGCACCTCGTCCGGCTGCAGCGTGCCGCTGATTTCGCCGACCTCCAGGGATTCCTCGCGCCCCAGGCACTGGAAGATGACGTTGCGCCGGGGATGATGGCGGGCGGCGTCGGCGTCGAGCTGGCCGGCATCGATCATCGCCTGCACCCAGCTGTGGTCACGGCTGAGCGGCTCGATGGCGTCTGCGCTTACCCGGTAGGCGCGGCTGTCGCCGACCCAGGCGATCCGGTACAGGGCGCCGTCGAACTGGGCCGCCACCAGCGTGGTGCCCATGCCTTCGCCATCGGCGGCCTGCAGGATGGCCTGATTGGCGGTGTGGATCGCTTCCTCGAGCCCTTCCCCCTGCGCCACTTCCTCCTGCAGGGTCTGCAACGCCAGGGCGCTGGCGACCTCGCCGCGCTGGTGCCCGCCCATGCCGTCCGCGATCGCCCACAGCCCCAGCTCCGGGCAATCGAGCAGGGCGTCTTCGTTGTGGTCGCGGACACGGCCAGGCGAGCTCAGTGCTGCGCAGTCGAGCATCGTGTGGACTGGGGTACGGAGCATGCGGGTCAGTTCCTTCTTCGAGCGCCGTCCGTCGGCATGCGGGCTAAAAGCCAATCATGCGGGCGCTTGGTGATCCTGTCATCGCCAAGCGCCAGTTGAGGCTGCGAACTGTTAACTCGTCGAGCCCTTTGTTCCTCCCGTTGCGTTACCGCGGCAGAGGCGATGGGGTGTCACGCGATGAGCGTACCCTGGACCAGCGTCAGGCTGTGGCCGCCGATCCAGGGCGTCTGTTCGACATAGCGTACGGACACCTGGCCGTTGCGCCTGAGCGCCGTGCCCTGTCGTACGCGGTAGCCCTCCTGGGTACCCGGGTCGGGAAAGCCCTGGCTTTGCAGGACCCGGGCGAGGCAGGCGTTGGCGCTCCCGGTGACCGGGTCCTCGGACAGCCTGCCCTGCTCGGCGAGCAGCGCCCTCAATTCATAGGTGCTGGATTCGCCCTGCGCGCTGGGTCCGTAGAGCGCGACGCCCGCGACGTTGCAGCGCGCGGTCAGCTCGCTCAGCCGGGCGGGATCGGCCCGCACAGCCAGGCAGGCGTCGGCCGAGTCGATCCGCACCACCAGCCAGCGGATGCCCATGTCCACCACCATGCTGGGGAGCCGGGCGCTCAGCTGATCCGTACCGAGAGCCAGGGCAAGCTCGCCGCGAATGGCTTCGTCGAGCGGCAGCAACGCTGCCTGTGGCGCGGCGAAGGACAGCGAATCGTCGGGCATGCGCGCCACCTCGACCAGCCCGACGCCGCATTCCTGCACCCACCGGTCCGTCGTCTTGGGCAGTACGCCCGCTTCGAGCAGCGCATGGCAGGTTCCGAGCGTGGGGTGCCCGGCGAAGGGAAATTCGGTGTCCGGCGAAAAGATGCGCACCCGGTAATCGGCCTGCGGGTCGCTCGGAGGAAGCACGAAAGTGGTTTCCGCCAGGTTCGTCCAGCGGGCGATGGCCTGCATCTGTTCGCCATCGAGCCCCTCGGCGTCGAGGATCACCGCCAGGGGATTGCCCAGGTAGGGTTGGCGGGTGAACACGTCGACCTGTCTGAAGCGGCGCTTTCGCATGGGCTCTCCTGCGTGTGGTGGGCGGTTGTGATCGGGCATGGCGCGTCAGCGCTCGTAGAGTTCCAGCGGCAAGCCGTCCGGATCGGCGAAGAAGGTGAAGCGCCGCCCCGTGAGCGGATCGAGGCGCACCGCTTCGGTTTCTATCCCGCGGGCATCGAGCAGCGCCAGGGTCGCGTCGAGATCGTCCACGGCAAAGGCCAGATGCCGCAGCCCCTGAGCCTCGGGCCGGGAAGGCCGCGGTGGCGCACCGGGGAAGCTGAACAACTCGAGCTGGGCGTCGCCCACCTTCAGGTCCAGCTTCCAGGAGTCGCGCTCGGCACGGTAGGTTTCGGCGATGACCTCAAGACCCAGCAACTCGGTATAGAAGTGCCTGGAGCGTGGGTAGTCCGAACAGATCAGCGCCACGTGATGGAGAGCGTTGAGGCACGGCATGGTTCGTCTGCCTGGTCCTTCGATTGGGGCGGGCCGCGGCGGGGCCGCGGTTGCGTCCTCCCTATAGTAGAGGAACGGAAGGCCTGTCTGGCTGGCGCCACCTAGACAGGCCGGCGAAACGGCACGCGTCTTTTTTCCAAAAGGGCGTTGACACCATTTTTGAAGCCTGTATTATTCGCCTCCTCGCTGCAGCGGCCACCGGCTCGCTAAAGCGGTAAGCTGTTGAAATGAAAAGAGATTTTCGAAAAACAGCTTGACAGTAAGAAAGGCTGCTGTAGAATGCGCGGCCTCGGTTGAGACGAAAGACTTGATCGAAACGCTCTTTAACAACTGAATCAAGCAATTCGTGTGGGTGCTTGTGAGGTAAGACTGA
>NZ_QLAE01000025.1 GCF_005876855.1 Stutzerimonas nosocomialis | reverse complement strand
AACTCCAGCTACGACAACGCCAAGGAACGCTCCTGGCAGGTGCGCCACGACTACAACTTCACCGCCCTCGGCATCCCCGGCCTCACCCTCATGAACCGCTACATCAGCGGCGACAACGTCCATGTCGGCGCCGTGACCGACGGCGAGGAATGGGGCCGCGAGACCGAGCTGGCCTACACCATCCAGAGCGGCACGCTCAAGGACCTGAGCATGCGCTGGCGCAACTCCAGCATGCGTCGCAGCTGGAGCTCCAACGAGTTCGACGAGAACCGCCTGATCTTCAACTACCCGCTGTCGATCCTGTAACACCGCTCCACCCGTTTCTCCTGTTACGGCAATCTCCTTGGCCCGTCCTTGTGACGGGCTTTTTTTCATCCTGCGAAAAGGCGGCCGTTAATCGCACCGATTCATCGAAAGTCCAGGTCTACTCCGCAAAACTCCCTTCTTGCCCCGCATTCGGCAGCGAAAAATACAGGCCAACGGCGGCACGGCCGCCCTAGCCGAGACAACAACAATGAAAACCCAGGTGGCGATCATCGGTGCCGGCCCGTCCGGCTTATTGCTAGGCCAGCTGCTGCACCGGGCCGGCATCGACACCCTGATCCTGGAGCGGCAGACGCCGGATTACGTGCTGGGCCGGATTCGCGCCGGCGTGCTCGAACAGGGCATGGTGGACCTGCTGCGCGAAGCCGGCGTGAGCGAACGGATGGACCGGGAGGGGCTGGTGCACGAAGGCATCGAGCTGGTCTTCGCCGGCAAGCGCCAGCGGCTGGACCTCAAGGCCCACAGCGGCGGCAAGACGGTCATGATCTACGGCCAGACCGAGGTGACCCGCGACCTGATGCAGGCGCGCCAGGCCAGCGGCGCACCGATCGTCTACGAGGCGGGCGACGTCCGCATACAGGACGCAAAAAGTGAGGCGCCCTACCTCACCTACCTCAAGGACGGCGAGCGCCATCGGCTCGACTGCGACTACATCGCCGGTTGCGACGGCTTCCACGGCGTCGCCCGCCAGTCGATTCCCGATGGCGTGCTGCAGACCTTCGAACGGGTCTACCCGTTCGGCTGGCTCGGCCTGCTCAGCGACACGCCGCCGGTCAATCACGAACTGATCTACGCCCACCACGAACGCGGCTTCGTGCTCTGCAGCCAGCGTTCGGAAACCCGCAGCCGCTATTACCTGCAGGTGCCGCTGGAGGAGAAGGTCGAAGACTGGCCCGACGAGAGATTCTGGCAGGAGCTGAAAACCCGCCTGCCCCGGGACGTCGCCGACAGGCTGGTCACCGGCCCCTCCCTGGAAAAGAGCATCGCCCCGCTGCGCAGTTTCGTCGTCGAGCCCATGCAGTATGGGCGGCTGTTCCTGCTCGGCGATGCCGCCCATATCGTGCCGCCGACCGGCGCCAAGGGGCTCAACCTCGCGGCGAGCGATGTCAGCACCCTTTATCGCATCCTGCTCAAGGTGTACCGCGAGGGCCGGGTCGAGCTGCTCCAACGCTACTCGCAGGCCTGCCTGAGGCGAATCTGGAAGGCCGAGCGGTTTTCCTGGTGGATGACCCAGCTGCTGCATGAATTTCCGGAAAAGGACGGCTTCGACCGGCGCCTGCAGGAGACCGAGCGCGACTACTTCCTGAACTCGCCAGCCGGCCGCGCGACCATCGCCGAGAACTACGTGGGCCTGCCCTACGAGCCGATCGACTGAGGCGGCAGGGCGACCTTGCGATAGGCATTGGGGCTCTGCCCTGTCAGCCGGCGGAAATAGCGGGAGAAGTAGGCCGGCTCGGAAAAGCCCAGGTAATCAGAAATCTGGTTGACCGTCATCGCGGTGTAGATGAGGTCGCGCTTGGCCTCGAGCAGCAGACGCTGGTGGACCACCTGCAAGGCGCTCTGCCCGGCCAGGCGCCGGCACAGCCCATTGAGGTGCGCGGCGGAGATGCCCAGTTCCCGCGCATAGCGCTCGATCCCCCAGTGCTCGCGGTAATGCGCCTCGACCAAGGCTCCGAACTGCGCCAGTAACCCGTGCCCGCGCGGCAGGGTTTCCCGCCGCGCGGGCCCGGGCACACCCTGGCGCGCGACCCAGACCATCAGCAGCGCCACCAGCGAGCGCAGCGACAGATCCCGGCCGGGCCCGCGCTGCTGGTACTCGCGCTGCAACGTCGCCAACAGCGGATCGAGCTGCGCCTGGGCCTCGCCCAGCAGATGGCAGGCCGGTTGCGCCGCGAACCCCACGGCGCCGTCCAGCGCCCCTTGCAGCGACTCGAGCAACGGTGCCGACAGCGTGACCACGTAGCCCTGAATGTCGGCCGAAAAGCGAAACCCGTGGATGGTCAGCGGCGGCACCACCAGCAGCGCGGGTCGCTCGATGCGGTGCGTGCGCCCCTCGATTTCCACATCGGCCAGCCCCTGCTGCACATAGAGCAGCTGCAGCAGATCGGCATGCCGATGGGGCTTGATCTCCCAGCCGTGCTGGCTGCTGCGTTGAGGAATCGACTCGCAGTGCAGCAGGTCCTCGGTCGGCCAGTCCAGCTGCTCGCCGTACAGCTTGAAGACCGGAACGCCTGGCGCGGGCATGGCGATCGGCGGATCAGTCGAGCGACTCGACGCCCATCTCGTCCCACACCTGCTCGGCGAGATGGAAGGTCGCGTTGGCCGCCGGGATGCCGCAGTAGATCGCGCTCTGCATCAGCACTTCCTTGATCTCGTCGCGCGTCACGCCGTTGTTCCTGGCCGCCTTCAGATGCAGCTTGAGCTCGCCCTCGCGGTTCATGCCGATGAGCATGGCGATGGTGATCAGACTGCGGGTGTGCCGTGGCAGACCCGGGCGCGTCCAGATATCGCCCCAGGCGTGGCGGGTGATCATTTCCTGGAACTCCTGGTTGAACGGCGTGATGTTCTCCAGGCTGCGGTCGACATGGGCGTCGCCCAGTACCGCACGACGCACCTGCATGCCGGCCTCGTAACGCTGCTTCTCGTCCATCGTCGATCCTTTGAAAGTCAGTGGTTCAGGAACGCCAGCACCCGGGTGGTGAAGTCATCGCCCGCCTCCACGTTGGACAGGTGCGCCGCGGGGAACTCGACCAGCTCGGCGCCGGCGATGCGTTCCTGCATGAAGCGGCCGTGCTCGGGGGTGGTCACCGCGTCCGCGCTGCCGCAGACGATCAGCGTCGGTACGCTGATGCGCCCCAGTTGCTCGCGGTAGTCGGCATCGCGCACCGCCGCGCAGTTGGCCGCGTAGCCCTGCGGCGAGGTCTGCGCCAGCATCTCGACGATGGGCTCGACCGTCTGTGGCTGGGCGCTGGCGAAGGCCGGGGTGAACCAGCGTCCGATCGAGGCATCGCGCAGCTCGCGCATGGCCTGTTGGCCGCCGGCCAGAACGGTGTCGATGCGGCCGTTCCAGACCTCGTCGGAGCCGATCTTCGCACCGGTGTTGCACAGCACCAGCCGCTCGAGCCGCTCGCCGGCGTTGATGCCGAGCCACTGGCCGATCAGGCCGCCCATCGACAGGCCACAAAAACTCGCCTTGGCGATCTCCAGCGCATCGAGCAGCGCCAGCGCGTCCTGCCCCAATTGCTCGACAGTGTAGGGCCCGGGCGTGACCAGCGATGCGCCATGCCCACGGGTGTCGAAGCGCAGCACCCGAAAATGGTGGGCAAAGGCGTCGATCTGGGCGTCCCACATGTGCAGGTCGGTGCCCAGCGAGTTGGAGAGCATCAGCACGGGCGCATGGTCCGGGCCGTCGAGCCGGTAGTTCAGGTCACCCTCGGCGAGCGTTACGAAAGGCATCGCAGATTTTCCTCAGTGAGACAGGGCGTGATGGTCGGCCAGCGCGCGCTCGACCCAACGGCGCGCCTGGCCCAGATAGTTGGCAGGGTCGAGCAGCTGGTCCAGCGCCTCGGGCGAAAGCTCGGCACTGACGTGCGGGTCGTCCCCGAGCACCTCGCGCAAGTGGCGTCCCTCGGCGACGGCGCGCGTGCAGCATTGTTCGACCCGGTGATGCGCGGCGTCGCGGCCGATGCGCTGGGCCAGGACGATGCTGACCGCCTCGGCCAGCACCAGGCCCCGGGTCAGCTCCAGATTGCGGCGCATCCGCGCGGCATCGATTTCGAGTGCCGGAACGATGTGCAGTGCCTGTTGCAGCGCACCGCCGACCAGGCAGCAGAGGTCGGGCAACGTGTCCCATTCGGCGTGCCAGAGGCCGAGGCTGCGCTCGTGCTCCTGGGGCATCGCCGACAGCAGGGTGGCGACCAGGCCCGGCGCGCGGGTGGCGGCGGCGATCAGCACCGCGGCGCTGACCGGATTGCGCTTGTGCGGCATGGTCGAAGAGCCGCCGCGCCCCTGCCCGGCCGGCTCGAACACCTCGCCGGCCTCGGTCTGCATCAGCAGCGACAGGTCGCGACCGATCTTGCCCAGGCTGCCGGCGATCAGCCCCAGTAGCGTGGCGAATTCGGCCAGGCGATCGCGCTGGGTATGCCAGGGCTGGTCCGGCAGGGCCAGTTCGAGTTCCTCGGCCAGCGCCTGGCTGACCGGCCAGGCCTGTTCGCCCAGCGCGGCCAGGGTGCCCGACGCGCCGCCGAACTGCAGCACCAGCAGGCGCGGCTTGAGTTCGGCCAGGCGCTGCCGATGGCGAGTCAGCGCGCCGAGCCAGCCCGCGAGCTTCATGCCGAGGGTGACGGGCGTGGCATGCTGCAGCCAGGTCCGTCCGGTCATCGGCGTATCGGCGTGACGCTGGGCCTGGTTGGCGAGCGCGTCACCCAGTTGGGCAAGATCCCGCTCCAGCAGGTCGACGGCACGCCGCAGCTGAAGGACCAGCCCCGTGTCCATCACGTCCTGGCTGGTGGCGCCCAGGTGGACGCTGCGCTCGGCCTCCGGATCGCCCTGTGCGACACGCCGGCCCAGCGCCTTGACCAGCGGAATCGCCGAGTTGCCGGACATGAGGATCGCCTGCTGCAGCGCATCCAGATCGTAGAGCTCGGCCTGGCAGGCTGCTTCGATCGGCTGCACCGCCTTGCGTGGAATCACCCCGACCCGCGCCTCGGCGCGCGCCAGGGCAGCCTCGAAATCGAGCATGCCCTGCAGCCGAGCGTGATCGGAAAACACCTCGCGCATCGCCGCGCCGGTGAAATAGGCATCGAATAACTGGTGGGACGAAGGTTGCACCTGCGTTCTCCATGGTTGAGCAGAGCACGCCCCTGCTGGCTGCGAGTCTAGCCGCAAGCAGGGGCGTCGCGGCGGGTCAGACCCGTTCGATGGCCATCGCGACGCCCTGGCCGACGCCGACGCACATGGTCGCCAGGCCGAGCTTGCCGCCGTTCTTTTCCAGCCAGTGCACGGTGGTCATGACGATGCGGGTGCCGCTCATGCCCAGCGGATGTCCCAGGGCGATGCCGCCGCCCTGCGGGTTGACCTTCTCGCTGTCGTCCGGCAGACCGAACTCACGCACGCAGGCCAGCGCCTGGCTGGCGAAGGCCTCATTGAGTTCCACCACGTCGAAGTCCTCGACGCGCTTGTCCAGCCGCGCCAGCAGCTTGCGCACCGCCGGCACCGGGCCGACGCCCATGATGCGCGGCGAGACGCCGGCGGCGGCCATCCCGAGCACCCGGGCGCGTGGCGTGAGGCCGTACTTCTCCACTGCCTCGCGCGAGGCCAGGATCATCGCCGCGGCGCCGTCATTGACCCCCGAGGCGTTGCCGGCGGTGATGGTCTTGTCCGGGCCGTTGACCGGCTTGAGCTTGGCCAGGGTTTCAGCCGTGGTATCGGGGCGCAGGTGCTCGTCGCGGTCGACGACGGTTTCGCCCTTCCTGGTCTTGATCACCACCGGCACGATTTCCTCGGCGAAGAAGCCCGCTTCCTGGGCGGCGGCGGCACGCTGCTGGCTGCGCAGGGCGAAGGCATCCTGGTCGGCGCGGCTGACCTTGTAATCCTCGGCCACGTTGTCGGCGGTCTCGGGCATCGAGTCGACACCGTACTGCTGCTTGATCAGCGGGTTGATGAAGCGCCAGCCGATGGTGGTGTCCTCGAGCTTCATGGTCCGGGAGAAGGCGGTATCGGCCTTGCCCATGACGAAGGGCGCGCGGGACATGGATTCCACCCCGCCGGCGATCGCCAGGTCGATCTCGCCCGCGGCGATCGAACGGAACGCCGCGCCCACCGCATCCATGCCCGAGGCACAGAGGCGGTTCAGGGTCAGTGCCGGGACGTTGTCCGGCAGGCCCGCCAGCAGCGCCGCCATCCGCGCGACGTTGCGGTTGTCCTCGCCGGCCTGGTTGGCGCAACCCATGTAGACCTCGTCGATCTCGTCGGCCTTCAGCCCCGGGTTGCGCTCGAGCAGCGCACGCAGCGGGATCGCGGCCAGGTCGTCGGTGCGTACCGCCGACAAGGCGCCGCCGAAGCGGCCGATGGGTGTACGCACGGCATCGCAGATAAAGACTTCACGACTCATTCATCACTCCCCTTCTGCCCATGAGCGGCAGCGGTACGGGCCTCCAGATCGCGCAGCGCCGCGAGCTCCGCCTCGGTCGGCTCGGCGGTGGTCTGCACGTTGTCGGCAAAACGGATGGCCCAACCGGTGGCCTCGATTACCTGCTCGCGGGTGATGCCCGGGTGCAGCGAGGTCACCACGAATTCGTTGGACCCGGCTTCCGGCTCCATGATGCACAGGTCGGTGATAATCCCCACCGGGCCGGCGCCCGGCAGCCCGAGGCGCTTGCGCGCATCGCCGCCTTCGGCGTGCCCCACCGAGGTGATGAACGCCAGCTTGTCGACGAAGGTGCGGTGCGACTGCTTGAGAATGATCAGGACCTGCCTGGCCGAACCGGCAATTTCCGGCGCGCCACCGGCGCCTGGCAAGCGGACTTTCGGTTGGTGATAGTCACCGATCACCGTGGTGTTGATGTTGCCGAACCGGTCGACCTGGGCGGCGCCGAGGAAACCGACGTCGATTCGTCCGCCCTGCAGCCAGTAGCGAAAGATCTCGCCGGTGGGCACGACGGTGTCGGCGGTTTCGGCCAACTCTCCATCGCCGATCGACAACGGCAGCACGCTGGGCTTGGCGCCGATCGGACCCGATTCGTAGATCAGCACCACGTCCGGCGCATGGGTCAGGCGAGCCAGGTTGGCGGCCTTGGACGGCAGGCCGATACCGACGAAGCAGACGCTGCCATTGCCCAGGCGGCGGGAGGCGGCGACGGTCATCATTTCATTGGTGGAGTAGCTGCCCATCAGTTGGCCTCCTGTGCTGCGGCCAGCTTGCGCTGGAACTCGGCGAAGTCGCTCGTGCCATGGATGTATTCGTCGATCCAGGTGTTGAAGCTGTCACGGTCGCGGGCGATCGGGTCCCAGTCCTGGTAGAAGCGGTTGTCGCGCTCGTAATAACCGTGGGCGTACGAGGGATGCGCGCCACGCGGCACTTCGCAGACGGCGGTGACGGCCCAGGTCGGCAACACGCAGGCGTTCATCGGCGCCTGGAGATCGTCGACGATCTCCTCGACCGTGACGATGCTGCGCCTGGCCGCCAGCGCGGCTTCCTTCTGCACCCCGAGAATCCCCTGGATCAGCACGTTGCCCTTGCGGTCGGCTTTCTGCGCATGGACCACGGTGACGTCCGGACGGACCGAGGGCACGGCCGCCAGGCGCTCGCCGGTGAAGGGGCATTCGATGAACTTGATCAGCGGATTGACCTTCGGCAGGTCCGAGCCCAGGTACGCGCGCAGCACGGCAAAGGGCAGCCCCGAGGCGCCGGCGACGTAGGCGTTGGCGAGGTCCGCATGGCTGTGTTCCTCGATTTCCAGCGGCTGCGGCCAACCCTTCTCGACCGCATCGCGCAGGCGGTGCAGCGAACCGACGCCCGGGTTGCCGCCCCAGGAGAAGATCAGCTTTTTGGCGCAACCGGCGCCGATCATCAGGTCATAGACCAGGTCGGGCGTCATGCGCACCAGCGTGAGGCCCGTCTTGCCCTGTCGGATGATCTCGTGGGAGGCGGCGGTCGGGATCAGATGGGTGAAACCTTCGAGCGCGACGGTGTCGCCGTCGTTGACGAAGCGCTGCACCGCTTCGCGCAGGGAAATCAGTTCGGCCATGTGGGAGGTACCCGTCTCATTGTTCGATCCTCGCCGTGGCGAGGTGGTATCCCAAAGTACGGCGATGCGTCGGCTGGAACAATCCGATAATCGACTATACGTTCGATAATCGAACGGTTCTGTCAGCATTGTCGGGAGGTCTTATGGTCGCTCGACAGAGGACTTGCGGCTGCCCGGCGTGTTCGATTAACGAACGGTATTTCGCTCGCCGTGAGCCGCCATTTGGCCGATCGATCCCGCGTGCAACCGGCCGGCAGCCCTGAGCCGGGGCACCCTCTCTCGCCTTTCGCCGCGTCAACGACGTGCCGGGTAGCCGATTGACGTAACTAACCAGTTGGTACATTTTCCGGGCGGCCGAACAAAACAACGAGAACGATCCCAATGCCTCATACCCTTCTGGTGCTCAACGGGCCGAACCTGAACCTGCTCGGCACCCGTGAGCCGGCCACCTACGGCCACGAGACCCTCGCCGACATCGCCGAGCTGTGCCGCCGGACCGGCGAACGGCTCGGGCTCTCGATCGAATTCCAGCAGACCAACCATGAAGGCCAGCTGATCGAGTGGATTCACCAGGCGCGCGGCCGCTGCGCCGGCATCGTCATCAATCCGGCGGCCTGGACTCACACCTCCGTCGCGATTCGCGATGCGCTGGCGGCCGTCGAGCTGCCGGTCATCGAGGTGCACCTGTCCAACGTGCACAAGCGCGAGGCCTTCCGCCACCACTCCTACGTCTCGCCGATCGCGGTCGGGGTGCTGTGCGGTTTCGGCAGCCACGGCTATCGGCTGGCCATCGAACACTTCGCCCATCTGCTGGAGGGCTGAAGATGACAGAACGCAGCATTCTTGCCGGCCTGATCGGCAAAGGCATCCAGGCGTCCCGGACGCCGGCGATGCACGAGCGCGAAGGCGACGCCCAGGGCTTGCGCTATCTCTACCGGCTGATCGACCTGGACGCCCTCGGGCTCGACACCGACGCCCTCCCCGAGCTGCTCACCGCCGCCGAGCGCATGGGCTACACGGGACTGAACATCACCTTTCCCTGCAAGCAGCTGATCATCCCGCTGCTCGACGAGCTGTCGCCCGAAGCGCGCGGTATTGGCGCGGTGAACACCGTGGTGCTCAGGGACGGCAAGCGCATCGGCCACAACACCGATGCCCTGGGCTTTGCCGAAGGCTTCCGGCGTAACCTGAACGACGCGCCCCGCCGACGCGTGGTGCAGATGGGGGCCGGTGGTGCCGGGGCCGCGGTGGCCCATGCGCTGCTCAGCGAAGGGGTGCAGACCCTGAGCATCTTCGATGTGGAAAAGGATCGGGCCAGGGCCCTGGTCGAGATGCTCAACCGGAGCTTCGCCGCCGAGCGCGCCCGCCTGGGTACGGACCTGCCCCAAGCCATGGCCGAGGCCGACGGTCTGGTCAACACCACGCCGGTCGGGATGGACAAGCTGCCCGGCACGCCGCTGCCGCCCGAGCTGCTGCGCCCTGAGCTCTGGGTGGCCGAGATCATCTACTTCCCGCTGGAGACCGAACTGCTGCGCCATGCCCGCGCGCTGGGCTGCCGCACCCTGGACGGCGGCAACATGGCGGTGTTCCAGGCGGTCAAGGCGTTCGAGCTGTTCAGCGGCGAGCAAGCGGACGCCGATCGCATGCTCGCTCATTTCGCGAGTTTCTAGCGGCGCGGCGCAGGCGCCCCGGCGGCGTCTGCGCGCGGATGAACGGGGCGGCGACGTTTCGCTATACCGGCGTGGCGGTCACGTAGCGCAGCACCACGTCGCAAAGCATCTGCTTGTGACGCTCGCGGTTGGCCGCCGCGGCCAGGTCGATATCGAAGATCCAGCCGAAGGTATGGCGGTTCGATACCCGGTAGAAGCAGAACGAGCTCATCAGCATGTGCACGTCCAGGGCGTTCAGCCCCTCGCGAATCACGCCCTGTTCCCGTCCCCGCTGGAGGACGTCGTCGATGATGTCGATGATCGCGCCGCTCTGGGAACGGATCGCCTGGGACCCGGAAACGAACTGCCCGTAGTTGATGTTCTCGATGCTGACGATGCGTACGAAGTCGACGTTATGGTCGTGGTGATCGAAGGTGAATTCGGCGAGCCGGCGCATCGCTTCCAGCGGCTCCAGCTCCCTCAGGTGCAGCATGCGCTCGGTGCCGCGGATGTCGCCGTAGAGCTTTTCCAGCACCGCGAGGTAGAGCTGCTCCTTGCTGCTGAAGTAGTAGTAGATCATCCGCTTGGAGGTATGGGTGCGCTCGGCGATGGCATCGACCCTGGCGCCGGACAGCCCCTGCTGGACGAACTCGCTGATCGCCGCCTGGAGGATGTTTTCCCGCGTCTGTTCCGGGTTGTTCTTGCGACCCTTGCGCGGCGCCTCGGCTGGCTCGCTGGTCGGTGAAAGCACAGGCTCGTTCATGACGGTTCTTCGTATGGTTCAGGACAGGCGGCGCCCGAAGGCGCCGTCGTGACGCGGCTGGCGCTAGAAACGCGGCGCGCGGTTACCGGCCGCCGCGCTGCGCGCCTTGGCCATCGCCGCCAGGCGCACCGCGACGTTGGCAGCACCGTAGCCGATATAGCCGTTCTTGCGTTGCAGGACTTCAAAGAAGAAGCGGTCCTCGAATGCCTCGGTATAGACGTGGAAGAGTTCCCCGCCCTGGTTGTCACGGTCGTAGAGCACGTTGTAGTAGGCCAGCTCGCTCAGGAATTCGTCGTCGAAATCGAAGCGCGCGGCCAGATCGTCATAGTAGTTCAG
The DNA here is from genome assembly GCF_005876855.1 of Stutzerimonas nosocomialis. GTDB lineage: Bacteria > Pseudomonadota > Gammaproteobacteria > Pseudomonadales > Pseudomonadaceae > Stutzerimonas > Stutzerimonas nosocomialis. Next base: position 61,663 of record NZ_QLAE01000025.1, on the reverse strand, counting down.
CGGGATTTCCAGCAGCGGAACGCCCGCCTCCTTGGCCCGCGCCACCTCGGCGAAGATGTCCTCGCAGCTGAAGGCGATGTGGTGCACGCCCGAGCCGCGGTAGTTGGACAGCGCGTGGGAGATCGCGGTGTTGCGGTTCTCCGAGATGTTCAGCGGCAGGCGGATCGAGCCGCAATGGCTGCGGATGGCGCGGCTCTTCACCAGGCCGTAGGGGTCGGGCAGCACCACTTCGTCGTCGGCTTCGAAGTCGAGCAGGGATTTGTAGAACAGCACCCAGCTGTCGAGGCTGTCGGCCGGCAGCGCCATCGCCATGTGGTCGATCCGCTGCAGGCCGCCCGTGGCCTCGGCGCCGGGATCGAGGTGGAAGTCGGTGTCGTAGATGCTCTGCTGCGAGTCGCCCTGCTCCACCAGGTAGATCAGGCTGCCATCGGGCGCGCGTACCGCCGGAATCTCCCGCTCGTTCGGCCCCACCAGCCCACGGTAGGGCTGGCCGCCGAAGGCCTGGGCACGCTCCAGCGCGCTGCCGGCATCGCGCACCCGCAGCGCCGTGGCACAGAGCGAGGCGCCATGGGCTTCGAGAAAGTTGTGGGCGAACGAATAGGGCTCGGCGTTGAGCACGATGTTGATGTCACCCTGGCGCATGAGCCGCACGCCCTTGGAGCGATGCTGGCCGGCGCGCGCGAAGCCGAGTCTCTCCAGCCAGCCGGCGAGCTTGGCGCCCTGCCCTTCGTCCACCGCGAACTCGAGAAACTCGACGCCGTCGTAGCGGCTTGCCGGTGGCGGCGCGAACAGGATGTCCAGGTTCTCCGATGGCGTCGCATCCTGGGCCAGCAGCGTCCGGGTCTTTTCTTCGAGGTAGAGCAGCGAGCGCAGGCCATCCACCGCATTGGCCCGGGGCGGCGCGGCGCGAAAGCCGTCGTTGAAGATTTCCAGGGACAACGGCCCGCGGTAGCCGGTGCGGATGATCGGCGCGAGGAAGCCGGGCAGATCGAACTCGCCCTGGCCCGGGAAGCAGCGGAAGTGACGGCTCCACTCCAGCACGTCCATCGACAGGACCGGCGCATCGGCCATCTGCACGAAGAAGATCTTGTCGCCCGGAATCTGCTCGATGGCCGCCGGATCGCCCTTGAGCGACAGCGTGTGGAAGCTGTCGAGGATCACCCCGAGGGCCGGATGGTCCGCCTGCCGGACGAGGTTCCAGACCTGCTGGTAGGTGTTGACGTGGCGGCCCCAGGCGAGCGCCTCGTAGCCGATCCGCAGGCCCCGCGCGGCGGCGCGCTCGGCCAGCAGGCGCAGGTCGTCCACCAGGATGGCTTCGTCTCCCAGCGCATCGGCGGCCACGTTGCTGCAGACCAGCACCAGATCGGTACCCAGCTCCTGCATCAGGTCGAACTTGCGTTCGGCGCGGTCGAGGTTACGCGGCAGGCGGTCGCGGCGGCATCCCTCGAAATCGCGAAACGGCTGGAACAGGGTGATCGCCAGGCCCAGGTCGCCGCAAAGCTTGCGGATCGCCCGGGGGCTGCCCTCGTAGTAGAGCAGGTCGTTTTCGAAGATTTCCACGCCGTCGAACCCGGCCGCGGCGATGGCTTCGAGTTTTTCCGGCAGGGTTCCGCTGAGGGACACGGTTGCAATCGAACGGTGCATGCAGGACTCCATGTGAACAGTCGGCTCGGCGCTGGCCGCTTATTGTTGTCCGGCCGTTAGGCCTATCCATGGAATGTAGCGCGATGCACCCCGGTTGAAGCGTCCCCCACCTCAAAAATGTACGAACTGGTTAGTTTTTTGTTCGATTACCGAACATCTTTTTCAGGCGCGCCGTCTGCGCTGCATCAGCGCCGCGCCCAGCCCGCTCAGGCAGATGATGGCAATGCCGTACAGCGAGATCGCATCGGGCACATGGCCGAAGAACAGCGCGCCGAGCAGCCCGGCGAAGACGATCTGCCCATAGCCGAATGGCGCCAGCAGCGCCGGCGCCGCATGCCGGAACGCCTGGGTCAGCAGCAGGTGGCCGAGCATGCCGCAGGTGCCCAGCGCCACCATGAACAGCCCTCCGACGAGGTCCGGCACCTGCCAGAAGAACGGCACCAGCGCGCTGACCGCCAGCGTGTTGAACAATCCGGTGAAGAAGTTGCTGGTGGTCGGGCTATCGGTCTCGCTGAGTTTGCGGGTCAGGATCTGGTAGGTGCCAAAACAGATCGCCGAACCGAAGGGGAACAGCACGGCCGGGGTGAACATCGCGCCGTCCGGGTGGACCACCAGCAGCACGCCGGCGAAGCCCACCAGCACCGCCGCCCATTGCGCGCGGCTGACCTTCTCGCCGAGCAGCGGAACCGACATGGCCGTCACCAGCAGTGGTGCGAGAAAATTGACCGCGGTCGCTTCGGCGATCGGCAGATAGAACAAGCCGGTGGTGAACAGCAGGCTGGTGCCGAGCAGGCAGCACGCCCTCGCTACCTGCAGCAGCGGACGCCGCGTGCGCAGGACCCGCAACCCCGACTGCGGCAGGAAGATGACCGCCATCAGTAGCGTGTGGACCACGTAGCGGGCCCAGACCACCATCACGATCGGATACAGGCTCGACAGGTACTTGGACAGCGCGTCGTGGCTGGCGAACAGGAAGGTCGCGCAGAGAATCAGCGCGATGCCCATGAAGGGGCGGTTCACGCCCGACAGCGGATTACTCGAACTCATCGATTTCCCTTCCAGCGGCTCGCTCCGGCCCATCCGCGCGCGCCCCACCTGACGACCCACCTTCGGACGCCGCACGGCACCGGAAATGAGTCGGTGCGGTGGTCGGCGGCACGGGGGCGATCCAGCAGACCACACTCCGCGTCGCCAGAAAAGCTCCCGGGCGCGCCGGGCACAGGTGCCTTGAATGACCATGATGCCTTTGCCCAGGTGTCCGCCCGGGTCTCGCTGCCGAGCCGATAAAAATGTTCTAACTAGTTAGTTTTCTGTTCGATAATCGGGCAACGGCAATTGCCTGGTTCGTTCATTGGTACCACTATCGGCTCCACCCCGCTTCGGCCAGCGAAGCGCCAATAAATAAAAAAGGGTCCTTGCGATGTTCACTTCCCAGCCAGAGCGCGCCCTCGGGCGTGCCCCTGCCGACGCGCCGCGCGGAGCTCCGCTCCCCTTCGGCACCTCGATCCTGAGCCGCCACGGAACGCTCCCGTCGCGCGTCCTCCGGCCTCAGCCGGCGCGAGGCTGAACCATGGAGCAGACCGAGTCCCTGTCCGATCGCCACGAGTCCGTCGCCGAGACGCCGAAAAAACGCGTCGGTGAAGTCGCCTTCGCCGTGATGCTGGTGCTGTTCAGCGTGGCGGTACTGATCGCCGCCTACCAGATCGCCGGCTTCACCTCCATCAGTTCGCCGGGCGCCTTTCCCCTGGGCGTCGGCCTGGTGCTGCTGCTCTCCTCGGGCAAGATCCTGCTCGAACTGCGCCACAAGGGCGCCTCGGACGAACCCAGCTGGGCGGGCGCCTGCAAGCGTTTCTGCGCCGAGCATTTCCCGCTGCGCAACCTGGTCCTGATTCTGCTGGCCGTGCTCTATCTGGCGGCGATCCAGTGGGCGACCTTCTATGTCGCGACCTTCGTTTTCCTGTTCCTGGCGATCACCTTTCTGCGCAAGGGGCGGCCGGTCAGCGCGCTGCTGATCAGCGCACTCTCGGTGGGCCTGATCTACCTGATGTTCACCCTCGCCTTCAGCGTCTACCTGCCCTAGAGAGCCAGCCCCATGAGCGAAACCCTCTCCTACCTGCTGATGGCCTGGACCACACCGGACCTGATGCTGCTCACCGCGCTGGGCACCTTCGCCGGCATCTACATCGGTGCCATCCCCGGCCTGTCGGTGACCATGGCCGTCTCCATCCTGGTGTCCTTCACTTTCGCCTGGGACGTCAACGACGCCCTGGCGCTGATCGTCGGCATCTTCATCGGCGGCGTCTATGGCGGCTCCCGCAGCGCCATCCTGCTCAACATACCGGGCGCGCCCTCCTCGATCTCCACGGCCTTCGACGGCTATCCCCTGGCCCAGCGGGGCGAGGCCGGACGCGCCATCGGCCTGAGCACCGTGATGTCGGTGATCGGCGGCCTGGTCGGGGTGATCGTGCTGGCCTGCGCCGCGCCGGTGATCGGCGACCTGGCGTTGAAGTTCGCCCCACGGGATTACTTCCTGATCGCCGCCATCGGCCTCCTGCTGGTCGGCAGCCTGGCCGCCGGCTCGCTGGCCAAGGGCATCTTCGCCGCCGCCCTCGGCGCGGTGATCGGCCTGGTCGGCATGGACCCGGTCACCGCCCAGGGCCGCTTCACCTTCGGCCAGGTGGGGCTGATGGGCGGCATCCACTACGTGGTGGTGATGATCGGCCTGTTCGGCGTCGCCGAGGCCTTCTACCAGCTGCACAACCTGGACGTGGCGCCGGTGCGGCAGAAGGTCGACAAGATCATTCCTTCCATCGCCATGGTGCTCAGGTACCTGCCGCTGTCTATCCGCACCTCGGTCATCGGCGTGCTGGTCGGCGCGCTTCCGGGCGTCGGCGGCGACATCGCCGCGCTGATGGCCTACGACCACGCCAAGCGCACCGTGAAGAAACCCAGCCGGCCCTTCGGCGAAGGCGCCTACGAAGGGCTCGTCGCGCCCGAGACCGCCAACAGCAGCGCGGTCGGTGGCGCCTACGTGCCGATGCTGACGCTCGGCATTCCCGGCGACGCGGTGACCGCCGTGATCATCGGCGCCCTGGTGATCCACGGGCTCAACCCCGGCCCGATGCTGATGGTCGAAAGCCCCCACATCTTCTGGTTCACCGTCGGCAACCTGGCGCTGGCCAACATCTTCCTGCTGATCTTCGGCCTGATGGGCATCCGCCTGTTCGCCAAGATGGTGGAGATGCCCAAGGCGGTGCTGATTCCGCTGATCCTGGTGCTCTGCGTGGTCGGTTCCTATTCGATCAACAGCAGCATGACCGAGGTGTACTGGATGCTCGGCTTCGGCCTGCTCGGCTACTTCCTCAAGGTCTACGGCTTCCAGGTCGGGCCGGTCATCCTCGGGGTGATTCTCGGCCCGATGATGGACACCTCCTACCGCCAGGCCATGGCCTCGGTAGGTGACAGCCCGGTCGAACTGTTCCGGGAACTGCTGACCAACCCGCTCTCGCTGCTGCTCACCACCGGCATCGTGCTGATCCTGCTCAGCAAGACGCCGCTGATGGGCCTGCTCAAGAAACGCAAGACCGCACACGACTGAAAACAACAACAACCTGGAGTGACACCATGATCAAGAAACTGCTCGTTGCGCTTTCCCTGTCCGCCGGCGTGTTCGCCGCCGCGGCCCATGCCGACTACCCCGACCGCAGCATCCAGGCCGTGATCCCCTGGGGAGCCGGTGGCGCCACCGACAACGTGATGCGCAGCCTGACGCCTTACGTGGAGAAGGAGCTGGGCGGCAAACTGGTCCTGAACAACCGCCCCGGCGGCACTGCGGTGATCGGCAGCACCTACGTCCGCAGCCAGCGCCCGAACGGCTACACCATTCTGCTGGGCGCGGAAAACCCGCAGCTCTACCCGGTGCTGGGCCTGGCCGACTTCGACTACAGCGATTTCCATACGGTGAACGTCATCGGCCAGAACGTGGTGGTCATCGCCGCCAATGCCGACGCCCGCTGGAACACCTTCGCCGAGCTGCTCGCCGAAGCCCATGAAAAGCCCGACACCCTGCGCATGGGCAGCACCGGCGCCGGCGGTCTGCCGAGCACCGTCAACGCCATGATCAATGCGGTCGACCAGCTGCAAGTGCGCGAAGTGACCTTCGGCGGCGACGGCCCCGGCATCACGGCGCTGATGGGCAACCACATCGACTTCATGTCCCTCAGCCTGGCGGCCGCCAAGGAGCTGATCCGCACCGGCAAGCTCAAGGCCCTGGCGGTCCTCGCCGCCGAGGAAGTTCCGGAGCTGCCCGGCGTCGAGCCGATCACCACCGCCCTGCCGGCCATCGCCGAATACCTGCCGTGGGGCCCGTTCTGGGGCGTGTTCGTGCACAAGGACACCCCGGACGACATCAAGCAGAAGCTGGGCGATGCCTATGCCAAGGCCGTGGCCAACCCCGAATTCCAGAGCTTCCTGAAGAACTTCGGCGCCCACTCGCTGAACCTGCAGGGCGAGGAAGCCGAGCAGTTCCTCAAGCGCTGGCAGTCCGTCACCGCCTGGTCGATGTACAAGGCCAAGGCCGTCGAAATCTCGCCGGACAGCGTGGGTATCGAAAAGCCCTGATCGTCAGCCGTGAAAAAGGCCCGCTTCGGCGGGCCTTTTCGTTCCTGGCGCTCACCGAGCGCCGGATGCGTTCAGCGGAACAGCTGGGCGCTGAGGTCCTGGCTGGCGGACAGCAGGATCGGCAAGAAGCGCTTCTCCAGCTCGCTGGCCGGCACGCGGCTGGCGTGGGTGCTGACGTTCATCGCGGCGAGCACGTGCCCCGTCGAGTCGTAGACCGGTACGGCGATCGAGCGCAGCCCCTGCTCCAGCTCCTGGTCGACCAGGCACCAGCCCTGCTGACGCACCTTCTGCAGGCAATCCCAGAGTTCGTCGGGGCGATGCAGGGTGCGGCTGGTCTTGGGCAGAAGCTCGGCACTGGCCAGGTAGTCGCGCAGGCTTTCGTCATCCAGCGCCGCCAGCAGGACCCGCCCCATCGAGGTGCAGTACGCCGGCAGACGGCTGCCGACGCTCAGGTCCACCGAAATGAGCCGTTGGGGAATCGCCGAGCGCGCCAGGTAGAGCACCTGTTCGCCCTCCAGCGTGGCCAGGTTGCAGGCTTCGTGCAGCCGCTCGCTGATGCGGTCGAGAAACGGCTGGGCCGACACCGCCAGGGGCGTCGACGACAGATAGGCATGGCCCAGCGTCAGCACCTTGGGCAGCAGCGAATAGGTACGGCCGTCGGTGGTCACGTAGCCGAGCTGCATCAGGGTGTAGAGGCAACGCCTCACCGCCGCCCGCGGTATCTCGGTGCGATGGCTGATCTGGGCGATGGTGAGATGGCGCTTGCGTTCCTGGAACGCGTTGACCACGGCCAGCCCGCGGGCGAGCGAGGCCATGAAATTCGGATCGCCGGCGAACTGCTCGATGCGCTTGGCGGGGGACACGTAGCTGGGCGGCGCCAGCATAGGCGTGCGGGGTTCATCCATGCTGCGACTCCAGCGAGACCGACCGGGAATTCGATTATCGAACGATGGTTCGATAATCGCAACCGGACGGCCTCGGGGCTTCGCGAGCGGCTCGCCTGGGCCCCGCGGTATCGGACAGGGCCCGTCTGGCATTGGTCAGAGCGCCGACCGTGTCGTCTCGCCGTCGACCAGGCGGTTGATGCCCAGCGGGTTGGCGTTCTTCAGCGCATCGGGCAGCAGCGCATCCGGGAAATTCTGGTAGCACACCGGTCGCAGGAAGCGATCGATCGCGAGGGTGCCCACCGAGGTACCACGGGGATCGGAGGTCGCCGGATAGGGCCCGCCGTGGACCATCGCGTCGCACACTTCGACACCGGTCGGGTAGCCGTTGAGCAACAGGCGTCCGGCCTTCTGCTCGAGCAGTGCCACCAGGTCGGCGCTGTCGGCGAGATCCGCCGCCTCGGCGATCAGGGTGGCCGTCAGCTGCCCACGCAGCCCCTGCAGCGCGCGTATCAGCTCTGCCCGGTCGGCGACCTCGACCACCACCGTCGTCGGCCCGAAGACTTCCTCCTGCAGCACCTCCTCGCCCTCGATCAGCAGACGCGCGTCGGCCTTGAACAGTTGCGGCTGCGCCTGGTTGCCCTGCTGCTCCCGCCCGGCGAGAGGCGTGATGCCAGGCTGGTCGCGCAGATGGGCAAGGCCCTTGCGGTAGCTCTCCAGCGTGCCGGCGTTGAGCATGGTCTGCGGCGGCTGGTCGGCCATGAAGCCCGCCAGCTTGTCCAGAAAGCGCGTGAACTCGGGTGAACGGATGCCAATGACCAACCCCGGATTGGTGCAGAACTGACCGCACCCCAGCACCACCGAGGCGGTCAGCTCGTTGGCGATCAGGTCGCCGCGCTGCCTGAGCGCCTCGGGCATCAGCAGCACCGGGTTGATGCTCGACATCTCGGCGAACACCGGGATCGGTTGCGGGCGGGCGGCCGCCATGTCGCACAGCGCCCGCCCGCCGCGCAGCGAGCCGGTGAAGCCCACCGCCTGGATCGCCGGATGCTTGACCAGCCACTCGCCGACGCCTGCGCCGTAGATCATGTTGAAGACGCCCGTGGGCATGCCGGTCTTCTGCGCCGCACGGATGACCGCGTCAGCCACGCATCCGGCCGTCGCCATGTGCCCGCTGTGGGCCTTGAACACCACGGGGCATCCCGCGGCCAGTGCCGCGGCGGTATCGCCGCCGGCGGTGGAGAACGCCAGCGGAAAGTTGCTGGCGCCGAACACCGCGACCGGCCCCAGCCCCATGCGGCACTGGCGCAGGTCCGGACGAGGCAGCGGCCGGCGCTCGGGCTGCCCACGGTCGATACGCGCGCCGTAGAAGTCGCCACGCCGCAGGACCTTGGCGAACAGGCGCATCTGCCCGCTGGTACGGCCGCGCTCGCCCTGGATACGGCCAGCCGGCAAGGCGGTTTCGCGGCACACCAGCGCGACGAAATCCTCGTCGAGGGCATCGAGCTCGTCGGCAATCGCCTCGAGGAAGGTCGCCCGCGCGTCTGCAGACAATGCGCGGTAGACCGGGTAAGCCGCGGCGGAGGCCTCGGCGGCCGCGTTCACCTCGTCTTCGGTGGCCTGGTGAAAGCCGTAGGGCAAGGCCTCGCCGGTACTGGCGTCGAGGCTTTGCAGAATCGTGCTGCCGGTGGCGCTGCGCTCGCCGGCGATGTAGTTGTGGCCACGAATGTCGGTCATGGGTCTCTCCTGTCGGGTTGAGGCTCGGGCCTGCGTCACGGCAGGCCGACCACCGCCTGGCGGCGCCGGGTCGAGCGGCAGCGCTCAGAGCACGCCCACTTCGCCGGGCGCGATGGCGGGCGCGTGCACACGGATGCCGTTGATCAAGGGCGCGCCAAAGGCATCGAGGCTGACCTCGAAGCGATCGCCCGGCTGCGCCTTGACGCCATCGGCAAAGGACAGCGTAGCCGTCCCGAAGAAATGCACATGCACATCGCCCGGCCGCAGGAACTGCGCATATTTGAAGTGGTGGTACTCCAGGTTCTCCAGGCTGTGGCACATGTTCTGTTCGCCGGAGAGAAACTCCTTCTCCCAGAGCACCTGCGTGCCGCGCCGAATACGGCTGATGCCGGCGAGGTGCGCGGGCAACGCGCCGACCCGCAGCTCCGGGCCGAACGAACAGAAGCGCAGCTTCGAGTGTGCGAGGTACAGGTAATTCCTGCGTTCGAGCACATGGTCGGAAAACTCGTTGCCCAGGGCATACCCCAGCCGATAAGGCCGGCGGTCCTCACCGATCACGTACAGGCCGGTCAGCTCGGGCTCTTCGCCGAAATCCTCGGCGAAATCCGGTACCGGCAGATCGGCGCCCGGCCGCACCAGGATGGCGCCGTCGCCCTTGTAGAACCACTCCGGCTGCGCCCCGGCTTGCCCCGACGCAGGCCTGCCGCCCTGCATGCCCCAGCGGAACATCCGCATGCTGTCGGTAAGCGCGCCCTCCTCCTGCGCCGCCTGCTGGTGCATCCTGTCGCGCGTGGAGGCACTGCCCAGATGAGTCAGGCCCGTGCCGCTCACCAGGCAATGGGCCGGGTCATCGTGATCCAGGGGCGGCAACACCCGCCCGGCATCCAGAAGTTCCTGATAGACCGGCCCCACCTCGCATTCCAGCGTGCGAACATGGTCGGCCAGCCTGGAACGCGCGGCTATCGCCGCCAACGCCAGCTCACGGGTACTGCGGACCCCGCGCAACACCTCGACGCGCGGGCCGCCCACCTGCCCGACCTGGCGCTGGCCCTGGCTGTTCTCGAACTGGATCAACCGCATGGACGTGTCCTCTTCAGTGGCGCCTGCGAACAGGCCTGTCGCAGCACTGTAGAAACGCCCAATGGCGGCGCCTAGTGACAGCTGATGATGTGGGGATAACGAGCAGTTATCGTCATAGCGGCGCGCACTCCAGTCCGATGACCGCCGGCATCCGAACCCGGCCGGCCTGCCCGGCCGGGTTCGGCCGTCACAACTTGGCGATGGACACCTCGGTGGACTTGACGAAGGCGATCACCTCGCTGCCCACCTGCAGCTCCAGCTCGCGTACCGAGCGGGTGGTGATCACCGATGTGACGATGCCGGCGGCGGTCTGCACGTCGATTTCCGAGAGCACGTCGCCGTGGACGATCTCCTTGATGGTGCCCTTGAACTGGTTGCGTACGTTGATGGCCTTGATGGTCATGGGTTTTCTCCTGGGGTCGAAATAAGTTGGAAGCTGGAAGTCATCGTTCTCGCTTCCAGCTTCAGGCTTCAAGCTTTCGGCTGCTTTTCTAACGCGTGGGCAGGGGTGATACGGGCTCCGCCGGCGCCTCGGCGCCGGGCTGGGCGAGGACGCGGTCGAGCACTTCGGCCTCTAGCGCGGCCAGGCGCGCCGAGCCACGATGGCGCGGGCGCGGCAGGTCGACCGCCAGGTCCAGGCCGATGCGGCCGTCCTCGATGAGGATCACCCGGTCGGCCACCGCCACCGCCTCGGCGACATCGTGGGTCACCAGCAGCACGGTGAAGCCATGCTGCTGCCAGAGCCGCTCGATCAGCTGCTGCATCTCGATGCGGGTCAGCGCATCCAGCGCGCCGAGTGGCTCGTCGAGCAGCAGCAGGCGCGGCTGGTGGATCAGCGCGCGGGCCAGCGCCACCCGCTGTTTCTGCCCGCCGGAGAGGGCCGCCGGCCACTCCCTGGCGCGATCGGCCAGGCCGACCGCCGCCAGCACGTCCTCGGCTTTCGGCCGCCAGTCGCCGGACAATCCCAGGCCGACGTTGTCGATCACTCGCTTCCAGGGCAGCAGGCGGGCGTCCTGGAACATCAGCCGGGTATCGTCACGGGCGGCGGACAGCGGACCTTCGCCGGCCAGCAATGCGCCCCGGCTCGGCTGGTCGAGGCCGGCCAGCAGGCGCAGCAGCGTGCTCTTGCCGCAGCCGCTGCGCCCGACCACCGCGACGAACTGCCCGGCCGGGATCTGCAGGTCGATGCCCTTGAGCACGTCCCGCTGGCCGAACGCCTTGCCGATCCCCTCGATGGCCAGCGGCAGGCCGCCCGACCGAGCGCCTGGGGTAATGCTGTGCAGCGCGGTCATTGCGCACCTGCCTTGGCCTGGTAGGCCGGGTGCCAGCGCAGCCAGACGCGCTCCAGCCCGCGCGCGGCGAGGTCGGCCAGCTTGCCGAGCACGGCATAGAGCAAGATGGCCAGCACCACCACGTCGGTCTGCAGGAATTCGCGGGCATTCATCGCCAGGTAGCCGATGCCGGAGCTGGCGGAAATGGTCTCGGCGACGATCAGCGTCAGCCACATGAAACCGAGGGCGAAGCGCACGCCGACCAGGATCGACGGCAGCGCCCCGGGCAGGATTACCTGGCGAAACAGCGCGAAGCCCGACAGCCCGTAGCTGCGCGCCATCTCCATCAGCGCCGGGTCGACGTTGCGGATGCCGTGGTAGGTGTTCAGGTACACCGGGAACAGCGTGCCCAGCGCCACCAGGAAGATCTTCGCGCTCTCGTCGATGCCGAACCACAGGATCACCAGCGGGATCAGCGCCAGGTGCGGCACGTTGCGGATCATCTGCACCGAACTGTCGAGCAGGCGCTCGCCCCACTTCGACAGCCCGGTGACGAAGCCCAGCAGCAGGCCGAGGCCGCCGCCGATGGCGAAGCCGATGCTGGCGCGCCAGCCGGAGATGGCCAGATGCGTCCAGATGTCGCCGCTGCGCAGCAGCTCCCAGCCGGCGGCGACCACCGCGCTCGGTGCCGGCAGGATGCGGGTGGACAGCAGCCCCAGGGCTACCGCCCCCTGCCAGGCTGCCAGCAGTGCCAGCGGCAGCAGCCAGGGGGCCAGGCGTAAAGCCAGGTGTTTGATCGTGACGCTCATGCCTTACCTCGAAATCGAAAAGCCTTCAGGTGCGCAGGGTGGAAAGCGCGCGCAGCGCTTCTCCACACAGGCGCGCCAGACCTGGCGCCGCGCCCGCGTGGATGGCTTTGGCCATCCACCCTACGGTTTGCGCTCAACTCGCCGACGTCGCCTTCGGCAGGATGTCGCTGGAGATCATTTCGCCGAACGGGCTGACATAGCCGCGTCCTTGCGGGCGTTCCGGCTGGGCGATGTCCAGGTGTGGGAACAGCAGCTCGGCGACGCGGTAGGCCTCTTCCAGGTGCGGGTAGCCGGAGAAGATGAAGGTATCGATGCCCAGGTCGGCGTACTCCTTCACCCGCGCGGCCACCGTCGGGCCGTCGCCGACCAGCGCGGTGCCGGCGCCGCCGCGCACCAGGCCGACCCCGGCCCAGAGGTTGGGGGCGACTTCCAGCCTGTCCTTGCGCCCGCCGTGCAGCGCGCTCATGCGTTGCTGACCGACCGAGTCGAAGCGCGCCAGCGAGGCCTGGGCGCGGTCGATGGTGTACTGATCGAGGTGGCTGATCAGGCGCTCGGCGGCGGCCCAGGCTTCGTCGTTGGTCTCGCGCACGATCACATGCAGACGGATGCCGAAACGCACCGTACGCCCGAGCCGCGCCGCCTTCTCGCGCACCTGGGCGATCTTCTCGGCCACCGCCGCCGGCGGCTCGCCCCAGGTCAGGTACAGCTCCACCTGCTCGGAGGCCAGGTCCTGAGCGGCGTCCGAGGAGCCGCCGAAATACAGCGGCGGGCGCGGCTGCTGGAGCGGCGGATAGAGCAGCTTGGCGCCCTTCACCTGGATGTGCTTGCCGTCGTAGTCGACCGTCTCGCCCTCCAGCACCCGGCGCCAGATTCGGGTGAATTCCACCGAGGCCTCGTAGCGCTCGGCATGGCTCAGGCGCAGGCCGTCGCCGGCCAGTTCGTCCGGGTCGCCGCCGGTGACCAGGTTGAACAGCGCCCGGCCGCCTGACAGCCGGTCCAGGGTCGCGGCCTGGCGGGCGGCCACGGTGGGCGAGATGATCCCCGGACGCAGCGCGACCAGGAACTTCAGCCGCTGGGTGACCGGGATCAGCGAGGCCGCCACCAGCCAGGAATCCTCGCAGGAACGGCCGGTGGGGATCAGGACGCCGCCGTAGCCGAGGCGGTCGGCGGCCTGGGCGACTTGCGCCAGGTAGCCATGATCGACGGCACGGGCGCCTTCGGCGGTGCCGAGGTATTTGCCGTCGCCATGGGTGGGCAGGAACCAGAAGACGTTCAGGCTCATGTGCGTTGCTCCGTAGTGGGTGCGAGGCTTATTCAGGGTATTGGGCGAGGTTCTTCGGCGGCGTCCAGATGACGTCGCGCACGCTCAGGGTTCTGGGAATCAGCCTGAGCTCGGTGAAGGTGTCGGCGATCGCCTGCTGCGCACGCACCACCTCGGGGCCGATCGGCCTGGCGCCGTAGCCCTGGCGGATCACTGCCTTGCGCGTGATGTCGGCCGACAATCCCAGCAGCGGCGCCACCTGCGCGGTGGCCTCGTCCGGATTGGCCTCGACCCAGACGCCGATGTCGCGGATCTCCTCGATCAGCGTGCGCAGCACCTCGGGATGCCGTTCGGCGAAGGGACGCGCGGCGAGGTAGAACTGGTGGTTGCTGACCAGGCCCTGGCCGTCGCGCAGGGTGCGCGCCTGCATCTGCGCCTCGGCGGCCGCCTGGAACGGGTCCCAGATCACCCAGGCATCCACGCTGCCGCGCTCGAAGGCCGCGCGCGCGTCGGCTGGCGGCAGGTAGATGGGCTGTATGTCGCCGTAGGCCAGGCCGGCCTCCTCCAGCGCACGCACCAGCAGGTAGTGCACGTTTGAGCCCTTGTTCAGCGCGACCTTCTTGCCCTTGAGTTCCTTGACCGAGCGGATCGGCGAATCCTTCGGCAGCAGGATCGCCTCGCCGCTGGGCGCCGGCGGTTCATGGGCGACGTAGAGCAGGTCGGCGCCAGCGGCTTGGGCGAACACCGGCGGCGTCTCGCCGGTCACGCCGAAGTCGATGGAGCCGACATTGAGGCCCTCGAGCAACTGCGGGCCGCCGGGGAACTCGGTCCATTGCACCCTGACGCCCTGCCCGGCCAGCTGCTTCTCGAGCGTGCCGCGGGCCTTGAGCAGCACCAGGGTGCCGTATTTCTGATAGCCGATCCGCAGGGTGGTGTCCTGCTTCGATTGGGCCTGTGCCTGGGTCAGGGCGCCGAAGGAGATGGCCGCGGCAAGCAGGGCGACCAGTCCTCGACGCAAGGTGTTGGTGCGCATGGCACTCTCCTTGAAGTCTGGGTTGGGTTCACGACCTGCTTGCCCGTTGGCGGGCGAGTAAGGATTTCTTTTAGCGGCAAGCGGCAAGAAAGGCGCCGCCGGGTCTAGCTTTCGACTTGCAGCCTGAAGTTTTCAGCTGCTTTCAGATGCTCCACTGCGCGCTGTTCAGGCGCTCCGGCAGCAGGCCCGGGTCGAGCGGCGCGGGCCGCCGCGCCAAGGCCGCGTGCAGTTGTTCCAGTCCCTCTTCCAGCCGCGCCTGCAGGTCCGGCTCCAGACTCGACGGGTGGCCCGGCTCGCCGTAGTGGATCTGCGCGTCGACGGCGTACACGCCCTGCAGCATCTCCTGCGCCTTCAGCGCGGCGAGCACCGGCTTGAGCGCGTAATCGACCGCCAGCATGTGGGCCACGCTGCCGCCCGAGGCCATCGGCAATACCGCCTTGTGCGCCAGGGCGCGTTCGGGCAACAGATCCAGCAGCACCTTGAGCGCGCCGGCGAAGGACGCCTTGTAGATCGGCGTGGCGATCAGCAGGCCGTCGGCCAGCGCCACGTGTTCGACGAAGCGGCGCACCAGAGGGCTGTCGAAGCGGGCGTGCAGCAGGTCCTCGGCATCGAAGTCGCGGACCCGGTAACTCACCACCTCGATACCGCGGCGCTGCAGCCAGTCACGCCCGTGCTCCAGCAGCACGCCGGAACGGGAGCGCTGGCTGGGGCTGCCGGCGAGGGATACGACCACCATCGGGATGTCCTTTCCGGCTGCGGATCAACGATTGGGTTGCGGGGTCAGGCGCAGGTACGGCTTGACCGCGCGGTAGCCCTTGGGGAAGCGCCGTTTGATCTCGTCCTCGTCCTTGAGCGAGGGCACGATCACCACCTCGTCGCCGTCCTGCCAGTTGGCCGGGGTGGCGACCTTGTGGTTGTCGGTCAGCTGCAGCGAGTCGATCACCCGCAGGATCTCGTTGAAGTTGCGCCCGGTGCTCGCCGGGTAGGTGATGGTCAGGCGCACCTTCTTGTTCGGGTCGATGACGAACAGCGAGCGCACCGTGAGGGTGTCGTTGGCGTTCGGGTGGATCAGGTCGTACAGCTCGGAAACCTTGCGGTCGGCGTCGGCGATGATCGGAAAGTTGACCCGGGTGTTCTGCGTTTCGTTGATGTCGTCGATCCACTTGATGTGCGAATCCACCGGGTCGACCGACAGGGCGATGGCCTTGACGTTGCGCTGGGCGAATTCGTCCTTGAGCCTGGCGGTGAAACCGAGTTCGGTGGTGCACACCGGGGTGAAGTCGGCCGGATGCGAGAACAGCACGCCCCAGCTGTCGCCAAGCCACTCGTGGAAACGGATGCGGCCTTCGCTGGAATCCTGTTCGAAATCGGGCGCGATGTCGCCGAGGCGAATGCTCATGGTCTTGCTCCTTCAAGGTATCGGTCGGGTGACGCTCACTATGTGCAGAATCGGAGCGGATTAAAAAGAATAAATAACGATTTATTTATAACTGTATGGAACAAAAAAAAGACCAGGCTTTCGCCTGGCCAAGCCCGTGCCCACACAGGTTCATGACGAATGAGACTGGTGCAGCTCGCTCAACGCCTGCGCACGCAGGTGCGCCAGCTCTGGCGCCCGGCGATCACGCGGGCGAGCGAGCGCCACTGGCGTCTCGCACTGCACGCGGCTGGGCATGCCACCGAGCATCAGCACCCGGTCGCTGAGGTAATAAGCCTCATCCAGATCATGGGTCACCAGCAGTACGGCGATCCCGTAGCGCGCGGCCAGCTCGCCGAGCAGCTCCTGCAGGCGCATGCGGGTGAAGGCATCCACCGCGCTGAACGGCTCGTCGAGCAGCAGTACCTTCGGACGCCCGTACAGGCCCCGGGCGATGGCCGCGCGCTGCGCCTGCCCGCCGGAAAGCTGCTTGGGCAGCAGGTCCGCGTGGCTGGCCAGGCCAACGTCGGCCAGCAGTTGCCGTATCCAAGCGCGGTCGGCCCTGGCACCGTCTGCAAAGCCGACGTTCAGCGCGACGCTCAGCCAGGGCATCAACCGCGGCTCCTGGAACACCACCCCGATACGCTGGCCGGCGGCGTCCGCCCCGGCATCGAGTCGCACCTCGCCGCGGTAGTCCCGGTCGAGCCCGGCGGCGATGCGCAGCAGGCTGCTCTTGCCGCAGCCGCTGGGGCCCAGCAGGCTGACCACCTCGCCGGGCTCGAGCGAAAGGCTGACATCCTCCAGCACCCGCTGCCCGGCATAGGCCTTGTGGATGTGCAGCAGCGAAAGCACCGCCGTCATGCGCCGCCCTCCCCGCCAAAGCTGTCGCGCCAGCGCAGCGCGCGTCGTTCCCAGGCCTTGAGCAGCCCGTCGCTGAGCTTGCCGAGCAGCGCCAGCAACAGGATCGCGGCGATCACCAGGTCCGGGCGCGAGGTTTCCCGTCCGTCGCTGAGCAGATAGCCGAGGCCGCGGGTGGCGGCGATCAGCTCCGCCGCCACGAGGAACATCCAGCTCAGGCTGAGCGCGCCGCGCAGGCCGGTGAACAGGTTGGGCAGCGCCGCCGGCAACAGGATGCGCCGCACCAGCGCAAGGGGTTCCAGGCGGTAGAGCTGGCCGACCTCGACCAGCTTGCGGTCGACATTGCGAATGCCGGCGAGCAGCGCCAGGTAGACCGGAAAGAATGCTCCGAGCGCGATCAGGACGACCTTCGGCGTCTCGTCGATACCCAGCCAGAGCAGCAGCAAGGGTACCCAGGCCAGGCTGGGGATCGCCCGCAAGGCCTGGAACGTCGGCTCGAGATAAGCCTCCGCGCGCCGGCTGAGGCCCACCCAGGTGCCGATGGCGATGGCCAGCCCGGCGCCGATCAGGAAGCCGGCCGCGACCCGCAGCAGGCTGGCGTTCAGGTGCCGCCAGAGCTCGCCGCTCTGCGCCAGCGCATGGAGGGTCTGAGCCACCTGGCTCGGCGCCGGCATCTGGTGCGCCGGCAGCACGCCGCCGCGCACCAGCGCCTCCAGCATGGCGAGCAGCGCCAGCGGTACCACCCAGCCGCGTAGATCAGCCAGCGCCGGGCGCCAGCGCGGCCACCGGCCCGCCCGTGGGAGGTCGGGATTGAGCGCGCCCATGGCTCAGCGCCCCGCCGTGGTGGCTGGCTGGCCGATCACCTGGGCGGCCAGTTGCGGGGCGATCAGCTCGTCGACCACCCGCGCCACGTCGGTGCCGGGACGCACCAGCTGTTCGTCGAGCAGGATCGGGGCGGCGGCCTTGAGCGCGGCGACATGCTCGGCGCCCGGCTGCGGGTTGCTGAAATCGGTGCGCGACAGCTGCAGCCGGGCCACCTCCAGCGGCAGCTTGGCCTGCTCGGCGAGCAGTTCGGCCAGTGCGTCTGGGTTGGCGATGGCCCATTGGCGCGCCTGCTCGTAAGCGGCGATGACCTGGCGGATCAGCTCGGGTTGCTGCTCGGCGAACGTCTCGCTGACGCTGAGCACGCCGTAGCTGTTGAAGTCGATATTGCGGTACAGCAGCCGCGAGCCGGCCTGCAGCTCGCTGCCGGCCATCAGCGGGTCGAGTCCAGCCCAGGCGGCGACGTCGCCGCGCTCCAGGGCGACGCGGCCGTCCGGGTGCTGCAGGTGGACGATCTCCACGGCACTCTTGTCCAGCCCGACCTGCTGCAGGCTCTGCAACAGGAACAGGAAGGGATCGGTGCCCTTGGTGGCGGCGACCTTCTTGCCCTTGAGGTCCTCGAGACGGGTGATCGGCGAGTCCTTGGGCACCACCAGCGCGGTCCATTCCGGCCGACTGGCGACATAGACGGTCCTGATCGGCGCGCCGTTGGCGCGGCTGAGCACGGCGGCGAGGCCCGCGGTGGATGCGAAATCCGTGCTGCCGCCGTTGAGGTATTCCAGCGAGCGGTTGCTGCCCTGGCTGAACACCCATTTGACCGTGATGCCCTGGGGCTCGAGGGCCCGTTCAAGCAGCCCCTGCTGCTTGAGCACCAGGCTGGTGGGCGCGTAGTAGGCATAGTCCAGGCGCACTTCCCTGGGCGGTGCGGCCTGTGCGGAAACGGGTAGCCAGGCGGCGAGCAACGCGGCCAGGCCAAGACGCAAAGCGGCTTTCTTCATGGTCATCTCCTCGATCGGATGCGTCCTTCCGGCCCGTTGGCGGGCCGGTCAGGAGATGGGTATGGCTGTTACAGCAACGGCAGGTTGTAGCTGACGATCAGGCGGTTTTCGTCCAGGTCGGCGGCGGCGTTGCTGCGAAAGCTCGCGTTGCGCCAGGACAGGCCCAGGCCCTTGAGCGCGCCGGCCTGCAGGGTGTAGTCGAGGCGGAAATCGCGCTCCCACTCCTTGCGGTCGCGCTCGGCGCTGTCGATGCTGTCGCCCGACAGGTACACCACCGAAGCCTTCAGGCCCGGCACGCCGAGCTTGCCGAAGTCATACCCGTAGCCGACGAGCCAGGTGCGTTCGCCGGCGCTGAGGAACTTGCCGATCTGCCGGTCGGTGATCAGGTAGGCGGTGGCCCCATCGCCCTGATTGAGGAAGGGAAAGGCGCTGTCGCCCGAAACCTGCTGGTAGCCGGCGCTCAGTTCGTGGCCGCTGTGGCCGTAGGTGAACAGCGCGCTCCAGGTGCGGTTGTCGACTTCGCCGGCCTTGCTGTCGCCGGCCGCCCAGTAGCCGCTGCTGCGGTAACCCTGGGCGCGCCCCGCGACGCTGCCGTTCCTGCCGTCGGAGCCGCTGTGGAAGTAGCGCAGATCGCTCTTCAAGTTGCCGCCGCCCAGGCCCCAGTTATGCACCAGCCCCAGGAAGTGCTGCCGGTAGAAGTCTTCCAGGTTGCCGTAGTAGTACTGCGCGGTCAGGTCCTTGGTCAGCTTGTAGTCGCCGCCGGCGAAGTAGAAGGCATTGGAGTCGGCCAGCGGCGTGCTCGCCGGACTGCCGGTGGGTCGCGCCGCGCCGGCGATTCGCAGGCTGATGTCGTCGGTGGAGCTGCGGGTCTTGGTGTGCTCCAGCTTGCCGGCCGTCAAGGTCAGCCCGTCCACCTCCTGGGAGGTGATCTGGCCGCCCTGGAACAACTGCGGCAGCAGGCGACCGTCGTTGTAGGTCACCACCGGCAGCCTGGGCAGCAAGGTGCCGATGCGCAGTTCGGTCCTGGACAGGCGCGCCTTGGCGGTGGCGCCGACCTTGCCGTAGTCATGCCGGGCATTGCCGTCGCTGTCCAGCGGGAACAGCGCTCCCGGCGTGCGATCGATGCCGGCCTTGCCGGAACGGCCGCCGCCGTCCAGGCGTACGCCGAGCAGGCCGATGGCATCCACGCCGACACCGACGGTGCCCTCGGTGAAGCCGGACTGGACGTTGAGGATGAAGCCCTGCCCCCATTCCCTGCTCGAAGGCGCGCTCTGGTTACGGGTGTCCTGGTTGAAATAGAAGTTGCGAAGGTCGAGGCTGGCCTTGCTGTCTTCGATGAAACCGGCGGCAACGGCCTGGTTGGCGATGGTCGCCAGCGTGATGGCCAGGGCCAGAGAAGTCTTGTTCATGCTCGATGCTCCAGATGCATTGGCTGTGCTGTTCTAGTGTGTTGCACAGGGGCTCGAGCCGCGACAACGGGCATCCCGCTTGGCGAAACATCCAGGACCCCTGACGGGCCCGATGCGGAGGTCCGCTGTCGGCTGGGTGCCAATCTACGAGACTACCGATAATCTCTAAAAAGAATTATTTTTTACTTGCTAGTAACTAAATTGAATAAATAACGAGGCCTAAACTAATTCCTAAAAATTATTACAATCGGTCTTTTAGATCGTTTAGTTTCTCGTCACCGGATCACCGGACTTCCTCTTTCAACGAAGTTTGCGCGTGATCCGGCACCCCATGACCGGCACGCCTTCACCGAGGCCGTCATGTTCACCACCCGCTCCCGTCACACCCCACTGATCGCCGCCGCGCTGGCCCTGGGCCTGCTCGTCGCGCCGCTGTTCCAGGCCGCCGAGCCCCTGCGCATCGGCTACCAGAAATCCTCCACCCTGATCAGTCTGCTCAAGAGCCAGGGCAGCCTGGAAAAGGCGTTGGCCGCGCAGGACATCCAGGTCAGCTGGCACGAATTCCCCAATGGCCAGCCGCTGCTCGAAGCGCTCAATGTCGGCAACATCGACCTGTCCGCCGACGTCGCCGACACCGTGCCGGTGTTCGCCCAGGCGGCCGGTGCGGAACTCGTCTATTTCGCCCAGGAAGCGCCCTCCCCCAGCGCCCAGGCGATCCTGGTGCGCGCCGACTCGCCGCTGCAGGACGTGGCTGCCCTCAAGGGCAGGAAGGTGGCGGTGACCAAGGCCGCCGGCAGCCATTACCTGCTGCTCGCCGCGTTGGCCCGGGCCGGGCTGAAGTTCAACGACATCCAGCCGGCCTACCTGACGCCCGCCGACGGCCGCGCCGCCTTCGAGAACGGCAAGGTCGACGCCTGGGTGACCTGGGAGCCCTTCCTCAGCAGCGCCCAGCAGCAGTTGCCGACCCGCGTGCTCGCCGATGGCGAGGGCCTGGCCGCCTACCAGCGCTATTACCTGACCAGCGCGGCCTATGCCGAGCGCCACCCCGAGGTGCTGCAGACCGTCTTCGACGAGCTGGTGCGCGCCAGCGAATGGCTACGCGCCAACCCGGGCGAAGCCGCCGCGGTGCTCGGCCCGCTGTGGGGCAATCTGGATCCGCGGATCGTCGAGCAGGCCAACGCCAAGCGCAGCTACCAGGTGCGCCTGGTACGACCGGACAGCCTGGGCGAGCAGCAGAAGATCGCCGACGCCTTCTTCGCCGAGGGGCTGCTGCCGCGCGCAGTGGATGCCGACCAAGTCCGCATCTGGGGTCCGAAATGAGCACCGGCGCCCGTTTGCAACGCAGCCCGAACGACGAACCGCTGTTCGCCGCCCACCTGTTTCCCGCCGACTTCGGCAGCCGCACGGCCAAGGTCGAACGGCTGGCCCGGCGCCTGGCGGCCAGCGCGGTGGAGCGCGATCGCCAGGGCGGCAGCCCGCGTGCCGAACGCGAACTGCTGCGCGACAGCGGCCTGCTGACCCTGGCCGTTCCCCAGCAATACGGCGGCCAGGGTCTGGCCTGGCCGGAGATCTACCGCATCGTGCGCTACCTGGCGGCGGTGGACAGCTCGCTGGCGCACCTGTTCGCCTTCCAGCACCTGCAGGTGGCAACCCTGCTGCTGTTCGGCAGCCCCGAACAGCAGCGCCACTGGCTGACCCGCACCGTGCAGGAACGCTGGTTCTGGGGCAACGCCACCAACGGCCGCGACACCGGCTTGATGCTCAGCCGCCGCGAGGAACATTACGAACTCGACGGCAGCAAATCCTTCTGCTCCGGCGCGCTCGGTGCCGACGCCCTGGTGATCAGCGCGCCCTGCGGGAGGAACCCCGAAGACCGGGTGTTCATCGTCCTGCCCGGCCAGCGCGACGGCCTGAGCATCAATCAGGACTGGGACGGCTTCGGCCAGCGCCAGACCGACAGCGGTACCGTGCAGTTCGAGCAGGTATTCGTCGACAGCGCCGAACTGCTCGGCCCGGTCGGTCCCAGCCCACGCACCACCCTGCGCGCCTGCGTGTCGCAGCTGATCCTGACCCAGCTGTATCTGGGCAATGCCCAGGGCGCACTGGATGCGGCGCTGCGCTATACCCGCGAACAATCGCGGCCCTGGCCCGCCTCGGGCGTGGCGCAGGCCAGCGACGACCCGTTCGTCCAGCAGCGCTACGGCGAACTCTGGCTACGCTATCGCAGTGCCCTGCCCCTGGCCGAGGCGGCTGCCGTGCGCCTGCAGGCCGCCTGGGAAAAGCCCGCGCTGACGGCCGCCGAACGCGCCGACCTGGCGCTGGCCATCGCCGAGGCCAAGGTGACCGCGGCGCGCGCCGCGCTGGCAATCACCAGCGACGTGTTCGATGCCATGGGCGCCCGCGCCACCAGCTCGCGTTACGGCTTCGACCGGTTCTGGCGCAACGTCCGGGTGCACAGCCTGCACGACCCGATCGACTACAAGATCCGCGACCTCGGCCACTGGGCGCTCACCGGCCAGGGTCCGGTGCCGTCGCTCTATGGCTGAACGGAGGGCGCTGACGGCAGCGGCTTGAAAATAAACAGCTGTTCTCGATGAAGGCGGAGTATCGTCCTACTGCTCGCCCGGCAGCGAAGCCGAGTAGAAAACCGCCCAAGGCCTCCAGGTGGACTCGCCTACAAATCCAGCACCAGCCGTGCGCTCTTCGACCGTGAGCAGCACGGCGTGAACTGGTCGTTCGCCGCCTGCTCCGCCTCGGTCATGAACAGATCCCGATGATCCGGTTCGCCCTCCAGCACGCGGGTCAGGCAGGTGCCACAGATGCCCTGCTCGCAGGACAGCGGAACGATCACGCCCGCCGCTTCCAGCACCTGGGCGACGCTCTGGTCGGCAGGCACCTGAAGCACCTGCCCGCTGCTGCTCAGTTGGACCTCGAAGCTGCCGTCGTCCGCCTGCGTGGTGGGCGCTGCGCTGAAGTATTCTCGGTGAAGGTTCGCTTCGTCCCACCCCTGCGCCTTCGCCGCGCCCAGCACGTGGTCCATGAAGCCGCCAGGGCCGCAGACGTACAGGTGCGTGCCCTCGGCCGGCTCGGACAACAGCGCCGATGCGTCCAGAGGCTCGCCACCCTTGCCGTCGTCGAAATGGAAATGCACGCGGTCGCTGAAGGCGGCCTGGCACAACCGATCGACGAAGGCCGCGCGCTCGGCGGAGCGCGCGCAATAATGCAGCTCGAAATCAGCGCCCAGGTTGGCCAGCCGCTCGGCCATGCAGAGGATCGGCGTGATGCCAATGCCACCGGCGAACAGCAGGCTGCGCCGCGCTTCGTGCACCAAAGGGAACAGATTGCGTGGCTCGCTGATCTGTAGCCGGACGCCTTCGGTCAGCGTATGGGCGGCTGCGGAGCCGCCGCGCGACGCGGGATCCTTCAGCACGCCGATCTGGTAGCGGTGGAATTCGTCAGGGTGGTTACATAGCGAGTACTGGCGGATCAGCCCGCCCGGCAGATGCAGGTCGATGTGCGAGCCCGCGCTGAAGGCCGGTAACGGCGCGCCATCGTCACGCACCAGCTCGATGCCGACGATATCCAGCGCTTCCTGCCTGCACGCGGCGACCCTGACGGTGATCATGCCGCACCTCCACCTACGACCTTAACCGGCACGACACCGGGATCGGATTCGTCGGCGATGAGCCGGTCGAGGATCTTGCGCGCCTGGACGCCCCCCGCGTCGATATTGAGCTTGAGCAGATTGCGATCGGGATAGGCCAGCAGGTTGCGCTGCTGACGCTCGAGCATCTCGAGGTCTTCGGAGAAGATCTTGCCCTGCCCCTCACGGATCGACTCGGTCAGCGCCTGATCGTGCGAGTTGAAACTGCGCGCCATGCCCCAGAAGTACCAGATCGAGGTCTCAGTCTCGGGGGTGATGAAGTCCACTACGATGCTCGAGGCCTTGTACTTCGGGTCGGCGTCGTAGCCGCCGTGGCCGGCATGGGCAACGCCGACTTCGATCAGGACGTGGCTCGGCGGGCTGAAGCGGCAGATCTGCCAGCGGTCCACGGGCACGTCGTCGGCCAGGTTGTTGCCACGCAGCGCCATCTGCCAGAACGGCGGCGGCATGATGTTTTCCATGTGCCGGGCGGTGGTTACGGTGTCGCCATCCACTGTGGTCCTGGGTGCCGCCTCGTCGATTTCCTTCTGGCCGATGCTGGAGGCATGGACGTAAGTCTCGTGGGTCAGGTCCATGAGATTGTCGATCATCAGCCGGTAGTCACAGCCGATGTGGAACAGTCCGCCGCCATAGGCCCAGTCGGGGCTGTCTGCCCATTCCAAATGATGGATGAGAGCCGGATCGGCCTTGGCCTGGTCGCCTGGCCATACCCAAATGAAGCCGTAACGTTCCTCGACCGCGAACGACTTGTTGCATGGGAAGCCGCGCACCCGCTGGCCAGGCATGGAGACGGTGCTGCCATCGCAGCCCATGACCAGGCCGTGATAGCCACAGACCAGATTGCCGTTCTCGACATACCCTAGCGACAGAGGCGCGCCGCGGTGCGGGCAGAAATCCTCCACCGCCGCGACACGTCCTTCATGGCCGCGATAGAAGACGATGCGCTCACCGCAGATCATCCGGCCTAGCGGTTTGCTGTCGATTTCATCGGGGGTGCAGGCGACATACCAAGCGTTCTTGGGGAACATCACGGCCTCCTATGGGGCTTTGTTATCGTTGTATTGGATCCAATTAAGCCCGACGAAAAACTTACCCGTCAACCACTCACCGCAACCCCAATCGACGAGCGGCCGGATTCGGCTGGGTTAGAATGCGCCCTTCATCCTCTGCACGGCAGACGCCACGCCATGAGCAAGCCCGGCCAGCATGTACTGATCACCCTGCGTAAAATGATCGCCTCGGGGGAGCTCTCGGCAGGAGAACGGCTCGCCGAGATCCCGACCGCAGAGTCCCTCGGCGTCTCCCGCATGCCGGTGCGCATCGCCTTTCGCACGCTGGAGCAGGAAGGGTTGCTGAGCAAGGCCGGGGCGCGTGGCTACGTCGTTCGGGCCGTCAGCCCCGACGAGATCGCGGGAGCCGTGGAGATTCGTGGCGTGCTCGAAGGTCTCGCCGCGCGCCAGGCCGCCGAGCGCGGCCTCCCACCGGAGATCCGCGCCGCTCTGGAACAGTGCTTGGAAGACGGCGACGCGCTGTTCGCCAAGGGCTATGTCACCGAAGAGGACCTGGAGATCTATCACGACGTCAACCTGCGCTTTCATCGACTCCTGCTCGAGGCCAGCGGTAATCCGGCGATCGCTGTCACCCTGGCGCGGAACGAGAACCTGCCGTTCGCCTCGGTCAGCGCCCTGGCGGTGAACCTTAGCGACCTGACCCGTGAGTTCCGCCGTTTCAACTTCGCCCACATGCAGCATCACACCCTGGTCGACGCCTTGGTCCACGGCCAGAGCGCGCGCGCCGAACTGATCATGCGTGAACACGCCAACGTCACACTGCGTTATCGGGAAATGCTCAGCGCACCGCACAAGGATCAGGTCACCATCCTCAGGAAATGATTCGTTCGATTACCGAACCAATGTCACTTTCGCTTATTGATCAATGGATCCATTAGTGAAAAGTTAGCCCTCGCCTACAAAAATAATTACGAGGATCGCCGTCATGCCGTGTCTTGCGTCCGCTGTCGCCTACCCACCCGCCCTGAAGGTTTCTCCCCGTCGCCCGCTCGACTCGACGCACTGACGGAGAACCTGCCCCATGAATAACCAATTGCGTCACGCCGTAGACAACGGTTCGATGAACCGCTTCCAATGGACCGCCATCGGCATCTGTATCGTGCTGAACATGATCGATGGCTTCGATGTGCTGGTCATGGCATTCACCGCGGCCTCGGTATCCGCCGAATGGGACCTCGGCGGCGCGGAAATCGGCGCGCTGCTGAGCGCCGGGCTGTTTGGCATGGCCGGAGGCTCGTTGTTCATCGCCCCCTGGGCCGACCGCTTCGGACGTCGGCCGCTGATCCTGTTCTGCCTCGCCCTTTCCGGCACGAGCATGGTGCTGGCCGCCTACAGCCAGAGCCCCACTCAACTGGGCCTGCTGCGCATGATCACCGGCCTCGGCATCGGCGGCATTCTGGCCAGCAGCAACGTCATCGCCAGCGAATACTCGAACAAGCGCTGGCGTGGCCTGGCGGTGAGCCTTCAATCGACCGGTTACGCGCTGGGCGCCACCTTTGGCGGCATGATCGCGGTCTATCTGCTGGGGCAGTTCGGCTGGCGTTCGGTGTTCTTGCTCGGCGGCGTGGCGACTCTCGCCGCCATCCCCCTGACCGTCCTGTGCCTGCCGGAGTCCGTCGATTACCTCATTTCCCGACGCCCAGCCAATGCGCTGGCGCGCCTCAATGAGCTGGCCCTACGCCTCGGACACCCCCCGCTCGACTCAATGCCCGTCGCCAGCGACAGTCCGTCCACCGCCAGCGGCACCTTCAAGCGGCTGTTCGCGCCGGACCTACTGAGCAGCACGCTGCTGTTGTGGCTCGCGTTCTTCCTGGTGATGTTCGGCTTCTACTTCGTCATGAGCTGGACGCCGAAGCTGCTGGTGTCCGCCGGCCTTTCCGCCGAACAAGGCGTCACCGGCGGCGTGCTGCTGAGCGTCGGCGGCATCTTTGGCTCTACCCTGCTCGGCCTCGCGTCGGCCCGCTTCAAGCTGCACCACATCCTTGCGCTGTTCATGATCGTGACCGCCATCCTGCTGGCCGTTTTCGTCAGCACCACCTCTCACCTGACCACCGCCTTCGTCATCGGCGCCCTGATCGGTCTGTTCGCCAACGGTTGCGTCGCCGGGCTGTACGCCGCCTCTCCGCTGGTCTACGACGCTTCGGTCAGGGCCACCGGGGTAGGCTGGGGCATCGGCATCGGCCGCATCGGCGCGATCCTCTCGCCGCTCGTGGCCGGCCATCTGATCGACGCCAACTGGCACCCCAATCAGCTGTACATCGCCTATGGCGTTGTCTTCGTGGCCGCCGCCTGCGTCGTGCTGATGTTCCGCCTGCCTGCGTCCCGTCCGGCGGTCGCGCTCGGCTGATCATCGAAGCCGCGTCCAGATACGGCGCCACTCATCGCGCCGGGCGCTTGTAGGCGTCCGGCGCTCCCCATGGAGCCCGCTAGCTAGCCTGAAATGCTAAGCCGCAGCCAGATGCACCTGGGGACGCAACCCAGCACGCGCTGCAAGCTTGATCAGCTGATCAATGCTTAGTCTGCCGATCTTGCCATTTTTTAATATCGGAAACCCTCGCCTGAGTTGTATCCAGCCGCTCCGCAGCCACCGTTTGTGTCAGTCCGGAGCCTGCCAACCACGCTTGCAGCCCTTCGAGCAGCACTGCCCGAGCCTTCAGCTCAGCCGCCTCCTCGGGGGAAAACAGATCATCGAATGCACTGGTAGCCATAGCTCACCTCCTAGACTTGAGCAAGATCGCTCCGCAAAACAACTATGCAAAATTGTGCATTTGAGCAGGCATGAACTCATACACGCTTAGCCTTCCCAAACGGAGTCCGCTCGTGCTGCTCAGATGCCGATTGATGGCTCCCGCACTATCGCGCCTTCTGACCCGCGGTTTCGAGCGCACCAGGCCCGCCAACTCAGTTTCGCGCGGCCTCAAGCAAGCCTGAGCGACCGGCTCTCGATCGAAGGTCTGGCTTTTCTTGATAAACTACCCTCCTTTCGCGCATCGATCTTGGTCTGCGCAGTCATAACCATCGTCATCATCCTTGCGCGGTCGCGCCGTAATCGTCTCCCTTTCCCGATGCTACAAAACCAAGCGCAGCTACGATGTAGCACGCCGAAAAGGGCAGGAACGGGCGAAATTAGCCGAAAATCAGACAAAGCACATGCACGCAAAATCAGCCGCTAAGCCAACAACCACGCCGGATAGCCCATCCCGCCGCTTCTCCGTCGCCCCGATGATGGACTGGACGGACCGCCATTGCCGTTTCTTCCTTCGGCTGCTGTCCCGGCACGCGCTGCTCTATACCGAGATGGTCACCAGCGGCGCACTGCTCCACGGTGATGCGCCGCGTTTCCTGCGTCACGACGAGGCCGAACACCCCCTCGCCCTTCAGCTTGGCGGCAGCGTGCCGGACGAGCTCGCGCGCTGCGCGCGGATGGCCGAGGACGCCGGCTACGACGAGGTCAACCTCAACGTCGGCTGTCCCAGCGACCGCGTGCAGAACAACATGATCGGCGCCTGCCTGATGGCGCATCCCGCGCTGGTGGCCGAATGCGTGGCGGCGATGCGCGACGCGGTGGGCATCGAGGTCACGGTCAAGCACCGGATCGGCATCAACGGCCGCGACAGCTACGCGCAACTGCGCGACTTCGTGGGACAGGTCAGCGAGGCCGGTTGCCGCAGCTTCACCGTGCATGCGCGGATCGCCATCCTCGAGGGGCTTTCGCCCAAGGAGAACCGCGAGATACCGCCCCTGCGCTACGACGTGGCGGCGCAGCTCAAGACGGACTTCCCGGCCCTGGAGATCATCCTCAACGGCGGGATCAAGACGCTCGAACAGTGCGCCGAGCACCTGCAGCGCTTCGATGGCGTGATGCTGGGCCGCGAGGCGTACCAGAATCCGTACCTGCTGGCGCAGGTCGATCAGCGCCTGTTCGGCAGCAGCGCGCCGGTAATCAGCCGCACGCAAGCCCTCGAACAGCTGCGCCCTTATATCGAACGCCACCTGGCCGAAGGCGGCGCGATGCATCACATCACCCGCCACGTGCTGGGCCTGGCCCAGGGATTTCCCGGCGCGCGGCGCTTTCGTCAGCTACTTTCCGTCGACGTACACAAGACCGACGACCCGCTGGGGCTGTTCGACCAGGCGGTCGGGTTGCTCGACGGTCGTTAGAACGCTGCGATCGGACGCATCGCGGAACATGGCGGATGCGAGCCGATCAAAGCCCAGTCGCGCCCCATCCGCCGCCCGTTGAGCGGGTCGAACGGGTCGGGTAAGGTCAAGCCACTCACAGCACAGAGCGCCCCCGATGACTTCCAAGCTGGAACAACTCAAGCAATACACCACGGTCGTTGCCGACACCGGCGACCTCGACGCGATCGAGCGCCTCAAGCCGGTCGACGCCACCACCAACCCGTCGCTGCTGCTCAAGGCCGCTTCCCTGCCCCGTTACAACGAGCACCTGAAGGCCGCCATGGGCCGCTGCGAAGGTGACATCGGCATGGCGTGCGACCTGTTCGCCGTCGCGGTGGGCCAGGAAATCCTCAAGCTGATCCCGGGTCGGATTTCCACCGAGGTGGACGCGCGCCTGTCGTTCGACACCGAGGCGATGCTGCAGCGCGCCGAGCGCCTGATCGGGCTGTACGAGCAGGCCGGCATCGGCCGCGACCGCGTGCTGATCAAGATCGCGTCCACCTGGGAAGGCATTCGCGCGGCCGAGCAACTGGAAAAGGCCGGCATCCAGACCAACCTGACGCTGCTGTTCTCCTTCACCCAGGCGGTGGCCTGTGCCGAGGCCGGGGTGTTCCTGATCTCCCCCTTCGTCGGCCGGATCTACGACTGGTACAAGAAGGCCGAGGGCCGCGACTACGTCGGCGCCGAGGACCCGGGCGTGCAGTCGGTCAGCCGCATCTACGACTACTACAAGACCCACGGCTACGACACGGTGGTGATGGGCGCGAGCTTCCGCAACATCGGCCAGATCGAAGCGCTGGCCGGCTGCGATCGCCTGACCATCAGCCCCGAGCTGCTCGGCCAGCTGGCCGACGAGCAAGGCACCCTGGAGCGCAAGCTGTCGCCCGCCAAAGGCACCCAGGCACGCATCAGCCTCGACGAGAGCGGCTTCCGCTGGGGGCTGAACGAGGATGCGATGGCCACGGAGAAACTGGCCGAGGGGATTCGCCAGTTCGCTCGTGATCAGGAAAAACTCGAAGCGCTGCTGCCAGGCAAGGCCTGATCAGGTTCGTTCCAGCGCACTGACGAGGTCACGGAAGGCCTCGCGGTTGGATTCGTTGAGGCTCATCAGGATACGGTGGGCCTCGAGCACTTTCGCCTTGACCACCTCTTCGGACTGATCCTGCGTCGGCAGGTCCGCCAGGCATTCGGACTTCGGCAGCGGGCGGTCGATGATGTTGAACACCTGGTCGAACCCCATCGATTGCAGCAGCCGCGTGATGTCCTCGTGGGTGGTCACCACCGTTGGCAGTAGGCCGACCTTTTGCCGCGACAGGATCGAGAGCTTGGCCAGCAGGCCGAGGGTCGTGCTGTCGATACTGCGCGTCTCGGTCAGATCGATGACGATCGACGAGAAGTTGAGCGCAGTGAAGATCTTTTCGATCGTGGCATCCAGCGCCGAGCAGAGCGTCAGGCGGATTTCGCCGACGAACTTCAGGACGAAGGTGCCGTCCAGCTCGGCGAACTGGATTTTACCGGTACTCATGCAAGGTTCCTGCTCAGCACTAGCAAGGCGATATCGTCGGGCATGTCACTGAGATCGGCCAGACCGAACACCCGACGCAAACCATCCAGCGTACCGCCCGCGGACGCGACAAGGCCGGGCAGTGCGGATTCCTTTTCTTTGAGTGTCTCTCCGGGCAAAAGGTCCAGAATGCCATCAGAAAGCAGGGTCAGGCTGAAGGACTCCGGCAGCTCTAGCTCGTAGTCTTCATAGGTCGCTTCGTTGAACAGCCCCACCGGCAACCCCCTGCCCTGCAGGTAGCTGCCACTGCCGTTGGTGAACAGCACCGGCAACGGCAGATGCCCGCCGATGCTGTAGTGCAGGATGCCGCGCTCTTCGTCGATGACACCGCCGAGCATCGTCACGTGCTTGCCCAGCTTGCAGTTGATCAGCCCGCGGTTGATGTGATCGAGCACCTCGGACGGCTTGAACTCGCGCAGCACGCCGTTACGGCGCGATTCGTAGAGCAGGCGGGTGGTCATGAACTTGAGCAGCACCGTCACGAACGCCGAGGACGCGCCGTGGCCGGAGACGTCGGCCAGGTAGAACACTACCCGCCGGTCATCGACCCTGAAGTAGTCCACGAAGTCGCCCGACAGGTACAGCGAGGGGATGATCTGGTGGGCGAAGTGGAAGGCGTCGGCGCTCCAGGGGGTGACCGGCAGCATGTTCATCTGCACCTGGCGTCCGGCGTTCTGGTCTTCCTGCAGCAGGTTGAGGCTGGCCTGCAGGTCGCGGTTGGCCGATTCGAGCTGCTCGCGGTAGCGGCGGTTTTCCAGGCGCAGCCGCGAACGGTCCAGCGCGCGGCGCACCGAGTGTTCGAGCATTGCCAGGTCTTCGAGGGGCTTGATCAGGTAGTCGGCGGCGCCCAGGCGCAGCGCCTCGACCGCATCGCTCATCACGCCGGCACCGGACACGACGATGACCGGCAGATCGGCCTGGCGTTCGCTGACGAGACGGATGAGCTCAAGGCCATCCATCTGCGGCATGCGCAGGTCGCAGATCACCAGGTCGGGATGTTCGGCGTCGAACAGCTCAAGGCCCTTGGGGCCATTGGCCGCCTGCAGGACGCGAAATCCACTGTCATCCAGATAGGCCGCCAGACTGGCTCGGACCACATCGTCGTCATCTATGATCAGGAGCGTGGCGCTTGGGTTGTGCATGTTCCTACCAGGCGGAATTCGCCAGGACGCTTGGCGAAAGCATCGGCCCTGCGGCGGACGCCGGACCGGGTTCGTTTCAAGGCGCAGACGGTACTCCCATACGATCGGTGTTTCAAGCGTGCGCCAGTGCGCGGAGCGTGGGTTTACAGCGGCATTTGGCCAGGGTTATAACCGTTCGCCGAGGCGCTTAAACAAGAGGAAACAGGATGAGCCAGGGTGAGCGGGACTATAGCGAAAAGCGGGATTTCATCCGCATGCGCATCGAAAGCAAGGTGGTTCTGGTGCAGGGAGATCAACGCATCGAGGCGCTTTGCCTGGACCTTTCCAGCACGGGAATGCAAGTCGAAGCGACGTCGAGCCTGAACATGGGGGACAAGGTCCGCGTGCTGATCCCATCGGAACACAGCGAGCTAAAGGGGCTGGACGCAGAGACCGAGGTCGTCCGGGTACAGCAGCTGGACGACGGGCGTCAGAGCCTGGGCCTGGCCATCCTGGCCATGGACTGAAAACCTTCGATGAGCGTGACCTCTCACGCTCATCCCTCCCCGCCACGCCCCCGCCAGTCGACTAGAAGTCGTCTTCCACCACGCCATCGTTGACGCGGAACTCGCGATTCTGCAGGTAGGCGTTCCGTACGAAAATGTAACGATCTCCCTGGATCATCCGCTCGGTCTGCAGCAGGCCTGCACGGGTGTCGACGGTGTTGACCGCAAGGGTGACGTTGCGGGTCGGCACGTGGTCGATGTAGGGGTAAGGCTGCAGGAAGCTGTCGGGCACCCGGCCGAAGGTGTCGCGCACCGAACTCGGACCGAGCAACGGCAGGACCACGTACGGCCCGCTGCCAAGGCCCCAGGCGCCAAGCGTCTGGCCGAAGTCTTCGTCGTTCTTCTGCAGCCCCATGCGGCTGGCCACGTCGAAGAAACCCAGCACGCCGAAGGTGGTGTTGAACAGGATACGGCTGGTGTCGACGCCGGCATCCCTGACCTTGCCCTGCAGCAGGTTGTTGGTCAGGACCACCACATCGCCGAGGTTGCTGAACACGTTACCGATGCCGTCCTCGAGAAACTGCGGCGTGACCGCCTGGTAGCCGCGCGCCAGGGGCTTGAGCGTATAGGTATCGACCGTGTCGTTGAAGGCGAACACCGCACGGTTGACGCCCTCCCAGGGATCCTCCTCGGCGGCCTGCAGCGAGGAGCCCGTCGCCGCGAAGGAAAGAAACAGCGCGGCCTTGATATAACCGGCCCAGCCAGCACCTGTTTTCGTCATTGCAGTTTCCCTCCGGATGAAATAGTGCGGCGGACCCGCCGAGCGAAGGCGCGAGTATAAAGCCAAGCATCGCGGCGTAGCAGTAGCCCGCGCACAAATGCCGAACCCTGGAGCGGTCGACGTCGCCGGCGCCATCGTTCGAGCGCCCGTAACGCCTGGTTGCAAAGAGGCAGGCCGTCGGCGCGGCGCTGGATTACGCTAGTTCAAAGCGGACCTTTGCGCAGCCTCAGCTGTCCATCAGCTAACCAGGAGGAAGCACCATGCCGAGACAAGAACTACGCGTCCAACTCGAAGAGTTGCGCAGTCAGCTCGCTCAGGACACGCCGATGAGCGAGGAAGAACGCGCGTCGCTGGAGGCGCTCACGCAGGACATCGAGCTGCGACTGGCCAACGAGGAAAGCGCGCCAGTGGCCGACGATTCGTTGGTCGACGGCGTCAACCTGGCCGTGGAGCGATTCGAGGTCAGCCATCCCAACACCGCCATGACCTTGCGCAACATCATGCAAAGTCTGGTCAGCATGGGTATCTGATACCCCGGCGCCCGCCCTGCAGGCGGGCGCCACCTTTCATTGCCTGGCCAGCCGGCCGTTGTCGATCGTCAGCGCGTGGGTGCTGCGGTACGGGTTGATGTCCAGGCCGCCACGACGCACATAGCGCGCATACACCGTCAGCCGATCCGGCTGCAGCAGGCGCTGCAGGTCGAGGAAGATCCGCTCCACGCATTGCTCGTGAAAGTCGGCATGCTGGCGAAAGCTCACCAGGTAGGCGAGAAAGCTGGCGTGATCGAGGGCGAAGCCCTGATAGTCCACGACCACCGTTCCCCAGTCCGGCTGCTGCGTCACCGGGCAGTTGGACTTGAGCAGATGGCTGTGGAGCACGTCCGCCGTGCGCACCTGCTCATCGCAACGCAACAATTGCGGGCGAGGCTGATCGTACCCCGGCACCTCGATGTCCAGATCGTCGATGCATACCCCGGGTGCCCGGACCAGCGCCATGCCCTGGACTTCGTCCAGGCTGCGCACCCGCACCTGCACGGCGGCGCCCGCGGCAGCCGAAAGATCGGCCGCCAGCGTGGCTTCGAGTTGCGCTCGATCGGCGAAGACGCTCTGGTTCAGCGAGTTCAGATACAGCTTGAAGGACTTGGACTCGATGATGTTCGGCGAGTCGGCGGGTATGGCGAATTCACCGATCGCCACCACCGGCTTGCCCGATGGCGTGAGCCACGACAGCTCATAACAGTTCCACAGGTCCGCGCCCGTGTAGGGCAGCGTCTGGGCCGTCAGCCCCAGCTCCGCCCACTTGGTGGCCCGAGAGATGGGAAACAGCAGCCCCGGCGTGTAGGTCGAGACGTATTCGCTGGACTTGCCCAGCGGCGAATGTTCGGCGGGATGGTGCATGGAGCGGGCCTGGCGATGCTGAAAAAGGGCGCCAGTATACCGCCCTGCTCCGCCGTGCGGCCCGCCGCCACCGCCCAGGTGACGTACAGCGAGGTTGACGGGCGAGCCGCTGCCCGTCCGCCAGCCCCAGGCCCGGTTACTGACGCATGCCCCGCCCGCTCTTGAGCAGGCGGATGCAGACCCCGTAAAGCACGGCGGCCGCGACCAGCATGAAGGCGATGGCGACGCCGATGCGAATGTCCGAGACCCCCAGGATGCCGTAGCGGAAGGCGTTGACCATGTGCAGGATCGGATTGGCCATCGACAGCGACTGCCAGAACGGCGACAGCAGGTTGATCGAATAGAACACCCCGCCCAGGTAGGTCAGCGGCGTCAGCACGAAAGTCGGGATGATCGAGATATCGTCGAAGTTGCGCGCGAACACCGCGTTGACGAAGCCGCCCAGGGCAAAGATCGTCGCCGTCAGGGTGATCACCAGCAACGTGACGCCCAGGTGATGGACCTGCAGGTTGGTGAAGAACATCGACAGCAGCGTGACGATGAAGGCCACCGCCAACCCCCGCGTGATACCGCCGAGGGCGAAGCCGATCAGGATCACGTGGGGCGACACGGGGGACACCAGCAGCTCTTCGATGGAGCGCTGGAACTTGCTGCTGAAGAAGCTCGACACCACGTTGCTGTAGGAGTTGGTGATGACCGACATCATGATCAGCCCCGGCACGATGTAGTCCATGTAGCTGAACCCGTCCATCTCGCCGATGCGGTTGCCGATCAGGCTGCCGAAGATGACGAAGTACAGCACCATCGTGATCGCCGGCGGCAGCAGCGTCTGCGGCCAGATGCGGGTGTAGCGACGGATCTCCCGGTGAACGATGGTTTGCAGGGCGACCAGGTTGTAGCGCACTTCGTTGCTCATTTGGCCACCTTGTCCAGGTTGTTCTCCACGAGGGACACGAACAGCTCCTCCAGCCGGTTGGTCTTGTTGCGCAGGCTCAGCACCTCGATGCCCTGGGCCCCGAGCAGGCGAAACAGCTCGTTCACGCCCTGGGTCTTCTCGACCTGCACCTCGAGGGTGTGATGATCGACCAGGCGCGAGGCGTATCCGGTCAGCTGCGGCGCCACCAGCTGCGACTCCTTCAGGTCGAGCAGGAAGGTCTCCACGTGCAGCTGCTTGAGCAGCTCGCGCATGCTGGTGTTCTTGACGATATGGCCGCGGTCGATGATGCCGATGTTGCGGCAGAGCTGTTCGGCCTCTTCCAAATAGTGGGTGGTCAGGATGATGGTGATCCCCTCCCGGTTGAGCTCGGTGAGGAACGACCACATCGAGCGGCGCAGCTCGATGTCCACGCCCGCGGTGGGTTCGTCGAGGATCAGCAGCCGCGGCCGGTGGATCAGCGCACGGGCGATCATCAGCCGCCGCTTCATGCCGCCGGACAGCATCCGCGAGGACACGTCACGCTTGTCCCACAGGCCCAGCTGCGTCAGGTACTGCTCGGCGCGCTCCTTGGCCACCTTGGCCGGGATGCCGTAGTAGCCGGCCTGGGTGACGAGGATGTCGAAGGCCTTCTCGAACTGGTTGAAGTTGAACTCCTGGGGAACCACGCCCAGGCAGCGCTTCAAGCCCGCCGGATCGCGATCCAGGTCGTGGCCGAACACGTTGACCGTGCCGCCGGACTTGTTCACCAGCGTGGAGAGGATGCCGATGGTGGTGGACTTGCCGGCCCCGTTGGGGCCGAGCAGCGCGAAGAAATCGCCTTCGGCCACGTCCAGATCGATGCCCTTGAGGGCCTGGAAGCCATTGCCGTAGGCCTTGGTAAGCTGCCGGATGGACAGAGCAGAACTCATAGAAGATGCACGCAACGCGGAAGGAAGCCTTCTACATAAGGGCGGCGTCCGGCAAATGCAACCGCAGGTTTCAACCGACCGCCCTCGCTGCCGGCATCGAGCGCGCCAGGGCTGCGCGTACGAACTCAACCCGCGCGCCACGGGTCATTATCCTATCCGCGACCCGCGTCGCCATTGGCCGCCACCACCGCATCACCGCGGGTTCCGGCGGCTCGCCCTCGACGCCTCGCCCACAAGGAGAACCGCATGACCCTGATATGGTTGCTCGCCCTGCTGCTCGGCATTGCCGTCCTTGCCCACCTGCGGGTTTCGCCGCTGCCGGCGCTGGTGCTCGTCGCCGTCTACTTGCTGGTGATGGGCTCGGCCTACGAAACGCCCGTGTGGCTGATGCTGATCCTCTGGCTCGTCTGGCTCGCGGTGGCGGTGCCGCTGCTGATGCCGGACCTGCGTCGGCGCCATTTCAGCGCACCGATGTTCGACTGGTTCAAGAAGGTCCTGCCGCCGATCTCCGACACCGAGCGCGACGCCATCGACGCCGGCACCGTCTGGTGGGACGGCGAGCTGTTCAGCGGCCGCCCCGCCTGGGACACCCTGCTCGGCTATCCCGCCGCGCGCCTGACCGACGAGGAACAGGCCTTTCTCGACGGCCCCACCGAAACGCTCTGCGCCATGGTCAGCGACTGGGACATCGCCCAGCGCATGGACCTTCCGCCAGAAGCCTGGGCCTACATCAAGGAACAGGGCTTCTTCGCCCTGATCATCCCCAAGGAATTCGGCGGCAAGGGCTTCTCGGCCTATGCCCATTCGCAGATCGTGATGAAGCTCGCCACCCGCAGTGGCGACCTGGCGACCACGGTGATGGTGCCCAACTCCCTCGGCCCCGCCGAGCTGCTGCTGCACTACGGCACCGATGAGCAGCGCAACCATTACCTGCCGCGCCTGGCCAACGGCACCGACATCCCCTGCTTCGCCCTGACCGGCCCCTATGCCGGTTCCGACGCCGGTGCGATGAACGACAGCGGCGTCATCTGCCGCGCCCTCTGGCAGGGCGAGGAAACCATCGGCCTGCGCCTGAACTGGGAAAAGCGCTACATCACCCTCGGCCCGGTGGCGACCCTGCTCGGCGTGGCCTTCAAGACCTATGACCCCGAGGGCCTGCTGGGCGGCGAGGTCGAGCTGGGCATCAGCCTGGCGCTGATTCCCACCGACACCGAAGGCGTGCAGATCGGCCGGCGCCACCTGCCCCTGGGCGCCGCGTTCATGAACGGGCCGAACTGGGGCAAGGACGTCTTCGTGCCGCTGGACTACATCGTCGGTGGCCGCGACATGATCGGCAAAGGCTGGATGATGCTGATGAACTGCCTCTCCGTCGGGCGCTCCATCTCCCTGCCGGCGATGGGCACCAGCGCGGCCAAGACCTGCAGCTACGTCAGCGGCCGCTACGCCTCGATCCGCGAGCAGTTCAACGTCCCGCTGGCCGCCTTCGAAGGCATCCAGGAGCCGCTGGCCCGCATCGGCGGCAACGCCTGGCTGATGGACAGCGCCCGCATCCTCACCGCCAACGCGGTCGATCTCGGCGAAAAGCCGTCGGTGCTCTCGGCCATCCTCAAGTACCACCTCACCGAGCGCGGTCGCGATTGCATCTCCGACGCCATGGACATCCACGGCGGCAAGGGCATCATCTCGGGTCCCAACAACTACCTCGGCCGCGCCTGGCTGTCGGCGCCGATCTCGATCACCGTCGAGGGCGCGAACATCCTTTCGCGCAACCTGATGATCTTCGGCCAGGGGGCGATCCGCTGCCATCCGTTCGTGCTGCGGGAAATGGAGCTGGTGCACGAGCCGGATCGCGACGCGGCCATCACCAGGTTCGACGAGCTGCTGATGGAGCACATCGGCTTCGCGGTCAGCAACGCCGCCAGCACCCTGGTGCTCGGGCTCACCTTCGGGGTGGCCGGGCGCGTTCCCGGCAACGCGCTGGTACGCCCGTACTTCCGCGCGCTGAACCGGCTCGCGGCGGCCTTCGCGCTGCTCGCGGACCTGTCGATGATGCTGCTCGGTGGCGAGCTCAAGCGTCGCGAACGGCTCTCGGCACGGCTCGGCGATGTGCTGAGCCACATGTACCTCGCCTCGGCGGCGCTCAAGCGATACCACGACCTGGGCTATCCGGCGGAGCAGGAAGCCCTGTTGCGCTGGGGGTTGGAAGACAGCCTGGCCAAGGCCGAACAGGCACTGGCCGGCATCCTGTCGAACTTCCCCAACCGTCTGCTCGGTGGCCTGCTCCACCTGCTGGTATTCCCGTTCGGCGCTCGCCACAAGGGGCCGTCCGATGAGCTCGACGCCGAAGTCGCGGCCATCCTCGGGCGCTCCGAAGGCGATCCGGCCCTGGAACGGATCCTCGATGGCGTCTATCGCCCCCATGATCCGCAGCAGCCGCTGGGCGCGCTGCGACATGCCTTCGAGCAACTGGCCGCCAGCCAGGGCCTCTCGCGCAAGCTGCACAAGGCGCTCAAGAGCGGCGCGCTGAAGCCTTCGCCCGGAGAGGACCCCATCGCCGCGGCGCTGCTCGCCGGCGTCATCAGCGATGCCGAAGCGCTGCAGCTGACCGCCGCCGAAGCGGCGCGACGCACCGTGATCAGCGTGGACGATTTCGCCAAGGAGGAGCTCGAACTCACCCCGGGACGCATACGCTAGCCCCGCCACCCATACCCGGGCGCGCATGCCTATAATCGCGCCCCTCACACGACAGAGGTGCCCAATGGCCAATCCGTATCTTGATCATCACCTGGCCCTGCTGGCCCACCTGCGCGGCATCCTGCTCGCCATGGGCGAGAACGAACAGGTCTCCGAGGAGAGCCATGCCTTGTTTCTGGAGCGCTTCGACGAGCTGCTCGCCGCCTTGCCGAACGTGCCCGAAGAACGCCACCTGGGCCAGGACATGATCTGCCAGGTGTTCCACCGCTACCCGCAGATCGCCCACCTGGTGCCGCGCGACCTGTTGTGGTTCTTCGGCGGCGACTGCCTGCACTACATGCCCGACGAGGAAATCGCGGTGTTCCAGGAACTCGAGGAACGTCGCTACGAGGCGGAACAGAACGACGAACCCTTCGACTGGAACCGGGAAAAACAGCTGCTGACCCTGCCCGACCAGAGCTCCCAGCACTGACAGGAAAAGCCCGCGCAAGCGGGCTTTTTCATTCGGCCCCCTCGAATGCCGGAAACGAGAACGCCGCCCTTCGAGGCGGCGTTTTCGCGGAAACAACGCTCAGATCACGCGGCCCGGCACCGCCTCAACGCGTCCTTAGAGGTACTCGACATTGCCATCGACGCTGATCGCCTGGCCGGTGATGTTGACGGCGGCCTGGGACGACAGGAACAGCGCCATGGCCGCAACGTCCTCCATCGTCACCATCCGGCGCAGCGAGATCTTCTCCAGGTACTGCTCACGCATGGACTCGAAGCTGACGTCCATCGCCCTCGCCCGCGCGTCGATGACCCGGTCCATCCGCTCGCCCGCCACGACACCGGGCAGGATCGCGTTGATGCGCACGTCGTGCGGCCCCAGTTCGTTGGCCAACGACTTCATCATCCCGACGATGGCCCACTTGCTCGAGGCATAGGGCGTCCTGAAGGGATACCCCAGCCGTCCGGCCACCGAGGACATGGCGATGATATGGGGGTTCCGCTTCGACGCCTTCAGCAACGGAACCGCTTTTTTCAGGAAATAGAACTGGCTGTTGAGGTTCGTCGAAATCGTCTGCTCCCACGCCTCGGCCTCCAGCTCCTCGATATTCCCCGTCGGACCGGCGATGCCCGCGTTGTTGACCAGCACGTCGATGCCGCCGAGCCGCGAGACCGCCTCGTCCATGACGCGGTCGACATCCGCCTTGTTGCCGACATCCGCCACGCCGGCGTGGATTCCGGGGTATTCCCGCGTCATCCGCTCGACCGCGCCCGGGTCGATGTCGCAGACGTACACCTGTGCATCCACCTCGTGGAATGCCCGGGCGATGACGGCGCCGATCCCCGCGGCGCCTCCGGTGATGACCACTTTCAGGTTCGCTGGCGGTGTCAGCAGATCGACGATCTTCATGAGGCTCTCCTTGTTATTGGGCAACGGGTTCTGCCATCAGCGGACGCGGCTCGGTACCGATTGCCCGTGCCAGCAGCGGCACCAGCAGCAAACCCAGCACCGCGGCGGCCACGATCACCTGGAAACCGGACGAGCTGGAGCCCGACGCCTTTTCCATCAGCCCGAACAGGTATGGCCCGACGAAGCCGCCCAGCAGGCCGATGGTGTTGATGAACGCAAGGCCCGCGGCGGCCTGGATGCCCTGCAGACGTTTCATGGCGATGGCCCAGTAGATCGGCAGCACGCCGCCGGCGAAGAAGGCCGTCGCGGTGAACAGCGCGATGCGTACCGGCGGCGCGTCGAACAGGGTGAAGGCCACGGCGCTTGCGATAAGACCGCAGGTGAACAGCGCCAGGCAGAAGCAATCGCGGTCGATCTTGCGGTGAATCCTCGGCAGCACCATGACCCCGGCGAAAAAGCCGATCCCGACACTGCTCGACAGCAGGCCGACGGTCAACGGCGAAGTGATCTGCATCTGCTGGATGATCGAAGGCGTGAAGAACACCAGCCCCACGAACGCCACCTGGTTCAGGAAGTAGATCAGCCCGATCAGGATGGTCGTCGGTCGTTTCAACGCCTTGCCCCAATGGCCGGAATATTCATGCGACTCGGCGTGACCGGGGAGCTGTGCATGGGCCTCGAGGGACTCGGCCTGGGCCTGGGTCAGCCAGCGGGCATCACGAGGACGCTCGGGCAGCTTGAACCACAGGACCACGCCGAGGATGACGCTCGGCAGCCCTTCGATCAGGAACATCCATTGCCAGCCGTGCAGCCCGCCGATGCCGTCCATCTTCATCAGCGCCCCGCCGATGGGGTTGCCGATGACCAGCGCCAGCGCCGGCGCCAGGT
Organism: Stutzerimonas nosocomialis; assembly: GCF_005876855.1. GTDB lineage: Bacteria > Pseudomonadota > Gammaproteobacteria > Pseudomonadales > Pseudomonadaceae > Stutzerimonas > Stutzerimonas nosocomialis. Next base: position 20,709 of record NZ_QLAE01000025.1, on the reverse strand, counting down.
AGATCCAGCCGATGGCGATGGCGCGGTCCTTGGGCGCGAACCACAGGGTGACCATGTACATGAGCGCGGGAAACAGGCCCGCCTCGGCGATGCCCAGCAATAGCCGGAGCATGTAGAAGGACCACTCGCCCTGGACGAACATCATCGCCGAGGACAGGGTGCCCCAGGACACGGCGATCCGGGCGATCCAGCGACGCGGCCCGATGCGGTGGGCGATCAGGTTGCTGGGCACCTCCAGCAGCGCATAGCCCAGAAAGAAGATTCCCGCCCCGAGGCCGTAGGCGGCCGCGCTGATGCCGAGGTCGGCATTCAGCGCCTCCTTGGCCAGCGCAACGTTCGTGCGGTCCAGATAGGACATGAAGTAGATGGCGCACATCATCGGGATGAGCCGGGTCATCGCGCGCCGGGTGGCCAGCCAGTGGGTATCCGCGGTATCGAGCATTGTCATGGTGAAACCTCTTTTTATTTTTCTTGGCGGGTTCGAACAACGAACTCAAAGGTGAACGTTGTGCTTGCCTTTGAGGCCAAGCATCTGCCGGGCGTCCTCGGGCGTCGCGATCTCGTAGGACAACTCTTCGAGAATGTGGCGGACCTTGCGCACCTGCTCCGCATTGCTCCGGGCCTTTACGCCCTTGGCCAAGTAGATGCTGTCTTCCAGGCCGACACGCACGTTGCCGCCCAGGATGGCGCCCATCGTCACGAACGGCAGCTGGTGCCTTCCGGCGCCCAGGATGGAAAACGCGTAGTTCTCGCGCCCGAACAGGCGATCGGCCGTGGCGCGCATGATCGTCAGGTTTTCCGGGTCCGCGCCCAGGCCGCCGAGAATGCCGAAGCAGGACTGGATGAACAGCGGTGGCTTGACCAGCCCCTGCTCGACGAAATAGGCCAGGTTGTAGAGATGGCCAACGTCATAGCATTCGAACTCGAAGCGGGTCCCGTACTCGCCGAGCTCCAGCATGATGGCCTTGATGTCCTTGAAGGTGTTCTTGAACACCACATCTTCCATGCCTTCGATGTGTTCCCTTTCCCAGTCGTGCTTCCACGAGGAAATCTTCCGGGCGATCGGGTGGATCGAAAAGTTCATCGACCCCATGTTCAGGGAACAGAGCTCCGGCTTGGCGAGCAGCGGATAGGCCAGACGCTGCGCCAGCGTCATTCGCGTGCTGCCGCCGGTGGTGATGTTGATGATGGCGTCGGTCGCCCGGGCGATCGCCGGAACGAACTGGCTGAACACCTCCGGATCCGGCGTCGGCCGGCCATCCTGGGGGTCGCGCGCATGCAGGTGCAGGATCGCCGCCCCGGCTTCGGCCGCCTCGATCGACTGCCGCTCGATTTCGTCGGGGGTGAGCGGAAGGTGTTCGGACATCGACGGCGTGTGGGTGGCGCCGGTTATCGCGCAGGAAATGATGACTTTACGGCTCGGCTGGCTCATTGACGTGACCTGTATTGTTATTGGATTTGCAGGCGCGTTCGAGACCCACGGCTTGCTCGAACGCTTTCTTTACGGAGCAGCTTATGGAATTTTCAACTCGCCGGAAGATCATTACCGGACAGAAATGAATCCCTAAGGGACACCGCACAGGAGTGACCCGATGCCGCCGAAAAAGCCGCTGTTCAACGAACGCATCTACGCCCCCTACAAGATCGCCGCGCTGGTGGAGGTGCTCGCCGAACAGGGCATCGCACCGGCCGACAGCCTGAAGGGCAGCGGCGTGACCGAGGACGAGATCAACGACGCGACGGCACTGACCTCGGTCCGCCAGTACGCCACCGTGTGCGGCAACGCGGTGACCCTTTCGAAGGACCCTGCCACGCCCTTCAAGACCGGCGCCCGCCTCCACCTGTCCGCCTACGGCATGTACGGCTATGCGCTGATGTCCTGCCTTTCGCTGCGCGACTATTTCAGGCTGGGCGTGAAATACCACTCGCTGGCCACGCCGACGCTGACCATCGAATGGCAGGAATACGAGGACGAAGCGGTATGGACCTTCCCCGACGCGTCCAACCCGAGCCCCTCGAGGGAAATCAAACAGTTCTGGATCGAACAGCAGTTCACCCAGCACGTCACCCATCTTCAGGATGTGTTCGGCAGGAGCTGCCCGCCCACCAAAGCCTGTTTTTCCTACCCGGCCCCGGCCCATGCAGAGATCTATCCGCAGTACCTGGGTTGCCCGTGCATCTTCGATCACGACCAGTGCGAGCTGCACTACGACAGCTCGATCCTCGACCAGAAACCCCACCTGGCCCACCGGCTGACGGCGACCGTGCTGCAAGATACCTGCGACCGGCTGATCGGCCAGGCCAAGGTGGATTCAGGAGTGTCAGGCGAGGTCTACCAGATGATGATGCAGACCCCCGGAGCCTTTCCCAGCATGGACGTGGTGGCCGAACGGTTGCACATGACCATCCGCACGCTGCGCCGCAAGCTCCTGGAAGAAGGTACCTCGTTCGTCGCCATCACCGACGATGTGCGCTGCTCGCTGGCCATCGAATACCTCAAGACCACGGTCATGAGCACCGACGACATCGCCCTGCTCCTGGGCTTCTCGGAACCCACCAACTTCCGGCGGGCATTCAAGCGATGGACCGGCAAGACCACCAAGGACTACCGCCAGGGCTGACGCTCGCTGCCGGCCGACGTCCGGCTGGCAGAAGGAATCTGCTCCGCTGGCGGGTGGCACTGCACCGGCCGGAATCGGCATCGGGCCCGTTCGCGGTCAAGACTCGGCGTCCCCGACCGCTCCCACGAATCCTGCGGGTATGGCGCCCAGCCGCCGATCGAGCAGGCACCTCCGTGGAGCGGTCTTGACCGCGAACTCTTCAGCGCACCGGTAGGCACCTCTTCGTCAGTGCATCGCCGCGCCGGCGCCCTGCTGGTATTCCCGTGGCGTGCAGCCGAACTCGCGGCGAAACACCGTGTGCAAGTACTGCGCCGATTTGAAGCCGCAGCTGCGGGCGATATCGGCGATCGCCGAGTCGGTGCGTTCCAGCCCGCTGGCCGCGGCGGCGAGTTTGAAGCGCAGGATCTCGTCGTGCACGCTGCGCCCGCGCACCTTGCGAAAGTGCGACTCCAGTGACGAACGCGATACCCCCACGTACCCGGCCACCTGCGCGGTCTTGATGCCCTGGCAGGCGTATTGGCGGATGAAGAGCATGGCCTGCATGACATAGGGGTTGCCCAACGGCTGATGCAGGCTCGAAGCCTGCACGTTGATCGCATCCGGTGGCACCAGGATCTGCATGCCCCTGGACGGCATGCCGTGCAGCATCTGGTGAAGCAGGTGCGCGGCGGTCCGGCCCATGGTTTCGGTCCCCTGGATCACCGAACTCAGCGGCACCCGCGTCAGGCTGCGGGTCAGGGGATCGTTGTCGATGCCGATCAGCGCCACCTGTTCCGGCACGGCGATGCCGGCGGTCAGGCAGGCCTGCAGCAACTGCCGGGCACGGGCGTCACTGACGGCGATGATGCCGATGGGCTTGGGCAGGCTTTGCAGCCAGGCGATCTGCTGTTCGACGGCGGTGTCCCAGAGCGGCGCGCTGGTGCCCAGGCCCCGGTAGATCTCGGCATGCAGGCCATCGCGCTGCACCAGGCTGCGAAAGGCCTTTTCCCGTTCCTGGGCCCAGCGATTGGCCTGCGCCTCGGGCAGGCTGAAGCAGGCGAAGCGCGTCAGCCCCGCCTCGATCAGGTGCTGGTAGGCCAGCTTCATCAATGCGAAATTGTCGGTGGCGACATAGGGAATGCGCATCGGATAGGCACCCACGTCCTGGTACGAACCGCCCACCGCCACCACGGGGAGCCCGATGCCGGCCAGCGCCTCGCCGATCTGCGGGTCGTCGAAGTCGGCGATGATCCCGTCGCCCTGCCAGCGCTCGATGCCTTTCAAGCGACAGAGAAAGTCTTCTTCGAGGAACAGATCCCAGGACGCACGGGTGCTGCTCAGGTAGTTGCCGATGCCGCTGATGATGCCGCGGTCGTAGATCTTGCTGCCGTTGAACAGCAGCGCAATGCGGTGAGCGGGCGGTACGGTCTTCATCGTTCTGCCTGGGCCATCGACACGGAGTGACCTCTTCAGGCTAGGCGCGCGGACGGGCAATCTCAATACGCAAAATCGAACTGCGCCTTGGTGATTTTCGCAAAAGGCGGCCACAGGGCCGTTGCTAGTATCGGGACACCGCCCAGAACAACAAGGACATACCCGATGCCGTACTTTCCCGCTGTCGACACGATCCGCTACGAAGGCCCGGCCAGCAGTTCCCCCCTCGCCTTCCGCCATTACGACGCCGACAAGCTCGTCCTCGGCAAGCCCATGCGCGAGCACCTGCGGATGGCCGTCTGCTACTGGCACACCTTCGTCTGGCCAGGGACCGACATGTTCGGCGTCGGTATCTTCAAGCGCCCCTGGCAACACGCCGGAAATCCGATGGAAGTGGCCATCGGCAAGGCCGAGGCGGCCTTCGAGTTCTTCTCCAAGCTGGGCATCGACTACTACAGCTTCCATGACACGGACGTCGCCCCGGAGGGCAGCTCGCTGAAGGAGTACCGCAACCATTTCGCGCAGATGGTCGACCACCTGGAGCGCCATCAGGAAGAGACCGGGATCAGGCTGCTGTGGGGAACCGCCAACTGCTTCAGCCACCCGCGCTTTGCCGCGGGCGCAGCCACCAATCCGGACCCGGAGGTGTTCGCCTGCGCCGCCGCCCAGGTGTTCAGCGCCCTGAACGCCACGCAGCGCCTCAAGGGCGCCAACTACGTGCTGTGGGGCGGGCGCGAGGGTTACGAAACGCTGCTCAACACCGACCTGAAGCGCGAACGCGAGCAACTGGGTCGCTTCATGAGCATGGTGGTCGAGCACAAGCACCGGATCGGCTTCACGGGCGACCTGCTGATCGAGCCCAAGCCCCAGGAGCCGACCAAGCATCAATACGATTACGACAGCGCCACGGTGTTCGGCTTCCTGCAGCAGTACGGCCTGGAAAAGGAAATCAAGGTGAACATCGAGGCCAACCACGCCACGCTCGCCGGCCACAGCTTCCAGCACGAGATCGCCACGGCCGCCTCGCTGGGCATCTTCGGCAGCATCGATGCCAACCGCGGCGATCCGCAGAACGGCTGGGACACCGACCAGTTCCCCAACAGCGTCGAGGAAATGACCCTGGCCACCTACGAAATCCTCAAGGCCGGCGGCTTCACCCATGGCGGCTTCAACTTCGACTCCAAGGTCCGCCGCCAGAGCATCGAGGAAGTCGACCTGTTCCACGGTCACGTCGCGGCCATGGACGTGCTCGCCCTGGCGCTGGAACGCGCGGCGGCCATGCTGCAGGACGATCGACTCCAGCAGTTCAAGGACCGGCGCTACGCCGGCTGGCGGGAACCGTTCGGGCAGGCGGTCCTGGCCGGCGAGTTCAGCCTCGAATCACTGGCCGAACACGCCTTCAGCCGGGAGCTGAATCCGCAGCCCGTCAGCGGTCGGCAGGAGATGCTGGAAAACGTCGTCAACCGCTTCATCTACCCCTGACGGCAGGCAGGTTCCGGCTGGCGCCACGCGGTTACATTCTCGCGACAATTCTGTGCTCGCGGCGCCTTTCGACTTTCTACAGTTCTATCAGTACCACCCTCATCGTCAGGCAGTGTCTCCAACAACAATAAAAGGACGCACCACCATGAAAACAGTCAAGCGCATGCTGCTCGCCGGGGCCCTGGCCCTGTTCTCGCTTCCGCTCATGGCCGATCCGGCGAACCCGAAAATCGGCTTTTCCATCGATGACCTGCGCCTGGAGCGCTGGTCGCGGGATCGTGACTACTTCGTCGCGGCGGCGGAGGAAATGGGCGCCAAGGTCTTCGTCCAGTCGGCCGACGCCAACGAGCAGAAGCAGATATCCCAGATCGAGAACCTCATTTCCCGCGGCGTCGACGTGATCGTCATCGTGCCGTTCAACGCCACCGTGCTGACCAACGCGGTGGCCGAGGCCAAGCGCGCCGGGATCAAGGTGGTCTCCTACGACCGACTCATACTGAATGCCGACATCGACGCCTACATCTCCTTCGACAACGAGAAGGTCGGTGAACTGCAGGCCCAGGGCGTGCTGCAGGCGGCACCCAAGGGCAACTACTTCCTGCTCGGTGGCGCCCCCACGGACAACAACGCCAAGGTCCTGCGCGAGGGCCAGATGAAGGTGTTGCAGCCGGCCATCGACCGGGGCGACATCCAGATCGTCGGGCAGCAGTGGGTCAGGGAGTGGAACCCCACCGAAGCGTTGAGCATCGTCGAGAATGCCCTGACCCGGAACGACAACAAGATCGATGGCATCGTCGCCTCCAACGACGCCACGGCAGGCGGTGCGATCCAGGCCCTGGCGGCGCAGAAGCTGGCCGGCAAGGTACCGATTTCCGGCCAGGATGCCGACCTCGCGGCGGTCAAGCGGGTGATCGACGGTACCCAGACCATGACCGTCTACAAGCCGCTCAAACTCATCGCCTCGGAAGCCGCCAAGCTCTCGGTGCAGCTGGCGCGCAACGAGAAGCCGGCCTTCAGCTCCCAGCTCGACAACGGTGCCAAGAAGGTCGACACCATCCTGCTCACCCCGACCCTGCTGACCCGCGACAACATCGACCTGCTGGAAAAGGACGGTTTCTACACCAGGGCACAGATAGCCGGGCAATGACCCTCGAGCCGAGCAGACTCGACTGACGCCCGAGCGCGACCCCGTGGCTCGGCAGGCCACCCCTGCCGACGCCCCGCCTGTTGCCTATCCGTGAGTATCTCACCGTGTCCGATTACCTGCTGCAAATGACCGGCATCGTCAAAACCTTCGGCGGTGTCAAAGCCTTGAACGGCATCGACCTCAAGGTCAGGCCCGGCGAATGCGTCGGCCTGTGCGGCGAGAACGGCGCCGGCAAGTCCACCCTGATGAAGGTGCTCTCGGGGGTCTATCCCCACGGCACCTGGGAAGGCGAAATCCTATGGGACGGCCGGCCGCTCAGGGCCAGGTCGATCAACGAAACCGAAGCCGCCGGAATCGTCATCATCCACCAGGAGCTGACCCTGGTACCCGACCTGTCGGTGGTCGAGAACATCTTCATGGGCCACGAGCTGATCCTACCCGGCGGGCGCATGAACTATCCGGCGATGATCCACCGCGCCGAAGCCCTGATGCGCGAACTCAAGGTGCCGGACATGAACGTCTCGCTGCCGGTTTCGCAGTATGGCGGCGGCTACCAGCAGCTGGTGGAGATCGCCAAGGCGCTGAACAAGCAGACGCGGCTGCTGATCCTCGACGAGCCCTCGTCCGCCCTGACCCGTTCGGAAATCGAGGTGTTGCTGGACATCATCCGCGACCTCAAGACCAAGGGCGTCGCCTGCGTCTACATCTCCCACAAGCTCGATGAAGTGGCGGCCGTGTGCGACACCATATCGGTGATCCGCGATGGCAAGCACATCGCCACGACCGCCATGGCGGACATGGACATCCCGAAGATCATCGCGCAGATGGTGGGACGGGAGATGAGCAACCTCTACCCCACCGAACCCCATGAGGTCGGCGAGGTGGTCTTCGAGGCGCGCCACGTCACCTGCTACGACGTCGACAACCCCCGGCGCAAACGGGTCGACGACATTTCCTTCGTGCTCAGGCGCGGGGAAATCCTCGGTATCGCCGGGCTGGTCGGGGCCGGCCGCACGGAACTGGTGTCCGCGCTCTTCGGCGCCTATCCGGGCCGCTACGAAGCCGAAGTCCTGCTGGACGGCCAGCCGGTCGATACCCGCACGCCGCTCAAGTCCATCCGCGCCGGGCTGTGCATGGTCCCCGAAGACCGCAAGCGTCAAGGCATCGTGCCGGATCTGGGGGTCGGCCAGAACATCACCCTGGCGGTCCTGGAGAACTACGCGAGGATGACCCGCATCGACGCCGAAGCCGAACTGAGCGCCATCGACAAGGAAATCTCGCGCATGCACCTCAAGACCGCGAGCCCCTTTCTGCCGATCACCAGCCTCTCCGGCGGCAATCAGCAGAAGGCCGTGCTGGCCAAGATGCTGCTGACCCGGCCCCGCGTGCTGATCCTCGACGAGCCCACCCGTGGGGTGGACGTCGGCGCCAAGTACGAGATCTACAAGCTGATGGGCGCGCTGGCGGCTCAAGGCGTGTCGATCATCATGGTTTCGTCGGAGCTGGCCGAAGTGCTGGGGGTCTCCGACCGCGTCCTGGTGATCGGCGAAGGCCACTTGCGCGGCGACTTCATCAACCACCAGCTCACCCAGGAACAGGTGCTCGCCGCGGCGCTCAGCCAACCGGACGGCCATCACGACATTCATCGGACGACCGCGTAGATGAACCAGCTCAAACAGCTCTTCGCCCGTTACAAGATGCTCGCGCTGGTGATCGCCGTGGCGGTCATCTGGCTGTTCTTCAGCTGGCAGACCGACGGCGGCTTCCTGACACCGCGCAACCTTTCCAACCTGCTGCGGCAGATGTCCATCACCGGGATTCTCGCCTGCGGCATGGTGCTGGTGATCATCAGCGGCGAGATCGACCTGTCGGTGGGCTCGATGCTCGGCCTGCTGGGCGGCCTGGCGGCGATCCTGGACGTGATCTACAACGTGCCGCTGCTGGCGAACCTGAGCCTGGTCGCCCTGTGCGGCCTGATGATCGGCCTGGCCAACGGCTACATGACCGCCTACCTGCGTATCCCGTCCTTCATCGTGGGCCTGGGCGGCATGCTGGCGTTTCGCGGAATCCTGCTGGGGATCACGGACGGCACCACCATCGCTCCGGTGTCGCCGTCCCTGGTTTACATCGGCCAGGGTTATCTGCCGCGTACGGTGGGGGTGGTGCTCGGCCTGCTGCTGTTCGCCCTGACGCTGTTCCTGACCTGGAGGCAGCGCCGCAATCGCGCCCTCCATGGCCTGGCGGCACACTCTCTGGTTCGCGACCTGCTGCGCGTGGCGTTGATCGGCACCGTGCTGGCCGGGTTCGTCTACACGCTCAACAGCTACGATGGCATTCCGGTCCCGGTGCTGCTCCTGCTCGTGCTGCTCGGCGTGTTCAGCTACGTCACCAGCCAGACCGTGTTCGGCCGCCGCGTCTACTCGGTGGGCAGCAACATGGAGGCCACGCGGCTGTCGGGCATCAACGTGAAGGCCGTGAAGCTGTGGATCTTCGGCATCATGGGGGTGATGTGCGCCCTCGCCGGCCTGGTCAATACCGCGCGCCTGGCCGCCGGCTCGCCTTCGGCCGGGAGCATGGGGGAACTCGACGCCATCGCCGCCTGCTTCATCGGCGGCACGTCCATGCGCGGAGGCTCCGGCACCGTCTATGGCGCCCTGCTCGGCGCACTGGTCATCACCAGCCTGGACAACGGCATGTCCATGCTCGATGTCGACAGCTACTGGCAGATGATCGTCAAGGGCAGCATTCTGGTGCTGGCGGTATGGGTCGACGTGAGCAGTCGAACCGAGCGCCGCTGAGCATGGCGCCATGGGCGCCTTCGCTCTGCGCAGGAATCGTATGGCTGCGTGGCTCAGGTTCGCCGCGTGCCTCGCTCGATCCCGGCAGTCGCTCGCGCAGAACGCGCACCGGGTATCCGGGTGCAAAGCGTGCGCGCCTGCTCGAACCGCTGTCAGTAGATGCGATCGTCCATGCGGATCAACACCTCTGGCTCTACCGACCGGCTCGAAATCCTGCACCGCGACTTCGGCACATAGCCGTTGACTTGCGCGAGCAGATGCTGGCCGCGCACAGAGGCGACTCGGTGCCACTGGTAAATCGCCACAGTTGCCACAGTAGAGAATAGCGAGAGCTCTGCTCAGAACTCTTTAAACGCTCGGTAAGGCAAGTGCTGCTGAATGCAGGTGCTGCTGGATACTGTTCCCCGTAATAGCTCTTGGCGTTAAGCGAGCTCTCCGTTACGCTGAAGCCCCTATACATACCACTCTGCATGTATCTGGTGTAGGAGCTTTTATGCCTTCGTCCCAAGCGCTATCCCGTCTTTCCGTTGTTGTGCTTCTAGGGCTGACACCTGCATTCGCCATGGCTAATTCACTGTCGCTCAAAGTGGAAAACGATCTGCTGGCCAGTGGCGAAGACGGCCATTACAGCAATGGCTTCGAACTCTTCTGGAACTTCGAGCCGGACGATCAGCACTGGAGCCGAGGCTTGGCCGGCAGCCTGCCCGGCTGGCGCGCCGAGGAAGTCGACAACGTCGCCTACCGTTTCGGCCACCAGATCTATACCCCGAACGACATCGAGCGCGTCGAGCTGAGCAAGGATGACCGGCCCTATGCCGGCCTGGTCTTCGCCGGCTTGTCGGTATTCGGCGACACCCCGCATGACGGCTGGCGAGAGGCCAAGGGGCTGCACCTGGATGTAGGCCTGGTCGGGCCGGGCACCGGGGCGAAGAAGATCCAGCGCAAGGTCCACAAGGTGACCGGCAGCAACGAGCCCAAGGGCTGGGATCACCAGCTGGAGAACGAGCCCTTCGTCAACCTTGCCTATACTCACCGCTGGTTGCAGCAGCAGCGTATCGGCGGGCTCGAACTCGAATACGGCCCAGGCCTGGGTCTGGCCGTCGGCAACCTGTACACCTACGCCTCCAGCAGTCTCGGCCTGCGCTTCGGGCAGCGGCTCGACCGCAGCTACGGCATCCCGGCAGTGACGCCGGCCAGCAGTGGCAGCCAGTTCTTCACTCCCGCGGCCCACTTCGGCTGGTACGGATTCGCCGAACTGGAGGGGCGCTACATGGCGCACAACATGCTGCTGGACGGCAACACCTTCGAAGACAGCCATTCGGTGGACCGCCGCGAGTGGGTCGGCGACGCCAAGGTTGGCGTGGCGCTGACCTGGAGCCGCTGGCAGCTGGCGTTCGCCACGGTCTGGCGGACCCACGAGTTCGAAGGGCAGGACGAGCACGACCAGTTCGGCTCGCTGACCCTGTCCACCTGGCTGTAGCGCGACCGCAGGAAACCCTCGCCAAACGCCCCTTACGGAATGACTGAATGCACTCCAGGCCAGCGGGCACGAGAGAACCTTCGAGGTGAGGCGGAGCAAATCGCAAACCCATGCGAATTTTTAGATGACGCAAGCGTTCGTAAGAACCTCAACGCCATTTTGGTTGATATCAAGGCTTTACCATGCAGGACGAAACCTTCTACATCCATGGATTGGTCAGTTTTACCCTTGCCATCATGCTGCTGTTCGTTGGTAAGAGCCTCGTCCATCGATACGAACTGTTACGTCGTTACAGTATTCCGGAACCAGTGCTAGGCGGTTTCTTCTGTGCGGCAATCACCGCCGTACTGTTCTTCGCGTTGAACATCGAAGTGACTTTCGACCTGGAAGTGCGCGACGTGCTGTTGCTCTACTTCTTCGCCGGTATCGGCTTGAAGTCCGACGTTCGCGAACTGCTCAAGGGCGGACGCCCCTTAGCGATCCTGCTGCTTCTCGCCAGCCTGTTCATCGTGCTGCAGAACTTGCTGGGGATGGGCGTGGCCAGCGGCTTCGGCCTACCCGCCACAGCCGGCCTGCTGCTGGGTTCGGTGTCGCTGACTGGTGGGGTCGGCACCACCCTGGCCTGGGCGCCCATCTTCACCGAGCGCCTGGGCATCGGCAATGCAATGGAGCTAGGCATCGCCGGCAACACCGTGGGATTGATCGCCGCTTGCTGCATCGGCGGGCCGATCGCCAACTACCTGATACGCCGCCATCGCCTGACGCCCTCTCGAGACCCAGCATTGGAGATCGGGGCCCCCGCCACACCAAGCGGACCGCCCTTGAACTACTACGACGTGCTTTGGGCCTGGATGTGGCTGAACATGACGCTGATGCTGGGCCACGGCCTCAACCTGCTGTTGCTCAACAGCGGCATCACACTGCCCGCCTTCGTCAGTTGCTTGATGGCCGGCATCCTCATCCGCAACTTGATGTTTGTCGCCTTGGGCGAGCAGCGGATGAAAGGCTGGAGCGGCGCTGGCCAGGGATTGGCGCTGATCTCCGATATCTGCCTGGGGATGTTCCTGACTATGGCCCTGATGGGCCTGCAGCTCTGGCAACTGAGCGGCGTGCTGGTCTTCGTCCTCACCACTCTCGCCTTGCAGGTGCTGCTGACGGTCACTTACACCCTGGTTGTGGTTTTCCGCTGCATGGGCCGCGACTACGAATCCAGCGTGATCGCCGCCGGTTTCGGCGGCATAGCGCTTGGTTCCACCGCCACAGCTATCGTCAATATGACAGCGGTCACCCAGAAGTATGGCGCGGCACACCATGCATTCATCATCGTGCCGCTGGTGTGCGGATTCTTCATCGATATCGTCAACGCTCTGCTCATCACCTTGATGAGCGGCGCCTGACATACTCCCGGCATGTGCGCCCCTATCCGGTCATTGCTGGGGATTCGCCGGCGCACAGCTCGCGGTAGCGACCGGGCGACATGCCGAACCAACGCAGACAGGCTTTGTGGAAACTACTCGGCTCCTTGAAGCCCAGCAGGTCGCCGATGCGGGACAGGCCGTACGTATGATGTCGCAAGTAATAATCGGCCAGTTGCCGACGCGCTCCATCCTGCACGCTCCTGAACGTCACGCCTTCCCGGGCGAGCCCGCGCTGCAGGACGCGCTTGCTGACGTCCAGCCCTAGCGCCACCGCTTCCATGTCGCAGCCGCCGACGCTTAAATGTTCGATGAGCCACGCCCTGGTGCGCTTCGAGTAACCCGCCTCGTGCAATTGGCCCATGCGGTGTTCGGCGAAACGCCCATGCAACAACGACAGCGCCTCGTTAGCGGTACTCAGCGGATGCGATAGCGCTTGCTGATCGAATAGGATGCTGTTGCGCGCCGCACCGAACCGCAGCAGACAGCCAAACACCTGTTGATGTTCGGAAGTATCGGCCGGTTCCGGATAGGTGAACTCGATTTCCCGCAGGCGTGGCAGGCTGCCCCCGGTCAGCCAGCGGCAGAATCCCAGCATCGAAGCCAGTCCGGCGTCTTGAAATGTTCTTGGCGCCGGGCCGTCCGCGGGATCGGAGAGCCCCCAGAGCCGTTGGCATTCGCCCTCCTTTGCAAGGCCGACTGTGAAGCCGTTCCCGATCAGGGGGGCATAGCGCACCAGCGATTCCAGTGCCCCCCTCAGGTTAGGGCTGGACATCATTGTGTAGCCCACCAGCTGGAACCCGCCGGGGAGAACATGCCGGTAGGCACGCAGGCCGATATCCGGATTGCCGGATTCGCGCTCAGCCAGGGACATCAGGCGATAGGCATCGACCCGCAGTACGAACCTATCCGGGTGCCCGAGCGTTCGAAGATCAATGCCCGCCTCTCGACACAGGCGGGCGGAATCCAGGCCTTCGCTTGCAAGGCTATTGGCCAACTGGGCGACAAAGCTGGTGCTTATCCTATACATCGCTTTCCAATTATCGGCTGTCCGGAGAGGATGCTAAATGATCCCGAAAGCATCCCCATGATCCAGATCATCGAATAGCCTCGCAAGCGCTTAGGTGGCATCTGCGGACAAACCAAAGGTATCTCCAGACATTGCCAGATTTGGGGACCACGTCGATGATCCCATGCATTGTTCTTCATGCGTTCCTGGAACGCTGGTGGCGACTCGCCTCGCTGGTCCTGATCCAGTACCACCGTACGGCAAACACGTGAAGTCTTAACCAGCCCCGTGCATGCACTGTCGCCGACCTGCCCCAGGGCTAGGAGCGCGCATGAATAGCGCAACGCGTAGCCATCGCTCCGCGGAGAAACTATCGGCGATTTCTGCACGCGTCTGGACTAGCGACCACGGTCACCAGAGCGCGAAACATGCCTTTTCGGCAATAAATGACGGTTGGAGGAACATGACGAAATGCATGGGAAAGCACAGAAGAAGCTGGTCAAGATCCTGATCGCGGTCGCGGCTCTGGTCGGCGTCGCCGTACTGGTCTGGATGGAGCTTCGCCCGAGCGGCCTTGCTGAAGGCTTCGCCAGCGCCAACGGCCGAATAGAGGCCACCGAGGTGGATGTCGCCAGCAAGCTCGCCGGCAGGCTCCTAGACATCCTGGTCGACGAGGGCGACTTCGTCGATGCCGGACAGACGCTGGCGCGCATGGACACCCAAGTGCTCGAAGCCCAGCTGAGCCAGGCCGAAGCTGGGGTACGCAAGGCGCAGAACGCCATTCGCACGGCCAATTCCCAAGTGGCGCTGCGCATCAGCGAGAAGGCAACCGCCGAAGCGGTGGTGCACCAGCGCCAGGCCGAACTGGTCGCCGCCCAGAAGCGCCATCAGCGCACAGAAACGCTGGTGGCACGCAACGCCCTGGCTCGCCAGCAACTCGATGACGACCTCGCAGCCTACCAGAGTGCCCAAGCGGCGCTCAGCGCTGCCCGTTCCCAAGTATTGTCGGCCCAGGCTGGCATCGAGGCTGCACAGTCGCAGGTCATTGAGGCGGAATCCGCCCTGGAGGCCGAACAGGCCAACGTCCGACGCCTGCAGGCCGACATCGAGGACAGCCGGCTCAAGGCACCTCGCGCCGGCCGGGTCCAGTACCGCATCGCCCAGCCCGGCGAGGTGCTGGCCGCCGGCGGCAGGATCCTCAATCTGGTGGACCTCAACGACGTCTACATGAACGTCTTCCTGCCGGCGCATCAGGCGGGGCGAGTCGCGCTCGGCTCGGACGTGCGACTGGTCCTGGATGCTGCTCCCCAGTATGTGATCCCGGCCAAGGTCACCTTTGTCGCCAGCGTAGCGCAGTTCACACCCAAGACCGTGGAAACCGCCAGCGAACGGGAAAAACTGATGTTCCGGGTCAAGGCGCGCATCGATCCGCAGTTGCTCAAGGAGCACCTCGAACAGATCAAGACTGGGGTTCCCGGCATGGCTTACCTGAAACTCGACGATGCAGCCGAGTGGCCCGAAGCGCTGCAGATCCGGATCTCGCAATGACCGCGAACACCGCCGCGGTGGCGCGGCTTGAGCATGTCAGCCTGCATTATGGGGCGACGGCGGCGTTGGACGGCATCAGCCTCGACATCCCCGCCAATCGCATGATCGGCCTGATCGGTCCAGACGGGGTGGGCAAGTCCAGCCTCCTCGCGCTGGTTGCTGGCGCACGCAAGATACAGGAAGGCACCATCTACGTGCTCGACGGTGATATGGCCGACCCCGCCCACCGCCGCGAGGTCTGCCCGCGCATCGCCTACATGCCCCAAGGGCTGGGTAAGAATCTCTATCCCACGCTGACGGTGTTCGAGAACCTCGATTTCTTCGGCCGTCTTTTTGGCCAAGATGCTGAGGAGCGCCGAGCGCGCATCGCCGATCTGACTCGCAGCACCGGCCTGGCGTCTTTCACCGAGCGTCCGGCCGGCAAGCTCTCCGGCGGCATGAAGCAGAAGCTCGGGCTGTGCTGCGCGCTGATCCATGACCCGGACCTGCTGATTCTCGACGAGCCCACAACCGGCGTCGATCCGCTGGCGCGCAACCAGTTCTGGAGTCTGATCGAGCGTATCCGTCAGCGCCGCCCTAACATGAGCGTGGTCGTCGCCACAGCCTACATGGACGAGGCTCAGCGCTTCGACTGGCTGGTGGCCATGGACGACGGCAAGGTGCTGGACACCGGCACGCCACGTGCATTGCTCGAATGCACCGGCAGCGACAACCTGGAAGAAGCCTTCATCGCCCTGCTGCCGGAAGAAAAGCGCCGCGACCACCAGACGCTCGTGATCCCACCGCGCCAGCGCGCCACCGGCAAGGACGCAATCGCCATCGAGGCCCATGGCCTGACCTGCCGCTTCGGCGACTTCGTCGCCGTCGACCATGTGGATTTCCGTATCGAGCGCGGAGAAATCTTCGGCTTCCTCGGCTCCAACGGCTGCGGAAAATCCACCACCATGAAAATGCTCACCGGCCTGCAACCGGCTACCGAAGGCGAAGCCTTCCTGTTCGGTCAGCCGGTCGACCCCAGGGACATCGGTACCCGCCGACGGGTCGGCTATATGTCCCAGGCGTTCTCGTTGTACAGCGAGCTGACGGTATTGCAGAACCTCGAGCTGCATGCACGCCTGTTCCACATCCCCGACGAGCAACGTCCGGCGCGCGTGCAGGAAATGCTCGAGCGCTTCACCCTCAATAGCGTCGCCAACCAGTTGCCCAGCGACCTGCCCTTGGGCGTGCGTCAGCGCTTGTCGTTGGCGGTGGCGGTGATACACAGGCCGGAAATTCTGATCCTCGACGAGCCCACCTCAGGGGTCGACCCGATCGCCCGCGACGGCTTCTGGGAGCTGCTGGTCAAGCTGTCGCGTGAGGATGGCGTGACCATCTTCATTTCCACCCACTTCATGAACGAAGCGTTGCGCTGTGACCGCATGTCGATGATGCACGCCGGCCGCGTGCTGGACAGCGACAGGCCGCAGGCGCTGATGGACAAGCGCGGCCTGCCGACCCTGGAGCAGACCTTCATCGCCTATTTGCAGGACGTCGTCGACGACCAAGCTGAGCCGGACGCCTCGTCCGAGGCGCCGACACCGAGCGGCAGCGCCGGTCGGTCTCGCTTCAGCCTGCGCCGCCTGTACAGCTATGCCCAGCGCGAAGCGATGGAGCTGCGCCGCGACCCGATCCGCGCCACCCTCGCACTGGTCGGCACGGTGCTGCTGATGTTCATCATGGGCTATGGCATCAGCATGGACGTAGAGGATCTGAGCTACGCGGTGCTTGACCGAGACCAGACAACTACCAGTGCGGCCTATGCGGAGAACATCGCTGGCTCACGTTATTTCGTGGAAAAGGCGCCACTGCGAAACTACGAAGAGCTCGATCAGCGCATGCGCACCGGCGACATCGCCTTGGCGGTAGAAATCCCGCCCGGCTTCGGCCGTGATCTCAAGCGCGGGGACGTGCCGGAGATCGGCTTCTGGGTCGACGGCGCCATGCCGACGCGCGCCAACACGGTCCAGGGCTACGTGCAGGGTATCCACCAGAGCTATCTGCAGGAACTCGCCCAGCAGGCGCCCCAGGGAGCAGCGAGCGCGCCATTCGACGTCGCCTTGCGCTATCGCTACAACCCCGACGTGAAAAGCCTACCGGCCATGGTTCCGGCGGTCATCCCGATCCTGCTGATGATGATCCCTGCGATGCTCACTGCACTCGGCGTGGTCCGCGAGAAGGAGCTCGGCTCGATTACCAACTTTTACGTCACGCCGGTCACCCGCCTGGAGTTCCTGCTCGGCAAGCAACTGCCCTACGTCGCCCTGGGCATGGTCAACTTCTTCATGCTGGTGGCCCTTTCGGTGCTGGTGTTCGACGTGCCGGTCAAGGGCAGCATGCTCTCGCTGACCATCGGCGCGCTGCTGTACGTGTTTTGCGCTACTGGATTGGGCCTGCTGATCTCGGCGGCGCTCAACAGCCAGATCGCCGCGATCTTCGGCACCGCCATCGCCACCCTGGTGCCCGCTACCCAATTCTCCGGTCTGATTCACCCGGTATCAGCGATGGAAGGGGTCAGCGCTCTGGTCGGGCATATCTATCCGACCAGCCACTTCCTGACCATCAGCCGAGGGGTGTTTTCAAAGGCCCTCGGCTTGCCCGATCTGTACGGTTATTTCATTCCCCTGCTGCTGACCATTCCTGTGCTGATGCTGCTCAGCATCGCCGGCCTGAAAAAGCAGGAGAAATGACATGCGCAAACTGAGCAACATCCTGCAGCTGGGCATCAAGGAGCTGCGCAGCCTGTACCGCGACCCGGCCCTGCTGCTGCTGATCGTCTACGCCTTCACCTTGAGCATCCATTCCCAGGCCACCGGTGTGCCGGAGTCGCCGTTCCACGCCACCATCGCCGTGGTCGACGAAGACCGCTCGCAGGTTTCCAACCGCATCGTTGGCGGCTTCCAGGAACCCTACTTCCTCAAGCCGAGCTACATCACCCTCAGCGAAATGGACAGCGGCCTGGATACGGGACTCTATACCTTCACCCTCAACATCCCGCCCAACTTCCAGCGGGACCTGCTCGCCGGACGCCAACCGACCATCCAGCTGAACGTCGACGCCACCCAGATCAGCCAGGCCTTCAGCGGCGCCGGACATATCCAGCGGATCATCAACGACGAAACCATGGAATTCCTTAGGCGTCACCGAGGCGCCAGCGCCACGCCGGTCGAGGCCGTGGTACACATGGCCTACAACCCCAACCTGGTGCAGTCGTGGTTCGGCTCGGTCAATGCCATCGTCAGCCAGATCACCATGCTGTCGATCATTCTTACCGGCGCCGCACTGATCCGCGAGCGCGAGCACGGCACCATCGAGCATCTGCTGGTGATGCCGGTCACGCCTTTCGAAATCATGTCCGCCAAGGTCTGGTCGATGGGCATCGTGGTGCTGCTGGCGGCCGCCTTTTCCCTGCGCTTCGTCATCCAGGGCTGGCTGGCCGTACCGATCCCAGGCTCCACTCTACTATTCCTCGGCGGCGTCACCCTGCACCTGTTCGCCACCACCTCAATGGGCATCTTCTTCGGCACCCTGGCCCGCTCGATGCCCCAGCTGGGCCTGCTGATCATCCTCGTGCTGTTGCCGCTGCAGATACTCTCGGGCGGCATGACACCGCGCGAGAGCATGCCGCCGCTGGTCCAGCACATCATGCTGGCGGCGCCCACCACGCATTTCGTCGAACTGGCCCAGGCCATCCTGTTCCGCGGCGCCGGCGCCGCGGTGGTCTGGCCACAGCTGCTGGCGCTGGCGGTCATTGGCGGGGTGTTCTTCCTCGGCGCGCTGTCGCGGCTGCGCAAGTCGCTGCATTAGTGCGGGCAACGGATTTGAAACCTTCATTCTCGAAAGGACCTGACGTGCAATCGCCAAACACCCGATACCTATTTTGTTCATTGGGCCTGATCGTGGGTATCGTCTCCGCCAAGATGGCCTGGGCAGAAAGCCCCGCTCCGCTCGCCAGCAAGACCGATTTGGTCAGCGTCTATCAGCAAGCCGTCAACAACAATGCCGACCTCGCCACGGCCCGTGCACAGTTCCACGCCCGCCAGGAGATCGTGCCCCAGGCACGCGCCGGGCTCCTGCCCAACCTCAGTGTCGGCGCCGAACTGAGCGATACCGAAACGGATGTCGACACCAGCACCGGCTCGACCTCGCTGTCGCGCAGCGGCGCCGCCTACCAGGCGACCCTCAACCAACCCATCTTCCGCGCCGACCGCTGGTTCCAGTTCAAGGCCGCCGAGGCCTTCGGCGAGCAGGCAGCGCTAGAATACTCGATCGCCGAGCAGGGCCTGATCCTGCAGAGCGCCCAAGCCTATTTTGCCGTGCTGCGCACTCAGGACAACCTGGCCGCGGTGAAGGCCGAAGAAGCCGCGTTCAAGCGCCAGTTCGACCAAGCCAATGAGCGCTTCGAGGTCGGCCTGTCCGACCATACCGACGTGCTCGAAGCCCGGGCCGGCTTCGATACAGCACGGGCCAACCGCTCCATCGCCCAACGCCAGGTGGATGACGCCTTCCAGGCGCTGTTCACCCTGACCAACCGCGAATACATCGCCCTGGAAGGCATCCGCCATACCCTGCCGGTGCTGGCGCCGACGCCGAACGACGCCAAGGCCTGGGTCGATACCGCCACGCAACAGAACCTCAACCTGCTGGCGGTGAACTACGCCGTGACCGCGGCCGAGGAAACCCTGCGCCAGCGCCGCGCCGGCCATGCGCCGACGCTCGACGCGGTGGCCTCCTACCGCAAGGGCGACAACGACTTGCTGGGCTTCACCAACAGCGACGTCACCGGCCTGCCGCCAGGCGTGGTGCCGCGCTATACCGGCGATGCCGAACAGCGCAGCATCGGCCTGCAGCTGAACATCCCGCTCTACAGCGGCGGCCTGACCAGCTCGCAGAGCCGCGAGGCCTATCACCTGCTCAGCCAGAGCGAACAGCAGCGCGAAAGCCTGCGCCGGCAGGTGGTCGAATCCACCCGCAACCTGCATCGGGCGGTGAATACCGATATCGAACAGGTACAGGCGCGCCGGCAGTCGATCATTTCCAACCAGAGCGCCCTGGAAGCCACGGAGATCGGCTACCAGGTAGGCACCCGCAACATCGTCGACGTGCTCGACACCCAGCGCCGCCTGTACGCGGCCGTACGCGACTACAACGACGCGCGCTACGCCTACATCCTCGATAGCCTGCGACTCAAGCAGGCCGCCGGCACGCTGAGTCCCGATGACCTGCAGCAACTCGCTCTCTACCTGAATCCGGACTACGAGCCGGACACCGACTTTCTACCGCCGAACATCGAGTTGCACCCCACCCCGTCCCTGTAATCCGCACTAACGGACTTACACGATGCAAAAGACCTTTTTGACCGCGTCGTTCCTGACCCTCGGCTTACTCGCCGGATGTTCGACACCCTCGCTCATCGTGCTCAATGACGGCGGTGAGATCCAGACGCTGAATACCCCCGAGTACGATGCCAAGAGCAGCTTCTACGAGTTCAAGCAACCGGACGGCAAGCTCCAACGTCTCAACAGAGATCAAGTCCAGACCATCCGGGAGCTTTAAGCCGCGCCATATTTTTCGAGAGCACACCGGCGTGCCAAAGCACGACTGTTCTGCTCCCACGACACAGCCAATTGACACCTCCACTGCATCGAACCGATGCGCCCTAAAAACTGAACTGACATCGACCATCTGGAACCTTCGTGCCGCGCTCTTTTTTACTCGCATCTCGCCTCTGTTTGTTCATCTTCGCTGCGCTTGGCCTTT
>NZ_QLAE01000024.1 GCF_005876855.1 Stutzerimonas nosocomialis | reverse complement strand
CTCCACGAACACCTGACGGAGAAAATCGCGCCATGAAGCGCCTGCAAAGCATCCTGCGCCTGGCGTCACGCCTGCTGCTCACCCCGCTCGTCCTGCTGGCTGTCGCCTGGGGCGCCCTCGCCCTGTTCCACAGGCTGGAGTGGCCAGCCCCGGCAACCAATGCCCTGGTGGCAGTCTGGTGTATCCTCGGTGGAGGCCTGCTGGTGCTGCTTTGGCGCCGTCCGCCGCTGTGGGCGCTGTCCGCCCAGCTACTCGCGCTCGCCGTGCTGCTGAGCTGGTGGTACACGCTCCAACCCTCCAACCAGCGCACCTGGGCCGACGACGTGGCGCGCATCAGCCGGGGTCGGGTGGACGGCGAGCAACTATTGCTGGACAACGTGCGCAACTTTCACTGGCGCAGCGATCAGGACTACGACATCACATGGGAAAGCCGTACCTACGACCTGCGACAGCTGGCCTCGGTGGACTTGCTGACCTCCTACTGGGGTATGCCGGCGATCGCCCACATCCTGGTGTCCTTCGGCTTCGAGGACGGCCAGCAGCTCGTCTTCTCGGTGGAGACGCGCAAGGAAAAAGGCGAGCGCTATTCGGAGCTGGGCGGCTTCTTCAAGGAATTTGAGTTGAGCATCGTCGCCACCGACGAGCGCGACGCCGTACGGGTACGCACCAACGTACGCGACGAGGACGTCTACCTGTACCGCATCGACATGCCGAAACCGGCCATGCGTGAACTGCTGCTCTCCTACGTGGCGCAGGGCAACGCCCTCGTCGAGCAGCCCCGTTTCTACAACACCCTGACCGCCAACTGCACGACCATCGTCTTCGACATGGTTCAGGGCATCATAGACGGCTTGCCGGTCGACCATCGCCTGCTGCTGACCGGCTACTTGCCCGGCTACGTGGAGGACATCGGTGGCCTGCAGAAGGGCTACAGCCTGGAAGAACTGCGTCGGCGCGGGCGCATCACCGAACGCGCCATACAAGCGGACGAGGCGCCGGACTTCTCCAGGCGTATCCGCCAAGGCGTGCCGGGCTGGATGACGGAAATGAAGACCAATAATTACGATGATTGATCAGGAACATAAAAATGAACGACCTTGAAGTAATGATCGCTGTAATAGTGGTAGGGTTTATTTTACTGATGATCGGTTATGCTAGGCGTAATCGCGACTCTGGAATCTACACCATCGCGCTGGGCATTCTGATCATGTTCGGCACGATCGGATACAAACTGTATATCGAATTCGGAATATGAGCGGCTGCCATGGCTACGCCGTTGCCTCTAGCAAGCACGAACTCCGACAAGTCGGAATGAAGCGAAGCCTAGGACAGCCTTCTGCATTACTGCCCTTAAGTGCATACCAAGTCGACGCCGAGTAATGATTCAGAGCGATTCGAACGCAAAGTTCAGCATAGGTTGCGCAAGTAAAAAATGGTGCTCATCAGATTTGATGAACACCATTTCGCCAGCAAACATTGGGCAGATTTCCTGATACAGGCATGGCGCGATTAAGCTTTTGCTCGGCTTCGTCAGCAATCAGTGCTGCGCCGGTCGTTTTGCATACACTTGCCTAGCTAGGATAAGTTAATTCCACATGCGTTTTCGGAGCCAGTCTGTTCAGCGCCATCTAGAACGCCAAGCCTACCTTCAGGCCAATCTGCTCCTGTTTGAGCTTGCTGTTTTCGGCAAATTCGCTGTTGCTGTCCAGCTCGTAGCGGGTCTGCGTATAGTATAGGCTGGTGCTGATCGGAACGTTGTTGAAACCCTTGTTCCAGAGCACGCTCAACTCGCCGTAGGGGTTGACCTTGTCCTTGAGGTCTACAGTATCGCTCTCGCCACCCACTTTCAGTTTGCTATCAGCTTCGATGGAATAGCGGGCACCTACTTCCAAGCGCACGGTGTAGTTCGGCGTCAGGTAGTTGTAGCCGAGCCCGGCCTTGGCGAAGGGCGAACGGGTGGTCAGCTTGACATCTTCCTCGAATAGACCGATTCGTACATCGTCCTGCTCAATGCGTCCCCAGTCATAACCGCCACCAACGACAAAGTCGACATAGTTATTGGTGCTTAATGCCGCGCGCAACCCTAGATCCAGGTCGGCACGAGCGGAAAGATATTCCACATCGTCCTTGTCCCGATATTGACCTTCAATACCAACTTGGTAAATCAAGCCTTCCTGACCCGTCAGTTTGTTGCCAAAGTTGTAGTACAGGCCACCCTGATTGAGGCGCTCCTTCTCATTCTCATCGATGATAGTCAACTTGTACTGATTATGTGAGCCGATGACTCCAAAGCTTGAGATGGGACCCGTAACAGACTGAGCGAAGACCTCTGAGGTACCGACCAGGCCCAGGACCAACGCTGACGTAGTCAAAGCATGAATTCGCATATAAGCTCCACTCTCTTAATCTTGTATTAGAAGCGAAGCAACAGCTGTAAGCTGCCGCCCATGCCATGGACCAGCACCATTTAGAAAAGTTCTGCATTCCGTCATTTATAGCCCTATCTCAACGTATAAATTGTTGGATTTTTAGTATGTAAATGCGAATGTAAAAAACAACGTACTGCTATTTGAAATATTCTGAAGAGCGAACTTTCGAGCTCATGTCCTGCCAATCACCAAATGCATCCGGCAGGTTTTGAAGGTTTGGCCCATTGGATACGCTAGGGCGGAATGCAGCCGCTTTACGCGCTTGCGCATGGTGTTCCGCAGTTGCTTGACAACCTCGGTTGAATAATACACAGCCAACCCACGACCTGGGATTGGTCGTCAGCACGGTGGCGCGTCGCCTTAGGAGGAAGTGTGGTGGCTGACGGCACCCTCGACCACACATGGGCGTGTTGCTCGATATCGAGCTCTAATGGAAAGCCTGACAAGTCACCCCTTGGGCGCACGCAACGGGGCACCTTCAAACAGCTCGCAGACGTTTGACCGGGAACGAAACGAACGGCTTGATTTCCTTTAGCACGAACATGCTTTGCATTTCCTTGATGCCGGGCAGTTGCCGAACGATGGACATCGCAAATTCGGCGAATGAATCCAGATCGGGAGCCACTACCTGCAGCAAGAAGTCGGCATCGCCACCAATGCTGTAGCACGCAACGACATCCTCTAACTCCATCACCTCCGCCTCGAACTTCTTGGCCTCAGCCTCGCTGTGGCGGTCGATCTTGATCCGTATGAACACCATGACCCCCAGGCCAATCTTGCGTCGATCCAGAACCGCCCGATACCCCTGAATGTAGTGTTCTTCTTCCAGTTGCCTCACCCGACGCCAGCATGGGGAAGCAGACATACCAATCCGCTCGGCCAACATCTGATTGGTGATCCTGCCGTCTTGCTGCAGGGCGGTAAGAAGTTTGACATCTGTCAGGTTCAGCGCGCTATCGGTCATATCTTTCGATCCATGGCTTATTTTCGGTAAATTCTACCACTTTTCGCCTGGTTTGAAACAATAATAGAAAGCTCTTTTCTGATCATGTCGCGTAGTATTTTTACCCAAGAACATAAGACTAAATCGCTTAATGGTGCATTGGCAATTGAATGTGAGGTGGTGAATTTCAGTCGAAAAACAAAAATCGATAATCGCATTTTCTGAGTGCAATGTGAGGATGAAAGATGATTCTTCACCTAGTGATTTTTAAACTCAACAACCCTTTACAATGGTGCGATGAAGAGGTTGTTGAAGCAGAGGCAACGACACGCCAACATCCGAAGCGCATTGGCGAAATACGTGGTTGGTTTTGCGCTAGAAATATAAGCCCACGCGAACAAGCCATGGACTTCGTTGTGGCAGGGCTATTTAAAAACCAAGAAGATCTTTCAGCTTACCTTGTTCATCCGGATCAT
The DNA here is from genome assembly GCF_005876855.1 of Stutzerimonas nosocomialis. GTDB lineage: Bacteria > Pseudomonadota > Gammaproteobacteria > Pseudomonadales > Pseudomonadaceae > Stutzerimonas > Stutzerimonas nosocomialis. The sequence goes on along the minus strand of NZ_QLAE01000024.1, from coordinate 72,899 downwards.
CAACAGGGCGTTCGGAAGTGGGAGAGATTGCCACTTGGAAAGTGATTGATATTGATCTCGCCGTCGACACGACAGGGCTCTTCGGATTACTGAGCGATCTGACCGGCAACAGCATAGATCGTACATAGAGCTGAATTTTTTTTGACAAAGGAGAGAGATCAATGAATTTCGACGCTGCCATTCACAAGTGCGTCATTGTGGTTGACAAGGAACTGGGGCTCGGGCATGCGGCAAATGCGGTCAGTGTCATCGGCGTCAGTATGGGTCGCTCAGTAGAAGGTCTGGTTGGGCCAGACATGCGAAGCAGGGATAACGTCAGTTACCCTGGTGTCATTTACTCTCCCCTCCCGATACTGCTATCCAGCAACGAACTGCTGCGCGAGATCCTAGGAAAAGCATTGGAGGACGACCAGATCCACAGCATTCCCTTCAGTGCGCTGGCTCAGTCCTGCAGAACCTACCAAGAGTACGAAGAGCGCATGTCATCAACAGACAGCTCTTCTATTGAACTGGTCGCCATTGGATTGGTCGGCCCGAAGAAAAAGATCACTAAGTTGACTGGCAGTCTTCCACTGTTTAAGTAACAAGGGGGCAACTATGTATGCCTTATTCAAACCTGATCTTCTGAAGCTGGCTCACACGGTTTATCATCAATACGAGCTATTTGAAAATGGCGGAATCTCTGTCGACGAGCTAAGCAACATCCAGCTTGAGCGGCTAAAAAACACAATTTGGCCGGAACATCCCCGGTCGTCGCAGTCGATGCTGGGGCGATTACTGAATTCGCACGGCGGCAGCTTCCGCATACGCAACAGACCTTCTTGCTGCACCCAACGCCAGCCGCCTGGCCATTCTGGGCACAGGCCTGCAGGCCCGCGCCCATCTCCTGGCAATGCAGGCCGTCAGACCGATCAAACAGCTTTCAATAAGGGGACGCGCCGAAGCGGCCCGTTAGGAATTCGCCGCCTGGAGCGAGCGCTTCTGCGATTTCTCGATATCGACCCATGCCACGGTGGCCGAGACCGTGCACGACAGCGACATCATCTGCACCACCACAGCCGCGCGTTCACCCATTCTGAACCGATCCGCAGTGCCCACATGCTGCCACATCAATGCCATTGGTTCCTCTGCTCTCGGCTTTCAAGAACTGCACGAAGACGTGTATGAGCACAGCGTTTTGTTCACGGACTGCAATCGTTCGGTACTTGCCTCAGCCGAATGCGTGATCAGGGCTGTTAAGAAAGGCCTGCTGCCCGCGCAAGAGGTTGGGATTGAAATCGGCACCCTGCAGGCCCATCGCGCGCTGATTGAGGAACGGAGCGTGAGCATCTTCAAGTCGGCTGGATTGGCAGTGCAGGACTTGGTCTTTGCCCGCGAGGCCATAAGGAGACGGCTTTCCACATGCCGCTGACAACCCTAACCATTTCATCAGGACCGTGACATGCTCGATTTAGCACAAATACTTTCCTATTCGGTGGCACTGGGTATTGCTGCTGCCGTCCCTGGTCCAGGCTTGGCCGCCCTGGTCGCCCGCAGCGTCAGTGGCGGCACCTTGTCGGGCTTTTGCCTGCTTCTCGGGCTGATCGTTGGCGATCTGATCTATCTATCTTTCGCGGTCTTTGGCCTGGCGATGGTCGCGGAACACTTCAACGCGCTGTTCGAGGGGGTTCGCTGGGGCGCGGCACTGTATCTGTGCTACCTGGCTTGGCAGTTCTGGTTCGCCAACCATCAAACGATAGAAGTGAGCAAATCGGCGAAGAAGAAGGAAATGCTGTCGGCGGCATTGTCCGGATTGACCATCACGCTGGGCAACCCGAAGACCATCGCTTTCTACCTGGCGATCCTGCCCTTGGTCATCAACCTGGAGGCGGTCTCGTTGCGGACCTGGGCAATGATGCTGGTGCCGCTGACCGTCCTGGTTTTGCTGACCGTCGGTGCGCTGTTCATTGTGGCGGCGGTGCGTGTCCGCCACCTGCTGTCCAGCCCGCGAGCCCAGCAGCATCTATTTCGGGGGGCGGCGACGATCATGGTGGCTGCGGCAGCCTCGATGCTGCGTCGCTGAGGTGGGTAGCTTCCGTGCTCACGGTGCGCCTCTTTGCGAAACACAGGACGAGGGCATTCTGTGAGCATGTCTGTCGATCGTAGGTACCGGTCATTGCGGATGCGCGTTCTCCGCCGACCAGCTTGATCGCGGCGCACGGGTATTCTGTATGCCCACCCCGATCACCGCGCACGCTCGCTGCCATGGGAGACCAATGATCGAGGGCGTCGTCTATCCCAACTGAGCACCAATCTCGGAGACGCCATCCGGTTTTCCAATGCCGGTACGCCCGTTACAAAAGCGCACATTCCCATAACATGGTTTAAATAAGACTTAAAAAGCCTTGGCTGGAGACAGAATTCAGCGGAATTCCCTAGAACGAAAAAAGGGCCTTTCGGCCCTTTTTCAATCACTTGCAGAATTCATCGAAACTCTGCAGTGCCATGTTTGGAGCGGGAAACGAGACTCGAACTCGCGACCCCGACCTTGGCAAGGTCGTGCTCTACCAACTGAGCTATTCCCGCAAATGTGGCGTCCCCTAGGGGACTCGAACCCCTGTTACCGCCGTGAAAGGGCGGTGTCCTAGGCCACTAGACGAAGGGGACGCAGCCCGGAACTTACAACAGCTTTTCCGGCTTCCGGCGTTTCGCGTTAAGCTTCTCGCTGGAAGTGGCGCGCATTTTATGGAGCGCATTGGGGGTCGTCAACCCTTCGATGAAAAAATTTTTGATTCGAAATCAGCTTCTTATGGCGAGCTATCACCTTGCCATCGGACACACTACACTCAACCGAAAGACTCTGGCCAGAAGGTGCACCGTGTCCCCGCTTCTCATTACAGGGCTCGTCATAGCCGGTTTGTTCATCCTGATCTCGATCGGCTACATCAACCACACGGTCGAAAACCGGAAGCTGGAAAAAGCGCGCCTGCGCGCCGGTCTCTCCGACCGCCTGCGCCGCTGCACGCAATTGTCCGAAAGCTTGCCGGGACAATTGATGACGCCCGCGCTCAAGTTGCTGCTCACCCGCCTGGAACAGGAACTGTGCGATCGCCTGATCCCCTTGGATAAAGGCAACGCCAAGCTGCGTGAGCGCAGCCAGAACCTGGCCGCCGAGCTGGCCAAGGGCGAGGCCATCGAGGTGCGCAACCCCGTCCAGTCGATCGCCAGCGAAACCAAGGCCAAGGAAGTGCGCTTCATGCTCGAGGACCTGCATGCGCAGGTCGTCCGAGGCGCCAAGGACGGCCAGATCCAGGCCGGCGAGGCCAAGCGCTGGCTGCAGGACATTCAGCGCATGCTGGTGTTGGTGCACCTGGAGTTCTTCAACACCACCGGCAAGCTGGCATTGCAGAACGGCCAGCCGCGTCAGGCGCGCCTGGCGTTCGAACGCGGCGTCCAGTACGTGCGCAAGCAGCCAGACCCGATGCTTTTCAAGGCTCAGCTCGGCGCACTGGAAAAAGCCCTCGCCTATGCCGATGCGCTGGTGCTCGAGCAAGGACAGCCCACCCAGGAGGAGGCCAACCAGCTCAGCGAGGGCCTTGAGGCCATGGACGAAGACGGCCTCTGGAAAAAGAAGAACATCTACGAATGAGCCGCAGCGGCCGACCGAGCCGGCGCGATCTCGCTGACGATGGAGAATGCCTATGAGCATGACGGTTTATGGCGCCGCCCTGTCGCCCTTCGTTCGCAAGGTACGCCTGTGCCTGCTGGAAAAGGGGCTGGACTATCAGCTTGAAGTGGTGATGCCTTTCACCCCGCCGGACTGGTACCTGCAGCTCAACCCCCTGGGCCGCATTCCCGCCTTCAAGGATGACGATTTCACCCTGGCCGACTCGAGCGTGATCTGCCAGTACCTCGACGAACGCTACCCCGACACACCCACCTTGTACGGGCAAACCGCCGAACAGCGCGCCACCGTGCGCTGGCTGGAGAAATACGCCGACTACGAGCTGGCGCCGCTCACCACCTTCTGCATCTTCCGCAACCGCGTGCTCAAACCCAGCGGCGGACGACCCTGCGACGAGCAGGCGGTCGGCAAGGCGTTGCAAGAAAGCCTGCCGCCGCATTTCGACTACCTGGAAAGCCAGCTGGGCGACAGGCCGTTCTTCGTCGGCGATGACCTCAGCATGGCGGACCTGGCGATCGCCAGCCAGCTGGTCAACATGGGGCATGGCGGCGAGCGACCGACAGCAGAGCGCTGGCCGCGCCTCGCCGCCTTCCTGCAGCGCATGAGCGCCCGCCCATCGCTGGCCGGACTGCTGGCGCATGAGACGCGCATGGTGAACAAGCTGCACGACATGGCGGCCGCCCAGCGCTGACCGCCCTGCTCGCTCACGCCTTGGCGAGCAACTGCGTACCCACCCACTGCCGGGCGAACTGGTAGGCGCAGCGCCCGTTGCGGTTACCGCGCGCCGTCGCCCAGCGGATGGCTTCCTTCTCGAGTCCTTCGCTCCAGGACCATTGGAGTTCGAGCGGCGCCGCCAGCGATCCAATCCAGTGACGCACCACCTCCAGATAGTGCTCCTGACTGAAGGGATAGAACGACAGCCACAGACCGAAACGGTCGGAAAGCGCGATCTTGTCCTCGACCGCTTCGTTCGGATGAAGCTCGCCGTCGACCATCTGCCAGTTCTCGTTGTCGCTCTGCTTCTCCGGCACCAGATGGCGGCGATTGGAGGTGGCATACAGCAGCACGTTGTCCGGCGCGCGTTCCAGCGACCCGTCCAGCACGCTCTTGAGGACCCGGTAGTCGCCCTCGCCCGCTTCGAACGACAGATCGTCGCAGAACACCACGAAACGCTGCGGCATGCCGGCCAGCAGCTCCACCACCCGCGGCAGGTCGGCCAAGTGGTCGCGCTCGATCTCGATCAGGCGCAACCCGTCCTGCGCATGGGCCGCGAGCAAGGCGCGAATCATGGAAGACTTGCCGGTGCCCCGGGCGCCCCAGAGCAGCACATGGTTGGCCGGCTTGCCCTGGACGAACTGCCGCGTATTGGCAGAAAGCAGCTCGCGCTGGCGGTCGATGCCGATCAGGTCGTCCAGCGACAGGTCGAGGTCGACCTTCAGGGGCATCAGATAGCCCCCGGCGCGGGATTCACGCTGCCAGCGCGCCGCGACCGTGGCGAGCCAGTCGATCGGCGGCCGTGGCGCCGGCAACAGCGGTTCGAGACGACCCAGCAAGGTGTCCACTCGTTGCATGAAAGCCTTTAGCTCAGCATCCATAACGGCTCCAGATGTTGGGAATGAGACGGCACCCGCTGCCACTGGCTCACAGCCGTGGGCTATGCTTCGCGCATTCGGGGAAGAGGTCTGCGTTGCACTTCATGGCTATTTCGTTGACGCAGAGACTGTCGTTCAAACAAGTCAGGCTGACCGTACTCGTCGCGTTCGTACTCGGCACCTTCCTGAGTCTGGTGCAGGTAGCCGTCGATTATGCCAGCGCTGACGGCGCCATCAATCGCGAAGTGCGCGCGCTGCTCGCCGTCAGCCACGATCCGGCCGCACGCATCGCCTACAACCTGGACGCCGAACTGGCGCAGGAAATGGTTCGCGGCCTGTTGCGCTCGCCGGCCGTGATCCGCGCGGATATCACCGACAACAGCAGCGGCCTGCTCGCCGTGGCGACCCGCCCGGCGAGCGACAGCCGCATACGCTTCGTCAGCGACCTGTTGTTCGGTGCCCGCCGCGAGTTCGAAGAGCCCCTGTTCGTTTCCCATCTGCCGAACATCGAGATCCAGGGCAGCCTGCGCCTGGAGATCGATACCTTCATCTATGGCAGCCACTTTCTCCAGCGCTCCATGCTGACCCTGGGCGCGGGATTCGTCCGCAGCCTGCTGCTTTCGATGATCCTGCTGGTGCTGTTCTACGGCATGCTCACCAAGCCCCTGGTGCGGCTGATCCACGAGATCAGCAGGCGCGACCCACGCTCGCCCGACACCCAGCCCGTGCCCTGCCCGGCAGGGCATCAGCGCGACGAAATCGGCCAGCTGACCGCCGTGATCAACCAGCAAATGGCCCGCATCAGCGAGGAGATGCACCGGCGCAGACGGGCCGAGGATCGGCTGACCGAGCACCTGGGGGCCCTGGAGGCGACGGTCGCGGCACGGACGTCGGCGCTGGAGACGAGCAATGCCCGGCTCGTCGCGTCCAACCACGCCCTGGAAAGCGCCCGCGCCGCGGCGCTGGACATGGCGCAGGCGCGTGCCGCCTTTCTGGCGAGCATGAGCCATGAGATCCGCACCCCGCTCAATGGCCTGCTGGGCATGCTCGGCCTTGCGATGGACGGCCCGCTCACGACCGAACAGCGCCAGCAACTGAGCATCGCCCACTCCTCCGGCAACGTGTTGATGGCGCTGCTCAACGATATCCTCGACCTCTCCAAGTTCGAGGCCGGCCAGCTCGAACTCGACTCCATCCCCTTCGACCTCGGCGCGCTGGCCGAGGAAACCGCCAGCCTGCACTCCCAGGCCGCCGCGCCGGGCGTCGAACTCACCTGCCTGGTCTCGCCCGCCCTGCCCCAAGTGCTGCTCGGCGATCCCAAGCGCGTGCGCCAGATCATCAGCAACCTGCTGTCCAACGCCCTCAAGTTCACCCTGCAGGGTCGGGTCACGCTCGAGGTTCGGCCTGTCGGCGACAAGGTGATGGTGGCTGTCGACGACACGGGCATCGGCATTCCGGACACGGTACGTGCGCGCATCTTCCAGCCGTTCGTCCAGGGCAACTCCGGCGTCAACCGCCAGTTCGGCGGCACCGGCCTCGGGCTCGCGCTGACGAGGCAGCTGTGCCAGGCGATGCACGGCACGCTGGAGCTCGACTCGGAGTCTGGCCGTGGCGCACGCTTCAGCGTCACGTTGCCCCTGGCCAGGCAGGCTGACCACCGTCTCTCGCCGCCGACCACCCTGAGCGGGCACGCCACGCTGCTGGTCGATCGGGACAGCGGCCTGGCGCGCCTGCTCGAACAGTGGCTACCGGCCTGGGGGCTGCAGACGGAATTCGCCGATCTCGCGGGGGTCGGCGGGCAAACGCCTTCGATCGTCGTCGCCCAGCGCCAGGACGACCTGGACGCCATTCGCGCCGTCAGTCAGGGCCCGATCATCCTGATAACCGCCTACAGCCATTTTCTCCCGGCCGACCGGCAGCTCGCGTTGCAGCCCTTCGTACAACTGCCTCAGCCGGTCACGCGCGAGGCGCTGTATCAGAGCCTGCGCAGACTGCTCGCGCCCGGCGCCCCCGAGACGCCGAGACGGGACGAGCCGGCCGCGCTTTCGGCGTCCGAGCGCATGCGCGTCCTGCTAGTGGAGGACAACCCCGTCAATCAGATGGTCGCCAAGGGCATGCTGACCAAGCTCGGCTATGACGTGGTGCTCGCCGCCCATGGCGCGGAAGCCTTGCAGCAGCTGCATTGCGAGCCGCTCGACCTGGTGCTCATGGACTGCAACATGCCGGTGATGGATGGCTACGAGGCCAGCCGGGAGATTCGCCGCTGCGGTCGCTGGCCGGACCTGCCGATCATCGCGCTGACCGCCAACGCGTTGCCCGAGGATCGCGACCGCTGCCGGGCCGCGGGCATGAACGACTACCTGGCCAAACCGTTCCGCCAGAGCGAACTCGGCGAAGTGCTCGGCCAATGGCTGCCGGTGCCCTGAGCCGCGGTCACGCCTCCAGCAGGCGCTGGATCTGCTGACGCAGCGCCTGCGGCTTGGTGGTCGGCGCGAAGCGTTTGACCACCGAGCCGTCTCCGGCGATCAGGAACTTGGTGAAGTTCCACTTGATCGCCTTGCTTCCGAGCAGGCCGGGCGCGCGTCTCTTGAGTTGGGTGAACAATGGGTGCGCCTGATCGCCGTTGACCTCGACCTTGGCGAACAGCGGGAAGCTGACACCGAAGTTGAGCTCGCAGAACTGCCCGATCTGGGCCTCGTCGCCGGGCTCCTGCTGGCCGAACTGGTTGCAGGGAAAGCCCGCCACCACCAGCCCACGATCGGCAAACTCCTTCCAGAGCGCTTCGAGCCCCTGGTACTGCGGGGTGAAGCCGCACTGGCTCGCGGTATTGACCACCAGCAGCGCCCGGGCACCGAACTGGCCCAGGGTTTTCTGCTGTCCATCGAGCGTCACGCAGGGAATGTCCAGCAAGGGATCGGCCATGACGGTGTCCAGGCAAGGGGATCGGGTCACGCTTGGCGGGGTTTCAGGTCCAGCGAAGCGGAATTGATGCAGTAGCGCAAGCCCGTCGGGTTCGGGCCGTCGGGAAAGACATGCCCCAGATGGGCGTCGCAACGCGCGCACTTGACTTCGATACGGTGCATGCCGTGGCTGAAGTCATCCTTGCTGGCGATCGCGGTATCGCTGACCGGCTGGAAATAGCTCGGCCAGCCGCTGCCCGAATCGAACTTGGCGTCGGAATCGAACAGGGGGGCGTCGCAACAGGCGCAGTGATAGACACCCGGCGTCTTGGTGTCGTTGTACTTGCCGCTGAAGGGTCGCTCGGTGCCGCCCAGACGGCAGATGTGGAACTGCTCGTCCGGCAGCTCTTCGCGCCAGGCCTCAAGGGGTTTTTCAAGCTTGTCCATTGGTGCACCTCATGGGCTGCAAAAAGGCCGATCTGTACCTTTTCCGGTGATCGGGCCGCACGTATGATGCGGACCTCTTGGACGCCTAGTCTGGCAGCAGGGTTTCACCCTGCCAAGGCGCAGGAACCCACGCCAGGCCCACCTGCATTCGTCAGGACGCGGCGCTGCTCACATCAGGACACTCAGGATCATGCAGGTCAGCAAATCGAACAAGCTCGCCAATGTCTGCTACGACATCCGTGGGCCCGTGCTCAAGCACGCCAAACGCCTGGAAGAGGAAGGCCACCGCATCCTCAAGCTGAACATCGGCAACCCGGCGCCGTTCGGTTTCGAAGCCCCGGAGGAAATCCTCCAGGACGTGATCCGCAACCTCCCCACCGCCCAGGGCTACAGCGACTCCAAGGGTCTGTTCAGCGCCCGCAAGGCGGTCATGCAGTACTACCAGCAGAAGCAGGTCGAGGGCATCGGCATCGAGGACATCTACCTCGGCAACGGCGTCTCCGAACTGATCGTGATGAGCATGCAGGCGCTGCTCAACAACGGCGACGAGGTGCTGATCCCGGCGCCCGACTATCCGCTGTGGACGGCGGCCGTCAGCCTCGCCGGCGGCAAGCCGGTGCACTACCTGTGCGACGAGCAGGCCAACTGGTGGCCCGACCTGGACGACATCAAGGCCAAGATCACGCCCAACACCAAGGCGATGGTCATCATCAACCCGAACAACCCGACCGGTGCGGTGTATTCGAAGGAAGTCCTCGAAGGCATGGTCGAGCTGGCACGCCAGCACAACCTGGTGCTGTTCTCCGACGAGATCTACGACAAGATCCTCTACGACGAAGCCGTCCACATCTCCACCGCCTCGCTCGCACCCGATGTGCTGTGCCTGACCTTCAACGGGCTGTCCAAATCCTATCGCGTGGCGGGCTTCCGCTCCGGCTGGGTCGCGATCTCCGGCCCCAAGCAGCGCGCGCAGAGCTACATCGAAGGCATCGACATCCTGGCCAACATGCGCCTGTGCGCCAACGTGCCGAGCCAGCATGCGATCCAGACGGCGCTGGGCGGATACCAGAGCATCAACGACCTGGTGCTGCCGCAGGGCCGCCTGCTGGAGCAGCGCAACCGCACCTGGGAACTGCTCAACGACATCCCCGGGGTCAGCTGCGTCAAGCCGATGGGCGCGCTGTACGCCTTCCCGAAGATCGACATGAAGGTCTGCCCGATCCACAACGACGAGAAGTTCGTCCTCGACCTGTTGCTGTCCGAAAAGCTGCTGATCGTTCAGGGCACCGCCTTCAACTGGCCGTGGCCGGACCACTTCCGCGTGGTCACGCTGCCGCGGGTCGACGACCTCGAGCAGGCGATCGGCCGCATCGGCAGCTTCCTCAAGACCTACCAGCAGTAACCTCGCGATGGATCTGCAGATCGATGACTTCTACAAGGATGCGGCGTCTGGCCTGCTGATGCTTTACCAGGCGTTTCCGCGCAAGGTGGCGCTCTATGTCGAGGACCTGATCGGACGGGAAGAGCCCGACGAGTTCGGCCTGCCGAGCAAGCGCCACCAAAGCTGTCTTGGCGCCCTGCTCTGGCTCGCCGACGAAGGCTATCTGCGTTACGAGACGACCATCCAGTTCCTGGCGCTCGACCAGGCCGTGCTGACGGAAAAGGGCTTCATGCGCCTGACCCGTAGCGTTCCCCATCTGTCGGCCGAAGGCGACCTGCCTGCGAGCGTCAGGCGCGTGCAGGGCACCCTCGCCTATCAATTGCGCGACGCGCTCAAGAGCGGACATGGCGAACGCCTTGCCCGACTCACCCGGCACCTTTTCGAGAGTGCCTCCAACACCGCCGGCAGCCCCGTTGCGCACTAGCGACACAGCTTGAAATAGTCGCCGGGTTGAATACCCCCGGGGCTCCCCTTATATACGCGGCAGAGCAAACCGCCCCGCGTTTAGGAGACCGTTTTACCCATGATGCGCATTGTGCTGTTCCTGGCGACCAACCTGGCCATCCTGCTGATCGCCAGCATTACCCTGAGCCTGCTGGGCTTCGGCGGTTACATGACGCCGGACCGCACGGGGCTGGATCTTCAGCAGCTGCTGATCTTCTGCGCCGTGTTCGGCTTCGCGGGCTCGTTCATCTCGCTGTTCCTGTCCAAGTGGATGGCGAAGATGAGCACCCGGACGGAGATCATCAGCCAACCGCGCACCCGTCACGAACAGTGGCTGCTGCAGACCGTCGAGCAACTGTCCCGCGAAGCGGGCATCAAGATGCCCGAAGTCGGGATCTTCCCAGCCCACGAGGCCAACGCCTTCGCGACCGGCTGGAACAAGAACGACGCCCTCGTCGCGGTCAGCCAGGGTCTGCTGGAGCGCTTCTCCCCGGATGAAGTGAAGGCGGTCCTGGCGCACGAGATCGGCCACGTCGCCAACGGCGACATGGTCACCCTGGCGCTGATCCAGGGCGTGGTGAACACCTTCGTGATGTTCTTCGCCCGCATCGTCGGCCACTTCGTCGACCGCATCCTGCTGAAGAACGAGGAAGGCCACGGCATCGGCTTCTACGTCGCGACCTTCGTGGCGGAAATGATGCTCGGCCTGCTGGCGACCATCATCGTCATGTGGTTCTCGCGCAAGCGCGAGTTCCGTGCCGACGACGCCGGCGCCCGCCTGGCCGGCACCGGCGCGATGATCGGTGCGCTGCAGCGTCTGCGCGCCGAGCAGGGCTTGCCGGTGAACATGCCCGACAGCCTGACCGCCTTCGGCATCAATGCCGCCAAGAAGTCGGGTCTGGCCGGCCTGTTCATGAGCCACCCGCCGCTGGAAGATCGCATCGAGGCGCTGCGCCGCCGCGGCTAAGCGAGCGAAACGGCAAAAGGGCGACGCAAGTCGCCCTTTTTGTTTGTCTATCGTTCGTCATCCAGATCCTCACAAGGAAGCCCCCATGCGCCCATTCGCCGTCATCGCCCTGAGCCTCCTGATGCTTTCGGGCTGCCAGAGCGCCTACTACTCGGCCATGGAAAAGGCCGGCGTCCACAAGCGCGACATCCTCGTCGACCGGGTGGGCGATGCGCGCGATTCTCAGCAGCAGGCCAAGGAGCAGTTCAAGGACGCGCTGGAGCACTACCGCAGCGTCGTACAGGTCCAGGGCGGCGAGCTGGAAAAGCGCTACGAGGCGCTCGACCGCGAATATCGGGCCAGCGAGACCAGCGCACGCACCGTGCGCGCACGCATCCAGGCGGTCGAAGACGTCGCCGATGCCCTGTTCAAGGAGTGGGATCAGGAACTCAAGCAATACAGCAACAAGAGCCTGCGCGACGCCAGTGCCAAGGAGCTGTCACGCACCCGCGCCGAGTACCGCACCCTGCTGCAACGCATGAAGGCCGCGGAGAAGCGCATCGATCCTGTACTGGACGTGCTTCGCGACCAGGTGCTGTTTCTCAAGCACAACCTCAACGCCCGGGCGATCAGCTCGCTCCACGGCGAGTACCAGACGCTGCAGACCAACGTAGACCAGTTGCTGGCCTACATGCAGCGGGCCATCGACGAAGCGGACGTCTTCATCCGCCGCCTGCAGGCCGCCAACGACTAGCGCCTGAGCAGGCGATAGACACTTTCCCGCAGCCAGGGCACCCCGCGCTGATGGAACTTGCGGTTCTCGCCCAGAACGTCGGCCTCAGCCAGCCGCTCGGGTTGCCACTGCCCCAGCAGCGTCTGGACTTCCGCATCAGGCACCGCGAACGGCGGGCCGTCCATCTGCGACTGGTCGTAATCGAGCGTCACCAGCAACCCTTGAGTGCCGCTCGGCAAGCGCTGCGTCAGGCAGTCGGCATAACGGCGACGCATCCCGGCCGGCAAGGCGATCAGCGCGGCGCGGTCGTAGCAGGCACGGCAGCCGGCCAGGTCTTCGGCGCCCAGGTCGAAGAAATCGCCACACCAGAGCTCGATCGCGCCGGCCTGGAAGACCTCGAAAGCGCCCTGTCGCCGCATCGAGGGGGTCAACCGGTGCTCTTCGAAAAACGCATCGACCGCCTCCCGCGCGAGCTCCACCCCCATGACGACAAACCCCTGCCCGGCCAGCCAGGCGAGATCCAGGCTCTTGCCACACAACGGCACCAGCACCCGGCTGCCCCGGGGAACCTGCATGCCAGGCCAGTGGGCCAGCAGGTAGGGATTGACGCGATCCAGGTGAAAACCGATCTGTTGCTGCGCCCAGCGCTCCAGCCAGAAATCTGCCTGCACGATTGATCCCCTGTGTTTGATAATCGACCGAGCTTAGCAAAGCCACCTACAACGCGGCGGCGCAACCCTGTAGCCTGAGGTGCTGGCACGTCCCTTGCTGGCAGCTGGCAACACCGTGGCAGGCAATCGAAAAGGCAGATCCGACAGCATGACCGACTCGCAAGACAATACCCGGAGTGAAGCGCTGGCCTGGGTAGCCGGCAGCGATGCGCCGGAAAAACCCGTCGTCAACCTGGGCTTCATGGCGCTGACCGATGCTGCGTCGGTCATCGTCGCAGCCACCCAGGACTTCGCCCGTCCCTACGGCCTGACCCTCAACCTGCAACGGCAATCCTCCTGGTCCGGCCTGCGCGACAAGCTCGTCGACGGGCAGCTGGACGCGGCCCACGCGCTGTACGGCCTGATCTACGCGACCCACCTGGGGATCGGCGGGCGGGCACCGACGGACATGGCGGTACTGATGGGGCTGGCGCAGAACGGCCAGAGTCTCAACCTCTCGACCGAACTCAGGCGATCCGGAGTCGTCGATGCCGCGACGCTGCGCGCCCGTGTCGCCAGCGGCGAGCCGCTGACCCTGGCGCAGACGTTCCCCACCGGCACCCATGCGCTGTGGCTCTACTACTGGCTTGCCGCCCATGGCATCCATCCGCTGCAGGACGTCCGCACGGTCGTGGTCCCGCCTGCGCAGATGGTCGACCATCTGCGCGCCGGCCGGATCGACGGGTTCTGCGCCGGCGAGCCCTGGGGCGCGCAGGCCATCGCCGAAGGCACCGGCTTCACCCTGGCGACCACCCAGTCGATCTGGCCGGACCATCCGGAGAAGGTCCTCGGCTGCACCCGCGCGTTCGTCGAGCAGTACCCGAACGCCGCCCGGGCGCTGGTCATGGCGATTCTCGAAGCGAGCCGCTTCATCGCCGCCAGCGAGGAAAACCGCCGCAGCACGGCGCAGCTGATCAGTGGCCACGACTACGTCGGCGCGCCGCTGGCAGCCGTCGAGGCGCGCTTTCTCGGCAACTACGAAGACGGCCTGGGCAACGCCTGGCGCGACGCCCACGCGCTTCGCTTCTTCGCCGACGGCCAGGTGAATATGCCCTATCACTCCGACGGCCTCTGGTTCATGACCCAACTCCGCCGCTGGGGCCTGCTGCGCGACGACCCCGACTACCTGGCCGTCGCCAGCCGCATCCAGCAGAGCGCGCTCTACCGCGAGGCCGCCACGGCACTGGGCATCGAGGTGCCCGCCTCGGTCATGCGCCGCTCGACCCTGATGGACGGCAGCGTCTGGGACGGCTCCGACCCCGGTGCATACGCCCGCAGCTTCGCGCTGCACGCGCTCACCGACCCAACCCCAACCCCTGCCCTCTGACCCGGGAGACTGCCCATGCTTCGCGTCCTCCTGATCGACGACACCCCCCGCAAGGTCGGCCGCCTGAGAAGCGCGCTGATCGAGGCCGGCTTCGAGGTGATCGATGAATCCGGCCTGACCATCGACCTGCCCGAACGGGTCGAAGCCACCCGACCGGACGTCATCCTGATCGACACCGACTCGCCCGGCCGCGACGTCATGGAGCAGGTCGTGGTGGTCAGCCGTGACCAGCCGCGGCCGATCGTCATGTTCACCGACGACGACAACCCGGACGCCATGCGCCAGGCGATCCGCGCCGGCGTCAGCGCCTATATCGTCGAAGGCATCCAGGCGCAGCGCTTGAAGCCCATCCTGGACGTGGCGATGGCGCGCTTCGAAAGCGACCAGGCGATCCGCGCCCAGCTGCACGCCCGCGACCAGCAACTGGCCGAGCGCAAGCGCATCGAGCTGGCCAAGGGCATGCTCATGAAGATGAAGCACTGCAACGAAGAAGAGGCCTACACCCTGATGCGCCGGCAGGCCATGAGCCGTCAGCAGAAACTGATCCAGGTCGCCGAACAGATCATCGCCATGAACGACCTGCTCGGTCAGTGAGCCCCGCACCTGCCTTCGGGCAGGTAACCCCGTTCCGACAGCATGCCCCGAACCTGAGCATCGCCCGCCCCGGCGATGCCTAGCCTGCACGCTTTGGCGGCACGCCCAGCATTCTGCCGGTCCGCCGATTCTTGCCCCGCTCACGCAGCGGCACGCGCTAAGTCCTTGATTGCCAAGCGCACCGCCAGGTGCGCCGGCGCCTCGCAGGCATCCGGCACCGACTGAAAAGGCACTATGGCAAGCCGCTTGCAATGACCCTTTCAGAATCTCGCGCAGCACACCAACGGCGGTGGCCGCGGATTACGGACAACGGCGTCCGTCAGGTGACCCACCCCCATCGGGTCGCTTGGCGTACGCCGTTTTTTTATGCTTCGCACAAGGAATTCACCATGACCGATCGTGACCCGTCGAAACCGGTTGATAGCAGTCGTCGCAATTTCCTCAAGTATTCCATCGCCACCGCCGGGACTCTCGCAGGCGTCGCCGCCCTGGGCCTGTCCGCACCGGCCAGCCTGCGCAGCGCCGCCTGGGCGGCAGGCTCCGACGCACCTGAAAAGGCCGCGCTGACCGTCGGCTTCATCCCGCTGACCGACTGCGCCTCGCTGATCGTCGCCGCGACCCAGGGCTTCGCCGGCAAGTACGGCCTGACCATCACGCCGAGCAAGGAAGCCTCCTGGGCGGGCGTGCGCGACAAGCTGATCAACGGCGAGCTGGACGCCGCCCACGTCCTCTACGGCATGCTCTACGGCCTGCAGCTGGGCGTCGGCGGCCCGCGCACCGAGATGGCCAACCTGATGGGCCTGAACCAGAACGGCCAGGCGATCACCCTTTCCAGGCAGCTGCGCGAAGCCGGGGTGACCACGGGCGAGCAACTGGCGGCCAAGGTCAAGGAAGGCGGCAAGCCGATGACCTTCGCCCAGACCTTCCCCACCAGCACCCATGCCATGTGGCTCTACTACTGGCTCGGCAGCCATGGGATCAACCCGATGAGCGACGTCAAGACCATCACCGTGCCGCCGCCGCAGATGGTCGCCAACATGCGTGTCGGCAACATGGACGGCTTCTGTGTCGGCGAGCCCTGGGGCGCCCGGGCGATCTACGACAAGATCGGCTTCACCGCCGTGACCACCCAGCAGATCTGGCCCGATCATCCCGAGAAGGTACTCGGCACCACCCGCGCCTTCATCGAAAAATACCCCAACGCGGCCCGCGCGCTGGTCATGTCGCTGCTCGACGCCAGCCAGTTCATCGAAGCCAGCGAAGAGAACAAGCGCAGCACGGCCAAGCTGATCTCCGGCAAGGCCTACGTCAATGCGCCGGTGGACGTCATCGAACCGCGCTTCCTCAGCCAGTACGACGACGGCCTGGGCAACACCTGGAAGGACGACCACGCCATGGCCTTCTGCCGCGGCGGCGAAGTGAACTACCCCTACCTGTCGGACGGCATGTGGTTCCTGACCCAGTTCCGCCGCTGGGGCCTGATCAAGGAAGACCCCGACTACCAGGCCATCGCCCGCTCGATCAACCAGACCGCCCTCTACGGCGAAGCCGCCAGCCAGCTCAAGCTGGCCGTGCCGAGCAGCCCGATGCGCTCGAGCACCCTGCTCGACGGCGTCGTCTGGGATGGTTCCAACCCAGCCGCCTATGCGGCTTCCTTCGCCGTCAAGGCCTGACCGGAGGGCCATACGATGAACGCACCCGTGAAATTACCCCTGCTGGAAAAAGCCGAGCCGCGCAGCAAGAACCGCCTCACGAGCCTCATCGGCCAGCGCGGCGCGACGGCCGTCAGGGCCGTGCTGCCACCGCTGCTGGGCATCCTGCTGTTTCTCGGCGTCTGGGCGCTGATCGCCGCGCGCAGCGACGGCCTGCCGGGCCCCGGGCCAACCTGGACGGCGGCGGTGGCGCTGTTCTCCGATCCGTTCTATGACAACGGACCGAACGACATGGGCATCGGCTGGAACATCCTCCATTCGCTGGCCCGGGTCGGCGTGGGCTTCGGCCTCGCGGCGCTGATCGGCATACCGCTGGGCTTCGCCATCGGCCGTTTCGCCTTCCTGTCCGGCATGCTCTCGCCGATCATCAGCCTGCTGCGGCCGGTCTCGCCCCTGGCCTGGCTGCCGATCGGCCTGCTGGTCTTCGAGGCCGCTGGCCCCGCGTCGATCTGGGTGATCTTCATCAGTTCGATCTGGCCGATCATCCTCAACACCGCCGCCGGGGTGGCCAGCGTCCCGCAGGACTACCTGAACGTGGCGAAGGTGCTCAAGCTGAGCGAGTGGAAGGTGCTCACCCGGATCCTCTTCCCGTCGGTACTGCCGCACCTGATGACCGGCATCCGCCTGGCCATCGGCGTCGCCTGGCTGGTGATCGTCGCCGCCGAAATGCTCACAGGCGGCACGGGCCTCGGCTTCTGGGTGTGGGACGAATGGAACAACCTCAACGTCGAACACATCCTCATCGCCATCATCGTCGTCGGGCTGATCGGCCTGCTGCTCGAACAGAGCCTGCTGCTGCTCGCCCGACGCTTCGACTACGCCAGCTAACGTCGCCAACCATTCCTGCGGCGTCCGAGGCGCCGCAGGCAGGAGAACCGAGATGGAAAAATTCGTCGAACTGACCCAGGTCAGCAAGCATTTCGATACCAAGAAGGGCCGCTTCCAGGCGCTGACCAACATCAACCTCGCCATCCGCCGCGGCGAATTCGTGTCGCTGATCGGCCACTCCGGTTGCGGCAAGTCCACCGTGCTCAACCTCATTGCCGGCCTGCTCGAAGCCAGCGAAGGCGGCCTGATCTGCAACGGCCGCGAAATCGACGGCCCGGGCCCAGAGCGCGCGGTGGTGTTCCAGAACCACAGCCTGCTGCCCTGGATGACCTGCTATGGCAACGTCCATCTGGCCGTCGAGAAGGTTTTCGGCAAGCGCGAAAACAAGGCCCAACTCAAGGCACGCACGGAGGCTGCGCTGAACATGGTCGGCCTCGGCCACGCCATCCACAAGCATCCCAGCGAGATATCCGGCGGGATGAAGCAGCGCGTGGGTATCGCCCGGGCGCTGGCGATGGAACCCAAGGTGCTGCTGATGGACGAGCCCTTCGGCGCGCTCGACGCCCTGACCCGCGCCCACCTGCAGGACGAACTGCTGCGCATCGTCGGCCAGACGCAGAGCACGGTGGTGATGGTCACCCACGACGTCGACGAAGCCGTGCTGCTGTCCGACCGCATCGTGATGATGACCAACGGCCCGGCGGCGACCATCGGCGAGATCCTCGACGTGGAACTGGATCGCCCGCGCGATCGCATGGCGCTGGCCCATGACGGGCGCTACCACGAGTACCGCGCCGCCGTGCTGGAATTCCTCTACCAGCGCCAGCAACGACCCGCCGCCTGATTGCCCGCCGGCCAGCCTCGCAGCGGCTGGTCGGCGCCCGGCACCATTTGCGCGCCGAATGGACAACGATCGTCCGGCAGGGCCCTACAATGGCCACCCCGATTCCGGCATGAGCGCACCATGGCCCGTCTACAACTGCAGTTCCCCGACGACCAGTACTACTTTTCCACCCAGATGACGGTACGGGTCACCGACATCAACGGCGCCAATCACCTGGGCAACGACTCGATGATCTCGATGATTTCCGAAGCCCGCGCCCGGTTTCTCTTCGCCTATGGCATCCGCGAGACCAACGGCCGGGGCGTCGGCATCATCGTCACCGACCTGGCGACCATGTACCGGGCAGAGGCCCATGCCCGCGACGCCCTGCTGTTCGAGGTCGGCGTCATGGATTTCAACCGCTACGGCGGCGACATCACGTTTCGCGTCACCCGCCCGGCCGACCAGCGCCTGATCGCCATGGCCAAGTCCGGGTTCGTCTTCTACGACTATTCGGCGGCACGGGTCGCACCGATGCCGGATGACTTCTCCAGCCACTTCCCCCGGGTCAACCGCCTCGACTGATGCGCCATCGGGAGGCATGAGCCGCAGGATGCGCCCCGCTTTCGTGCACGATTCGCCTGGAGCTGCCCCTCCACCATTGGCCGCAAGTGCCAGCTGAAGGCAACCTGCGCATCTGGCAGGGATCTTGCTCCGGCCAAGGTGCAACCAACGAGGGTTGCACCCTATGCAGACAAAGGCGTCGCGTCGCTTGCCGGAATTTCCGGCAAGTGCGCGGCGCCTTTTTCGTTCTACGCCTGGGCAGCAAGCGGTACATCCGGCCAGCGCCCCATCACAGCGCAGGTCGGCCCATGACGGTGAGGTGTGCAAGATGAATACGAGTTTCTGGAAAGCGGGCCATGCGCCTACCCTGTTCGTCGCCTTTCTCTACTTCGACCTGAGCTTCATGGTCTGGTACGTGCTCGGGCCGCTCGGGGTGCAGATCGCCGCCGACCTCGGCCTGACCACTCAGCAGCGCGCCTTCATGGTGGCGACCCCGATTCTCTCCGGTGCCGTCCTGCGCCTCGCGCTCGGCATGCTGGCCGACCGCACCTCGCCCAAGACGGCGGGATTGTTCGGCCAGGTGATGGTCATCGTCGCGCTGGCGCTGGCCTGGTCGTTCGGCATTCGCAGCTACGAGCAGGCGCTGCTGCTCGGCCTGTTCCTCGGTTTCGCCGGCGCCTCCTTCGCCGTCGCGCTGCCGCTGGCCTCCCAGTGGTACCCGGCCGAGCATCAGGGCAAGGCCATGGGCATCGCCGGCGCGGGCAACTCGGGCACGGTGCTGGCCGCGCTCTTCGCCCCGGGGCTCGCCGCCCTGTTCGGCTGGAACAACGTGTTCGGCCTGGCACTGGTGCCGCTGGTGCTGGTCCTGGTGCTGTTCGCCGGGATGGCACGCAACGCGCCCAACCGCCCGAAACCCAAGTCGATGGCCGACTACATGAAGGCACTGGGCGACCCGGACAGCTGGTGGTTCATGTTCTTCTACAGCGTGACCTTCGGCGGCTTCCTCGGTCTGGCCAGCACCCTGCCCGGCTACTTCTACGACCAGTACGGCTTCGATCCGGTCAAGGCCGGCTACTACACCGCGGCCTGCGTCTTCGCCGGCAGCATGATGCGCCCGCTCGGCGGCGCCCTGGCCGACCGCATCGGAGGCATCCGCTCGCTGCTGGTGATGTACACCGTGGCGGCCCTGTGCATCGCCGCGGTCGGCATCAACCTGTCCAGCTCGACCGCCGCCCTGGCGCTGTTCGTGGTCGCGATGCTCAGCCTGGGCGCCGGCAACGGTGCGGTGTTCCAGCTGGTACCGCAGCGCTTCCACCGGGAAATCGGCGTGATGACCGGCCTGGTGGGGATGGCCGGCGGCATCGGTGGCTTCCTGCTGACCGCCGGCCTCGGCGCCGTCAAGCAGGCCACCGGCGACTATCAGCTCGGCCTCTGGCTGTTCGCCAGCCTCGGCGTGCTAGCCTGGATCGGCCTGTACAGCGTCAAGCAGCGCTGGAGGACCACCTGGGGTTCGGCCGCGGTGACCGCCGCCCGGGTCTGAACCTGACGCAGCCGCCGCGACCGGTGGCTGCCGCCCTCTGCGGAACGCCCCATGCCCCTGCAACTGACCTTCGGCGAAGCCAGCGCCACCGGCCCGCGCAACGAAAACCAGGACGCCATCCGCGTCGTCACGCCGGCACCCTCGCTCGCCCTGAGCAAGGGCTTCCTATTGGCGCTGGCCGACGGCGTCAGCCATTGCGCCGACGGTGCCCTGGCCGCCCGCGCCACCTTGCAGGCGCTGGCGCTCGACTATTACTCGACACCCGAAACCTGGGCCGTCACCCATGCGCTCGAGCGGCTGCTCACGGCGCAGAACCGCTGGCTGCAGGCCAACGGCAATGGCCAACCGCTGCTGACCACGCTCACCGCCCTGGTGCTGCGCGGCACCCGCTTCACCCTGGCCCATGTGGGCGACTGCCGGGCGTATCTCTGGGCCGACGCCACGCTCGAACGCCTCAGCGAAGACCACGTCTGGCAGCAACCGGGCATGCAGCATGTGCTCAAGCGGGCCCTGGGGCTGGACCAGCACCTGGTGGTGGATTTTCTCGAAGGCGCGCTGCGCGAAGGCGACTGCTTCGTGATCCTCAGCGACGGCGTCTGGGCGGTGCTGCCCGAACGCGACATCGCCGAAGTGCTGCAGACCGAGACCGACCTTTCCCGCGCCGCCAGCACCCTGGTGAAGGCCGCGCACCTGGCCGGCAGCGGCGATAACGCCAGCGCCGTCCTGGTACGGGTACAGGCGCTGCCCGAGGCGGGCCTGGCCGACAACCTCGCCCAGCTGGAGCAATGGCCCCTGCCGCCGAAGCTGCGCGCCGGACAGGGGTTCGAAGGCTGGACGGTCGAGGGGCTGCTGGCCGAGTCGCGGCAGTCGCTGATCTATCGTGTCACCGACGCACAAACGCGTCCGTGGCTGCTGAAAACGCTGCCCCCGAGCCGCGCCGACGATCCATCGGCCGGCCCTGCGCTGCTGCAGGAGGAATGGTTCCTGCGCCGTGTGGCCGGGCGCTGCTTTCCGGAATTGCACAGCCTCGCGCAGCGCCAGCATCTGTACTACGTGCAGCGCGAATACGCGGGGCAAAGCCTGGCGCAACTGTTCCGGCAGCAGGGTCCGATGCCCCTGCCGCAGTGGCTGGACACCGCGCCACGGATAATCCGCGCCCTCGGCATGCTGCACCGGCGCAACATCCTGCACCGCGACGTCAAACCGGAGAACCTGCACCTGGGGGACGACGGCGAGCTGCGCCTGCTCGACTTCGGCCTGGCGTACTGCCCCGGCCTGTCGCGTGACGAGCCCAACAGCCTGCCCGGCACGCCGAGCTTCATCGCGCCGGAGGCCTTCAGGGGCGAGCCGCCAAGCGCGCAGCAGGACCTCTATGCCGCCGGAGTGACCCTCTACTACCTGCTCACCGGGCATTACCCCTACGGGGAGGTCGAAGCCTTCCAGCGCCCGCGCTTCAGCACGGCCGTGCCGCCGTCGCGCTACCGCCCGGACCTGCCCGACTGGCTGGACAGGCTGCTGTTGCGAAGCCTGGCGGCCGATCCGGCACAGCGATTCGAAACCGCCGAGGAGTGGCTGCTGGGCTTCGAACAGGGAGAACAAAGCATCTCCTCCGACGGCACCCACCCGCTGCTCGAACGCGAACCGCTGAAAACCTGGCGCGCGATCGCCCTCGCCTCGTTGTTCCTCAACCTCGCAGGGTTGATCTGGCTGATCGGCCGCGGCTGAGATCAGCGCCGGGTGATCAGCCCCTGCCGTGCCACGCGGGTCAGCTCGCGAATGCAGTGATCGAGGGCCTCGGCGGCCGGCGCCTGCACCACGGCCAGATCAAAGGCATCGGTCGGGTAGTCGGCCAGCGAACGGGTATCGGCATTGAACTGGATGAGCAACGCGCGCGGCTTGCCGCGGTGTCTCGGCCATCCGTCCAGGCAACGGAGCAGCGCCGGCTGATGGCTGCCGATCAGCAGGATTTTGCGGCTGGAAGGGTTCTGTGCGGCCGGGGCCAGGCAGAAGGAAGGAAGTTTTGCATTCATCGATGGGGTCCCGCCTCGAGGGTTCCGCTGGGCAGCGGTGAGAGGCGACACCGAACCAGCGCTTTAGCGGTATTTCGGGATCTCTCGATCCTGGCGCCCCGCAAGTAGCTGACTAAATCGGCGCAAGACCCAACTCTATTGAAACTCGGCGAAGGCTGTCAACGCCCTGACTCGGGCGATGCGAGGGCCGCCGAGGCTGCACCATCGCTGCGCATGACGCCTCAGCAAGGTGCATCGCGAACTTAGTTACTTTCGAGGATAACCGCCTAACCCACTGATTTAGCGGAAAAGCATCAACTGGCACACCCCCTGCATCGCTCTCGACGCAATCGACATAAAGCCAGGCCTTCAACGACGAGGGCCGTGCTTCCCGAGAACGGGACCGGACAAAGGCGTCCTCACTGGGTAACCAGTGGGACGCCTTTTTGTTTTTGCTTTTCAGTACGCCGGCGCGATGGCCGGCACGCGGTGGAGATCGGCATGAAGAAACTCAAGCTGGTGATGATCGGCAACGGCATGGCCGGTGTACGGACCCTGGAAGAGCTGCTCAAGCTCGCCCCGGACCTGTACGACATCACCGTCTTCGGTGCCGAGCCGCACCCCAATTACAACCGCATCCTGCTGTCGCCGGTGCTGGCCGGGGAGCAGAATTTCGAAGACATCGTCCTCAACGACCTGCAGTGGTACTGCGATCACGGCATCGCGCTGCGCATGAACAGCAAGGTCGTCCGGATCGACCGCGCCGGGCGGCGCGTCATCGCCCAGGACGGCAGCGAGGCCGAATACGACCGGTTGCTGATCGCCACCGGCTCCACGCCCTTCATGCTGCCGGTGCCCGGCAATACCCTGCGGGGCGTGATCGGCTATCGCGACATCGCCGACACCCGCACGATGATGGAAACCGCCGCCACCCACCGTCACGCCGTGGTCATCGGCGGCGGCCTGCTCGGCCTGGAGGCCGCCAACGGGTTGCAGCTGCGCGGCATGGACGTCAGCGTGGTGCACATCGGCGAATCCCTGATGGAGCGCCAGCTCGACCGTACCGCCGGCCGCCTGCTGCAGGATGCGCTTGAGGCGCGCGGGCTCAGGTTCCTACTCTCCAGGCACACCGCCGAGCTGGTCGATGACGGCGAAGGGCGCGTCCGGGCGGTCAGGTTCACCGACGGTGAAGAGGTCCCGGCGGACCTGGTCGTCATGGCCGCGGGCATCCGCCCCAACTGCGAGCTCGCCGAACAGGCGGGCATCCCCTGCAACCGGGGGATTCTGGTCAGCGATACCCTGCAGACCTACGATCCGCGCATCTATGCCGTCGGCGAATGCGCCAGCCACCGCGGCACCGCTTACGGGCTGGTGGCGCCGCTGTACGAGCAGGCCAGGGTCTGCGCCAACCACCTGGCGATGCTGGGCTTCTCGCGCTACCCGGGTTCGGTGACCTCGACCAAGCTCAAGGTCACCGGCATCGATCTGTTCTCGGCCGGCGACTTCCTGGGCGCCGAAGGCACCGAAACCATCACCCTGAAGGACCCTGTCGGCGGCATCTACAAGAAGCTGGTGATCAAGGACGACGTACTGGTGGGCGCCTGCCTGTACGGCGACACCGCCGACGGCGGCTGGTACCTGCGTCAGATCCGCGAGCGCCGCGAGATTGCCGGGGTCCGTGATCAACTCATGTTCGGGGCCGCCGCGCTGGGCCAGGGCGCCACCCTGGGCAAGGGACCGAGTGCGCCCCTGCCGCTGACGGCCGGCACCAAGACCCCATGCCCTCCCCGTACCGAAGAGATCGAGCCCTCGATCCTGCCGCCGCGCAACCATGGCGCGTCACGCACCGCGCTTTCGCCTCTTTAGCCATGACTGACCTGCCAGGAGATGCCGCCATGCATCAGACAACCGCGTCCACCTGCTGCTATTGCGGCGTCGGCTGTGGCGTTCTGATCGAGCACGACGGAACGCGCATCCACGATGTCGCGGGTGACCCGGACCATCCGGCCAATTTCGGCAAACTCTGCAGCAAGGGCTCGACCCTGCACCTGACCGGTGACATCGCCGCACGTGGCCTCCATCCGGAACTGCGCCTGGGCAAAGCGCTGGCGCGTGCCCGAACCGACTGGGACAGCGCGCTGGAACACGCCGCCGAGCGCTTCGCCGACGCCATCCGCGAGCACGGTCCGGACAGCGTCGCGTTCTACATTTCCGGCCAGCTGCTGACCGAGGACTACTACGCCTTCAACAAGCTGGCACGCGCCCTGGTCGGAACCAACAACATCGACAGCAACTCGCGCCTGTGCATGTCCTCGGCCGTGGTCGGCTACAAGCGCAGCCTGGGCGCCGACGCCCCGCCCTGCTCCTACGAAGACATCGAGCTGAGCGACTGCCTGCTGATCGTCGGCAGCAACATGGCCTATGCCCACCCGGTGCTCTTCCGGCGGCTGGAGGAAGCCAAGGCGAGACGCCCGCAGATGCGCATCATCGTCGTCGATCCACGGCGCACCGACACCTGCGACCTGGCCGACCTGCACCTGGCGATCCAGCCCGGCAGCGACGTGGCGCTGTTCCACGGGTTGATGCACATCCTGCTGCGCGAGGGCCAGGTCGACCGGGACTTCATCGACGCTCATACCGAAGGGTTCGAGGCCCTCGACGCACTGGTGCGCGACTACAGCCCGTCGGTGGTCGCCGAGCGCTGCGCCATCCCGGCCGAGGCGCTGCAGCGGTGTGCCCGCCTGATCGGCGACGCCCCGAGCTTTCTCTCGCTCTGGTGCATGGGGCTGAACCAATCCACCGCCGGCAGCGCGAAGAACAGCGCGCTGATCAACCTGCACCTGGCCACCGGCCAGATCGGACGGCCAGGCGCCGGGCCTTTTTCCCTGACCGGACAGCCCAACGCCATGGGCGGCCGGGAAACCGGAAGCCTGAGCAATCTGCTGCCCGGTCATCGTGACGCGGGCAACCCCGAGCATCGCCAGGAAGTGGCCGCCTACTGGGGCGTCGAGCAGCTTCCGGAAACGCCCGGGCTACCCGCCATCGAACTCTTCGAAAAGGTTCGTGCCGGCAAGATCAAGGCCTTGTGGATCGCCTGCACCAACCCGGCCCAGTCGCTACCGGATCAGCGCGGCGTACAGGAGGCGCTCGCCACCTGCCCCTTCGTCGTCGTGCAGGAAGCCTTCTTCACCACCGAGACATGCCGCCATGCCGACCTGCTGCTGCCGGCGGCCAGCTGGGGCGAGAAAGAGGGCTCGGTGACTAACTCCGAACGCCGCGTCAGCCGGGTACGCCGCGCGGTACCGGCACCGGGCGAGGCGCGCGCCGACTGGGCGATCACCTGCGATTTTGCCCGGCGTCTGGAAAAGCGCCTGCGGCCCGGGCAGCCGAGCCGCTTCGATTACGAGCGGCCCGATCAGCTGTTCGACGAATACAAGGCGCTGACGCGCGGCCGGGACCTGGATCTCTCCGGGCTGAGCTACGCCCTGATCGAGCGGATCGGCCCGCAACAGTGGCCGTTCCCGGCTGGCAGCGAAGCCGGCACGCCACGCCTCTACACGAACCGGATATTTCCCACCGCCACTGGACGCGCCCGCTTCATCGCCGAGCCGTACCAGCCGCCCCGGGAACTGCGCGAGGCGCACTACCCCCTGATACTCAATACCGGGCGCCTGCGCGACCAGTGGCATGGCATGAGCCGAACCGGTACCGCCGCGCAGCTCTTCGGCCACGTCGAGCAAGCACTGCTCGGGCTGCATCCGGACGACATGACGCATAGGCGTCTGCTCGAAGGCCAGCTGGTCCGGCTGCGCAGCCGCCGCGGCAGTCTCGTCCTGCCAGTGACCGCGGACGACAGGCTGCAGGCTGGCCAGGCCTTCCTGCCGATGCACTGGGGCGACCGCTTTCTCAAGGGCCTGGGCTGCAACGTCCTGACGCTGCCCGAGCACGACCCGCTTTCGAAACAGCCCGAGCTCAAGCACGCTGCGGTCGAGGTCGAACGGGTCGACTTGCCCTGGCAGTTCTTCGCCCTCGTCGAGCAGGACGTGCAGAGCCGATTCAGCGCGCTGCGTCCCCTGTTCGAAGCATTCGACTACGCAAGCTTCAGTCTGGCCGGTCGCGATCGCCCGGCGCTGATCATCCATGCCGCTGTCAGCCAGGCGCCTGATGCCGCGCAGCTGGAGCGCATGGACCAGCTGCTCGGCCTCGACGAAGGAGCGGTACTGAGCTACGACGACCCCCGACGCGCCATCGGCAAACGGGTGCGTATCGAAGCTGGCCGTATCGTCTCCCTTCGCCTGGCGGGCGAAACGGCGGCGCGCGACTGGCTCAAGGGTCTGTGGCAAAGCGGCCAGGTCGATGCCGAAACCCGGCGCTGGCTCCTGGCGCCCCTCAGCGCCCCTCCGGGTGAGACGATCGCGGCCGTGGAGCGAACGCTGTGCAACTGCATGAACGTCAGCCAACAGGCGGTGGCCCGAGGCATCGCAGCCGGAATGGACCTGGACGGACTCAAGCGTGAGTTGGGCTGCGGCACCAGTTGCGGTTCTTGCGTCCCGGAAATCAAGCGAATGCTGGCCCGCCAACCGGAGCCGGCCTGAATCCTTTTTCGACATCCTTGCGGCAGTCGCATCGAGTGAGGTGAAGCAATGAGTGCAAAAGTCTGGCTGGTCGGTGCGGGCCCGGGCGATCCGGAGCTGTTGACGCTCAAGGCCGTGCGCGCCCTGGGCGAAGCGCAGGTGGTGATGATCGACGACCTGGTCAACCCCGCCGTGCTGGAGCACTGTCCTGGCGCCCGGGTGATCCGTGTCGGCAAGCGCGGAGGCTGTCGTTCGACGCCCCAGGCGTTCATCCATCGGCTGATGCTGCGTTACGCCCGTCAGGGCAAATGCGTGGTGCGCCTGAAGGGCGGCGACCCCTGCATCTTCGGTCGCGGCGGTGAGGAAGCCCAATGGCTCGCCGCCCGCGGCATCGAGACGGAGCTGGTCAACGGCATCACCGCCGGACTGGCTGGTGCCACCCGCTGCGGTATCCCGCTGACCCATCGTGGCGTCGCCCGGGGCGTGACCCTGGTGACCGCCCACACCCTGGATGACGGTGGCCCCCAATGGCCGGCATTGGCGCAGAGCGGTACCACGCTGGTGGTCTACATGGGCGTCAGCAAGCTGGACGAGGTACGGAGCGGGCTGCTGGCCGGCGGCATGGCGAGCGAGACACCGGTGGCGATGATCGAGAACGCCTCGTTGCCCGAGCAACGTGAATGCCGGTCGCGCCTCGGCGACATGCTGGTCGATGCGCGTACCTTCGCGCTGAAGAGCCCGGCGATCCTGGTCATCGGCGAGGTCGCCGCACAGGCGGCCCTGGCCGCGCTGCAGCGGAGCGCCTGAACCCCAACGACTGCCGAGCCAGCCGGCGCCGGCCGGCGGGATGAAGCAGCAAAATGGACTTTTCAGCAGGCACAAAAAAGGGCGACCGAAGTCGCCCTTTTTCATGGATTACCCGAACTTAGTTCTGGTTTTCCATCTGAGCACGGATCAGATCACCAATGGTGGTCGGGCCGGTGCTTTCAACTTCCTGCTTGGTACGCAGTTCCTTCATCGCGTCCTTCTCGTCCTCGACGTCTTTCGACTTGATGGAGAGATTGATCACGCGGCTCTTGCGATCGATGTTGATGATCTTCGCTTCGACTTCTTCGCCTTCCTTCAGCACGTTGCGGGCGTCTTCAACGCGGTCGCGGCTGATTTCGGAAGCCTTCAGGGTCGCTTCGATGTCATTGCCCAGGTCGATCACAGCACCCTTGGCGTCCACTTCCTTGACGGTACCGCGGACGATGGTGCCCTTGTCGTTCAGGGACACGTAGTTGGAGAACGGATCGTCTTCCAGCTGCTTGATGCCCAGGGAGATGCGCTCACGCTCCGGGTCGACCGACAGGATGACGGTTTCCAGCTCGTCGCCCTTCTTGAAGCGGCGAACGGCTTCTTCGCCCACTTCGTTCCAGGAGATGTCCGACAGGTGAACCAGACCGTCGATGCCGCCGTCCAGGCCGATGAAGATACCGAAATCGGTGATCGACTTGATGGTGCCGGAGATCTTGTCGCCCTTGTTGAACTGGCTGGAGAAGTCTTCCCACGGGTTGGACTTGCACTGCTTGATGCCCAGGGAGATACGACGACGCTCTTCGTCGATGTCCAGAACCATGACTTCCACTTCGTCGCCGACCTGAACGACCTTCGACGGGTGGATGTTCTTGTTGGTCCAGTCCATTTCGGAGACGTGTACCAGGCCTTCCACGCCCTCTTCCAGCTCGGCGAAGCAGCCGTAGTCGGTGAGGTTGGTGACGCGGGCCATGACGCGGGTGTTTTCCGGGTAGCGAGCCTTGATGGCGACCCATGGGTCTTCGCCCAGCTGCTTCAGGCCCAGCGATACGCGGTTACGCTCGCGATCGTACTTGAGGACCTTGACGTCGATCTCGTCGCCGACGTTGACGATTTCCGACGGATGCTTGATGCGCTTCCAGGCCATGTCGGTGATGTGCAGCAGGCCGTCCACGCCGCCCAGGTCGACGAATGCGCCGTAGTCGGTGAGGTTCTTGACCACGCCCTTGACCTGCTGGCCTTCCTGCAGGGATTCGAGCAGAGCTTCACGCTCGGCGCTGTTCTCGGCTTCCAGCACGCTGCGACGGGAAACGACAACGTTGTTGCGCTTCTGGTCGAGCTTGATGACCTTGAACTCGAGCTCTTTGCCTTCCAGGTGGGTGGTGTCGCGCACCGGACGGACATCGACCAGCGAACCCGGCAGGAACGCGCGGATGCCGTTGACGTCGACGGTGAAACCGCCCTTGACCTTGCCGTTGATGACGCCCTTGACCACTTCTTCTGCAGCGAAAGCCGCTTCCAGAACAATCCAGGATTCCGCGCGCTTGGCTTTTTCGCGGGACAGCTTGGTTTCACCGAAGCCATCTTCAACCGCGTCCAGAGCAACGTGGACCTCGTCACCCACCTTGATGGTCAGCTCGCCTTGTTCGTTGTAGAACTGCTCGACCGGGATGACGCCCTCGGATTTCAAGCCAGCATGGACGGTGACCCAGTCACCATCGATGTCGACCACGATGCCGGTGATGATGGCGCCCGGCTGCATGTCGAGGGATTTCAGGCTTTCTTCAAAAAGTTCTGCGAAGCTTTCGCTCATGTTGATTCCTGCTGTTTTCGGGCGAGGATCCGCCCAACTTCCACACCCCAGATGGCATGGGTTCGTTTATATAAAAAAAGGCCTGCGGGACGCTATCTGGTCTCCCGCATGCCTCCTTGTTACCAGGCAGGGCTCTTGCCGCGGCCTGACGGAACACCTTTCGGGGTTCCTTTCACCCGGCGATGTCGCGTTTGGCGACCTCGCTCAGAATGCTGTCCAGTACCTGCTCGATGGAAAGTGAGGTCGAATCCAGCATGATCGCATCGTCGGCTGGCTTCAGCGGCGCCACTTCGCGCGCCCTGTCTCGCTCGTCGCGAGCCTCGATCTCATCGAGAAGACTCGCGAGATTAACATCATCCCCACTCCCCTTCAACTGCAGATAGCGCCGACGGGCACGCTCCTCGGCGCTTGCGGTGAGAAAGACCTTGAGTTCGGCGGCGGGAAACACCACGGTCCCCATGTCGCGTCCGTCGGCCACCAGACCCGGGGCTTCGAGGAAAACACGCTGACGCTGCAGCAGCGCTTCGCGCACTGCCGGCAGGGAGGCCACCTGGGACGCGCCGGCACCGACCTGCTCGTTGCGGATCGCATGGGTGACGTCCTCGCCCTCGAGCGTGATGCTCAGGCCATGCCCGTCCTTGCCCGAGCCGAACTGCACGTCCAGGTGGGCGGCCAGAACCTTGAGCGCTTCCTCGTTGGTCAGGTCGACGCCGTGGTTGCGCGCGGCGAACGCCAGCAAGCGATAGAGCGCGCCGGAATCGAGCAGATTCCAGCCAAGCTTCTTGGCCAGCAGCGCGGCGATGGTGCCCTTGCCCGAACCGCTGGGACCGTCGATGGTGATGACCGGCGGATTGTTCATGAGTTGTCCTCTTCACCGACAGTCATGCCGGCTTGCTTGGCCAAGGCCAGAAAATTCGGAAACGACGTCGCCACGGCGGCGCAATCGTGAATACGGATCGGCGCCCTGGCACGAAGCGCCGCGACGCTGAACGACATGGCGACACGATGATCGCCATGGGACCACACCTCGCCACCGCCGATCGGCCCGCCCTGGATCACTATACCGTCAGGCGTGGGCCTGGCATCGACGCCGAGCGCCTGCAGCCCATCGGCCATCACCTGGATGCGATCCGACTCCTTGACGCGCAATTCCTCGGCGCCGCGCAGCACGGTGCGCCCCTCGGCACAGCTGGCGGCGACGAACAGCACCGGGAACTCGTCGATCGCCAGCGGCACCAGGTCTTCGGGAATGTCGATGCCCCGCAGCCGCGCCGAGCGTACCCGAATGTCGGCGACCGGCTCTCCACCGACCTCGCGCAGATTCTGCAGTTCGATGCTGGCGCCCATCAGCTTGAGGATGCTGATCACGCCGGTGCGGGTCGGGTTGACGCCGACGTGCTCGAGCAGCAGGTCGGAGCCCTCGGCGATGCTCGCCGCGACCAGGAAGAACGCCGCCGACGAGATATCGCCCGGCACTTCGATCCGGGTCGCGCTCAGGCGATGCCCGGGCTCGACCGAGGCCGTCGCGCCCTCGATCCTGACCGGGTAGCCGAAGCCGCGCAGCATCCGCTCGGTATGGTCGCGGGTCGGTGCCGGCTCGGTGACCGCGGTTTCCCCGGCCGCGTAGAGCCCGGCCAGCAACAGGCAGGATTTGACCTGGGCGCTGGCCATCGGCATGGCGTAATGCATGCCGGACAGCCGCTGGCCGCCCCGGATCGTCAGCGGAGGACGCCCTTCCGGCGCCGTCTCGATGACCGCCCCCATCGCGCGCAGCGGCTTGGCGATGCGGTTCATCGGCCGCCTGGACAACGACGCGTCACCGGTCAGGACGCTGTCGAAGGGCTGCGCCGCCAGCAGCCCGGCCAGCAGGCGCATGGAGGTTCCGGAATTGCCGAGATAGAGCGGCCCGGGCGGCGCCTGCAAACCACGCAGGCCGACACCGTGGACGGTGACCTTGCCCTGCTGCGGCCCTTCGATCACCACGCCCATGTCGCGAAACGCCTGGATGGTCGCCAGGGCATCCTCACCTTCGAGAAACCCCTCGACCTCGGTCGTACCTTCGGCCAGCGAACCGAGCATGATCGAGCGGTGCGAGATCGACTTGTCGCCGGGCACCCGCAGCGAGCCGTCGAGTTTCCCGCCCGGCTTGGCGACGAAGATCAGGTCGTTCGAATCCATCACGTCCACATAGGCCCTGCGCGCCAGAATCTTGCTGAAGTGCTCCCGGGCGGCACGGGCGCGGGTGAAGACACCCAGCAACTGATGCCCATCTCCTTCGTCCACGGCCGCGCGCAACGCATCGAGGTCATGGCGAAAATCGTCCAGCGTGTGCAGCACCGCCTCGCGGTTGGCGAGAAAGATGTCATGCCACATCACCGGGTCGCTGCCGGCGATCCGAGTGAAGTCACGAAAGCCCCCGGCGGCGTAGCGGAATATCTCCAGGTTCTCGTTGCGCTTGGCCAACGAGTCCACCAGGCCGAAGGCCAGCAAATGAGGCAGGTGGCTGGTCGCAGCCAGAACCTCGTCATGATGCCGGACCTCCATGTGCTCCACGTCCGCGCCGAGCTGCCGCCACAGCGCGTCGACCACTCCAAGCGCCGCCGGGTCGGTGTCGGCCAGCGGGGTGAGGATGACCTTGTGCCGGCGAAACAGCGTCGACTTGGCCGCCTGCACCCCGCTCTGCTCCGAGCCCGCAATGGGATGCCCCGGAACGAAGCGCCGCGGCATCGCGCCGAAGACCTTCGCCGCGCAGGCGACCACGTTGCCCTTGGCGCTGCCCACATCGGTGAGCACCGCCTGGCCGAGGTCCAGCGTCGCCAGTTGCGCGAGCAGCTTTTCCATCGCCAGGATCGGCACCGCCAGCTGGATCACGTCAGCGCCGCGGCAGGCGTCCTGCAATGACTCCGCACAGCGGTCCACCACGCCGAGTTCGACCGCCAGGGCACGCGACGGCGCATCCATGTCGAACCCCACCACCTCGGCGCAGGCGCCACTCTCGCGCAGCCCCTTGGCGAAGGAGCCACCGATCAGCCCCAGTCCGATCACCACCAGGCGACCGATGATGGGCTCGGCGCGTTGCACCGACATGACATCGCTCACTGGCCGAGCGCCTCGCGCAAGGCCTGGAGGAAGCGACGATTCTCCGCCTCGGTGCCGATGGTCACGCGCAGGAAGGTCGGCATGCCGTATCCGGCCACCGGACGCACGATCACCCCGGCGCGCAGCAGCGCCTGGTTGATCGGTCCGGCATCACGGCCGCAGTCGACCGCGATGAAGTTGCCCTTCGAGGGAATCCAGCCGAGCCCGAGCTCGGCGAAACCGGCTTCCAGCTGGGCCATGCCGGCATCGTTGAGCGCGCGACTGCGCTGCAGATAGTCGAGATCATCGAGCGCAGCGCAGGCGGCCGCCTGGGCGAGCGAGTTGACGTTGAACGGCTGACGCACCCGGTTGAGCACATCGGCGATGGTCGCCGAGCTGAGCGCATAGCCCACCCGCAGCGCAGCCAGCCCGTAGGCCTTGGAAAAGGTGCGCGACACCAGCAGGTTGGAATACTGCGCCAGGTAACGCACGCCGTCCGGCAGCTCGCCACCGGTGGCGTATTCGATGTAGGCCTCGTCCAGCACCACCAGCACCCGCTCCGGAACCCTCGCCAGGAAGCGTTCAAGCGCCGCCGTATCGAACCAGGTGCCGGTCGGGTTGTTCGGGTTGGCAATGAACACCACGCGGGTGTGCTCGTCGATGGCGGCCAGCATGGCATCCAGATCGTGCCCCCAGTCCTTCGCGGGCACCACCTTGCTCTGGGCACCGACGGCCTGGGTCGCGATGGGATAGACGGCGAAGGCATGAGCGCTGAACACCGCGTTGAGCCCGGGCGCCAGATAGGCGCGCGCCACCAGCTCGAGGATGTCGTTGGAGCCGTTGCCCAGGGTTACCTGCGCCAGCTCGACGCCATAGCGCTCGGCCAGGCGCCGCTTGAGCTCGAAGCCATTGCCGTCGGGATAGCGGGCGAGCTCCGGCAGCGCCGCCTGAATGGCCAGCAGGGCCTTGGGGCTGGGGCCGAGCGGGTTCTCGTTGCTGGCCAGCTTGACGATGCCGGCCGGGTCCAGGTCCAGCTCGCGGGCCAGCTCGTCGACCGGCTTGCCAGGAACATAGGGAGACAGCTGCTGTACGCCCGGCTGGGCCAGGGCGAGAAAATCACAGGGCATAGCTACAAGCCTCAAGCTTCAAGAAAAGAGCCAACTCACAACGGGCCGTCAGCATCGAGCTTCAAGCCGCGTGCAGAACGATGCTGCGCGCTCTTCGGCTTGAAGCCTGTGGCTGGGTTCAAAGCACGGCTTTGGGATAGGACCCCAGCACCTTCAGGGCGACCGCTTCCTGGCCGATGCGCTCGAGCACATCCTTGATCAGCGGGTCCTGGTGGTGACCCTGGAAATCGATGAAGAACACGTAGGTCCATTTGCCGCTGCGCGAAGGCCGCGTCTCGATACGCGTCAGGTCGATGCCGTTGGCGTGGAACGGCACCAGCAGCTCGTGCAGCGCGCCCGGCTTGTTGCTCATCGAGACGATGATCGACGTCTTGTCGTCGCCGGTCGGCGGCACTTCCTGGTTCCCGATGATGAAGAAGCGGGTGGAGTTGTCCGGGCGGTCCTCGATCTTCTCGGCCAGACGCGTCAGGCCGTAGAGCTGCGCGGCCATGTCGCCGGCGATGGCGGCCGAATTCCACTCGCTCTTGACCCGCTTGGCGGCGTCCGCATTGCTGGACACGGCGACGCGCTCGACGTTCGGATAGTGCGCATCGAGCCACTTGCGGCACTGGGCCAGTGACTGCGCGTGGGAATAGATGCGGGTGATCCGCTCGGTCTGCGTGGTCTCGCCGACCAGCAGATGATGATGGATACGCAGCTCGACTTCGCCACAGATGACCATGTCGTGCTCGAGGAAGCTGTCGAGGGTGTGGTTGACGGCACCCTCGGTGGAGTTCTCCACCGGTACCACGCCGAAGTTGACCGCCCCGGCAGCCACCTCGCGGAACACCTCGTCGATTGCCGCCATCGGCTTGCTCACCACCGCATGGCCAAAGTGCTTGAGCGCGGCCGCCTGGGTGAAGGTGCCCTCGGGGCCGAGGTAGGCGACCTGCAGCGGTTGCTCGAGGGCGAGGCACGAAGACATGATTTCACGGAACAGCCGGGCGATCTCTTCGTTATCGAGCGGGCCGCGGTTGAGTTCCATGATGTGCTTGAGCACCCAGGCCTCGCGCTCCGGACGGTAGAACACCGGCGACTCGCCTTCGGCCAGCGACGCGGTCTTGACCCGGGCGACTTCCTGGGCGCAGCGCGCGCGTTCGCTGATCAGCCCGAGGATCTTCTCGTCGAGGCTGTCGATCCGGACACGCAGCGCCTTGAGCTGATCGGCGTCGCTCATCAGCCGTGCTCCTTCTCGAACTCGGTCATGTAGCCCACCAGCGCTTCAACCGCGTCGAGGCCCACCGCGTTGTAGATCGAGGCGCGCATGCCGCCGACCGAACGATGCCCCTTGAGGTTGAGCAGGCCGCGCGCGTCGGCGCCGGCGAGGAAGGTCTTGTCCAGACGCTCGTCGGCAAGGCGGAACGGCACGTTCATCCAGGAGCGGGCGTTGCTGGAGATGGGGTTGGTATAGAAGGCGCTGGAATCGATGAACCCATACAGCAGGTCCTTCTTGGCCCGGTTGCGCTGCTCCATCGCGGCGACACCGCCCTGCTCCTTCAGCCATTCGAAGACCAGGCCGGAGAGGTACCAGGAGAAGGTCGCCGGGGTGTTGTACATCGAGCCGTTGTCGGCGGCGATCTTGTAGTCGAGCATGGTCGGGCAGCTGGAGCGGGCCCGGCCGAGGAGGTCTTCACGGACGATGACCACCACCAGGCCACTGGGGCCGATGTTCTTCTGCGCGCCGGCGTAGATCAGGCCGAACTTCGAGACGTCTATCGAACGGGACAGGATGTCGGAAGACATGTCGACCACCAGCGGCGTGTCGCCAAGCTCGGGCACCCAGTCGAACTGCAGCCCGCCGATGGTTTCGTTGGAGGCGTAGTGCAGATAGGCGGCGTTGTCGCTGAGCTGCCATTCGTTCTGGCCCGGGATCGCGAAATAGTCGTAGCCCTTGGCGCTGGCCGCGACGTTGACGGTGCCGAAACGGCGCGCCTCGTCGATGCCCTTGCGCGACCAGATGCCGGTGTCGACGTAGTCGGCGACGCCATCCTCGGGCAGCAGGTTCAGCGGGATCTCGGCGAACTGCTGGCTGGCCCCGCCCTGCAGGAACAACACCTTGTAGTTCGACGGAATCGACAGCAGGTCGCGCAGGTCCTGCTCGGCCTTGCTGGCGATGGCCATGTAGTCATCGCTGCGATGACTCATTTCCATCACCGACAGGCCGCGGCCCTGCCAGTCGAGAAGTTCGGCCTGTGCGCGCTGCAGCACGGCTTCGGGAAGGGCCGCTGGGCCGGCGCAGAAATTGAAGGCGCGTTTGCTCACGTCGTGTTCTCTCAACTCGTCTTAGATCGCCGGGAGTGATCCCGGCTGCCTTACCGCAGGCCCGGCGCGCCCTGGCGAACAGGGAGCGCCCGCAGGCTCAGTCCTCGTCGTCGGTCGGCACCACGTCCGGCGGGACGTCCCCGCCACCACCGAGCAGCTCGTCTTCGCTCGGCTCGGTGCTGACGACCGGCATTTCCTTCTCCAGCAGCGCCTCGTCCAGCGAGCCTTCGATCTCTTCCAGCTCTTCCTCCATGGAAGGTTCCTGGACGCGCTCCAGGCCGACCAGCTTCTCGTCCTTGGCCAGCTTGATCAGGGTCACGCCCTGGGTGTTGCGGCCCAGCGACGAGACTTCGGCGACCCGCGTGCGCACCAGGGTGCCCTGGTCGGAGATGAGCATGATCTCTTCGCCGTCCTGGACCTGGATGGCGCCGACCAGTTGCCCGTTGCGCTCGTTGCTGACCATGGCGATGACGCCCTGACCGCCGCGACCGCGGCGCGGGAACTCCTCGATGGCCGTGCGCTTGCCGTAGCCGCGTTCCGACGCGGTGAGGATCTGCGCATGGGGCTCGGGAATCAGCATGGAGATCAGCTTCTGCCCTTCGCCCAGGCGCATGCCACGCACGCCGCGAGCGTTGCGGCCCATGGTGCGGACATGGCTTTCCTTGAAGCGGATGACCTTGCCGCCATCGGAGAACAGCATCACTTCACGGGCGCCATCGGTTACCGCCGCCGCGATCAGCGTATCGCCCTCTTCGAGGGTCAGGGCGATCAGGCCGACGCTGCGCGGACGGCTGAACTGCACCAGCGGGGTCTTCTTCACGGTGCCGTTGGCGGTGGCCATGAAGATGTAGGCGCCAGTGGACATGGCATCTTCGACCGAGAGGGTCTCCGAATCGTCGCCTTCGCCCAGCTCTTCGAGTTCTTCACCCTCGGCCGAAACGATGTCGGCATCCTCGGCCTCGTCGTCCCCGGCAGGAGCCTGCCGACGCACGGCTTCAAGGTCCACCTGCAGCATGGCGGTGATGTGCTCGCCCTCGCTCAGCGGCAGCAGGTTGACCAGCGGACGGCCGCGGGCGGCGCGGGACGCTTCGGGAATCTCGTAGGTCTTGAGCCAGTAGACCTTGCCCTTGCTGGAGAACAGCAACAGGGTGGCGTGGCTGTTGGCGACCAGCAGGTGCTCGACGTAATCCTCTTCCTTGACCCCCGTGGCGCTGCGACCGCGGCCGCCGCGACGCTGTGCCTGGTAGGCGGTCAGCGGCTGGGACTTGGCGTAGCCACCGTGGGAGATGGTGACGACCCGCTCCTCTTCGGTGATCAGGTCGGCCAGGGTCAGGTCCAGGCGGGATTCCAGGATCTCGGTACGACGCGCGTCGCCGAATTCCTTCCTGACGCCTTCGAGCTCCTCGCGGATGACTTCCATCAGGCGCACGGGGTTGGTCAGGATGCGGATCAGCTCGCCGATCTGGGTGAGGATTTCCTGGTACTCGGTGAGCAGCTTCTCGTGCTCGAGACCGGTCAGGCGGTGCAGGCGCAAATCGAGGATCGCCTGGGCCTGTTCCGGCGACAGGAAATACTTGCCGTCGCGCAGCCCGTACTGCGGATCGAGCCCTTCCGGACGGCAGGAGTCGGCGCCCGCACGCTCGACCATCGCTTCCACGGCGCTGGACTCCCAGGCCTCGGCGATCAGCTTCTCCTTCGCTTCGGCCGGGGTCGGCGAACTCTTGATCAGCTCGATCACCGGGTCGATGTTCGACAGCGCGACCGCCTGGCCTTCGAGGATGTGGCCACGCTCACGCGCCTTGCGCAGTTCGTAGACGGTCCGGCGGGTGACCACTTCGCGGCGGTGGCGCACGAAGGCTTCGAGCAGTTCCTTGAGGTTCAGCGTGCGCGGCTGGCCATCGACCAGGGCCACGACGTTGATACCGAATACGCTCTGCAGCTGGGTCTGGGCGTAGAGGTTGTTGAGGATCACCTCGGGCACTTCGCCGCGACGCAGCTCGATGACCACGCGCATGCCGTCCTTGTCGGACTCGTCGCGCAGCTCGGTGATGCCCTCGAGCTTCTTCTCCTTGACCAGCTCGGCGATCTTCTCGATCAGACGCGCCTTGTTCAGCTGGTAAGGCAGCTCGGTGATGACGATCTGCTGGCGGCCACCGACCTTGTCGATGTCCTCGATGTCGGCCCGGGCGCGGATATAGATGCGGCCACGACCGGTGCGGTAGGCTTCGATGATCCCGGCGCGGCCGTTGATGATGCCGGCGGTCGGGAAGTCGGGACCGGGAATGAAGCCCATCAGTTCGTCAATGCTGATGTCCGGGTTCTCGATCAGCGCCAGGCAGCCGTCGATGACTTCGCCGAGGTTGTGCGGCGGAATGTTGGTCGCCATGCCCACCGCGATACCCGACGAGCCGTTGACCAGCAGGTTGGGGATCTTGGTCGGCATCACCGCGGGGATCTGCTCGGTGCCGTCGTAGTTGGGCACCCAGTCGACCGTTTCCTTTTCCAGGTCGGCCAGCAGCTCGTGGGCGAGCTTGGCCATGCGCACTTCGGTGTATCGCATGGCCGCGGCGTTGTCGCCGTCCACCGAACCGAAGTTGCCCTGGCCGTCGACCAGCAGGTAGCGCAGCGAGAACGGCTGGGCCATGCGCACGATGGTGTCGTACACCGCCGAGTCGCCGTGGGGGTGGTACTTACCGATCACGTCACCGACGACGCGCGCGGACTTCTTGTACGGCTTGTTCCAGTCGTTGCCCAGCTCGCTCATGGCAAAGAGCACGCGGCGATGCACCGGCTTCAAGCCATCGCGCGCATCCGGCAGCGCCCGCCCGACGATTACGCTCATGGCGTAATCGAGGTAGGACTGCTTGAGCTCGTCTTCGATATTGACCGGGAGGATTTCTTTGGCCAGTTCGCCCATGGAAGCCTGGTTCCTTATAGTCTGCAGGGTCCTACATTAAGCGCGGGATGGTAACACAAGGGAGCCGCGGGAGGCTGCCGCGCGGCACGCTTTGCGGCGTCGCACGGCACCCTTCGACGGGCAAGGCGCCCGGCGTGCGCGATCAGTGCAGCCGGCTGCGGCTCATCAGCGCCGCCATCTTCGCCGCATCCGGGCGCTCGACGATGCCCTTCTCGGTGACGATCACATCGATCAGGTCGGCGGGGGTGACGTCGAACACCGGATTGACCGCCTCGACGTCGGCGGCGAAGCGCTGGCCGTTGACCTCGAGCAGCTCGTGGCCCGGCCGCTCCTCGATCGGGATGTCCTCGCCGCTTTCGAGGCTCATGTCGATGGTGGAGCTGGGCGCCACGACCATGAAACGCACGCCATGGTGCATGGCCGTCACCGCCAGCTGATAGGTACCGATCTTGTTGGCGACGTCGCCGTTGGCGGTGATCCGGTCGGCGCCGACGATCACCCAGGTGATCCCGCGGGTCTTCATCAGGTGCGCGGCGGCCGAGTCGGCATTGAGGCTCACCGGAATCCCCTCGCCCGCCAGTTCCCAGGCCGTGAGACGCGAGCCCTGCAGCCAGGGGCGCGTTTCGTCGGCATAGACCCGCTCGACCATGCCCTCCAGGTGCGCCGCCCGGATCACGCCCAGGGCCGTTCCGAAGCCGCCGGTGGCCAGCGCGCCGGTGTTGCAGTGGGTCAACAGGTTCTGCGGATTGCCCTGGTTCTTGCGAATCAGCTCGGCGCCCAGCTGGGCCATGGTGAGGTTGGCTTCGCGATCGCTCTGGTGAATGCTGACGGCCACCGCCTCGAGCGCCGCCACCACGTCGTCTTCGGGCTTGAGCCTGCCGAGCCGGTCGCGCATGCGGTTGAGCGCCCAGAACAGGTTGACCGCCG
Source organism: Stutzerimonas nosocomialis (assembly GCF_005876855.1). Lineage (GTDB taxonomy): Bacteria > Pseudomonadota > Gammaproteobacteria > Pseudomonadales > Pseudomonadaceae > Stutzerimonas > Stutzerimonas nosocomialis. The sequence goes on along the minus strand of NZ_QLAE01000024.1, from coordinate 33,093 downwards.
TGGGCCGCGAGTCGGCCAGCACCTGGAAGTCGGCTTCCAGCGCGGCGCGCCAGTCGCCGCCCTCGGCCAGGCGAACCCGGGCACTCAGGACGACCCCATAGGCGGCGGCGATACCGATCGCAGGCGCGCCGCGAACCACCATCTCGCGGATCGCATCGGCCACGGCAGGCGCATCGCCGTAGCGGCGCCAGACGCTCTGCAAGGGCAGCACGCGCTGATCGAGCAGTTGCAGGGCACCTTCCCGCCACTCGATCGCCTTGACCTTCTCCGCTGCCAGCAGTCGCTCGCGCATCATCTTCCTCGCCATACGGAAACAAAAAGCCGGCCATTATACGCCAAAAACGAACGCCCTCGGATGGGGCATCGCTCCGAGGCAGCCGATCCACGGTTTCCAGCCCCCAACTGCTTTAATACACTTGATCGCCCGCCCTCCTGGAACTCCACCGATGCCCGACGCCCCGTTCGACCTGATCCTCCTACCGACCTGGCTGGTACCCGTGGAGCCGGCGGGCGTGGTGCTCGAAAACCATGCGCTGTGCATCCGCGACGGGCGCATCGCCCTGATCGCCCCTCGCGAGCAGGCGCTCAGGCATCAGGCGCACGAGCGCCGGGAGCTGCCCGGCATGCTGCTCGCGCCCGGCCTGGTGAACGCCCACGGCCATGGCGCGATGACGCTGTTTCGCGGGCTGGCCGACGACCTGCCACTGATGACCTGGCTGCAGGAACACATCTGGCCGGCCGAGGCGAAATGGGTCGACGAAAGCTTCGCCCGGGACGGCACCGAACTCGCCATCGCCGAACAGCTGCAAGGCGGGGTGACCTGTTTCTCCGACATGTACTTCTTTCCGGAAATCATCAGCGAGCAGGTCCACGAGAGCGGCATCCGCGCCCAGATCTGCGTGCCCATCCTGGACTTCCCGATTCCCGGCGCGCGCACCGCCGACGAGGCCCTGCGCAAGGGCGTGGCGCTGTTCGACGACCTCAAGCACCACCCCCGCATCAATATCGCGCTCGGGCCTCATGCACCCTACTCGGTCAGCGACGAGAAGTTCGAGACCATTCGCGTGCTGGTCGCCGAAATGGACGTCGCCATTCACATGCACGTCCACGAAACCGCCCATGAAGTACAGCAGGCGCTGGCCGATCACGGGGAACGCCCGCTGGCCCGCCTGGCGCGGATGCAGCTGCTCGGCCCGCGCTTCCAGGCCGTGCACATGACCCAGGTCGACGACGAGGACCTGCGCCTGCTGGTGGAAAACAACTGCAGCGTGATCCATTGCCCGGAGTCCAACCTCAAGCTCGCCAGCGGCTTCTGCCCGGTCGAGCGACTCTGGACGGCGGGCGTGAACGTGGCCATCGGCACCGACGGCGCGGCCAGCAACAACGACCTGGACCTGCTCGGCGAAACCCGTACCGCCGCCCTGCTGGCCAAGGCGGTCGCCGGCTCGGCCACTGCGCTGGACGCCCATCGCGCGCTGCGCATGGCGACACTGAACGGCGCACGCGCCCTGGGCATCGACGACTGCACCGGCTCGCTGGAAATGGGCAAGTTCGCCGACCTGGTGGCGTTCGACCTCTCCGGCCTCGCCCAGCAGCCGATCTACGACCCCGTCTCGCAGCTCGTCTATGCCAGCGGACGCAGCTGCGTCCGCCATGTCTGGGTAGGCGGCAAGCAGTTGCTCGACGACGGCCGCCTGACCCGCATGGACGAAGCGAAACTGATCGCCACCGCCCAGCAGTGGGGACGCAAGATCGGCGCCGGCGACCGGCCATGAGTGTGACAAACTGACATACACGGACGCGGGCACCAGCACCCCTTCGCCAGCCGTAAGCTGGCAACATGGGCGACCGCAACGCAACGCTTTCTCTTCGAGCTTTCAAACGGAACGGATAATGAGCAACGTCGACCACGCCGAAATCGCCAAATTCGAGGCCCTCGCCCACCGCTGGTGGGACCGGGAAAGCGAGTTCAAGCCCCTGCACGAGATCAACCCGCTGCGGGTCAACTGGATCGAGGAGCACATCAGCCTCGCCGGAAAGAAGGTGCTCGACGTCGGCTGCGGTGGCGGCATCCTCAGCGAATCCATGGCTCAGCGCGGCGCCAGGGTGACCGGCATCGACATGGGCGAGGCGCCCCTGTCGGTCGCCCGCCTGCACCTGCTCGAATCGGGCCTGGAGGTCGACTACCGGCAGATCACCGCCGAAGCGATGGCCGAACAGGAGCCGGGGCAGTACGACGTGGTCACCTGCCTGGAAATGCTCGAGCACGTTCCCGACCCGGCTTCGGTGATACGCGCCTGCCATGCCCTGGTGAAACCGGGCGGCCAGGTCTTCTTCTCGACGATCAACCGCAACCCCAAGGCCTACCTGCTGGCGATCGTCGGTGCCGAATACGTGCTGCAGCTGCTGCCGCGCGGCACCCATGACTTCAAGAAATTCATCCGCCCGTCCGAACTGGGCGCCTGGTGCCGCGACGCGGGCCTCGCGGTCAAGGACATCATCGGCCTCACCTACAACCCGCTCACCAAGCACTACAAGCTGAGCCCGGACGTCGACGTCAATTACATGATCCAGACCCTGAAGGAGGCCTGATGCGCCTGCGCGCTGTTTTGTTCGACATGGATGGCACGCTGCTCGACACCGCGCCGGACTTCGTCGCGGTCATCCAGGCGATGCGCGAGGCGCGCGGCCTGCCCCGGGTAGCCGAAAGCCAGGTTCGCGACGTGGTCTCCGGCGGTGCCCGCGCGATGGTGATCAACGCCTTCGACGTCGACCCCTTCGCCGATGAGTTCGAAGCCCTCAGGCTGGAGTTCCTGGAGCGCTACCAGGTCGGCTGCGCCGAGCACAGCCGCCTGTTCGACGGCATGGAAACCCTGCTGCAGGACATCGAGAAGGCCAACCTGCTCTGGGGCGTTGTGACCAACAAACCGGTGCGCTTCGCCGAGCCGATCATGCAGCGACTCGGCCTTGCCGAGCGCTCGGCGGTACTGGTCTGCCCCGACCACGTCACCCGCAGCAAGCCCGATCCCGAGCCGATGCTGCTCGCCTGCAAGCAACTCGACCTGGACCCCTCCAGCGTGCTCTTCGTCGGCGACGACCTGCGCGACATCGAGTCCGGCCGCGCGGCCGGCAGCCGAACCGCGGCAGTCACGTACGGCTACATTCATCCCGAGGACAACCCACGCTCCTGGGGCGCCGACGTGGTCGTCGACCACCCCCTGGAATTGCGCGCGGTGCTCGACCGAGCGCTGTGCAGCTGCTGAACGCCAGCCGCGCCCTCGCGCGGCCGCCTGCCTTGAACGAGAGATGACGATGTTCGACTACAACGCCCCAGCCAACCTGCTCGACGGCCGGATCATCATGGTCACCGGTGCCGGACGCGGCATCGGCGCAGCTGCCGCCAAGGCCTTCGCGGCTCACGGCGCGACCGTCCTGCTGCTGGGCAAGACCGAAGAAAACCTCAACCGCGTCTACGACGAGATCGAAGCGGCCGGCCACCCGCAACCGGTGGTGATCCCGTTCAACCTGGAAACGGCACTGTCCCACCAGTACGACGAACTCGCGGCGATGGTCGAAGCCGAGTTCGGGCGCCTCGACGGCCTCCTGCACAACGCCTCCATCCTCGGGCCGCGCACGCCCCTGGAGCAGCTCTCCGGCGACAACTTCATGCGCGTGATGCAGGTCAACGTCAATGCGATGTTCATGCTGACCAGCACCCTGCTGCCGCTGCTCAAGCTGTCCAGCGACGCCTCGGTGGTGTTCACGTCCAGCAGCGTCGGCCGCAAGGGTCGCGCCTACTGGGGCGCCTATGCGGTGTCCAAGTTCGCCACCGAAGGGCTGATGCAGGTGCTCGCCGAAGAAGTCGATGGCATCAGTTCGGTCCGCGCCAACAGCGTGAACCCCGGCGCCACGCGCACCGACATGCGCGCCCACGCCTATCCGGGCGAGAACCCCGCGGTCAACCCGACACCCGAGGCGATCATGCCGGTGTACCTGTACCTGATGGGGCCGGACAGCCAGGCGGTGAACGGCCAGGCGCTGGACGCCCAGTAAGTGCAAAGCCGGTTTTCTGGCGCGACCCCGAAGAGGGATGTCAAAAGGACATCAACCGCACCGGCAAGCCGGCAATGTTTTGCCGCTCTCTGCCCGGCCACTCAGTCTATCCTGTTGATTTAAAAGGAATTATCAAGCTGGCACCAAATTCGCATTAATAGTGGCATCAAGCGCGCATTTTGCGCTGAGGCCACCCCATGCTGTCCAACACCATCGACTTCGAAGCCGCGCGCAAGCAATTACTGGCGGCAAGCCAGGCGGCAAGACAACCCAAGCACCCACCGACCCTGGCCGACCTCTACCGCCAGCTGAGCCTGCGCCTGCAGACCAGCCTTGAGATCGACCGGCTGCTGGAGATGTTCTTCAGCGATATCCAGGGCCTGCTTCCCTTCGCGGCGCTGCTCTACCGTCACGAGGAGACCGATCTCCAGCTGACGCTGGGCTCGCCCGCCGCCCACACCACCAGTTACCGGCTGCGCTACGAGACCGAAGAACTGGGCGAACTCATCCTGCAGGATACGCAGCGCATTGATGACCACCGCCTCAACCAGCTCGAGGCCCTGCTCGGCTGCCTGTTGTTCCCGCTGCGCAACGCCCTGACCTACCGCCGTGCCGTCCAGGCCTCGCTGCGCGACCAGCTGACCGGCGCCGGCAACCGCGCCGCGATGAACCTGGCCCTGACCCGGGAGATCGAACTGGCCCGCCGGCACGGCCACCCGCTCAGCCTGATCATGCTCGACCTGGATCATTTCAAGGGCCTGAACGACCGCCACGGCCACCGCGGCGGCGACGAGGCGCTGCAGCGGGTGGTCAGCCGCCTCAAGCATCATCTGCGCAACGTCGACATGCTGTTCCGCTACGGTGGCGAAGAGTTTCTCGTATTGCTTTCGAGCACCGACGCCCAGGATGCGGCGCTGGTCGGCGAACGGCTGCGGGCGACGGTGGATCAGCATCCCTTCGAGGTCGACGGCCAGCCGGTACACCTGTCGATCAGCCTCGGCAGTGCGACCTATCGGCCCCCCGAGAGCCTGGAACAGCTGCTGCAGCGCGCCGACGCCGCGCTCTACAGCGCCAAGCGCAGCGGCCGTAACCGGTTGAGCATCGCGCGCTGAACCGCAAGACCGGTCACAGACGAAAACGCCCCCGAGGCACGAACCTCGGGGGCGTCTTTTTCAGCGCCTGCGCATCGACTCAGGGGCGCTTGGGCCGATCCTGACGACCGAAACCCGGGCGCTGCCCCTCCGCAGCAGGCGGGCCGCGGCGCTTAGCCGGTGCGGGCTTCTTCGCCGCGGGCCGGCCAGTACCGGCCTCGTGACGCGGACCGCGCTTGCGGTCGTCGCCGGGACGCTCGGCCACCGGCGTTCCACGTACCGGCTCACCACCTGCCCGAGGCTTGCGCGCAGGCTTCTCGCCACGACCACGCGACTCCTCGCCACGCGGCGACGCACCATCGAGCGCCGGCCGCAGCACGCGGGAGCGGCGCTCGCCACGGCCGAGCGGCTTGGCCGCCTTGCGCTGCAGGCGATCGAGCTTTTCGCGCATCTTGGTCTTCATCTCCGGCAGCGCGATGGGTGCCAGCCCCACCTCTTCGCTGAGGATGTTGACCTCGGCCTGGTTCATTTCACGCCAGCGCCCCATGGGCAGGTCGGAGGTCATGAACACCGGACCGAAGCGCACGCGCTTGAGGCGGCTCACCACCAGCCCCTGCGATTCCCACAGGCGGCGGACCTCGCGGTTGCGCCCTTCCATCACCACGCAGTGATACCAGTGGTTGAAGCCTTCCCCGCCGGGCGCTTCCTGGATATCGGTGAACTTGGCCGGACCATCCTCGAGCATGACGCCCTTCTTCAGGTTCTCGAGGATCTCCTCGGTCACCTCGCCACGCACCCGCACCGCGTACTCGCGATCCATCTCGTAGGACGGGTGCATCAGGCGGTTGGCCAACTCACCGTCGGTGGTGAACAGCAGCAGTCCGGTGGTGTTGATGTCCAGCCGGCCGATGTTGATCCAGCGACCGTCCTTCGGACGCGGCAGGCGGTCGAAGACCGTGGGCCGGCCTTCGGGATCGTCGCGGGTGCATATCTCGCCATCGGGCTTGTTGTAGATCAGCACGCGACGAACGGCCTCGGTGGCCTCCTCGCGCCTGAGCACACGGCCATCGAGGGCGATGGCGTCATGCAGGTCGACACGCTGCCCGAGCGCCGCGACCGCGCCATTGACCTTGATCCGGCCTTCGGCGATCCAGCTTTCGACTTCGCGGCGCGACGCCAGGCCCATGCGGGCCAGCACCTTCTGCAGCTTTTCGCCGTGGGCAACGTGGGGGGTTGTATCGTCGTGTTCGTGTTCGGTCATCTGGGCACCTCCCGGTGTGGCAGTTCCGATTGAAAGGCCGCGCATCATACGCGCAACCCGGCTTCGCATCACCTAGTGTAGGCGCTCGCGCGACGGCAGGCCGCCGCTGACGCCACACGCAAAAAAAACCAGGCAACCGAGGCGGCCGCCTGGCCAAACAACGGGCGAGCCGAGGCCCGCCCGGACGGTCAGGCGAGCGCGGCCAGCGCCTCGGCGCTGCTGCGGCGGACCTGCTCCCAGTCACCGCTCTTGAGCCAGCTGCTGTTAAGCATCCAGGTTCCACCGACGCACATCACGTTGGGCAGCTGCAGGTAGTCGCGGGCATTGGCGGCATTGACCCCGCCAGTCGGGCAGAACCTGACGTTGGCGAACGGACCGGCGAACGCCTTGAGCGCCGCCACGCCACCGCAGACCTCGGCCGGAAAGAGCTTGAAGCGCCGATACCCGAGCGCATACCCGAGCATGATGCCGGATGCATCGCTGATCCCCGGCAGCATCGGCACCGAGCAATTGACGCCGGCCTCGAGCAATTCGGAGGTCGAACCGGGGGTGACGATGAACTGCGCGCCAGCCGCCTCGGCCTCGTCGAGCATGCGCCGGTCGAGCACAGTGCCGGCACCGATGCAGAGGTCGGGTCGCTCGTTGCGCAGACGGCGGATCGCGCCCAGGCCATGGGCCGAGCGCAGGGTGACTTCCAGGGTCGTCAGCCCGCCGGCGGCGAGCGCATCGGCCATCGGCAGGATCTGATCCTCGCTGTCGATGGTGATCACGGGGAGGATTCTGGCGCGCTCGCAGAGGCGCTCGATCAGCTCGTTCTTTTGTTCCATGTTCATGGAAAGTTCCTCGGGCCTCACGGGCACCAGTAGATCTCGAGAGGGGAATGCAGGAAGGCGCGGATCGGCATCCGTACCGGATCGACCGTCAGCGCCCGGCGCAGCGCATCGAGCTTGGCCTCGCCCTGGATAGCCAGGCACTGCACGCGCGCGCCCGCCAGCAGCGGATAGGTCAGGCTGATGCGCTGATGCGGAGCCGCGGGCGCCTGCATCGGCACGCAGGCCGCCTCGCAGGTCGGCTCCAGCGCCTCGCCAAGGCCCGGATTGCCGGGAAACAGCGAGGCGGTATGACCGTCGTCACCCATGCCGAGCACCAGCACGTCGAGGGGACGCTTGAGGGCGGTCAGGCTCTGCTCGGCAGCCGCGACGGCTTCGGCCAGGCTCGGCGCCGCCTGATAGAGCCCTATGAAACTGGCCTTCGCGGCCTCGTTCTGCAACAGATGGCGACGCACCAGCGCCTCATTGCTGTCGGGATGGGTTGGTGGCACCCACCGCTCGTCCGCCAGGCTGACCTGCACCTTGGACCAGTCCAGCGGCCGGGTCGACAGCGCCTCGAGGAAGCGGATCGGGCTGCGCCCGCCGGACACCGCCAGGCTGGCGCAGCCATCGGTCTCGAGGGCGAAGCTCAAGGCGTCGGCCACGGTGCGGGCCAGGGCCTCGGCCTGCTTGTCGGCATTGGCCAGGCTATGGGCTACCACGCCCGAAGGCAGTTCGAGTTCAAAGATCGCCATACCAGGACCTCCCATCACGCGTGATCAGCGCTATCGACGCCACCGGCCCCCAGGAGCCGGCCGGATAGAGCTTGGGGGTATCGCCCAGCCGGCTCCAGCCGTCGATCAGCTGGTCGCACCACTTCCAGGCATATTCGATTTCGTCCTTGCGCACGAACAGGTTCTGGTTGCCCTGCATGACTTCGAGCAGCAGCCGCTCGTACGCGTCGGGTATCCGCGAACGCTTGTAGGTTTCGGAGAAGTTGAGCTGCAACGGACCGCTGCGAAGGTGCATGCCCTTGTCGAGCCCCTGCTCCTTGGTCATCACCTGCAGCGCGATGCCCTCGTCCGGCTGCAGGCGAATGATCAGGCGGTTGCTGATCAGCGAACGCTGCTCCGGCGCGAAGATGTAGAACGGCGGCTCCTTGAAATGGATGACGATCTGGGAAACCTTCTGCGCCATGCGCTTGCCGGTGCGCAGGTAGAACGGCACGCCGGACCAGCGCCAGTTGCAGATGTCGGCGCGCAGCGCGACGAAGGTTTCGGTGCTGCTTTCGGCGTTGGAATTCTCTTCTTCGAGGTAGCCGGGCACCGTCTTGCCATTCACGCTGCCGGAGGCGTATTGCCCGCGCACCACGCGCTGGCTGAGCATCTCCGGCGTGATCGGCGCCAGCGCCTTGAGCACCTTGACCTTCTCGTCGCGGATGCTGTCGGCGGTCAGGTCGCTCGGCGGGTCCATGGCGATCAGGCAGAGCAGCTGCAGCAGGTGGTTCTGGATCATGTCGCGCAGCTGCCCGGCCTGGTCGAAATAACCCCAGCGCCCTTCGATGCCGACCGTTTCGGCCACGGTGATCTCCACGTGGGAGATGTGGTGCTGGTTCCACTGGGTTTCGAACAGACTGTTGGCGAACCGCAAGGCGATCAGGTTCTGCACCGTTTCCTTGCCCAGGTAATGGTCGATCCGGTAGATCCGGCTCTCGGGAAAGAACTCGGCAACCGCATCGTTGACCACCCGCGACGACGCCAGGTCGTGGCCGATGGGCTTTTCCAGCACCACCCGTGTCTGCTCGGCGAGCCCGGCATGGGCGAGGTTCTCGCAGATCGCACCGTACACCGACGCCGGCGTCGCGAAATAGGCAATCAGCGGCATCTCCGGCGCGACCATCTGCACCAGGGGGGCGAAATCCTCGCGCCGGCGAAAATCGATGGTCAGGTACTGCATCCGCGCGAGAAAACGGGCCATGACCGATTCGTCGATGTCCGCGTCGGGCACGTAGCGCCTGATCGCCTGCTCGATGGTCGCCATGTGGGTCTGCGGATCGCCCGCGTCGCGCGACAGGGCGAGGAGCTTGGTGCCACCGTGCAGCAGCCCGGCACGGTCGAGCTGATACAGCGCTGGGAACAGCTTGCGCAGCGCCAGATCGCCAAGGGCGCCGAACAGAGCGAAGGTTGTAGCATCGACACTGATAGCAGGCATGATATCTATTCTAAGCAATTAACACTGTTAGACGAGCTTGCCCGGGCAGTTTATGCAGAAAATGTTGTTATTAAAACTACATTGTCGGGATTTTTTGCCTAAGATGGCTTTCGGTATCATCATTCGCGCCAACGTCGCAGCGTCCCCGCCGCCTATGCCCTTGCAGTCTCCCGTATAAAGGAAAAGACATGGATCGCGTGAAAAATCTCTTGGAGCAGATCAAAAATCGCCTCGAAGAGCTTAACAAGGCCGAACGAAAAGTCGCCGAGATCATCCTGCGCGATCCGCAGCAAGCCACACGCTACAGCATTGCGGCCCTGGCGCAGGCGGCGAAGGTCAGCGAGCCGACGGTCAACCGGTTCTGCCGCTCGTTCGGTGTCAGCGGCTACCCGGAGCTGAAGATCCAGCTGGCGCAAAGCCTGGCCAGCGGAGCGGCGTACGTCAGCCGCGCGGTGGAAGCCGACGACGGCCCCCTCGCCTACACCCAGAAGATCTTCGGCAGCGCCATCGCCTCGCTCGACGCCGCCGGCCAGAGCCTGGACCCCGACATGGTCAGCCGCGCAGTTGACCTGATGATCCAGGCGCGGCAGATCCATTTCTTCGGCCTCGGCGCCTCCGCGCCCGTGGCGCTGGACGCGCAGCACAAGTTCTTTCGCTTCAACCTTCCGGTGACGGCCCACGCCGACGTGCTGATGCAGCGCATGCTCGCGTCGGTGGCACACACCGGGGACCTGTTCGTGATCATTTCCTACACCGGCCGCACCCGCGAGCTGGTCGACGTGGCCAGCATGGCGCGCGACCAGGGAGCCTCGGTGCTGGGCCTGACGGCGGCGGGCTCGCCGCTGGCCAAGGTGAGCACCCTGAGCCTGGACATTCCCCTGCCCGAGGACACCGACATCTACATGCCGATGACCTCGCGGATCATCCAGCTCACCGTGCTCGACGTGCTGGCGACGGGCGTGACCCTGCGTCGGGGCATCGACTTCCAGCCCCACCTGCGCAGGATCAAGGAAAGCCTGCTGGCCACCCGTTACCCCAACGAGGAATAGCAATCGGGCCGCATGATGCGGCCCGACCCGGAAGGCTTCAGCGGGAGGCTACCGCTCTCCCTCGCCCCTGCTCATTTCCACCAGTACTCCACCTGCACCCCGAAGTTCGAACCGTGGCGGGCGTCGCCGAACGTACCGGTGTCGGACAGCGCGCTGCCGGCCGCGATCAGGCTGGCTGCGCGCTGCGCCGCGGCGTTCCACTCGGCATAGGTGTAGTAGACGCGCACTTCGGGACGCTCCCAGAAACCGGGACCGGCCGGCGACCAGGTCGGTGCGATGGTGAACTTGGTCAGCTTGCGGGTGCCGCCGTCGGCGTCCACCTGATCGTGGCCCAGCTCGGTGACCAGCTTGAACTGGTTGGTGAAGGCGTAGGTGGGGCGGATACCCACCGACAGCCAGTCCTGGTCCGTCCCGTTCTCGCGGGTGTCCTTCTGGTACACCGCCTGGACCTGGCCACCGAAACGCGGCGTGACCTGCCAGTCGAAGAACTCCACCACGCGCCAGCTCTTGTTGTTGCGATCGAGCGTGACATCGCCGGTGTAGCCCAGGCCAGTGCCGGGACCACGGCCGTACTGCACGGCGAAGGTGTTGCCGCCGCCCAGGCCGAGGAAGTTGTCCTGCTTGTGCTGGACGGTCGCCGACCAGCCGCTGTTGCTGTCGGTGCGGTCCGGATCGTCGATGTAGCTGATGCCGAACTCCAGCTCCCCGCCGGGATTGGAATCGAAGCCGCCGACGTTGAAGTCGTGGCGGTTGATGTATTCCTTCTGGAACACGCTGTCCTTGCGCGAGAAGGCATAGCTGTATTTCAGGCCGCCGATTTCCATGTCCTCGATACCCGCGCCGGTGGCGCTCTGGTTCCAGTAGTAGAAGTCGGAGATGTGGATGTCGTTACGCTTGTAGAACCGGCGACCGGCCCAGAGCGAACCGTTGTAGAGCGCCGGCACCTTGCTCCATTCGGCATACAGCTGGTTCATCCTGGCCCAGCCGTGATCGCCGGTGAACTTGGGCGAGTAGTTGTATTCGTTGTAGAGCGCAGCCATGCCTTCGATGCTCAGCACCGAACCATCGCCGAAGGTGAACAGATCGTGGCGCAGGTCGAGTTCGGCGTACTGCTCGCACTCGTTGCCCAGGCGGTACTTGGATTGCGCTCCGGGGAGCTGGAAGCAGGCCTGCTTGCCGCTGCTGGTCGACTCGCCGATCCCGCTACGCAGGTAGCCGGAAAATTCCAGGGCATGACCGGACAGGGGCAGAGCCAGACCGGCGACAGCCGCGGCGAGGCTTAGACGTGTTGTTTTGTTCATATCCACTCCGATGATTTTTTTATTGTTCTACCGGGCCGTACCGCTTGCTGCCTTGCCAATGGGCCCGTACTGCGCGCGTATCGAGCCCCAGGAGGCTCGTCTACCCCGGTTCGCCGCCGACGCCGCGGCTGCGAACCGGTTCGACCTTCGAGGCCTGCGGGAGTGCTACCGAGGCCTGGCTTGATCTTAGTTCCGTTCAGCGGCTCTTGAACTGCGCGACCTTGCCGGCCCGCTCAACCGGCTGTTGCTTTCCCAGCAGCCCCAGGCGCTCTCCGCTCTGGGCATCGAACAGCAGCACCTTGTCCGCATCGAACTGCAGCTGCAGGCTTTCACCGACCTGCGGCGCGGCATCCGGAGCCAGGCGGCAGCAGACCTTGGTGTCGTTGAGCTTGACGAAGATCAGCGTGTCCGGCCCCGTCGGCTCGGTGACTTCCACTTCGGCGCGGATGCTGGCCAGTGCGCCCTGCCCGCTGGCCACGCCGATCTGCTCGGGACGAATGCCCAGGATCACGTCGCGACCGTCGAGCGATTCGCCCTCGGCCAGGCCGAGCGGCAGCTCGCAGCGCGCCTGACCGCTGTCCAGCAGAGCCACCAGCCGCCCGTCACGTCGCTGCAGGCGCAATGGGATGAAGTTCATCGGCGGCGAGCCGATGAAACTGGCGACGAACAGGTTGGCCGGGTCGTTGTAGATCTGCTGCGGCGTACCGAACTGCTGGATGACGCCGTCCTTCATCACCGCCACCTTGTCGCCGAGGGTCATCGCCTCGATCTGGTCATGGGTGACGTAGACGGTGGTGGTCTTCAGGCGCTGGTGCATCAGCTTGATTTCGGTGCGCATCTCCACCCGCAGCTTGGCGTCGAGGTTCGACAGCGGCTCGTCGAACAGGTAGATCTTCGGCCGCCGCGCCAGCGCACGCCCCATCGCCACGCGCTGCTGCTGCCCGCCCGACAGCTGCGACGGCTTGCGCGACAGCAGGTGCTCGATCTGCAACAGCTTGGCCACCCGCGCCACTTCCTGCTCGATGGCGGCGGGCGCCATCTTGCGCATCTTCAGGCCGAAGGCGATGTTGTCGCGCACGCTCATCGTCGGGTAGAGCGCGTAGGACTGGAACACCATGGCGATGTCGCGATCCTTGGGGCTGGCGCCGCTGATGTCGGTCCCGTCGACCAGGATCTCGCCGCCGGTGATGGCCTCGAGCCCGGCGATGCAGTTCATCAGGGTGGATTTTCCGCAGCCCGACGGCCCGACGAGAATCAGGAATTCGCCCGAGCCGATCGACAGGTCGATGTCCTTCAGCGTGTCGGCCAGACCACTGCCATAGCTCTTGTGCACGTTGCGTAGTTCGAGGGATGCCATGTCTGCTCCTAACCCTTGACGGCGCCGGCGGTCAGCCCGCGCAGGAAATACTTGCCGGCGAGGACGTACACCACCAGCGTAGGCAGCCCGGCGATCATCGCCGCAGCCATGTCGACGTTGTATTCCTTGACGCCGGTACTGGTGTTGACCAGGTTGTTCAGCGCCACCGTGATCGGCTGGCTGTCGCCGCTGGCGAACACCACACCGAAGAGGAAGTCGTTCCAGATCTGGGTGAACTGCCAGATCAGGCAGACCATGATGGTCGGCACCGACATCGGCAGAAGGATCTTCGCGAAGATGGTGAAGAACCCCGCCCCGTCGAGCCGCGCCGCCCGCACCAGCGCATCGGGCACGCTGACGTAGAAGTTGCGAAAGAACAGCGTCGTGAAGGCAAGGCCATAGACCAGGTGCACCAGCACCAGACCCGGGGTGGTGTTGGCCAGGCCAAGCTGGCCCAGCGTGAACGAGGCCGGCAGCAGGATCACCTGGAACGGCAGGAAGCAGCCGAACAGCAGCAGCCCGAAGAACAGCTGCGACCCGCGAAAACGCCACATGGACAGGACATAGCCATTCAGGGCGCCCAGCAGCGTCGAAATGATCACCGCCGGGATGGTGATCTTCACCGAGTTCCAGAAATAGCCGCCGACCGCATCCCAGGCCTTGACCCAGCCGATCACCGTCAGCACGTCTGGCCACGACAGCAGGTTGCCGGTACGAATGTCCTCGGGCGTCTTGAAACTGGTCAGCAGCATCACCACCAGCGGCACCAGGTACATGGCGGCGGCGCCGATCAGCACCGCGTAGATGGCGATCCGGCTGAACGTCAGGCGCTTCAGGCCTACCGGACTAGTCATGGCGCTTGTTCCTCAGTTCCGAATACAGGTAAGGCACCACGATCGCCATCACCGCGCCGAGCATCAGCATGGCGCTCGCGGCGCCGAGGCCCATCTGCCCGCGGGTGAAGGTGTGGGCGTACATGAACACGGCCGGCAGGTCGGAGGCATAGCCCGGGCCGCCGGCGGTCATTGCCGCGACCAGGTCGAAGCTCTTGATCGCGATGTGCGCGAGGATCATCAGGGCGCTGAAGAACACCGGCCGCAGGCTCGGCAGCACGATGCGCAGGTAGATGCTCGGCAGGCTGGCGCCATCGACCTGCGCGGCGCGGATGATCGACTGGTCCACGCCCCGCAGGCCTGCGAGGAACAGCGCCATGACGAAGCCCGACGCCTGCCACACCGCGGCGATGACCAGGCAATAGACGACCCGGTCCGGATCGACCAGCCAGTCGAAGCGAAACCCTTCCCAGCCCCAGTCGCGCAACATCTTGTCGATGCCGAGCCCCGGGTTGAGCAGCCACTTCCAGGCCGTGCCGGTGACGATCATCGACAGCGCCATGGGGTACAGGTACACCGTGCGGATGAAGCCTTCGCGGCGAATCCGCTGATCGAGCAACACCGCCAGCAGCACGCCGATGACCAGGCTGATGGCGATGAACAGCCCGCCGAACACCAACAGGTTCTTGCTCGCCACCCACCAGCGGTCGTTGTTCCAGAGCCGCTCGTACTGCAGCAGCCCGACCCATTTGTAGCTCGGCATGAAGCGCGAGTTGGTGAAGGACAGCAGGAACGTCCAGAAGATGTAGCCGTAGAAACCGACCAGAACGATGAGCATGCTGGGCGCCAGTACCAGCTTGGGCAGCCAGCGCTGCAACGCATCCAGGGGCGATGCTTTGGTGAATACAGCCGTCGAGCTCATGTACAGCTCCATCGATTGACCCGAAAAAGACGCCTATCCGCCTTGCTGCCCGCCTGCACTGGCTGATCGCGGCGCTGCGACCCGCCCTTTTCGCAGGCGACAGGACACGGCGCCGGGCGGCGCCGTGGGTTCACGAATAAAAAGCGGACCGCGGAGACCGCGGCCCGAACGCCCTACTGAACCGCTTCGATCGCCGCGGCGAGCTGCTGAGCAGCCTTGTTGGGATCGCCGTTGGGATCGTTGAAGAAGTTGGTGACCACATCGAACACCGCGCCCTGCACGTAGCTGGAAGCGGCCATGCCGTGGGCCAGGCTCGGTTGCAGACCGGCGCCCTGGGCGGCGGCCTTGAAGTCCTTCATCGACTGCTGGGCGCAGGCGTCGAACTCGCTCATGTCCTGGTCCAGGCGGACCGGGATGGAGCCCTTGTTCTGGTTGAAGAACTGCTGGAATTCGGGCTCCAGGACAGTGCGCGCCAGGTCTTCCTGGGCCTTGCGGTTGTCCGCGTTGCTCAGCTTGAACATCGCCAGCGAATCGATGTTGTAGGCGAAGCTGCCCTGGGTGCCGGGGAACGGCAGGCACTGGTAGTCCTTGCCGGCGACCTTGTTGGCGGCGCTCCACTCGCTCTTGGCCCAGTCGCCCATGATCTGCATGCCGGCCTTGCCGTTGATCACCAGCGCGGTGGCGCTGTTCCAGTCGCGGCCAGCGGCGTCGGGGTCGACGTAGCCGCGCAGCTTCTTCAGCGCCGTGAAGGCCTGCACCATCTTGTCGCCGGTCAGGGTGTCGCGATCGAGGTCGACGAACGCCTTGTGGTAGTCATCGGGGCCGAGCACCGAGAGGACCAGGTCCTCGAACACGGTGCCGTCCTGCCAGGGCTGGCCGCCATGGGCCAGCGGCATGAAGCCCGCGGCCTTGAGCTTGTCGGCCGCGGCGAAGAATTCGTCGAGGGTCTTGGGCGGCGTGGCGCCGGCCTTCTCGAACACCTCGGGGTTGATCCACAGCCAGTTGACGCGGTGGACGTTGACCGGAACGGCCACGTAATCGCCGTCGTACTTCATCACCTCGGCGACCTGCTCGGGCAACAGCTCGTCCCAGTTGGCCTTTTCGGCGACATCGTTGAGATCGGTGAGCAGACCCAGCTCGCCCCACTCCTGAATGTCCGGCCCCTTGATCTGGGCGGCGGCAGGCGGGTTGCCGGAAACGGCGCGGGTCTTGAGAACGGTCATCGCCGCTTCGCCACCGCCACCGGCGACCGCGAAGTCCTTCCAGGTGTGGCCCTGGGCTTCGACCAGTTTCTGCAGCGTATCGGCGGCGCGCTTCTCGCCACCGGAGGTCCACCAGTGGAGGACTTCGACTTCGCCGGCGTGGGCAGCAAACGGGAGGATGGAGACGAGAGAAACGGCAGCGGCCAAACGATGGATCGCGTTCATGAGGGTTCCTTTCTTCTTTTTATCGAGGCAAGTCATCGCTTGCGTTGCTCGATTGTAAGCATCGCCCGGAGGTGACCGGGTAACGAATGGATGGTGGAAGGTCACAGGATGGTTACAAAGCGGCACGGCCAAGGATGTCGGCCGAGCGCCGCTCAGTCGCCGTTTCGCGGCAGGCTCAGGGTCACCCGCAACCCCCGTTCGGGCAGGTTGCGCAGGCTGATTTCCCCGCCATGGGCATGGGCGATGTTGCGCGCGATACCCAGCCCCAGCCCGTAGCCCGGCTGCTGCCCCGAGAGCCTGAAATGCGGCTCGAACACCTGTTGCAGACGCGGCTCCGGCACGCCGGGCCCTTCGTCGTCGACATGCAGGACGAACAGCTGACCATCGTCCTCGATGGTCAGGTGCGCCTTCTCGCCGTACTTCAGGGCATTGTCCAGGAGGTTGCCCAGGCAACGCTTGAGGGCCAGCGGTTTGCCGGGGTAAGGCGCCACCGCGCGTCCGCTCAGCGTGACCTGGCCGGTCCCGGACGGCGCGAGGTAGGGCTCGGTCACGCAGTCGATGAGCAGGTTCAGGTCCAGCGGCTCGATGTTCTCGTGGATATCGGTGTCCTTCACGCATTGCAGCGCGCCTTTGACCAGCAGTTCGAGTTCGTCCAGGTCGCGGGTGAACTTGGCCTGCAGCGCCTCGTCCTCGAGCAGCTCGACGCGCAGGCGCAAGCGGGTGATGGGCGTGCGCAGGTCATGGGAGATGGCGCTGAACAGCTGGCTGCGCTCGGTCAGGTAGCGGCCGATGCGCTCGCGCATGGCGTTGAACGCCCGGCTGACCTCGACCACCTCGCTGCCGCCCGCCTCGGCCAGCGGCTCGATCTCGCTTCCCAGGGACATCTCCCGCGCCGCCCGCGCCAGGCGCTTGAGGGGCCGGCTCTGCCAGTGCACCAGCACGCCGATGAACAGCAGCAGGAAGAGACTGGTGAAGACGATGAACCACAACTGCTGCGCCGGCAGGCCGTCATCCTCGAGGCTGACATAGGGCGCCGGCATCAGCGAGGCCAGGTAGAGCCACTCGTGCGGCGCGATCTCGATCTGCGTCACCAGCACCGGCGGGTTCAGCGGCTCGAGGCTCAAGGCGTAGTGCGCCCAGGAGCGTGGCAGCTCGTCGAGCTTCAGGCCGCTGTTGAAGATACGCAGGTCGTCGGGGCTGACGAAGCTCACCGAGAGATCGATGCCCTTGCCCAGACGCTCATGGAGAACCTGCTCGACCGCCTCGAGCACGGCACGCTTGCGCGGCGTGGCCGGCAGTACCTGCATGTCCAGCGGCTGGGCGTTGAGCGACACGAAGAATCGGGTGCCGCCCATGCTGCGCAACTGGTCGAGCACCAGCGGGCGGTACCCGAGCGGCAGCGAACGGAAGTAGCTGACGCTGGCGGCCATCGAGTGGGCCAGGCTGCGCGAACTGGTGAGCACCCCTTCCATCTGGCTGGCGCGCAGCTGCGAGACCCAGATCAGGCTGGACAACGTCTGGGCCAACAACACCGCCAGCAACGTCAGCAGCAGCATCCTGCCGAGCAACGAGCGCGGCACCAGCCGGCGCAGGCCGCGGCGTACCGCCTCAGTGCGCATCGTTGCAGGGCACCACGCTGGCGGCGAGCAGATAACCCGCGCCGCGCACGGTTCGGATCAGCCGGGGCGGCTTGCCGGTATCGCGCAGGCGCTGCCGGAGCCGGCTGACCGCCATGTCGACGATGCGCTCGAGCGGCATCACCTCGCGCCCACGGGTCGCGTTGGCGATGGTGTCGCGGTCGAGGATGTGCTGGGGATGATCGAGGAACAGCCTGAGCAGGGCGAAGTCGGCGCCGGAGAGGAACACCTCTTCGCCGTCGACATGGAACAGCCGATGGCTGATCAGATCCAGGCGCCAGTCGTCGAAGGCCAGCACGTCGCTGGCCGGCTGTTCGACGTACTGGGCCCGGCGCAGCAGCGCCTTGATCCGCGCCAGGAGCTCGCGCGGACTGAAGGGCTTGCCCAGATAGTCGTCCGCGCCCAGCTCCAGACCGATGATGCGATCGGCCTCGTCGGAACTGGCCGTGAGCATGATCACCGGCACGCGGGCGAACCGCTGGTGCTCGCGCACCCAGCGGCACAGGCTGAAGCCGTCCTCGTCGGGCAGCATGACATCGAGGATCACCAGGCTTGCCGGCTCGTCCAGCAGTGCCTGGCGAAAGCCCGCGCCGTCGGCGACGGCCCTCACCTGAAACCCGGAACGACTGAGGTAGGCCTGCAGCAACTCGCGGATTTCCTGATCGTCGTCGACGAGCAGGATCGATTTTCCAGCATGGGTCACGATGAATCCCTTCTTGTTCTTGTCACTAGAACAGTAGCGTCCGACCGGCAAATCTGCAGGCCGGACGGCTCAGACCACGAAGATCGCGCGGTATTCCCTGCGCGACCGAATTTCCGTGTCGCGGGTCCGAACTCAGGCGCCCTCCAGCCGCTGCTGCAGTGCGACCCCGGCGCCTTCGAGCCCCGGATACTCGGCCGTGACCAGCCACACCGGAATCCCCTCGAAGTAAGGCGTCATGAAGCCCTTGTCGCAAAAACTTTCCCGGAAGCCGCTGCCCAGGAAGAAATCGACGAAACGCGGCACGATACCGCCGACGATGTACACGCCGCCACGGGCACCGGTGGTCAACACGTTGTCGCCGGCGATACGCCCCAGCCAAATGCAGAACTGCTGCAGCACCTGCGCCGCATAAGGCTCGCCGGCAAGCGCGGCCTCGGTGATCTGCGCCGCCGATTCCAGCTCGGCCTTGCGGCCATCGAGGCGGCAGCTGGTCCGGTACAGGCGCTGCAGCCCGCTTCCACTGAGGATCGCCTCGGCGTTGACGTGTCCCAGCTCCTCGTGCAGCAGCCCCCACAGCGCCGCTTCGCGTGGCGAGCCGATCGGCAGGCAGACGTGCCCACCCTCGCCCGGAAGCGCCCGCCAGCCGACACCCTCAAGCGGCAGCAGCGTGGCCACGCCGAGCCCGGTGCCTGGCCCGATCACCAGCCGGGCGCGCCCGGCCTCCGGTTCCCCCTCGCACACGGTGACACGCTCACCCTCGTGCAGACGGGTCATGCCCAGCGCCATGGCGCTGAAGTCGTTAACCAGCAGCAGCTCCGCCAGGCCGAGGTCTTCGCAGAACGCACGCCGGCTCAGGCGCCAATGGTTGTTGGTAAAGCGAAACTCCTCGCCCTCCACCGGCCCGGCACAGGCCAGGCAAACCGCCCGCAGCGAGTCGACCGACTGCCCGACCTCGTCGAGGTAGGCCCGGATCGCCGCTTCCGGGTTGGCATGGGCGGCAGTCGACAGCACGCGGATCGACTCCAGTCTCTGATCCCGCCACAACGCGAAGCGGGCATTGGTCCCGCCGATATCTCCTACCAGAGCAATGCTCACTTGAGTGCCTCCAAGCCCTCGGTGAATGCGCTGGCGCCCCGCTCCGCCGGACTGAACGCCGCGCGCATGAAGCCGAACAGTTCACGTCCGCATCCCAGGCCCAGATCGCTCGGCGCCGCCGCGTTTTCGCGACCTTCCCACTCGGCCTGGTCGACCAGCACGCGCAATTCGCCCGTCGCGGCATCGACGCGTATGACGTCGCCGTCGCGAAGCCGTGCGAGCGGTCCGCCATCGATGGCCTCGGGGCTCACATGGATCGCCGCCGGAACCTTGCCCGAAGCGCCCGACATGCGTCCGTCGGTCACCAGCGCGACCTTGTAGCCGCGGTCCTGCAGCACGCCGAGGAACGGCGTCAGCTTGTGCAGTTCCGGCATCCCGTTGGCCTTGGGGCCCTGGAAGCGGACCACCGCGATGAAGTCGCGCTCCAGCTCGCCGGCCTTGAACGCCTGGGCCAGTTCGGTCTGATCGGAAAAGACCCGGCATGGCGCCTCGACGACACGGTGCTCGGGCGCCACGGCGGAAATTTTCGTCACGCCGCGTCCCAGATTGCCTTCGAGCACGCGCAAGCCGCCCTCCGGCGAAAAGGCCCGCTCCACAGGCCGCAGGATCGCCTCGTCCAGGCTTTGCAGCGGCCCTTCGCGCCAGACCAGCCTGCCGTCTTCGAGAAAGGGCTCCCGGGTGTAGCGCGACAGCCCTTTGCCGAGAACCGTGTAGACATCCTCGTGCAGCAGGCCGGCTTCGAGCAGGGTGCGCACCATGAAAGGCACGCCACCGACCGCATGGAAGTGGTTCACGTCCGCCTGGCCGTTGGGATAGACCTTGGCCAGGGTCGGCACCACCGCCGAGATGTCGGCCATGTCCTGCCAGGTCAGCTGGATGCCGGCCGCCTGCGCGAAAGCCGGGATGTGCAGGGTGTGATTGGTCGAGCCGCCGGTGGCGCACAGGGCCACCACCGAGTTGATGATCGATTTTTCATCGACCACCTGGCACAGCGGCAGGTAGTTGCCGCTCTGCTTGGTCATCCGCGTGACCTGGCGTGCCGCCTCGCGGGTGAGTTCGTCGCGCAGGGGCGTGTACGGATTGACGAAGGACGACCCGGGCAGGTGCAGCCCCATGATCTCCATCACCACCTGGTTGGTATTGGCCGTGCCGTAGAAGGTGCAGGTACCCGGCCCGTGGTAGGACTTCATCTCCGATTCGAGCAGCTCTTCGCGGCTGGCCTTGCCTTCGGCGTAACGCTGGCGAACCTCGGCCTTCTCCTTGTTCGGGATGCCGGATGTCATCGGGCCGCCCGGGACGAACACGGTGGGCAGATGGCCGAAGCGCAGCGCACCGATCATCAGCCCCGGCACGATCTTGTCGCAGATGCCCAGCATCAGCGCGGCATCGAACATGTTGTGCGACAGCGCCACCGCGGTGGACAGCGCAATGACTTCGCGACTGGCCAGGCTCAGCTCCATGCCGGCCTCGCCCTGGGTCACCCCGTCGCACATCGCCGGAACGCCACCGGCGAACTGGCCGACCGAGCCCATCTCGCGCAGCGCTTCCTTGATCACGTCCGGAAAGTACTGGTACGGCTGATGGGCCGAAAGCATGTCGTTATAGGCCGACACGATCGCCACGTTGGCCTCGTCCATCAGCCGCAGGCGCTGTTTGTCGGTGGCCGAACCGCAACCGGCCACGCCATGGGCGAAATTGGCGCATTGCAGCGCGCCGCGCTGCGGCCCGTCGCTGGCCGCGGCGGCCATCATCGCCAGGTAGCGCTGCCGGGTCGGGCGGCTGCGCTCGATGAGCCGCTCGGTGACCTCTATAACTCGCGGGTGCATGTCATCACTCCTGCTAATCATGGTTTTAACAACAAAATCGCATAACCTCAGCCTTGATTTCTATTTTGACAGGAATAATCTTGTAATTCCCACAACAAATCTCGTCCCGGATGCCTATGACCATTCGAATCGCCATCAACGGCTTCGGCCGTATCGGACGCAACGTTCTTCGCGCCCTGTACACCCAGAGCTACCGCCAGGATATGCAGGTCGTGGCCATCAATGACCTGGGCAGCCCGGCCATGAATGCCCATCTCCTGGAGTTCGACAGCGTCCATGGCCATTTCGACGCAACCATCGGGGTCGAAGAGCAACACCTGGTGGTCAATGGCGACCGCATCGCGGTGACCGCGCTGCGCAACCCGGCCGAACTGCCCTGGCGCGAGCACCGGGTGGACGTGGTGTTCGAATGCACCGGCCTGTTCACTTCGCGCGACAAGGCGGCCGCGCATCTGGAAGCCGGCGCCTCCAAGGTGATCATTTCCGCACCCGGCAAGGACGTCGACGCCACCATCGTCTACGGCGTCAACCACCAGAGCCTGCGCCAGTCGCACCAGATCATTTCCAACGCCTCCTGCACCACCAACTGCCTGGCCCCGGTCGCCCAGGTGCTGCAGCGGGAACTGGGCATCGAGCAAGGCCTGATGACCACCATCCACGCCTATACCAACGACCAGAACCTTTCCGACGTCTATCACAGCGACCCGTTCCGCGCCCGCTCGGCCACCCAGTCGATGATCCCGACCAAGACCGGCGCGGCCGAAGCCGTCGGCCTGGTGCTGCCGGAGCTCGCCGGCAAGTTCACCGGCATGGCGGTGCGCGTCCCGGTGATCAACGTGTCGCTGGTCGACCTGACCCTGATGACCACCCGCGAGGCCAGTGCCGACGAAGTCAACGCCATGCTCAAGGCCGCCAGCGAGCGATCGCCGGTACTGGGCTACAACAGCCTGCCGCTGGTCTCCTGCGACTTCAACCACAACCCGCTGTCGTCGATCTTCGACGCCAACCACACCAAGGCCAGCGGCCGCATGCTCAAGATCATGGCCTGGTACGACAACGAATGGGGCTTCTCCAACCGCATGCTGGACAGCTGCAAGGCCCTGTACGAGGCTGCATGAAGCGGGCAAGACGGGGCGACCGACCAGGCCACCCCGTTTTTCCCGGGGAGGGACACCATGAACCGCATCGCCTTCACCCATGCCGAGCTTCCGGCGCGCAAACGCATCGCCCTGGTCGCCCACGATCACTGCAAGTCGTTCCTGCTCGCCTGGGCACAACGCCAGCGCGAGCAGCTGCTGCGCCACGAACTGATCGCCACCGGCACCACCGGCATGCTGGTGAGCGAGGCGCTGGGGCTGCCGGTGGAAAGCATGCTCAGCGGCCCGCTGGGCGGCGACCAGCAGATCGGCGCGCGCATCGCCGAGCAGCGCATCGACATCCTGATCTTCTTCTGGGACCCCTTCGAGCCTCAACCGCACGACCCGGACGTGAAGGCCCTGCTGCGCATAGCCGCGGTATGGAACATTCCGGTGGCCAGCAACGAGAGCAGCGCCGACTACCTGCTCAGCAGCCCGCTCTTCGAACAGGCCCACGAGTATCGGATACCCGATTACGCCAGCTACCTGAGCGGAAGGCACTGACCCGCCCGCCTACCGCTTGCGCTTGCGTCGCCCCGAGGCCTCGAGCACCAACAGGCGCATGTCCGCCTCGGCCAGCACCCGGCGCGCCTCGCTCTTGTCGAGCTTCTTCCAGCCCTTGATTTCCTGGCGGGTACGGCCGCAACCGCGGCAAACGTCCTGATCGAACTCGCAGACCTTGATGCAGGGGCTCTTCACCGTCGACCTCCCGGGTTAGCGATGCGACGAGTCGTCCTCGTCCAGAGAGACGGAGGCGTCGCGATCCTGATCGGCCTCGTCGGCTTCGGGCTCGTCGCGAGCCAGGTCCTCGAAGTCGATCTTCAGGCCCTGTTCCATGGAGTCGAGCTCGGCCAGCAGGGTGCGGAAACTGGTCTGCTCGCCCCGTGGCGCCGGCGCCTCCTCATCGGTGGCCAGGTCGGCGCGCGCCTGCAGGGACTCGGGCACCGGCGCGTCGTCTTCGAGCACGCCCGTCGGCTCGGGCTCCATCTCACGCAGCACCGCGAGCGGCGGCAGCTGGTCGAGACTCTTGAGGTTGAAATGATCGAGAAAGGCCTTGGTGGTGGCGAACATCGCCGGGCGCCCGGGTACGTCGCGATGGCCAACGACCCGGACCCACTCGCGCTCGAGCAGCGTCTTGACGATCTGGCTGTTCACCGCGACGCCGCGGATATCCTCGATCTCGCCGCGAGTGATCGGCTGCCGGTAGGCGATCAGGGCCAGCGTTTCGAGCAGTGCCCGCGAATAGCGTTGCGGGCGCTCCTCCCACAGCCGGCCGACCCAGGGCGCATAGCGCTCACGCACTTGCAGGCGATAACCGGAGGCGACTTCCTTGAGTTCGAAGGCGCGCCCCTTGCAGGACTTGTCGAGCACCTCCAGCGCCTTGCGCAGCAGCGCCGGCTCCGGCCGCTCCACCTCTTCGAACAGCTCGCCGAGACGCTCGAGCGACAACGGCTTGCCCGAGGCCAGCAGGTAGGCTTCGAGCAGGGAGGCAAGGTCTTTGGGGTCGGAGAGGTTCATCTACTCGGCTCGGGCTCTGACATGGATCGGGGCGAAGGGCTCATTCTGCACCAGTTCCACCAGCGATTCCTTGATCAGCTCCAGCACCGCCATGAAGGTGACCACCACGCCGAGCCGGCCCTCCTCGGCGCGAAACAGGGCGACGAAGGCGACGAAGCCGCCGCCCTTGAGGCGCTCGAGCACCTCGCTCATGCGCTCGCGGGTGGACAGCGCCTCCCGGGTGACCTGGTGGCTTTCGAACATGTCGGCACGGCGCAACACCTCGGCCATCGACAACAGCAGCTCTTCGAGGCTGACCTGGGGCAGCAGCTTGCGCGCCCTCGCCTCCGGTGCCTCGATCTGCGGGACGTGCAGCTCGCGGCCCAGCCGGGGCAGGCCATCGAGGTCTTCGGCCGCCGTCTTGAAGCGCTCGTACTCCTGCAGGCGGCGGATCAGCTCGGCGCGCGGGTCCTCTTCCTCCTGCTCGGCTTCGGCCGACCGCGGCAGCAACATCCGCGACTTGATCTCCGCGAGCATGGCGGCCATCACCAGGTACTCGGCGGCGAGTTCGAGACGCACCGTCTTCATCAGCTCGACGTAGCCCATGTATTGCCGGGTGATCTCGGCCACCGGGATGTCAAGAATGTCGATGTTCTGCTTGCGGATCAGATAGAGCAGCAGGTCGAGCGGCCCTTCGAACGCCTCGAGGATGACTTCGAGCGCGTCCGGCGGGATGTAGAGGTCCAGCGGCACCTCGGTGAAGGCTTCGCCGTAAACCAGCGCCAGCGGCAGCTGCTCGGGGGGCGTCTGGGTGTTGGGGTCCTGCTGCATGGAAGCTCTCGGCGAAGCGGGGAACGGCGGGCGACTAGCGATAGTGCAGGCCCATGGCGCGACGAACCTCGGCCAGGGTTTCCCGGGCTTCGTCGCGGGCGCGCTCGGCGCCTTCGCCAAGGATACTACGGACCAGATCGGGGTTCTGCTCGTAGTCCTCGGCGCGCTCCTGCAAGGGTGCGAGCTCGGTCCTGATCGCATCGACCAGCGCGCCCTTGCATTCCAGGCAGCCGATGCCCGCGCTGCGACAGCCCTGCTCGGCCCAGCGGCACACCGCCTCGTCGCTGTTGACCTGGTGCAGCGACCAGACCGGGCAGCGCGTCGGCTCGCCCGGGTCCTCGCGGCGCACCCGCGTGGGATCGGTGGGCATGTGGATGATCTTGTCTTCGATCTGTTGCGGCGTGTCGCGCAGGTAGATCGCATTGCCGGCCGCCTCGGCCATCCTGCCACCGTCCAGGCCGGTGATACGCGGCGTCTCGCCGAGTAGCGGCCGGGGCTCGGGCAGTATTACCCGGCCTCCCCCTTCGAGGTATCCCCACAGGCGCTCCTGGTCACCCAGGGTGATGGTCGACTGCTCCATGAGCAGCGCCCTCGCCGTGTTCAGCGCCTCGAGATCGCCTTGTTCCTGGTAGGCCTTGCGCAGGGAGTTGTAGAGCCGCGAGGTTTTCTTGCCGAGCTTGAGGATGGCCGCCTCGGCCCTGGCCTCGAAATCCGCTTCGCGTCCGAACAGGTGATTGAAGCGTCGCGCGACATCCCGCGCCAACTCCAGGTTGGGCAGCTGATCGGCACCGACCGGAACCACCCCGGCGCGATACAGCAGGATATCGGCCGCCTGCAGCAGCGGATAACCCAGGAAGCCATAGCTGTCGGCGCCCTGCTCATGGCGCTCGGCATGGGTCTCGCGGTAAACCGGCATGCGCTCGAGCCAGGGCGCCGGGCAGAGCGCCGACAACAGCAGGTGGAGTTCGGCGTGCTCGGGCACCTGGGACTGGATGAACAGCACCGCCGAACTCGGGCTGACGCCGGCAGCGAGCCAGTCGATGGCCATTTCCAGCGCATCGTCCGCGACGGTCGCGGCTTGCTCGGGGTAGCCGATCAGTGCATGCCAGTCGGCGATGCAGAAGTAGCAGTCGTACTCGTGCTGCAGCCGCACCCAGCTCTTGAGCACCCCCAGGTACTGGCCAAGATGGAGCCGTCCCACCGGGCGCATGCCGGAAACGACCCGACGCTGAGAATCCATGGCGCTCAAGGCAGATTCCTTTGCAAAGATGAGAGAACGTGCGTCACGGCGCCAATCACGCCGACTCGACGAACGCCTGGGGATCGCCACAACCGACGCGCACCACCTCCGGCTCGCCGTCGGCCAGGTTGATCACCGTGGACGCTTCCAGCCCACCGTAACCGCCATCGATGATCAGGTCCACCTGATGCTCGAGCAGCTGGCGCATCTCGTACGGATCGCTCATCGGCAGGCTTTCGCCCGGCATGATCAGGCTGACGCTCATCAGGGGCTCGCCCAGCTCGGCGAGCAGCGCCTGGGCGATCGGCAATGCCGGCACGCGCAGCCCGATGGTGCGGCGCTTGGGATGCAGCAGCATGCGCGGCACTTCCCGCGTCGCATTGAGGATGAAGGTGTAGGGGCCCGGCACGTGGGTCTTGAGCAGGCGGAACGACTGGGTGTCGACCTTGGCGAACAGCCCCAGCTGGGAGAGATCGCGGCAGGCGAGCGTGAAATTGTGCTTGTCGTCGAGCTGGCGCAGCCGGCGGATACGCTCGATGCCCGTCTTGTTGCCGATCGAGCAGCCCAGCGCGTAGGAGGAGTCGGTGGGATAGATCACCACTCCGCCATTGCGCAGGATTTCCACGGCCTGCTTGATCAGGCGCGCCTGCGGGTTCTCGGGGTGGATCTGAAAAAATTGGCTCATGTCGCCTCGCTCGTTGCCGGCACGCCGGCAGGGCTCTGGTTGAAACGTTCCCACAACCGGGGCAGGTCCTCCGGCAGGGTGCGATACAGACCCAGTTCAGACCATTCGCCCGGCGCATGGAAGTCGCTGCCGACACTGGCCATCAGCCCGAACTCGCGTGCCAGGGTCGACAGGCCACCGACCTGCTCGAGCGGCTGCATGCCGTTGACCACCTCCAGTGCATGGCCTCCGGCCCGCGCGAAGTCGATCACCAGCTTGCGCCGCTTGCTGCGGGTGAAGGGGTACTGCCAGGGATGCGCCAGGCTCACCCAGGCGTCGGCCTCGCGCAGCGTGTTCACCACCTCTTCGAGCGACGGCCAGTGCTGCTTCACGTCGCCGAGCTTGCCCGACCCCAGCCACTTGCGGAACGCTTCGGCACGGTCGCGCACATGCCCGGCGCGCACCAGGAACTCGGCGAAATGAGGGCGAGCCGGCGCGTTCTCGCTGTCGCCCAGCTCCTGCTGATAGGCCCGGGCACCCTCGAGCGCGCCCGGCATTCCCTTGGCCGCCAGCCGCTCGGAGATCAGCTGCGCACGTTGCCAGCGCCCCTGGCGCAGGGCTTCGATGGACGCCCGCAGCGCCGGCGCCTCGCGGGAAAAGCCGTAGCCCAGCACGTGAATGGTCGCACCGCCCCACAGGCACGACAGCTCGATGCCATTGACCAGTCGCATACCGCGCTCCCGGGTCGCCCGCTCCGCCTCGTCGAGGCCGTCGAGGGTGTCATGGTCGGTCAGCGCCAGCAGCTGCACGCCTCGCGAATGGGCGCGTTCCACCAGTACGGCAGGCGCGAGGGCGCCATCGGAAGCGGTGCTGTGGCAATGCAGGTCAACGGTGGTCAATACGAGCTCCAGCGAGGGTGGACGACGGTCAAGGTTCAGACAACCGCGGCAGCGGCTCGTGCCCCGGCACGGCGCTCGACCGGCATGCGGCGACGGTGCCGCCACGCCCGTTTCGCCCCGGACGCGGTTTGCTATTATGCCGGCCACTCCCGTTCCCGTGGCGTCCGCAGTGAAACAATTCGCCTACCGCGCCATCTGGGTCGACTTCAAGGTATTCGGCAGCCTCGGCATGACGCTGCTGTTCATGCTCGGCCAGGGTCTGTCTCTGTATCGCTACGTTCAAGAACCCCAAACGAAAGATCTCAAGGAGTAAACGCCCGTGCTCTACGCCATCATTGCCACCGACGCCCCCGCCTCCCTCGAAAAGCGCCTTGCCACCCGTCCGTCCCACCTGGCGCGCCTGGAGCAGCTCAAGCAGGAAGGTCGACTCGTGCTGGCCGGCCCGCACCCGGCGATCGACAGCAACGACCCGGGCGAAGCCGGCTTCACCGGCAGCCTGGTCGTGGCCGAGTTCGAGTCGCTCCAGGCCGCCGAGCAATGGGCCAAGGCCGATCCGTACAATGATGCCGGCGTCTACGCGTCGGTGACGGTCAAGCCGTTCAAGAAAGTCCTGCCCTGACCGGCCCCGCTTCTCATCCTGAACCAACCGAGCCGCAACGGACGAATCATGAGTGAACTGCTGTTGATCGACGACGACCAGGAACTGTGCGAGTTGCTGGTCAGCTGGCTCGGCCAGGAGGGCTTCGACACCAAGGCCTGCCACGACGGGCAAAGCGCCCGCAGCGCCCTGGCCAGCAGCCAGCCCGCGGCCGTGATCCTCGACGTGATGCTGCCCGACGGCAGCGGCCTGGAACTGCTCAAGCAATTGCGCAGCGAACACCCGGAGCTGCCGGTGCTGATGCTCTCGGCCCGGGGCGAGCCCCTCGACCGGATCCTCGGCCTGGAACTCGGCGCCGACGACTACCTGGCCAAACCCTGCGACCCGCGCGAACTGACCGCACGCCTGCGGGCCGTGCTGCGTCGCAGCCTCAACCCCACCACGCCCAGCCAGCTCGGGCTGGGCGACCTCAGCTACAGCCCCGCCCGCGGCATCGCCACGCTGGGCAATGTCGAGGTCAGCCTGACCCTGTCCGAAGGTCGCATCCTCGAAGCGCTCCTGAGCAATCCGGGAGAGCCCATCGACAAGCAATCCCTGGCTCAGCTGGCCCTGGGCCGGAAGCTGACGCTCTACGACCGCAGCCTGGACATGCACGTGAGCAACCTCCGGCGCAAACTCGGCCCCCACGCCGACGGCAGGCCCCGCATCGTCGCGCTGCGCAGCCGGGGCTACCTGTACGCCTCCTGAAACCAGGTTTACCGATGCTTTACGCTCGGCTGACCGCCCTTGACCTTGCGCGCCCTAGACTGGGCACATCCGGCAACCACAGAGGGCTTCGAACGGTTCGATAGCCAGCCGGTCCCCAGGAACCAGGAGAGACCTACCATGCGCAAGACTCTGATCGCAGTGATGTTCGCCAGCACCCTCCCGGCCCTCGCACTGGCCATGCCCGCTGACGGCAAGCACGAAGGCCCGCGTGGCAAGCACCACGCGCCGCACATGATGATGAAAGAACTGGACCTGACCAAGGACCAGCAGCGCCAGATGCGCACCCTGATGGGCGAGCAGATGAAGAACCGCCACGAGATCACCCAGCGCTACCTCGCCAAGCTGCCCGAAGCCGAGCAGAAGGCGATGCAGGACGAACTCAAGGCCGCCGCGGAAAAACGCCGCAACGACATCCGCGCCCTGCTCAACCCCGAGCAGCAGAAGCAGTTCGACGAAATGCAGAAGAAGATGGAAGCAAAGCGCGCCGAGCGCGCTGAATTCAAGCAGTGGAAAGCCGAGCGCGACAGCAAGAAGAGCTGATCGCCGACGCCCACCCTTAACCTGCCCGGCAGCGTTCGCGAACCGCCCTTCGCGAAGCCTGCCGGGCTTTGCCATGGAGATTTCCGGTGCGGTCATTGTTCTGGCGCATCCTCGCCACCTTCTGGCTGGCCATCGCCCTGGCGGCAGGGCTTGCCGTACTGCTCGGCCAGGTGCTCAACCAGGACGCCTGGATTCTCAGCCGCCACCCGGCGGTCAATCGGCTGGCCGAGAACTGGACCCGCGTCTATGAACGCCAGGGACCGATCGCCGCCCAGCTGGCGCTGGAGGAATACCGCCGGCGCTTTCGCATCGACGTCCAGGTACTCGGCGAGACCGGCCATCCCGTCGTACGCGGTACCTTCCCCGCCCGCTCGGCCGCGTTCGAGGCCCGCCAGCAGAACGACGAACGCCGCCTGCCCTGGCGCCGCCTGAGTACCGACTACACCAGCCCGCTCACGGGCGAAACCTACCTGTTCATCTACCGGATTCCCCATCAGGATCTTCGCGACTGGCAGCGGGAGAACCTGATCTTCCCGATCAGCGCGCTGGCGATCGCGCTGGTGGTGCTGACCGGTTTCAGCCTGTTGCTGACCATTTCCATCACCCGCCCCCTGGACCGCCTGCGCAGCGCCGTTCACGACCTGGGCCAGACCGCCTACCAGCAGAACTCGCTGGCACGGCTGGCCAAGCGCCGCGACGAACTCGGCGTGCTGGCCAACGACTTCAACAGGATGGGCGCGCGCCTGCAGACCTTGATCGGCAGCCAGCGCCAGCTGCTGCGCGACGTCTCCCACGAACTGCGCTCGCCCCTTGCTCGCCTGCGTGTGGCCCTGGCGCTCGCCGAGCGCGCCGGGCCACGGGAACGCGAAGCGATCTGGCCGAGGCTGGCACAGGAATGCGATCGACTCGAAGCCCTGATCGCCGAGATCCTCGAGCTCGCCCGACTGGACGCGGAACCCGGCGCCTCACGCCCCATCGCCCTGTTGCCGATGCTCGAACAACTGCGCGACAACGCAACGCTCCTGGCGCCGGAACAGAGCATCCAGCTCGACGCGCCGGAGCGTCTCGAATTGCAGGGCTGGCCGGATATGTTCGAGCGCGCGGTGGACAATCTGCTGCGCAACGCCCTGCGTTTCAACCCGGCGGGCCAGCCGATCGAGATTCGTGCCAGGGAGAACGACGGCTGGCTGTCGCTGAGCATTCGCGACCATGGTCCCGGTGTCGACCAGGCGCATCTGGCGCAACTGGGAGAACCCTTCTTCCGCGCGCCAGGACAAAGTGCGAACGGCCACGGTCTGGGCCTGGCCATCGCGCGCCGCGCCATCGAGCGCCATGCCGGGCGTCTGATCCTGGCCAATCACCCGGAAGGCGGCTTCGTCGCCACCCTCGAGCTGCCGCTGACTCCGGCAGAGCGCGGCTGAGGCGACTCGGGCTAGTCGCCCCAGCGCTGGACGAACGGCTCCGTTGCAGGCTCGGGTGCGGCCCGCACCCGCCCCTCGGGCGTGCCCATGTAGAGAAAGCCGATGATCTGCTCGCCCGGCCCCAGCCCGAGGCCCTCAGCCACATGGGGGTCATAGGAGAAATCGCCGGTTCGCCATACCGCACCGATGCTCTGCGCATGGGCCGCGAGCAACATGGCGTGGGCGGCGCAGCCGGCTGCCAGCAGCTGCTCGCTGTGCGGCACCTT
Organism: Stutzerimonas nosocomialis; assembly: GCF_005876855.1. Lineage (GTDB taxonomy): Bacteria > Pseudomonadota > Gammaproteobacteria > Pseudomonadales > Pseudomonadaceae > Stutzerimonas > Stutzerimonas nosocomialis. The sequence goes on along the minus strand of NZ_QLAE01000024.1, from coordinate 1,658 downwards.
GGGATGATCCTGCAACCGGGCGACGACGACGATCAGCAACGGCGCGCGCAACGGCATCCGCGCGGCCTTCTCCAGCGCCTCGGGGGCGGCGGCGGACGCGCGGCGCTCCAGCGCTTCGACGAACAGCTGACCCAGCCGCTCGCGGCCCTGTCCCTCCACCGTCAGAAAACGCCAGGGCTGTAGCTGACCGTGATCCGGAACCCGTAGCGCCGCGCGAAAGATCAGCTCTCGCTGCTCGGCGCTGGGGGCGGGTTCGCAGAGACGCGCGACGGAAACGCGGTTGAGCAGCAGATCGATAGCTTGCATTCGGTGATCTCCAGTGGCCGGACCACCCATTCTAGGGGCAGCCTGCCCTGGCGCCTAATGCCCGAGCGTCAGGCGACGCGAACCGGCGAGACCTCGGGCTGCAGAGGCGGCGTGAGCGGAGGCAGGCCATGGGCCGCACGCGCGGTGTCGCAATGGATGTTGTGTTCGCCATTGGCCCAGGACGCCTCGAATTCCCGGCAGGTGCTCGAGCGCTGCTCATACAGGGTGCAGCGCACGCCGCACCCCACATCGCCGAGCAGACCGACACAACGGGCCGGCTTGGCTTCAGTGCCTTTCATGGCAACGTGGAACGGGCTGACCTGCACGGTCAGCTCATCCGGCACCAGGCCGCCGGACGATGCGCACTCGCCCCAGAAGAAGGACACTCGGAAGTATGCGCAGCAGGCGCCGCACGTCAGGCAGGGATTGTCGATGGACATGGACAGGACACACTCAAGAACCGGAATAGGCCGGCGCCCAGGCGGCTATTCTATGCATCGCCCATCGCTTGTGAAGGGGCGCCACGACAAATAGGCAGGCCCCCTGCCAAACGGCTGTAGCCTCGCACTGGCGCGGTTTACAGCCGCGACGGCGAGCGTAGAATGACGCCCTCTTTTCGACCCTCGAGCCGAGCACCACATGGCCCTGCCGACACTGCGCATCATCGGTTTCATCCTCGGCATATTCCTGGTCACGCTCGCAGCCAGCATGCTCATCCCGATGTTCACGCTGCTGGTGTTCGAACAAACCGACGATCTCCAGGCATTCGTCTGGGCCAGTCTGATCACCGTCAGCTGCGGCGTGGCGCTGGTGATGCCGGGGCGCCCGGCGCTGACGCAGCTGCGGCCGCGGGACATGTACTTCCTGACGACCATGAGCTGGCTGGTGGTGTGCTGCTTCGCGGCGCTGCCGATGATGCTGATCCAGCACATCAGCTACACCGATGCCTTCTTCGAGACCATGTCAGGGATCACCACCACCGGTTCCACCGTGCTGTCCGGCCTGGACAGCGCCTCGCCCGGGCTGCTGATGTGGCGCTCGATGCTGCAGTGGCTCGGCGGTATCGGCTTCATCGGCATGGCGGTCGCGATTCTGCCGTTGCTACGTGTCGGCGGCATGCGGCTGTTCCAGACCGAGTCCTCGGACTGGTCTCAGAAAGCCATGCCGCGTTCGCACATGATGGCCCAGTCGATCCTGCTGATTTACGTCGCGCTGACCTTCCTCTGCGGCCTGGCCTACTGGCTGAGCGGCATGACGCCCTTCGAGGCGGTCAACCACGCGATGACCACCATCGCCACCGGCGGCTATTCCACCTCCGACAGCTCGATGGGCAATTTCAGCCCGGCCGCCCA
>NZ_QLAE01000023.1 GCF_005876855.1 Stutzerimonas nosocomialis | reverse complement strand
TTTTTATTGCCACCCGGACTCTCACCAGGGACTACGTCCCCGGTTATTCAGCAAGCCTCACCCCTTCGGGGCCGCGCTGAAGCGCGTTCTGCTTCGCAGTCGAGTCCAGGTCGCGGAGCCAAATTCGAAGCCCCAGGTGAAAACCCAGGGCTTTTTTTATTGCCGCCGGACTCTCACCAGGGACTGCGTCCCAGGTTATTCGGCAAGCCTCACCCCTTCGTGGCCGCGCACCGCGTTCTGCTTCGCAGCCTGTAGGGCGGTGAAACCCACGCGACCATACTCGCCTCGCCGAAATCAGCGCATAAAAAAAAGCGCCCCGCGGGGCGCTTCTTCGTCTGCGAAAGACTTATTGCTGCACCAGCACCAGCTGGCCATCCTTGACGGGAATCTGTGCGCCGGGATCACGATCCATGCGCACCTGGCCGATCTGGCCGCCGAGGTTGTACTTCACGTCGTAGCCAACGATCTTCTCGCTCACGTCGGTAACCGTGTCGCAGCGGGTCTCGGTGGTGGTGTAGGTGTCGTTCGCCTGCATGTTGCCCTGCACCTTGTTGCCGGCATAACCGCCAGCCGCAGCTCCGGCGACGGTGGCGATTTTCTTGCCGCTACCGCCACCGACCTGATTACCGAGCAGACCGCCTGCGACCGCGCCGATGACCGTACCGGCGATCTTGTGCTGATCCTGCACCGGACGCTGGCGCGTCACGGTGACGTCCTTGCAGACCTCGCGAGGCGTCTTGAGGGTTTCCTTGACCGGCTGCACCTCGACCACTTCGGCGAACTGAGGGCCTCGATCCATCAGGCTGTAGGTGGCGAACGCACCACCGGCCGTCACCACTACAGCACCCAGAACCGCACCGACAACCATGGATTTATTCACTGCAACGTCCTCTCCTGCGGGCCTCGCCCGTAATCCGGGCCTTTGACTCGGCAAGGCCCGGAAAGTTCAGGAGATCCGATCAGGGGCGCTCGTCCACTTCCTCGGCGACCGGCGGGATCAGGTCGTCGCGGGTCAGTTTCAGCCAGACCAGCAGCGTGCTGGCCACGTAGACCGACGAGTAGGTACCGGCACCCACGCCGATGAACAGCGCGAGCGAGAAGCCCCAGAGGTTCTCGCCACCGAAGATCATCAACGCACCCACCGCGATGAGCGTGGAGATCGAGGTCGCGAGGGTTCGCAACAACGTCTGAGTGGTAGAGATGTTGATGTTCTCGATCAGATCGGCCTTGCGCAGCATGCGGAAGTTCTCGCGGATCCGGTCGAACACCACGATGGTGTCGTTGAGCGAGTAGCCGATCACCGCCAGCACCGCCGCCAGCACCGTCAGGTCGAACGGAATCTGGAAGAACGCGAACACGCCCAGTACGACCGCCACGTCATGGAACAGCGAGACGACCGCGCCGAAACCGAACTTCCACTGGAAGCGAAACGCCACGTAAACCAGGATGCCGCCCAGGGCCAGCAACATGCCCAGACCGCCCTGGTCGCGCAGCTCCTCACCCACGGCAGGCCCGACGAACTCGACCCGTTTGACCGTGGCCGGATTGTCGGCATCGCTCGCCTGCAGCGCCTGGGCCACCTGGGCGCCCAGCTGCGGATCGTCGCCCGGCATGCGCACCAGTACGTCGGTGGTGGCGCCGAAACTCTGCACCACCGCGTCGGTATAACCCGCCGCACCGAGCTGCGAGCGCACCTGATCGAGGGCTACCGGTTTCTCGTAACCCAGCTCGATCAGGGTACCGCCGGTGAAATCCAGACCGAAGTTCAGCCCCTTGAAGATCAGGCTGCCCAACGCAACCACGGTCAGCAACAGGGTCAGTGCGAACGCCAAATGGCGGATCGCCATGAAATTGATTACACGCTTCATCGTGGCAGCACCTTAAATCCAAAGCTTCTTGAGATCGCGGCCACCATAGATCAGGTTGACCATGCCGCGCGTCACGATGATCGCGGTGAACATCGACGTCAGGATGCCGAGCGACAGCGTGACGGCGAAGCCCTTGACCGGGCCGGTGCCCATCGCGAAGAGAATGCCACCCACCAGCAGCGTGGTCAGGTTGCCGTCGAGAATCGCCGAAAAGGCTCGATCGAAGCCCTCGTGGATGGCGCGCTGGATCGACATGCCGTTACCGATCTCCTCCCTGATCCGGGAGAAGATCAGCACGTTGGCGTCGACCGCCATACCCATGGTCAACACGATACCGGCGATACCGGGAAGGGTCAGGGTAGCCCCGAGCATCGACATCGCCGCCAGCAGCACGACCATGTTGAACATCAGCGCCAGGGTGGCCAGCACGCCGAAGAACTTGTAGATCAGCGTGATGAACACCGCCACCAGCACGAAGCCCCAGATGGCAGCCTTGATACCCAGCTGGATGTTCTCGGCGCCCAGGCTCGGGCCGATGGTGCGCTCTTCGGCGAAGTACATCGGCGCAGCCAGGCCACCGGCGCGCAGCAGCAGGGCCAGCTCGGACGACTCACCCTGCCCGTCGAGGCCGGTGATGCGGAACTGGCTGCCCAGCGGCGACTGGATGGTCGCCAGGCTGATGATCTGCTTCTCTTCCTGGAAGCCCTGGATCTGCACCTCCTGCTCGACACCGTCGACCGTCTGGCGCACATAGCGCGTCACCGGCCTTTGCTCGATGAAGATCACCGCCATGCTGCGGCCGACGTTGTTGCGGGTGGCCCGGTTCATCAGCTCGCCGCCGTGCCCGTCGAGGCGAATGTTCACCTGCGGCCGACCGTTTTCGTCGTAGCTGGCCTGGGCGTCGGTGACCTGGTCACCGGTGATGATCAGGGTGCGCTCCAGCGGCACCGGCGGACGACCTTCCTGGCGGAAGTTGAAGCTTTCGGTGGCCGCGCGCGGCGCATCCGGCTCTGCCGCGAGACGGAACTCGAGGTTAGCCGTCTTGCCCAGGATGCGCTTGGCTTCCGCGGTGTCCTGCACGCCCGGCAGCTCGACCACGATGCGGTTGGCGCCCTGGCGCTGCACCAGCGGCTCGGCGACGCCCAGCTCGTTGACACGGTTGCGCACGGTGGTGAGGTTCTGACGGATCGAGTATTCGCGGATTTCAGCCAGCTTGGCCTCGGTCATGGTCAGGCGCAGCACCTGCTGTCCGCCACGCTCGCTGGTACTCAATTCGAAATCGCCGAAATTCTTGCGGACCAGCGCCTGGGCCGTGGCCAGCGTCTGCTGATCGGCAAAGCCCAGCTGCAGCGAGTTGCCCTGGTTGGGCAGGCTGCGATAGCGCACGCGCTCCTGGCGCAGCAGCGCCTTGACCTCACCGTCGGAGACGTTGAGGCGCGTTTCGATGGCCTTGTCCATGTCCACTTCGAGCAGGAAGTGCACACCGCCCGACAGGTCCAGACCGAGCTTCATCGGCGATGCGCCAAGATTGCGCAGCCAGTCCGGCGTGGTGGGAGCCAGGTTCAGCGCGACCACGTACTGGTCGCCGAGCGCGCGGCGGACGATGTCCTTGGCCGGCAGCTGATCGCTCTGGCGCTCCAGGCGCAGCAGTCCACCGCGCCCCTGCTCCGCCTGCTCGGCGGACTTGACTGCGATACCGGCCTGTTCGAGCGCGGTACGGGCACGATCGAGGTCGGCCTGCTCGACCTGCAGCGCGGCGGTCGAACCGGTGATCTGGATCGCGGGGTCATCGGGATAGAGGTTGGGCGCGGAATAAACGAAAGCGACCGCGAGCACTGCCAGTATCAGCAGGTATTTCCAGAGGGGGAATCTATTGAGCATGACGCAGCCCGTTTAATGAACGCGGGGCGCCTTGCGCGCCCCGTCGATAGGTATGAACGAAGGAACTCAGATCGCCTTCAGGGTGCCCTTGGGCAAGGTGGCGGCGATCGCGACCTTCTGGATCTTCAGTTCGACGGTATCGGACACTTCCAGCACCACGAAATCGTCCGCAACCTTGGCGACGCGACCTGCGATACCGCCGGAGGTGACCACTTCGTCACCCTTCTGCAGGCCGCCGATCAGGTTCTTGTGCTCTTTGGCGCGCTTGGCCTGGGGACGCCAGATCATCAGGTAGAAGATGACCAGAAAACCGATCAGGAAGACCCACTCGAAACCGGTACCAGCGGGGCCGGCGGCCTCCTGGGCATGGGCGGCGGGAATCAGAAAGCTCATGTAGCACTCCTGTTGCAGGGACGTAGTGGTAAAAAATCATCCAAGCGGCGGGGTTGGCAGTCCGCGCTTGGCATAGAAGGTGTCGACAAAGGCAGCCAATGTACCCTTTTGGATGGCGTCGCGTAAACCGGCCATCAATCGCTGGTAATGCCGCAAATTGTGAATGGTATTGAGCATGCTGCCGAGCATTTCACCGCACTTGTCCAGATGATAGAGATAGGCGCAGGTGAAATTCTGGCAGGTGTAGCAGTCACAGGTCGGGTCCAGCGGCGACTCATCGTGCTTGTGCACCGCGTTGCGGATCTTGATCACGCCGTCGTCGACGAACAGGTGGCCGTTTCGCGCATTGCGGGTCGGCATCACGCAATCGAACATGTCGACGCCGCGGCGCACACCTTCCACCAGATCCTCGGGCTTGCCTACTCCCATCAGGTAACGCGGTTTGTCTGCCGGCATGTGCTGCGGCAGGAAGTCGAGCACGCGGATCATTTCTTCCTTGGGCTCGCCCACCGAGAGGCCGCCGATGGCGAGGCCGTCGAAACCGATCTCGCAAAGCCCCTCGAGCGAGCGCATGCGCAGCGATTCGTGCATCCCGCCCTGAACGATGCCGAACAACGCGGAGGGGCTGTCGCCATGGGCCGCCTTGGAGCGCGCCGCCCAGCGCAGCGAAAGCTCCATCGAGCGCCGCGCGACTTCCTCGTCCGCCGGATAGGGCGTGCATTCGTCGAAGATCATCACGATGTCGGAGCCCAGGTCGCGCTGCACCTGCATCGACTCCTCGGGCCCCATGAACACCTTGGCACCGTCCACCGGCGAGGAAAAGTACACGCCCTCTTCCTTGATCTTGCGCATCGCACCCAGGCTGAACACCTGGAAACCGCCGGAATCGGTCAGGATCGGGCCTTTCCACTGCATGAAGTCATGCAGGTCGCCATGCCGGCGAATGACCTCGGTCCCCGGACGCAACCACAGGTGGAAGGTGTTGCCCAGAATGATCTGCGCGCCGATCGCCTCGATGTCGCGCGGCAGCATGCCCTTGACGGTGCCGTAGGTGCCGACGGGCATGAACGCGGGCGTTTCCACCGTGCCGCGCGGAAAGGTCAGTCGACCGCGACGTGCGCGCCCTTCGCTGGCGAGCACTTCGAAGGTCATGTGGCAGGTACGACTCATGGGCGATCCTCGGGTCCGCGCGGCGCGGGATTGCGGGTGATGAACATCGCATCACCGTAACTGAAGAAACGGTAGCCCTGCTCCACGGCTTCCTTGTAGGCAGCCATGGTCTCCGGGTATCCGGCGAACGCCGAGACCAGCATCAGCAACGTGGACTCGGGCAGATGGAAATTCGTCACCAGCGCATCGACCACATGAAAGGCCTTGCCTGGATAGATGAAGATGTCGGTGTCACCCCGGAACGGCTTGAGCGTGCCATCACGCGCCGCGCTCTCCAGGGAGCGGACGCTGGTGGTGCCGACCGCCACCACCCGCCCGCCGCGTTCACGGCAAGCCGCGACGGCATCGACCACCTGCTGGTCGACTTCCAGCCACTCGCGGTGCATGTGGTGTTCCTCGATCCGCTCGACCCGTACCGGCTGAAAGGTTCCGGCCCCGACGTGGAGGGTGACGAAGGCGATCGACACGCCCTTGTCCCGGATCGCCTGCAGCAGCGGCTCGTCGAAATGCAGCCCCGCCGTCGGCGCGGCCACCGCACCGGCGCGCTCGGCATAGACGGTCTGGTAGCGCTCGCGATCGGCCGCCTCGTCGGGGCGATCTATATAAGGTGGCAATGGCATGTGGCCGATGCGTTCGAGCAACGGCAACACGGGTTCGGAAAACTCGAGCTCGAACAGCGCATCGTGGCGCGCCAGCATCCGCGCCTCGCCACCGCCGTCGAGCAGAATCGACGAGCCGGGCTTGGGCGACTTGCTCGAGCGCACGTGCGCCAGGACCCGATGCTCATCCAGCACCCGCTCGACCAGCACCTCTAGTTTGCCGCCCGAGGCCTTGTGACCGAACAGGCGCGCCGGAATCACCCGGGTGTTGTTGAACACCATCAGGTCGCCGGCACGCAGGTGCTGGAGAATATCCGCGAAGCGGCCGTGCTCGATCCGCCCGGTCTCGCCATCGAGCTGCAACAGCCTGCTGCCGCGGCGCTCGGCAAGCGGATGGCGGGCGATCAGCGACTCGGGAAGTTCGAAGGAAAAATCGGCGACGTGCATGGAGTCATTGGGCTGCTTTCAGGGGGCGCAAAGCTTATCCGAAACGGAGGCCCCCTGACCACGCCGGCCCGATTGACCGTCCCGACCGGCATCCCTATACTGCGCGCCCATCGTGCCTCGGTGGCGGAATCGGTAGACGCGGCGGATTCAAAATCCGTTTCTGGCGACAGAGTGAGAGTTCGAGTCTCTCCCGAGGCACCACGACATCAGGCGGCAAGCAAGCCGCCGACAGGAAAACCGGCCTGGCCGGTTTTTTTGTGCCAGCGACACTGTGTCGACTCGTTCCGATTATTGGCGTCTTGCCATTGCACGTCGGCATTCGACGCTGTAGTATCCGCGTCCTTTCCTGGCCAGCCAAACCAACTCCAACAGGCTGCCAGGCGACTCTTCGGCACTCGATACCGCCTGCCGCTCCGCTACGAGCGCCGGCCCGCCGAAGCAGCATCATCGAATACTGGATCCGCACGGACCCAGGCTCTAGACGAGCCATGGCGCAGGCGCCATGACAGATGAACGGCAGCCGCCACATCCTCGTCACAGAAACGCGACCGCAACACGGCGATCTTCGCCGACACAGCAATGCGCAGGCATGGGTCCTGCACACTCAACTTTCATGACTCCGAGGGGTTGGCATTCCCTGGTGAGTTAGCGTAGAGTGTGCCCACTGTGTTTGCATGGGTCGCTGTTGAATCGTGACCTGATGCAGTAGATCTTCAGATCCGCTACATCCCGCTCGACTTCTCTTACTCTTTGCAACCAGTTCCAGCTTCCTGCATCTATATGCCGGGGCAATTCAACTTTTGAGTTTCAAGGATACAAAGACATGTCGAATCGTCAGAACGGTACCGTCAAGTGGTTTAACGACGAGAAAGGTTTTGGTTTCATCACTCCTGAGAGCGGTCCGGATCTGTTCGTGCACTTCCGCGCGATCGAAGGCAATGGCTTCAAGAGCCTGAAAGAAGGCCAGAAGGTCAGCTTCATCGCTGTACAAGGACAGAAGGGCATGCAGGCTGACCAGGTTCAAATCCTGGGCTAAGCCTTGCCGCTTGTCGAAAGCCCCTGATGGAAACATCAGGGGCTTTTTTGTGGGCGGAATTCCGTAGAATGCCGGCTGCCTTTTCCATCGGAGCCGAAATGCGCAATCACCTGCTATCCCCCCAGGGCCCCTTTCCGCCCGCCAGCCTCTGGCGCCGCCTGGCCGCCATCCTCTACGACAGCTTCCTCTCCATCGCGCTATTGATGGTCGTGACGCTCGCCTACCAGCAGATCGTGCTGCGATTGCTGTATGGCAGCGAACAGCTGCAGGCACTGTCCGAGAGCGGCGCCCTGGACATCGACCCCCTGCTCTCGACCCTGCTGTTCTTCAGTCTGTTCGGCTTCTTCGCCAAGTTCTGGACCCATAACGGCCAGACGCTCGGCATGCAGGTGTGGGGCGTGCGGATACAGAACGCGGACGACAGCGCCATCGGGCTCTGGCAGGCGCTGCTGCGCTTCCTCGTCGCGATCGGCTCGTGGCTGTTTTTCGGGCTCGGCTACTGGTGGATGCTGTGGGACAAGCAAAAGCGCACCTGGCACGACATCTACTCCGAAAGCCAGGTGGTCCAGCTTCCGAAGAACATCCACAAGAAGAAATGACGCTACCCTAGCCCGCCCGCCGCAGCAGAAGCAGCCCCGCCAATGCACAGATCGCGGCGGGCAATACCACGGCCAGCAACGGCGAGAAGCCGAACACCTGGCTGGCCGGCCCGAGCAGATCCTGAACGATGCGGAAGACGAATCCGACCACCACGCCGGTGAAGATCCGCTGACCGAGGGTGACCGAGCGCAGCGGCCCGAAGATGAAGGAGATCGCCATCAGCACCAGCGCGACGGTGACCAGCGGCTGCAGCACCTTGCCCCAGAACGCCAGCCAGTAGCGCGCATTGTTCATCCCCTGGTCGCCCAGGTAATGGATATAGCGCCACAGACCGGTGATCGACAGCGCGTCGGGCTCCATGATCACGGTCCCCAGCAGCTGCGGCGTCAGCTGCACGTCCCAGCGGGCCTCGTCGGTCTGCTCCACCTCGGTGCGCTCGCCACGGAAATGCGTGGTGGAGATATCCTTCAGCTGCCAGTGGTCGCCCTGGTAATCGGCCCGACGCGCAAAGCTCGCCGACAGCAGGTGCCGCTCGCCATCGAAACGGTAGCGGGTCACGCCGAACAGCACGCCATTGGGCTGGACCGCGTTGACATGGACGAACTCGTCGCCCTGGCGGTGCCATAACCCGCGCTTGCTGCTCTGCGCCTCACCACCGCCCTGAGCCATCGCGCGACGCGCCTGGGCGGCATCCTCGCTCCAGGGCGCGACGTATTCACCGACCAGCACGCCCACCATCAGCAGCACCAGCATCGGCTTCATCACCGCCCAGACGATGCGCCCGAGGGAGACACCCGCCGCGCGCATGATGGTCAGCTCGCTGCTGCTGGCCAGCGTGCCGAGGCCGATCAGACAGCCGATCAGCGCAGCCATCGGCAGCATCTCGTACAAGCGACGCGGCGCCGTCATGAACACGTACTGCAAGGCGTCGAACAGGCCGTAGCTGCCTTCGATGTCGCCCAGCTCGTCGATGAACGCGAACAGCAGGGCAAGCCCGACGATGATCCCCAGCACGGCCAGGATCGCCACGAACACATGACGACCGATATAGCGATCGAGCTTAGTCATGGGCAAGGCTCCCGGCACGACGGCGCTTCATGTTCAGGCGCAAGGGCTCCCAGTACAGCATCAGCAGGCCGATTCCAAGGAACAGGACGTGAACCCACCACAAGCCCAGGGCCGGCGGGATGCGCCCCTTGTCGAGCGAGCCGCGGGCGGCGATGAGCAACGCAAGGTAGGTCATATAAAGAAGGATCGCGGGCAGCAGCTTGAGGAATCGTCCCTGCCGCGGATTGACCCGCGACAGCGGCACCGCCAGCAGCGTCACGACGAACACCAGCAGCGGCAGCGAAAGGCGCCATTGCAGCTCGGACTGGTGGCGCAGGCTGTCGCTGCCGAACAGCTCATGGGTCGGAATGGCTTCGCGATCGCTGATCTCGAGGCTGACCTCCGGGCGCGGCAGCAAGACGCCGTAGGTCTCGTACTCGATGGCCCGGTAATTGGCCTGTCCCGGATTGCCGTCGTAGCGAAAACCGTTTTCCAGGATCAGGTAGCGGCTGCCGTCCGGCTGGATTTCCTGGCGCCCCCGCTCGGCCACCACCACCGAGACGCCGCGATCGGCGCCGCTCTGGCTGGAGGTATTGGTCTCGGACATGAAGACGCCCGCCAGCTCGCTGCGGTCCTGGGACAGCTCCCGGGTGTAGGTCACCCGACTGCCGCGGCGCATGGTCTGGAAACGGCCGGGCACCAGCGTATCGAACTCGGTCAGCGACTCCTGCTGATTGAGAATCCGCGCGACCTCGGTCACCCCCTGCGGCGCGAGCCCGAGGCTCAGCCAGCCGACCAGCAGCGCCACCACCGCGGCGGGCGCGAGGCTATAGGCCATCAGCCGCTGCTGACTCATGCCGGTGGCCGACAGCACCGTCATCTCGCTTTCCAGATACAGGCGTCCGTAGGCCAGGAGAATGCCGAGGAACAACCCCAGGGGAAGGATCAGCTGCAGGAAGCCGGGAAGACGGAACCCCATGATCAGGAACAGCACGCCGGGGTCGAGCAGGCCCTGCGCGGCCTGGGCGAGGTACTTGATGAAACGGCCACTCATGATGATCACCAGCAGCACGGCGCTGACGGCGCTCATGGTGATCAGGACTTCACGAGACAGGTAACGAAAGACGATCAAACCAGAAACTCCAGGGTTGTCAGGCTCAGGCGGGTACGCTCAAACTAGCCGCCATTGCCGGCCCGCCCGCAGACGAACCACCGGAAAATAGCCGGCATTATCCTGCAAACCCGACTCTTTGTCTTGGGGACTCCACACCATGGAATTCGTTGTCAAAAGCGCCAAAGCCTCAACCCTGAAAACCGCCACGCTGGTGTTGCCGGTCAGCGAAGGCCTCGCACTGGGCGAGACCGCGCAGGCCGTGGACACCGCGAGCGGTGGCGCCCTCACGACGATCCTCAAGCGCGGCGACCTGCAGGGCAAGGTCGGACAGACGCTGCTGCTGCACAGTCTGCCCGGTATCAAGGCCGAGCGCGTGCTGCTGGTCGGAATCGGCAACGAATCCGAGCTCAACGCCCGTCAGTGGCGCAAGGTCGCCGGCGCCGTGCTTTCGGTCCTCAAGGGGCTGGGCGGTGCGGATGCGACCCTGGCGCTGCAAGGGGTCCTGATCGACGGCCGGGACGCCTACGCCACCGCCCGCCTGCTGGTCGAAGTGCTCGCCGACGGCCGCTACGTCTTCGACCGCTACAAGAGCAAGAAGGCCGAACCCTCGTCGCTGGGCAAGATCACCCTGCTCTGCCACAAGACCGACCAGGCGAGCGTCGAGCGCGCCGCAGCCCAGGGCGCGGCGATCGCCGCCGGCATGGCCTACGCGCGCGACCTCGGCAACCTGCCGCCCAACGTCTGCCACCCGAGCTTCATGGCCGAGGAAGCCAGGCAGCTCGGCAAAGCCTACAAGGGACTCAAGGTCGAGATCCTCGACGAGAACAAGCTGCGCGCGCTGGGTGCCGGCGCCTTCCTGGCGGTTTCCCAGGGCAGCGAGCAGCCGCCACGCCTGATCGTGCTGCAATACAACGGCGGCAAGAAGGGCGACAAGCCCTACGCCCTGGTCGGCAAGGGCATCACTTTCGACACCGGCGGCATCAGCATCAAGCCTTCGCCCAACATGGACGAAATGAAATACGACATGTGCGGCGCCGCCAGCGTGCTCGGGACCTTCCGCACCCTGCTCGAGCTGCAGCTGCCGATCAACGTGGTCGGCCTGCTCGCCTGCGCCGAGAACATGCCCAGCGGTCGCGCCACCCGACCGGGCGACATCGTCACCACCATGAGCGGCCAGACCGTCGAGATCCTCAACACCGACGCCGAAGGGCGCCTGGTGCTGTGCGACACCCTGACCTATGCCGAGCGCTTCCAGCCGCAGGCGGTCATCGATGTCGCCACCCTGACCGGCGCCTGCATCGTCGCCCTGGGCAGCAACACCTCCGGCCTGATGGGCAACAACGACGAGCTGATCCGCCAGCTGCTGTCCGCCGGCGAGCGCGCCGATGACCGTGCCTGGCAGCTTCCGCTGTTCGAGGAATACCAGGAGCAGCTCGACAGCCCGTTCGCCGACTTCGCCAACATCGGCGGACCGAAGGCGGGCACCATCACCGCCGGCTGCTTCCTCTCCCGCTTCGCCAAGCAGTACGCCTGGGCCCACCTGGACATCGCCGGCACCGCCTGGACCAGCGGCGGCAAGGAAAAAGGCGGCACCGGTCGTCCGGTGCCGCTGCTGACCCAGTACCTGCTCGACCGGGCCGGCTGATGCCAGGCACGCCCCTGCCCCGCCGGCTCGACCAGGCTGGCGGTTCATGACCCGGGTCGAATTCTACGTACTGCCGAGCGCCGACACGGCCGGCCGCCTGCGGGCGGCCTGCACCCTCGCGGCCAAGGGCTGGCGTCACGGCATGTCGGTGTTCATCCGTTGCGTCGACGAGGCGCAGTGCCGGGAGATGGACGAGCTGCTCTGGCGCTTTCGCGCCGAGAGCTTCATTCCCCACGACCTGCATGACGAGAATCCGACCTCCCCCGTGGTGATCGGTCGCGACCAGTCTCCAGAGGCTTCGCAGGGGCTGCTGGTCAACCTCGACCCGACCCTGTCGCCCCACGTCGACCGCTTCAGCCGGGTGATCGAGATCGTCAACCAGGCGCCGGAGCTACTGACCGTCTGCCGGGACAACTTTCGCCTGTATCGCCAGCGCGGCTATGATCCAAAGCGTGTTGAACTCTAAGACGCGATCGCGGACTACCCTGCACCATGGCTGACACTCCGAAAAAGCCCTCGCACCTGCTGGACGACCTGGAGTCGATCCGCGCCCTGCTCGGCGACGATTTTCCCGACGCCGACTCGCCGGAAACGACCCTGGACCCGGCTGCGATCCCGCTGCTTTCCGAGGTCGTCGCCCCCGCCTCCGATCGAATGCCGCCGGCAGCGCCGGCACCCGGCCACCCTCCGGCCCACCCGTCGTCGCAGCAGCCCGGGCAACGAACGTCCGCCGAGCGCAAGCTCGACAGCGAACTGCGCGCCGCGGCCAACCTGATCCTGCAGGACGTCATCGACGATTTCGTCCCACAGATCGAGGCTGAACTCAAACGCCGCCTGGAAGGGCTGATCCAGACCCGCAAATACTGACGGGCGACTTCCCGCCGCGCCGACCTGCCTCTAGCCGATCCTCCGATCGGCGTTTTGCCTTTATACTCTCCGGTTTTCCCTGATCAGCCGTTTTAAGGGTCCCGCCCCATGGACAAGACCTACCAGCCGCACGCCATCGAGACTTCCTGGTACCAGACCTGGGAGCAGAACAATTACTTCGCCCCCCAAGGGGCCGGCGAGCCCTACACCATCATGATCCCGCCGCCGAACGTCACCGGCAGCCTGCACATGGGCCACGGCTTCAACAACGCCATCATGGATGCGCTGATCCGCTTCCGCCGCATGCAGGGCCGAAACACCCTGTGGCAGCCGGGCACCGACCATGCCGGCATCGCCACGCAGATGCTGGTGGAGCGGCAGATCGGCGCGCAGGGCCTGAGCCGGCATGACCTGGGTCGGGAGAAATTCCTGGAGAAGGTCTGGGAATGGAAGGCGCAATCGGGCGGCAACATCAGCCGCCAGATCCGCCGGCTCGGCTCCTCGGTGGACTGGTCGCGCGAGCGCTTCACCATGGACGAGGGCCTGTCCGAAGCGGTCAAGGAAGCCTTCGTGCGCCTGCATGAAGACGGGCTGATCTATCGCGGCAAGCGTCTGGTCAACTGGGACACCAAGCTGCACACCGCCATTTCCGACCTGGAAGTGGAAAGCCACGACGAGAAAGGCTCGCTGTGGAACCTGCGCTATCCGCTGGCCGACGGCAAACGGACCGCCGATGGCAAGGATTACCTGATCGTCGCCACCACCCGTCCGGAAACCATGCTCGGCGACGCCGCCGTGGCGGTTCATCCCGAGGACGAGCGCTACAAGGCGCTGATCGGCAGCTACGTCGAACTGCCGCTGGTGGGCCGGCGCATCCCGATCGTCGGCGACGACTACTGCGACCCCGAATTCGGCACCGGCTGCGTCAAGATCACCCCGGCGCACGACTTCAACGACTACGAAGTGGGCAAGCGCCACGGCCTGCCGCTGATCAACATCTTCGACAAGAATGCCGCCGTGCTCGCCGCCGGCCAGGTGTTCAACCTCGACGGCAGCCTCAACAGCGAGATCGATGCCAGCCTGCCGGCCGAGTATGCAGGCCTCGATCGCTTCGAGGCGCGCAAGCGGATCGTCGCGGCCTTCGAGGCGGCCGGCCTGCTCGAGAAGATCGACGACCATGCCCTCAAGGTTCCGAAGGGCGACCGCTCCGGCACCGTGATCGAACCCTGGCTCACCGACCAGTGGTACGTCTCCACCAAGCCGCTGGCCGAGAAGGCCATCGCCGCGGTGGAGAGCGGGCAGATCCAGTTCGTGCCCAAGCAGTACGAGAACATGTACTTCAGCTGGATGCGCGACATCCAGGACTGGTGCATCAGCCGCCAGCTCTGGTGGGGCCACCGCATCCCGGCCTGGTACGACGACGCCGGCAACGTCTACGTCGGCCGCGATGAGGCCGAGGTGCGCGCCAAGCACGGTCTCGGCGACCTCGCCCTGCGCCAGGACGACGACGTGCTCGATACCTGGTTCAGCTCCGGCCTGTGGACCTTCTCCACCCTCGGCTGGCCCGAGCAGACCGAGGCGCTGAAGACTTTCCACCCCACCGACGTGCTGGTCACCGGCTTCGACATCATCTTCTTCTGGGTCGCCCGGATGATCATGCTCTCGACTCACCTGACCGGGCAGATCCCGTTCAAGACCGTCTACGTGCACGGCCTGGTGCGCGACGGCCAGGGCCAGAAGATGTCCAAGTCCAAGGGCAACGTGCTCGACCCGCTGGACATCGTCGACGGCATCACCCTCGACGCGCTGCTGGAAAAACGCACCAGCGGCATGATGCAGCCCAAGCTCGCCGAGAAGATCGCCAAGCAGACCCGGGCAGAATTCCCCGAAGGCATCGCCAGCTATGGCACCGATGCCCTGCGCTTCACCTTCTGCTCGCTGGCCTCCACCGGCCGCGACATCAAGTTCGACATGGGCCGCGTCGAGGGCTACCGCAACTTCTGCAACAAGCTGTGGAACGCCACCAACTTCGTGCTGGAGAACACCGACGGCAAGGACTGCGGGGTCAACGACGAGCCCGTGGAGCTGTCCTCGGTCGATCGCTGGATCATCTCCGCGCTGCAGCGCACCGAGGCCGACGTCACCCGCCATCTCGATGCCTTCCGTTTCGACCTGGCGGCCCAGGCCCTCTACGAATTCGTCTGGGACGAGTACTGCGCCTGGTATCTGGAGCTGGTCAAGCCGGTGCTGTGGGACGAGAACGCGTCCGTCGAACGCCAGCGCGGCACCCGCCGCACGCTGATCCGCGTGCTGGAGGTCGCCCTGCGCCTGGCCCATCCGTTCATGCCCTTCATCACCGAAGAGATCTGGCAGCGCATCAAGGCCCAGGCCGGCAAGCACGGCGAAACCCTGATGCTGCAGCCCTGGCCGGTGGCCGACGACAGCCGTATCGATGCGGCGGCCGAGGCCGACATCGGCTGGGTCAAGACCTTCATGCTCGGTTTGCGGCAGATTCGCGGCGAGATGAACATATCCATGGCCAAGCGCATCGACGTGCTGCTGGCCAATGCCAGCGCCGAAGACCAGCGCCGCCTGACCGAGAACGAGCCGTTGCTCAAGAAGCTCGCCAAGCTCGAATCGGTGCGCGCACTGGCTGCCGGGGAAGAAGCGCCCATGGCCGCCACCGCGCTGGTCGGCGAGATGGAAGTGCTGGTGCCGATGGCCGGCCTGATCGACAAGGACGCCGAACTGGCGCGCCTGGACAAGGAGATCGGCCGCCTGGACGGCGAGGTCAAGCGCGTCGGCGGCAAGCTCGGCAACCAGGGCTTCGTCGCCAAGGCGCCGGCGGACGTCATCGAGAAGGAACGCGCCAAGCTCGCCGAGGCGGAACTGGCGCTGGGCAAGCTGCGCGAACAGCGCGAGCGCATGGCGACGCTGTAACGCCGAACGCCCGGGCACCCCGCGCCCGGGCCGTGCTGCACCTTGACTACGACCTGCCGCATCGATGCAGGCACCACGACCCGGCGCGGCACGACGCGCGCGGGGTTGCGGCTGATGGCCAGCCGTGATCCCGCTACGCTGTCCTGCCTCGCCAGGCCGACGGGCACGAAAAGAATGGAGCGCTTTGATGTACCTGTTAATGGCTGTGGTGTTCGTCATCGGCTACCTGTGCATCGCACTGGAGCACCCCCTCAAGATCGACAAGGCCGCCTCGGCGATCCTCACCGCCGTGCTGACCTGGACCATCCTGGTCCTGGGCGCGGACCACATCCTGCCGTTGCTGGCCCAGGACGGGCATGGCGGGCATGAGGGCTCGGCCGTGGTGATCGAGGCGCTGCGTCACCATCTCGGCGAGATTTCCGAGATCCTGTTCTTCCTGCTCGGCGCGATGACCATCGTCGAGCTGATCGATTCCCATGAGGGATTCAAGGCCATCACCGACCGCATCCAGACACGCAAGCGCGTTCACCTGCTGTGGATCATCGGCTTCCTGACGTTCTTCCTTTCCGCGGCGCTGGACAACCTGACCACCACCATCGTGATGGTGTCGCTGCTGCGCAAACTGGTGCGCGGCCGGCCCGAACGCTGGCTGTACGTCGGCGTCGTGGTGATCGCCGCGAATGCCGGTGGCGCCTGGTCGCCGATCGGCGACGTCACCACCACCATGCTCTGGATCGGCAGCCAGATCAGCGCGACCGGCGTGATCACCTCGCTGTTCCTGCCAAGCCTGGTCTGCCTGCTGGTGCCGCTGACGGTACTGAGCTTTCGTCTCAATGGCGAAGCGCCCCGGCCACGGCCACGGGCACACCTGGCCGAAGAGCGCAGCCCGACGACGGCCTTCGAGCGCAACCTCGTGCTGACGCTGGGCATCGGCGCGCTGATGTTCGTGCCGGTGTTCAAGACGGTGACCCACCTGCCGCCGTACATGGGCATCCTGTTCGGCCTCGGCGTGCTGTGGCTGGCCACCGAGATCATCCATCGAGGCAAGAACGACGAGGACAAGCATCCGCTGTCGGTCGTCGGCGTGCTGCGCAAGGTCGACACGCCGAGCGTGCTGTTCTTCCTCGGCATCCTGCTGGCCGTCTCGGCGCTGGCCACCGCGGGCCACCTGACCCAGGTGGCCCGCGGCCTGGAATGGGCGTTCGGCAACATCTACGCGATCAACTACGCGATCGGGCTGCTCTCGGCGGTGGTCGACAACGTGCCGCTGGTGGCCGGCGCGATGAAGATGTACCCGCTGGTGAGCCCGGCGATGCTCGACGGCGCCGCCGCGGAGCAGACCGGCTGGCTGTCGCAGTTCGTGGTCGACGGCACCTTCTGGGAAATGCTCGCCTACTGCGCCGGCACCGGTGGCAGCACGCTGATCATCGGCTCGGCCGCAGGCGTAGCCGCCATGGGCATGGAGAAGATCAGCTTCATCTGGTACATCAAGCGCGTCAGCCTGCTGGCGTTCCTCGGCTATTCGGCCGGAGCGGCGACCTACCTGGGCATGCTGGCACTGTCATGAGCGACGAAACGATGAACGCGAGCAAGACCCGAACCAGCTTCTACCGCCGCCTTTACCTCGCCTGGCTGATCGACAGCGGCACCGCCACCAGCGTGCCGGCGCTGATGGCCAGCACCGGCATGCCGCGACGTACCGCCCAGGACACGCTCGCGGCGCTGGGCGAGCTGGATATCGAATGCGTCTTCGAGCAGGACGACGGCGAGCGCCACAACGCCGGCCATTACCGCATACGTGACTGGGGCGCCATCGATCGCGCTTGGGTCGAGCGCAACCTGCCGCGCATCCGCGACGTGCTCGGGTATCGCTGAGCGCCCGCCGCACGCGCCGAAGTTATGGGACAATGGGCGCCGGTCCACCTGCCCTGCCCGCCATGCCTTCCAACCAGAAACCCCACTCGCCCTCGGTCGCGCCCGCTCCGGCGCTGCACCCGCGCAACCGCCACAGCGGGCGCTACGACTTCACCGCGCTGATCGCAGGCTGCCCCGCGCTGGCCGAGTTCGTCGTGATCAATCCGTACGGCAAGCAGAGCATCGACTTCGCCGATCCCGCCGCGGTGCGGGTGTTCAATCGCGCCTTGCTCAAGCAGTTCTACGGCATCGAGCACTGGGACATTCCGCCGGGCTACCTCTGCCCGCCGGTGCCGGGCCGCGCCGACTACCTGCATGGCGTGGCCGATCTGCTGGCCGGAGACAACGAGGACACGATTCCCCGCGGCACCGCGGTCAGGGTCCTGGACGTGGGCACCGGAGCCAACTGCATCTATCCGCTGATCGGCCTGCACGAATACGGCTGGCGCTTCGTCGGGTCGGACATCGATGCGGTCGCCCTGGCCGCCGCCGAAACCGTGATCAAGGCCAATGGCCTGGAAAAGTCCATTGGCCTGCGTCGGCAGACGGACCCACGAAAGGTCTTCGAGGGCATCGTGCGCGAGACCGACCGCTTCGACGTCAGCCTCTGCAACCCGCCCTTTCACGCCTCGGCCCAGGAGGCGACCCAGGGCAGCCAGCGCAAGTGGCGCAACCTGGGCAAGCTCGACCCCAAGCGCAAGCTGCCGGTGCTGAATTTCGGCGGGCAGGCGGCCGAACTCTGGTGCGAAGGCGGCGAGGCGGCCTTCATCGCGCGCCTGGCGCAGGAGAGCCAGGCCTTCGCCGGGCAGGTGTGCTGGTTCAGTACGCTGGTATCGAAAGGCGGCAACGTTCCGCCCCTGCTGGCGCGCCTGAAGCGACTGGGCGTCGAGCGCGTCGAAGTGCAGCCGATGGCCCAGGGCCAGAAGCAGAGCCGCTTCGTCGCCTGGACCTACCTCGACCGGGAAAGTCGCAGCGCCTGGCGCCAGCGGCGGGACTAGAACGACGCGGCGGTCAGACCGCCACGTCCCAGAGCTGCTTGTCCTTGAGGGCCAGCGTCTGGATATAACGCGGGTCGCCGTTGATCTCTTCGAGTTCGGTCATACCGGCCAGCTCGCCCACGACGCGGTATCGCTTACCGACCGTCTTGTCCTTGAGCGGGTAGAGCTTGGCGATTTGCTGGGCGAGTTCGGTGAGGGTGGACATGGTTCGACTTACTCCAAACACTGCATGCGGCAGCGTTTTACTCGTTATTGGTGACAGTTCTGCGACAACACTCGGGCCGCCCATGCAGCAGCCGATCGCCTAACCCGCGATCCGGCCATGAGTACCCGACATTCGAAGCTTTGAGCGAAGCGGCGCGATTTGATTCCACGAATCGTGCCAGACGTGCCGAAACGGCCCTGAAGCCGGCCTTCCCCAAGGCGGCCATGCATGGCAATCCGACATCGCGAGGCGCCTGCTCCGACATCCCGAAGGCCGCATGATACCTGGCCTCCAGCCGGATTGAAGGCACGGGCCGACCCGCCGCACCACCGTCCATCCGATTGTCTTTTCCACGCCCCCGGACGAGCGCCCGCACCCCAGCGACGGGATCGCTGAGGTACACTGCGCGGCTTGACGACCCGCCCCGGGCGGCCCTGCCATACGAGTAGATTCCATGCCGATTCGCCACTGCATCGTCCACCTGATCGAGAAGAAACCCGACGGCACGCCCGCCGTGCTGCATGCCCGCGACAGCGAGCTGGACGACTCCCAGGCGATGGAAAACCTGCTGGCGGACCTCAACGAGAGCTACAACGCCAAGCAGGGCAAGGCGTGGGGCCATTTTCACAGCGAGTCGGGGGCCTACCCGTTCAGTGGCTGGCTCGGCCAGTACCTCGAAGGCGCGCAGGATTTCACCGCGTTCAGCCGCCAGGCGGTCGAGCACCTGCAGAAGCTGATGGAGGAATCGAATCTCTCCACCGGCGGCCACGTGCTGTTCGCCCACTACCAGCAGGGCATGACGGACTACCTGGCCATCGCCCTGCTGCACCACAGCGAGGGCGTGACGGTCACCGAATCCCTGGAGGTGGCGCCGGCCAAGCACCTGGACCTGAGCCAGCTGCATCTGGCGGCACGGATCAACCTCTCCGAATGGCAGAACAACCGCCAGTCCAAGCAGTACATTTCCTTCATCAAGGGCAAGAACGGCAAGAAGGTCTCGGAGTACTTCCGCGATTTCATCGGCTGTCAGGAAGGCGTCGACGCGCCCGGCGAAACCCGGACCCTGCTCAAGGCCTTCAGCGATTTCGTCGAAAGCGAGGACCTGCCCGAGGAACAGGCGCGGAAGAAGACCACCGCGCTGATGGATTACGCCAGCACCCAGGCCAAGCTCGGCGAGCCCATGACCCTCGAAGAACTCTCCGGCGTCATCGACGAGGAGCGCCCGAGGGCGTTCTACGAGCACATCCGCAACAAGGACTACGGCCTGTCCCCGGAGATTCCGCCGGACAAGCGCACGCTCAACCAGTTTCGCCGCTTCACCGGCCGCGCCGAAGGCCTGTCGATCAGTTTCGAGGCGCACCTGCTGGGCTCGAAGATCGAATACGACGAAGCGCGCGACATGCTGATCATCCGCCAGCTGCCGACCCAGCTCGTCGACCAGCTCAAGCGCCGCAAGGACTAGCCAAACGCGCGCCGGAACCCCGACGCGAGCTGTCGAATCGCTGAACGGAGCGCAAAAAGGCAAGCTCGCACGGATAAATGAAACCGTTTTCAAGTCACATGGCCTGGCGCCGGCTGGCCCGTCCCGAAAACGGTAAGGATATTCAATGGATTGGCTTCACCTCGTGGTTCTGTCCCTGCTCCAGGGCATCACCGAATTCATCCCGGTCTCCTCTTCTGCTCATCTGATCCTGCCTTCCCAGGTCCTCGGCTGGCCGGATCAGGGCCAGGCCTTCGACGTGGCGGTACACGTCGGCACGCTGCTGGCGGTGCTCATCGCGTTCCGCCATGAGGTCGCCACCACCACGCGCGGCTGGTGCCGGCACGTCTTCAAGCAACAGGCGAGTCCCGAAAGCCGGCTCGGCTGGGCGATCATCATCGGCACCCTCCCGGCGGGCCTGACCGGCGCCCTGCTGGAGAACTACATCGAGACCTACACCCGCTCGATGCTGGTGATCGCGGCGACCACCATCGTGTTCGGCCTGCTGCTCTGGTGGGCGGACGTGCACGGCAAGCGGGTCGTCGAACTGGACCAGCTGACCTGGAAACGTGCGCTGCTGATCGGCATCGCCCAGGCCCTGGCGCTGATCCCCGGCACCTCCCGCTCGGGCATCACCATGACCGCCGCGCTGCTGCTGGGCTTCACCCGCCAGGCGGCGGCGCGCTTCTCCTTCCTGCTGTCGATTCCCCTGATCCTCGCCGCGGGCGGTCTCAAGGCGGTGGAACTGGCGCAAACCGGCACCGACGCCCAATGGGCAGACGTCGCCTGGGGCGCCGGCCTGTCGTTCGTATCGGCGTTCCTCTGCATCAAGCTGTTCCTCGCCGCGCTGGACAAGCTCGGCATGCTGCCGTTCGTGATCTACCGGCTGGTCCTGGGCGTTGTGCTGCTGGTCATCGCCCTCATGCTCTGAGGGCGGACGGGCCGCACAACGGCGGCCCGCCTCCGGCTCACCGGGCTTCGATCCGGTAGCCGTTACGCGGGAAGTGCACGTGCAGTGTTCCCGCCCGCGTGTCTTCCCGGCGCAGCACCAGGGTTTCGGCGTCGCCATAGACCAGTTCGCCCTCGACCGGATCGACCCCGTAGTCCACCGCGGCGATGGACACCGCCTGCCCCGGGACGAAGCCGTTGGGGTCACGGAACCCGCCGGCCGGCAGGTCGGCGGGCGTCGCCTCGCGCGCCACCTCGACCGCCTCGCCCGACGAAAGCTCGCTGAACGAGCCATGCCCGACGCTCAAAACCCGTCCAAGCCAGGCCGCGATGTGCGGATAGTCGTCGACCAGCGGCGAAGTCACGCTGTTGCCCTTGAGGAACCACAGGCAATGCGCCACGGCGATATCGGCGAGCGATGGCGCACCGAGCAGGAATTCACCGGCGCTGCGTGACAGCTGCTGCTCGAGCCGGCCCATCAGGGTCGGCCACTGATGCCTGGCCTGCTCGAGCGGCACCTTGCTGACGTTGCCGCCGCTGAACAGCGCCGCACGGTCCTTGCTGAAGGCCTGCACGAACTCGGCCGGCGCCTTGGCGAAACGCGCCGCCATCGACTCGGGCTGGAACACCAGGCTGACCGCCGTGAGAAAGAGCGTCGAATCGGCCCACTGGGCCAGCTGCGCGACGACGAACTCCTGTCCTTCGGGGAACAGCGCCGGGGTGGCCTTCTCCGCTTCCAGGCGCCGCGCGATCATCGCCGTGTCGCAGTAGATATCGGCACCCACCTGCAGGACAGGGGTCCGCCGATAGCCGCCGGTCAAGGCCGTCAGGTCCGGCTTGGGCATTACGGGAGGAATGGTGACCGAGCGCCAGGACAGCTGCTTGAAACCGAGCATGAGACGGGCCTTTTCGGCGAACGGCGACGTCGGATAGTGGTGCAGGATCAGGTCGTGCATGACGGGCTCCGCGATTTTCTTGTTGGACGGGCAGCTTACCGGTCCCGCGGGCCCTGGCCTATCGCCTCAGGCGATTACCGGATCATTCAGCGGGACGGGGTCGGCGGCGGACACCAGCGCCTCCTTCGCCGACTTGCGCAGCTGCTTGATCGCATGCTCGCGCCGCAGCGCATCGCCCTTGCTCGCGCAAGGCTCCACATACACCAGCGCGACGGCCGGGCTGGAATGGAAGAAACGCGCCCCTCGCCCACGCCGGTGCTCGGCGAAGCGGCGCTGCGCATCGTCGCTGATGCCGCAGTAGAGCGCGCCGTTGGCGGCACGCACCAGGTAGACGAACCAGGGTTTGGTGGGGCTGTCAGTCATTGGTGAACGAGACGAAATGGCCGCCGAACGGCATGGATACAAAGGGCTGCAAGCTTGCATGAAGCAGCTAGGATTAACCAAGGCTTACGGATACCGGAAACACGCGTCGAGGCGGCCAGACCCGAGGCGGGCCCTGAAAAACCCTCGAGATCCACCGGGCCAGACGCGTGCAGGCATCACATTTTCACCGTTCGGCATGAATTGTTTCTCGCTATCGGATCTTTTGCCGTTTTTCACTTGCAACGCTTCAAAAATCGACTATAGGCAGCACCTCCGAAGCCAGCGCTCGGGCTGCAGCCCCCCAGCTCAAAGGGCTGCGCCGGATGCACGCTTGAAAACAGGCCTGCATCGCCCCCTGAACGAAGGGCCTGCATGGCGCTAAAACCGGGGTACCGGCTAGCAGAGCGCGGCCCGCGTGTCGAGATATGGAGCCCGATCACCTTTGCGTATACTGCGCCGATGTTTGCCCAAACCGCGTTCCGCAAGCGCTGCACCGCCTGGCTGTTGGCGACCGGACTCTTCCTGATGCTTGGCAGCTGCGCCGTGGAGCCCAGCGAGCTCGAGCGCATTCAGGAGGAAGGCGTCCTGCGCGTGATCACCAGGAACAGCCCCTCGACCTACTTCCAGGACCGCAACGGCGAAGCCGGCTTCGAATACGAGCTGGCCAAGCGCTTCGCGGCCCACCTGGGCGTCGAGCTGCAGATCGAAACGGCCGACAACATCGAGGACATCTTTTCCCGCCTCAACCGTCCGGGCGGCCCCGCACTGGCCGCCGCCGGGCTGGTCGCCAGCGACATGCGCCGCGACCAGGTACGCTTCACCCACCCCTACCTGGACGTCACCACCCAGGTGATCTACCGCAAGGACCAGCGGCGCCCCAGACGTCCCGAGGAACTGGTGGGCCGACGCATCCTGGTGCTCAAGGGCAGCGTTCATGCCGAGCAGCTGCGGGCCATGCAGGCCGAACTGCCGGGCCTGCAGTTCGAAGAATCCGACGCCGTCGAAGTCGTGGACCTGCTGCGCATGGTCGACGAGGGGCAGATCGACCTGACGCTGGTCGAATCCAACGAACTGGCGATGAACCAGGTCTACTTCAGCAACGTGCGCTCGGCCTTCGACCTGGGCGAATCCACCAACCTGGTGTGGATGCTGGGCCAGGGCGAGGACGACAGCCTGCTGGCCGCCGCCAACGAATTCCTCGACAACGCGCGGGAGAACGGCACCCTGCAGACCCTGCGAGAGCGCTATTACGGCCATGTCGACGTGCTCGGTTACGTCGGCGCCTACGCCTTCGCCCAGCACCTGCAGCAGCGCCTGCCGCGCTACGAGAAGACCTTCCGCGAGACCGGCCGCAGGCATGGCGTCGACTGGCGCCTGCTCGCCGCGATCGGCTACCAGGAATCCCACTGGCAGCCCGAAGCCACCTCCAAGACCGGCGTTCGCGGGCTGATGATGCTCACCCTGCGCACCGCCAACGCCATGGGCGTGTCCAACCGGCTCGATCCGATCCAGAGCATCGAGGGCGGCGGCAAGTATTTCGTGAAGATCCACAACGGCCTGCCCGACAGCATCCAGGAGCCCGACCGGACCTGGTTCGCGCTGGCGGCCTACAACGTCGGTGGCGGGCACCTCGAGGACGCGCGCAAGCTCGCCGAGGCCGAGGGCCTGGACCCCAACAAATGGCTGGACGTGAAGCAGATGCTGCCGCGGCTGTCGCAGAAGCAGTGGTACAGCAAGACCCGCTACGGCTATGCGCGGGGCGGCGAACCGGTGCATTTCGTGGCCAACATCCGTCGCTATTACGACATCCTCACCTGGGTCACGCAGCCACAGATGGAAGGCGGCCAGCTGGTCAACGGCGAAATGCACGTGCCGGGCATCTATGCCGGCGAGCCCCAGGAAACCCTCCCGCCGCTCTGACGCGCGACCTCAGTAGCGCCCGATCGGGGCGAAGATCGCGCCACTCCGCTCGGCCAGGACCTCGGCCTGCAGCTCCACCTCCAGACCGCGCCGACCAGCACTCACGTAAATCGTCGCATGCGTCCTGGCCGACTCGTCGATGAAGGTACGCAGCCGCTTCTTCTGCCCCAGCGGGCTTATGCCGCCGACCAGATAACCGGTCGCGCGCTGGGCCGCCTGCGGGTCGGCCATGTCGACCTTCTTCACGCCGGCCGCCTGGGCCAGGGCCTTGAGGTCCAGATTGCCCACCACGGGCACCACCGCCACCAGCAATTCGTTCTTCTCGCTGGCGACCAGCAGGGTCTTGAACACCCGGGCCGGGTCCAGGCCGAGCTTCTCGGCGGCTTCCAGGCCATAGGACGGGGATTTCGGGTCATGGGTATAACTGTGGACCCAGTGCTCGGCACGGGTCTTCTTCAGCAGATCGATGGCAGGCGTCATGTCGGAGATGAGAGGCGGACGGGGCCTCTACGGTAGCCCAACGGCCCTACGCCCGCCAGCCAGGCTACCGGTGCCGGTCCGTCCCGACGGATCGAGCGCTGCCCCTCCGTCGGCCGGGGCCAGCCGCCTCTTCGGTACGGCCGAACTTTACTGGCGCAGCCCGGCCCAATTCGAATGAGCCTGCCCAGGCGATGCCACGCCGTGGGGGCGCCCGCCCCTGCGATCGGCCAGGGCTCGTTCGAACCCGAAAACCACAATCATGCCGACAGGACAGGTGCAGCCATGACCTTGCCACCCCATGCGCCGCTGGCGGAAGTCTACGACCTGGCTGTCGTCGGTGGCGGCATCAACGGCGTGGGCATCGCGGCGGACGCGGCCGGTCGCGGCCTGTCGGTGTTTCTCTGCGAGGCAGAGGACCTGGCGCAACATACCTCCTCGGCCAGCAGCAAGCTCATCCATGGCGGATTGCGCTACCTGGAACACTTCGAGTTCCGGCTGGTGCGCGAAGCCCTGGCCGAACGCGAAGTGCTGCTGGCCAAGGCACCCCACATCATCTCCCCGCTGCGGTTCGTCCTGCCACACCGCCCGCACCTGCGCGCGGCCTGGATGATCCGCGCCGGGCTGTTCCTCTACGACCACCTCGGTCGGCGCCGGAAACTGCCGGCCTCGCGGGGCCTGCACTTCGGCCAGGACAGCCCGCTGAGGCCCGAAATCCACTACGGTTTCGAATATTCCGATTGCTGGGTCGACGACGCCCGGCTGGTGGTGATCAACGCCATCGCCGCCCGGGAAAAGGGCGCGCACCTGCACACCCGCACCCGTTGCGTCAGTGCCCGGCGCAGCAAGGGCCTCTGGCACCTGCACCTCGAGCGGACCAACGGCAGCCTCTACTCGGTGCGGGCACGCGCCCTGGTCAATGCAGCCGGGCCCTGGGTCGCCGATTTCATCCGCAACGACCTCAAGCAGACTTCTCCATACGGGGTCCGCCTGATCCAGGGCAGCCATCTGATCGTGCCGCGGCTGTACGAAGGCGACAACGCCTTCATCCTGCAGAACGACGACCGTCGGATCGTGTTCGCCATCCCCTATCTGGAGCAGTTCACCCTCATCGGCACCACCGATCGCGAATACATCGGCGACCCCGCGCTGGTGCGCATCGGCGCGGACGAAATGGACTACCTGCTGGACATCTGCAACGCCCACTTCAAGCGCCAGCTGCAGCGCAGCGACATCGTCCACAGCTACTCGGGCGTGCGGCCGCTGTGCGACGACGAGTCGGACGAACCTTCGGTGATCACCCGCGACTACACCCTGTCGCTCAGTGCCTACCCGGGCGAGGCGCCGCTGCTCTCGGTGTTCGGCGGCAAGCTGACCACCTATCGCAAGCTCGCCGAGACCGCGCTGGCGCAGCTGCAGCCCTGGTTCCCCCATATGCGATCGCCCTGGACCGCACGGGCTCCGCTGCCCGGTGGCGAAGCGGTGACCTCCATCGACGGGCTGGTCGCCGAACTGCGCGCCGCGCACCCCTGGCTTCCCGAACCGCTGGCGCGACGCTGGGCGCGCAGTTACGGCAGCCGCAGCTGGGTGGTGCTGCAGGACGCCACCTCGCTGGACGACCTGGGACAGTGCTTCGGCGCGGATCTCCACGCCCGTGAAGTCGACTACCTGGTCGCCGAGGAATGGGCCCAGAGCAGCGAGGACATCCTCTGGCGCCGCACCA
Source organism: Stutzerimonas nosocomialis (assembly GCF_005876855.1). Classification (GTDB taxonomy): domain Bacteria; phylum Pseudomonadota; class Gammaproteobacteria; order Pseudomonadales; family Pseudomonadaceae; genus Stutzerimonas; species Stutzerimonas nosocomialis. Next base: position 51,627 of record NZ_QLAE01000023.1, on the reverse strand, counting down.
AGCTCGGCCTGTTTCTGCAACCCCAGGAGCAGAACGCCCTGGCCCGCTACCTGGACGAACGCCCGCTGGACACCCTGCCTCCGTTCGAGCTGTCGCGCCTGGCCTGAGCCGCGCGCGCCTGCGCCTCATCGCTCTGTTTGAATTGTTCGCCCCGACGGGTTTCTAACCTGAGCCCCGACGGAAGAGCGAACGATGACCGAACCGCAGCCCGAGAACCTCGAATCCGTATTGCAGAAACTGGACGGCGCCGCCGACGGCGAGGACCGGGTGTCGATCGGCAGCATGCTCGAGGCCACCGGGCAGCGCAGCTTTGGCGTGTTGCTATTGGTGCCGGGGCTGCTGGTGCTCTCGCCGCTTTCGGGCATCCCCGGTCTACCCACCTTCTTCGCGGTGATGATCGTGCTGGTGGCGACCCAGCTGCTGATCGGGCGCCACCACTTCTGGCTGCCCCGCTGGCTGCTCCAGCGCAGCGCCTCGCGGAGCAAGTACGACAAGGCGATGGGTTTCCTGCACCGCCTGGCCAAGCACGTGGACCGCGTTCTGCAGCCGCGCCTGGCGTGGCTCACCACCGGCATCGCGGTGCGCCTGACCGCCATTCTCTGCGTGCTGGTCGCGATCACCATGCCGCCGCTGGAACTGCTGCCCTTCGCCAACTCCCTGGCCGGCGCGATCCTCACCCTGCTCGGCCTGGGCTTGATGGCGCGCGACGGGGCCATGACGCTGGCGGCGCTGGGCCTTTATGGCATTCTGCTATTTCTTTTCATCCGGGTTCTGTTTTGAGACTCGACAGTCATGGGTGGCTGGGACACACTTTCGCGATGAACCTGGTTCATGGACAGCGATCAGCGCTATTGAAACGTTTCATCTAGCGGTTCAAGGACGGCCCGGAGACACCCATGCTGGAAATACGCCACCTCAAGACACTGCACGCCCTGCGTGAAACCGACAGCCTGGTCGAGGCGGCCGAACGGCTGCACCTCACCCAGTCAGCGCTTTCCCACCAGTTCAAGGAACTCGAGGAGCGGCTCGGGGTGCAGTTGTTCGTGCGCAAGACCCGCCCGGTGCGCTTCACCAGCGCCGGCCTGCGGCTTCTGCAACTGGCCGATTCGGTGTTGCCGCAACTGCGCGGCGCCGAGCGGGACCTGGCCCGGCTGGCCGGGGGAACGGCGGGACGCCTGCACATGGCGATCGAATGCCACAGCTGCTTCCAGTGGCTGATGCCGACCATCGACCAGTTCCGTGACGCCTGGCCCGAGGTGGAGCTGGACCTGGCCTCGGGCTTTTCCTTCGCCCCGCTGCCGGCGCTGGCCCGCGGCGATCTGGACCTGGTGGTGACCTCCGATCCGGTCGAGCTGCCCGGCATCACCTACGTCCCGCTGTTCACCTACGAAGCGCTGCTGGCGGTGGCCAACCAGCATCCGCTCGCCACCCGCCCCTGCGTCAGGCCGGAAGACCTGGCCGGCGAGATCCTCATCACCTACCCGGTCGAACGCGACCGGCTGGACATCTTCACCCGTTTCCTCGAGCCGGCCGACGTCGAGCCGGCGCAGGTGCGGACCTCGGAGCTGACGGTGATGATGATGCAACTGGTGGCCTCCGGGCGCGGGGTCTGCTGCCTGCCCAACTGGGCGCTGCACGAATACAGCGCGCGCGGCTACGTGACCGCCAAGCGGCTCGGCGAGAAGGGCCTGTTCGCCACGCTCTACGCGGGCATCCGCGCCGACATGCTCGACTCACCGTTCATGCGCGACTTCCTGCTCACCGCCAAGGACACCTCCTTCGCCACCCTCGAAGGCGTCAGCGCCGCGCCGAAGGCGAGCCGCTAACCCTTCAGTCCTTGCGCCGGCAGCAGAGGAACAGCCCGAACAGGCCCACCGCGATGCCGCCGGCCAGCAGCATCTTGCGATCGCCCTCTTCGCCGCCTCGCCAGCCGCCATGGACCCGGCGCTGCCCCGAGGGCGGATGGAACAGGTTGCCCGACGAGGTCGGCAGCCGGTCGGCGCGGTTCAACGCCATCCCGGTCAGCAGGCCGCTGATGCGGTCGAAGCCCGGGGTAACGAAATGCGCCAGCCGCAACAGCGTGGCCGTAGCCCCCACCGTGGTGGTGCGGCGCGGACGCATCGCCAGCTCGACCATCGCCGCCGCGACGCGCCGTGGGTCGTACAAGGGTGGCGGCGGCTGCAGCGAACGTCCGGCATAGTTGCCGCCGTCGCGGAAGCCGGGCGTGTCGACCACCGCCGGATACACATCGCACACGTGGATGTCGGGCCACTTCGCCAGCTCCCCGCGCAGGGCCTCGGAGAAGCCGCGCAGGCCGTACTTGGCCGCCGAGTAGGCCACCGCGTAAGGCTGCGCCACCCAGCTGCCCACCGACAGCGTATTGATCAGCACCCCGGAGTTCTGCTGCTTGAAATACGGCAGCACCACGTGGGCACCGCGCAGGTAACCGAGCAGGTCGGTCTGCACCACCTGTTCGTGGGCATCGAGGGGCGTCTCGTCGAACGCGCCGACCGCACCGACACCGGCATTGTTCACCCAGACATCGATGCGGCCCTGCCCGAACGCCGCGGCGGCGCTGCCGAGCGCCTCCATCGAATCGCTGGACGTGACGTCGGTGGGCACGGCGATCGCCTCGGCGCCGAGCCGCTCGCATTCGCCCACGGCGTCGTTAAGGGCTTGCTCGTCGCGCGCGGCCAGCACCAGCCGCGCGCCGTGACGGGCGAAGCACTGGGCCGCGGCGCGTCCGATTCCACTGGAGGCGCCGGTGATCACCACCACCGCGCCAAGGAGATTTCGCAGGCTCATCGTTCCTCCGGTTCCGTTGCCGTCTGTTCAGCTGACAGCCCCGGCACGGCAAACATTCCGTCCGACCGTCCGGTACCCCGGACGATCGAACCCCGCCCGGCGCCAGTCAGACCATGTTCAGCGACTGCTTGCGGGTGGGCGGCTCGAAGGCATCGTCGATGATCGCCAGTTCTTCCTCGCTCAGCTGCAGCGCGGCCGCCGCCGCATTGGCGCGCAGATGCTCGGGCGTCACCGCCTTGGGAATGGCGATCACGCCAGGCTGGCGCAGCACCCAGGCCAGGGCCACCGCCGCAGGCCCCACACCCTGCCGACGCGCCACCTCGAGCAACGCCGGATGACGCAGCAGCGCGCCGCCCTGGCCGACCGGACAGTAGGCCATCACCGGAATCCGCCGCTGCTGGCACCAGGGCAACAGGTCGAACTCGATACCGCGCTCGGCCGGGTTGTAGAGCACCTGGTTGGTCGCACAACGCTCTACCCGGGGCAGATCGAGCATGTCCTCCAGGTCCAGATTGGAGACGCCCCAGCGCCGGATCTTGCCGGCGGCCTTCAACCGTTCGAAGCCTTCCACCGTCTCGGCCAGCGGGTAGCGGCCGCGCCAGTGCAGCAGGTACAGATCGAGGTAATCGCAGCCCAAGCGCTGCAGGCTGCGTTCGCAGGCCTCGACGACGCCGTCGCGGCTGGCGTTGTGCGGGTACACCTTGCTGACCAGGAACACCCGCTCGCGACGTCCGGCGATCGCCTCGCCGACCACGCGCTCGGCGCCGCCTTCGCCGTACATCTCGGCGGTGTCGATCAGGGTCATGCCCAGCTCGATGCCCAGGCGCAGCGCCGCCACCTCACGGTCACGCTCGCCGGCGCGCTCGCCCATATGCCAGGTGCCCTGGCCGATCACCGGCACACAGGTCCCGTCGGCCAGTTCCAGCGTGCACATCAGGCGTCCTCCCCGACGTCTTCCTGCCAGGGGTCATAGGTGCCGAAGCTCCACAGATGGCCCTCCAGGTCCCGGCAGCTGAAGCCGCGGCCGCCGTAGTCCTGGTCCTTGAGGTCCACGACGATCTCGGCGCCGGCCGCCTTGGCCTGGGCATAGAGCGCATCGGCGCTGTTGACGATGACGTAGATGCCCTGGGTGGCGGCGCCCACCTCGTCGGGCTGTCGCAACTGACGGCCATATTCGTTGTCCGCCACCGGGCCGATCATCAGCATGCCGTTGCCGAACGAGACCTGCGCATGAATGATGCCGACCTGCTCGTCCTCGACCACATGCTGCTGGTCGAAACCGAAGGCGCGCTCCAGCCAGTCGAGCGCTGCGCCGACATCGCGGTAGCGCAGGCAGGGAATGAGGGTCGCCGTGGTGTGCTTGGTGAAATGGGACATGCGCGCTCCTTGGGTTGCGGGCGCCGAGCCAGGCGCCATGCCTGTGTGACCGGCGCAGCAGCCAAACGCTCGCATAAATCCGCCGACAAGACGCCCGGGCAGTGACTCAAGCGCCCGCGCGCAGCCGGGCGGGATTGCCCATCACGGTGGCGCCGGCCGGCACGTCGCGGGTCACCACGCTGCCCGCCCCGATCACCGCATCGTCGCCGATCCGGACGCCGGGAAGGATGATCGCCCCACCGCCGATCCAGACATTGCGACCAATGCGCACCGGCCGGCCGAACTCCAGCCCGGCGCGCCGCTGCTCGGCATCGCGCGGATGGTCGGCGGTGTAGATCTGCACCGCCGGGCCGATCTGGGTGTCGGCGCCGATATGCACCTCGACCACGTCGAGAATGACGCAGTTGAAGTTCAGGAACACGCCGTCTTCGAGGTGGATGTTGTAGCCGTAGTCGCAATGGAACGGCGGCCGGATCACCGCGCCGCGCCCGACCGAACCGAGCCGTTGCTCCAGCAGCGTGCGGCGCTCGGCAGGCTCCGCCGCGAGGGCGGCGTTGTAGCGCACCATCCAGGCCTTGGCCGCCGCCTGGTCGGCCTGTATTTCCGCATCCCCGGCCCGGTAGAGCTCGCCGGCCAGCATTTTCTGTTTCTCGCTCAGGGTCATGGCCCCTCCGATGAGTGGATCAGCGTGTCGCTGCCCGGACATCCTTGCGCTGCAGGCAACGGTCAATTTCAGTGCTGCGTCTTAATCGCAACAGTCCTGCCGGAGATAATCCCTCCACTTTTTATAGCGCCTGTTCAGGCGCATGGCTCGTTCTGGAGGTTTCATGAAGATTCTGCTGATCAACGGCGCCAAGGAATTCGCCCATTCGGCGGGGCGCTACAACCACACCCTGCATGACCTCGCGCGCGGCGAACTCGCCGAGCTGGGCCACGAGGTTCAGGAGACCCAGGTCGACGCCGGCTACGACATCGAGGCCGAGGTGGCCAAGTTCGTCTGGGCCGACGTGATCGTCTACCAGATGCCCGGCTGGTGGATGGGCGCGCCCTGGATCATCAAGAAGTACATCGACGAAGTCTTCACCGCCGGCCACGGCACGCTCTACGCCAGCGACGGCCGCAGCCGCAACGATCCGAGCCGCCACTACGGCAGCGGCGGACTGCTGCAGGGTCGCCGCTACATGCTCTCGCTGACCTGGAACGCTCCCCAGGCCGCGTTCGACGAGCCGGGCAACTTCTTCGAAGGGCGCGGCGTCGATGCCGTCTACTTCCCCTTCCATAAGTCCCAGGAATTCCTGGGCCTGCAGGCCCTGCCGACCTTCCTCGCCACCGACGTGATCAAGGCCCCGGACATCGAAGGCGACATCGCGGCCTACAAGGCGCACCTGCGCGAGGTCTTCGGCCCTCGCGGCTGATCGCGCACCCTGGCGACACACGTGTCGCGCCCTGTGCTCCGCAACGGAGCACAGGCGCCAGGCCAACGCGTCCTGCTTCCCCATCCAGACACAAGCCATGCCGCCCCGCTCCTCCCGACCGGCACGCAGAACGTTGATCTGGATCAAGCGCCGCTGCGATTTTCTCGACGACGTCTCAATGGCGTCAAAATGCCATTAAAGCTGTCGAGGATCTGGCCGAAGGCCTGATTCCACAAATCCGGTGTCCTGCCGGACAGGCCTAAACGAACTGGGGAACAAGATGTATCAATGGAGTGAAAAGCGGCTGGCTGATCTGTCGGTTGCCAACAAGCTCATCGTGGGCTTCGGCCTGGTGCTGCTCCTGACGTGCCTGGTGGCCGCGCTCAGCGTGCGAAGTCTCGACCAGGTTGCCGAAGGCAATCGAAACCTGCTGATGGTCGAGGAGCTGCAACAACTGGTCCTGCAGGCCCGCAGCGAGCGCATCCTGTTCGGCATCGCCGGTGAAAAGGCGCATGCCGAAAAGGTCATCGAGCTGACCGAGGAGATGCAGGCGCGGCTCGAGTCCTTCGTGGGCACGCTCGATTCGCCGAGCAGCCTGGCCATCGCCCGCGAGTTGCAGAACACCATCCCGGCCTATCGCAACGCCCTGCAGCGGATGGTCGAGATCCGCACCGGCCGCGAACAGATCCGTGGCGTGTTGGTCAAGAGCGCCGAGCAGACCCTGGCCGGCTTCAACGCCCTGCAGGAGCGCCTGTACACGAGCCTCAGGAACGATCCCTACGCGTCCGGCCTGATCGATCAGGTACGCGAGACCGAGGCGCTGAACAAGCAGGTGCTCAACATCCGCTACCTGGTGCGCGGCTTCATCTTCCAGCAGACGCCGCAATCGCAGCAGCTGGCCAGCGACGCGCTGGACCAGCTGTTCAAGGCGGCCGAGGCCAGCCGCAACCGGCTCCCGGCGCCGGTCGCCGCCGACCTTGCCAGCACCCTCGAAGCCCTGCGCACCTACCAGGCCTCGGTCGGCGCCTTTGGCGAGAGCCTTTCCAGCGGACGAGACGTGGACGCGGGCCTGGTAAAACTGGCCGACTCGCTGCGCACGAACGCCAAGGCCCTGCTGGACGATCGCCAGGCCGCTCTGGCCGAGGCCACCCGGCAGGCGATCCGGCAGGTCGTCCTGGTGGCCGCCGCCGCCCTGGTGCTCGGCTTGCTGGCGGCATTGGCCATCGGCAGCCAGGTCATCCGCCCGCTGCGCCACACGCTCGGCCTCGCCGGCCGCATCGCCCAGGGAGACCTCAGCGCCCAGGCGACCACCGGACGCCGCGACGAACTCGGGCAGTTGCAGAACGCGATGGCGGAAATGGCCGGCAGCCTGCGGGACCTGGTGGGCCGCATCGGCAGCGGCGTATCGCGGATCACCCACTCGGCCGAATCCCTGTCGACCATCACCGAGCAGACCAGCGCCGGCGTCAACAGCCAGAAGGTGGAGACCGACCAGGTGGCCACCGCCATGCAGGAAATGGTCGCCACGGTGCAGGAAGTCGCGCGCAACGCCGAAGAGGCGTCCCAGGCCGCGCGTCTGGCCGACCAGCAGGCCAAGCAGGGTGACAAGGTGGTCAGCACCGCGATCGACGGGATCGAGCAGCTGGCCCGGGGCGTCGAGCGTTCGGCCGAGGCCATGGAACGGCTCAAGGCCGAAAGCGAGCGGATCGGCAGCGTGCTGGACGTGATCAAGTCGGTCGCCGAGCAGACCAACCTGCTGGCGCTCAACGCCGCCATCGAGGCAGCCCGGGCCGGCGAAGCCGGGCGTGGTTTCGCGGTGGTGGCCGACGAGGTGCGCGGCCTGGCCAAGCGCACGCAGCAGTCGACCTCCGAAATCGAGGCCCTGATCGCCGGGCTGCAACAAGGCGCGCAGCAGGCCATGGCGACGATGCACGACAGCCGCTCGCTGACCGCCTCGACCGTCGACCTGACCCGCGAAGCAGGCCTCGCCCTGGCCACCATCACCCAGACCGTCTCGCAGATCCAGAACATGAATCTGCAGATCGCCGCGGCTGCCGAGCAGCAGAGCAGCGTCGCCGACGAGATCAACCGCAGCGTGGTCAACGTGCGCGAAGTGGCCGAGCAGTCGGCCAGCTCAAGCGAGGAGACCGCCGCCTCGAGCACCGAGCTGGCACGCCTGGGTAACGAGCTGCAGCAACAGGTCGCGCGTTTCAGGCTCTAAGCAGATGCCCGCAGCCGGACACCTTCCGGCTGCGGGCACCTTCGCCCGAAACGAGGAAGCCTCGATGACCCCATTGCGCCTTGCGCCCCTGCTGCTCGCGCTGTCGGCCTGCAGCGCCACCCCGCCCGGCAACGATCCCTCGCACCCCGCGCCCGACCCCGCCATCGCCGCCTTTCGCAGCATCTGTCTGGAAACCGCGCCAAGCTTCGCCGGCGCTTCGGCGGCGGCCCGCCAGCTCGGCATCGGGCTCACCGACATGGGCTTCGTCAGGCTGGGCATGACGGCCGACAAATCCATGGGCGTGCAGGTCAAGGACAACAGCGAATGCGCGGTGACCACGCCCAGCCAGGCGGATGATCAGCTCACGCGGCGGTTCCTGGCGATGATCGCCGAGGTCACCGGAACCCCGCCCGGCCGCCAGGTGCCGGTGAAGGTCAGCGTCGGCGACCAGACGTTCATCTTCACCCACGACCGCAACGGCGGCGAAGCCTACGTGATGCTCAGGCCCGAGCCGTAGGCAGCCCCGGCTAGCGGTTGACCACCTTCGCCGGCAGCGCCACCACCAGCAGCGAGCTGAGCAGCAGGCAGCCGGCGAAGAACCACATCGCACCGGTGCTCGAACCGGTGAGGTCGAGCGCCAGCCCGACCAGCGAGTTGCTCACCAGCCCGGCGATGTTGGCCAGCGAGCAGGCCAGCGCGAAGCCGGTGGCCGCGGCGGTCCCGCTGAGAAAGGTCGCCGGCAGGCTGAAGAACACGGGTACCGCGCCGATGATGGTCGCCTGGGCGATGGCGAAGAGAATCACCGTGCCTGTCGCGCTATGGCTGAACCAGGTGCTGGCGGCCATCGCCAGCGCACCGATCCAGAACGGCACGATGATGTGCCAGCGCCGCTCGCGGAAGCGGTCCGAACTCGCGCCCAGCGCCAGCATGCCGATCAGCGCGGCCAGGCTCGGGATCGCGGTGAGCCAGCCGATGGTCAGCGGATCGGCCACGCCGGCGTTGCGCAGGAAGGTCGGCATCCAGAACCCCATGGCATAGGCGCTGAGCAGGATCGAGAAATCGATCCCGCCGAGCATCCAGACCTTCAGGTTGAAGAAGCCTTCGCGAAAGCTCTGCCCGCTGCCGGGGCTCTGCTGCTCGTCGAGGGCAAGCTGCGCGGCGATGGCCTGCGCCTGCGAGGCCGTCAGCCAGCGGGCCTGCTCCGGGCCGTTCGGCAACAGCCGGAACGCCAGCACGCCGAGCAGCACGCTGGGCAGGCCTTCGAGCAGGAACAGCCACTGCCAGCCGTGCATCCCGCCGACCTGGTCGAAACGCCCCATGATCCAGCCCGACAGCGGCCCGCCGACCAGGCTCGACAGCGGCAGGCCGATCATGAACAGGGCGATGATCCGCCCGCGGCGCCAGCTCGGGAACCAGAGCGTCAGGTAATAGAGCACGCCGGGCAGAAAGCCCGCCTCGGCCGCACCGAGCAGGAAGCGGATGAGGTAGAACTGCCCCGGCGTCTGCACGAACAGCGTACAGGCCGACAGCGCGCCCCAGGTGATCATGATCCGTGCGATCCAGATCCGCGCCCCGACGCGCCTGAGCACCAGGTTGCTCGGCACCTCGAAGAGGATGTAGCCGACGAAGAACAGCCCGGCCCCGAGCCCGAACGCCGCCTCGCTGAATTGCAACTGCTCGGCCATCTGCAGCTTGGCGAAGCCGACGTTGATCCGGTCGAGATAGGCGGCGAGGTAGCAGAAGCAGAGGAACGGGATCAGCCGCCAGGTGATGGTGCGATACAGGCGGCGCAGTTCATCGTCGCCGGGCTGGGCTGGCGCAACGGTCATCGAGCGGTCTCCGGGAAGTGGCGGTCGGCGTCAGGGTGAGGTAGGCCTCGGGGTGGCGGCGTGCTGAATACAATGCCCCGCCCCGAAGGTCTCAGGTTTACCGCTCGCGCAGCGTATCGGTTGGCGTCCTCGCATGGAATTGATTCTCTTCATCGGCATCCAGGCCGCGGGTAAATCCACGTTCTATACCCGACGGTTCTTCGACACCCACCTGCGCCTCGATCTCGACATGCTGCGCACGCGTCATTGCGAGCGGAGCGTGCTGCAGACCTGCCTCGCGACGCAGCAACGGCTGGTGGTGGAGCAACCCGACCCTCGCCGAACGCGCCGGCTTCCGGGTGACCGGCTATTTCTTCGAGCCGCCTCTCGGGGCTGCGAGCAACGCAACAAGGCCCGCGCCCGACAGGTACCGCCCGCCGGCCTGTTCGGCACCCTCAAGCGCCTGCAACGACCGAGCCTGGACGAAGGCTTCGATGAACTGCACCGCGTGGTGCTCGAGCCCGACGGGCAGTTTCGCGTGACGCCCTACCCACCTGTTCGGCAGTTTTAAAGACCGGCCTGGGCCGCGATATCGAAGCCGAAATGCTTGCGGCATTGACGGCTGCCCTTGGCGGTGACTCGCAAGACACGCGAGTCGAGGTCCTTCACTACCCACCCCCGGCTACTCATCAGGTCGAGCAACGCGGCGGCGAGGCTGCCTCCCAGGTGCGGGCGCCGCTCGCTCCAATCCAGGCAAGGATAGGCAAAGCGCCGACGACGACCGCGTGCCTGCTCCACATCGACGCCCAGCGCCACTAGCGCTTCCCGGCCTCGATCGGTGAGCCCATAACCGTCCTGCTCAGGCACGATCCAGGCCTGCGCCAGCAGAGCGTCGTGAAGCTTGACCGCCACCTCTCCCGCGCAGTGGTCGTAGCAGGTACGCGCATGGCGCAGCGGTGACGGCGTGCTCGGTCGGAACGGCGTACGCGCCACGCCGGCGACGGTCAGCAAGGCCTCCAGCGCAGCCGCCACGTCGGCGTTGGCCAGACGGAAGTAGCGGTGCTTACCCTGGGACGACATCGCCACCAGCCCTTGATCGCACAGGCGCCGGAAATGTCCGCTGGCCGTGGAGCTGCCGATATCGGCCAACGCAGCCAGCTCCGTTGCGGTACGCGCATGGCCGTCGAGCAGGCTGCAGAGCATGCGTGCCCGCGCGCGATCGGCGATCGCACCCGCGATGTCGGCCAAATGGAGGTCCGTCTGGTCTGCATTCATGGTTCGGCTCATCCCGAAGTATTGGATACAGCCGGCAGCATACTGCGTCGCTATTCCCTTCGCAGGAGATAGCCGCATGCAACGACCGGGTTTCTTTGGGCGCAACGTGATGTGGGCGGCGTTCACGATGGCGATGTTCGGCTGGGGTGTCGGCTTTTACGGGCCGCCGATATTTCTCCATGCCGTGATGCAGCGCACCGGCTGGCCGCTGTCGCTGGTGTCAGGAGCGGTCACGCTGCACTTTCTCGCCGGCACGCTAGTGGTGGCCAACTTGCCACGGATCTACGCCCGTTTCGGCATTGCCCGTGTGACCTTCAGCGGTTCGCTGGTCCTCGCGCTCGGAATTGGCGGCTGGGCTGTCGCCGCAACACCCTGGCAGCTGCTGCTGGCAGCGTTGTTCAGCGGCATGGGCTGGGTCACGCTCGGCGCGGCAGCAGTCAATGCGCTCATCGCGCCGTGGTTCGTCACCACCCGCCCCGCTGCACTGGGCATGGCCTACAACGGCGCGAGTCTGGGCGGCGTGCTGTTCTCACCGTTGTGGGTAGTGTTGATCGCGACCCTGGGTTTCGACGGCGCGGTGCTGGCGGTCGGCCTGTCGATGGTCGCCGTGATCGGCGCACTGGCCCGCAGCATATTCGTCCATAGTCCCGAATCGCTCGGGCAATGTCCGGATGGTGGGTCTTTTCGCGGTCAAGACCGCTCCCACGATGGGCCGCGGTGTCCGGGTGGGAGTGGTCTTGATCGCGAACCTCTGCGCCACCCCGCTCGCGCTCAGGTCCGGTCTCGCGAGTTCGAGCACACCCCCACGGCTGCAGCCGTGACGAGGAGGCCAATGCACCTGCCGGGACGTGCGCTCTGGCGAAATCGGCAATTCGTCACCCTGGCGCTGGGCATGTCGCTGGGCCTGTTCGCCCAGATCGGGCTGATCACCCATCTGTTCAGCCTGCTGGTACCACGCCTTGGCGGACAGTGGGCGGGTATCGCGATGGGCGTTGCGACACTCGCCGCCATAGGCGGACGACTCCTGGTAGGCCGCTATCTAAACCCTGGCAGCGACCGGCGCGGGGTCGCCTGCTGCGCCTATGCCCTGCAGATTCTCGGCTCGCTGGTGCTGCTCGCCGCCGATGGTCAGCCCGCGTTGTTGTGGCTCGGGGTGGTTCTGTTCGGATCGGGTATAGGCAACGCGACCTCCCTGCCCCCGTTGATCGCCCAGACAGAATTCGTCGATGCGCAGCGCGCCGTTTCGCTGATCGTTGCCCTGTCGCAAGCCTGCTACGCCTTCGGCCCGGCGCTGTTCGGGCTGTTACGCGAAGCATCGCCGGCAGGCTGGAATGGCGCGGCCGTGCTGGCCATGGCCGCGCTGATTCAAAGTTTGGCCATGATCAGCTTGGCTCTGGGCCGACGTGTCGATAGTGCCGAGTTCAGCGCAGCAGCTGCCACAACGGCAACCTCGCCTCCCGCTCGGCCTGCCGACGCGTCAGGCCGACGTCCTTGAGTTGCTCGTCGGTCATCCGCAGCAGCGCGCGGCGCGTTTGCTGACGTAGCCGGAAGCGGGCCCAGAGACAGCCGAGCGAGGCGCGCGGCAGGAGTTCGGCATTGCGGACGGTGATTCCGGATGGCGTGAGGGTGGCTTTCATGTCGGCGCTCCTGCAAAGGGGTAACGCCATGATCCTCGGTGCGCCATCTGTATGGCAGATCCAGAAACCATGAATCAGATGCAGTACAGAATGAGCTATGCCGCATCTGAATCCCCGAAAACGGGCCTATCTGTATTGTGACGAGCCCGGACGGCTCGGGTATCGTGCTGGTCATGACCCTCTACCTCGAACTTGCCGAATCCCTCGGCCAGCGCATCGAACAAGGCCTTTACCGCGCGGGCGAGCGCTTGCCTTCCGTGCGTTCGCTGAGCCTTGAGCACGGCGTCAGCCTGACGACGGTGCAACAGGCCTACCGCGTGCTCGAAGAGGCCGGCCTGGCGACGCCACGCCCGAAGTCCGGCTACTTCGTGCCGGACGAGCGGCGCCTGCCCGAGCTGCCCCGGGTCGCTCGGCTGGCGCAACGGCCGGTGGACATATCCCAGTGGGAAGACATCCTCGAGCTGATGCGCAGCCGCCCGGCACCGGAGCTGATGCAGTTCGGCCGCGGCATGCCCGATGTCGTCTCGCCGACGCTCAAGCCGCTGCTGGCGAACCTCGCGCGCCTGAGCAGACGCACCGACGTGCCCGGCCTGTACTACGGCGACATCCAGGGGTTGCGCGCATTGCGCGAGCAGGTGGCACGCCTGGCGCTCGATTCCGGCTGCCAGTTCGGCGCCGAGGATCTGGTGATCACCAACGGCTGCATCGAGGCGCTGACCACCGCGGTCCGCGCGATCTGCGAGCCGGGCGACATCGTTGCGGTGGACTCGCCGAGTTTTCATGGCGCCATGCAGACGCTCAAGGGCGTGGGCATGAAGGCGCTGGAGATTCCGACCGACCCGCTCACGGGCATCAGCCTGGAGGCGCTGGAGCTGGCCCTCGAACAGTGGCCTATCAAGGCGATCCAGATCACCCCGACCTGCAACAACCCGTTCGGCTACGTCATGCCGGAGGCCAACAAGCGCGCCCTGCTGCGCCTGGCTCAGCAGTTCGACGTCGCGGTCATCGAGGATGACGTCCACGGCGACCTGGCCTACCGCTACCCGCGCCCGCGTACCCTCAAGTCGTTCGATATCGACGGGCGGGTGCTGCTCTGCAGCTCCTTCTCCAAGTCGCTCGCACCGGGGCTGCGGGTCGGCTGGATCGCGCCGGGGCGCTATCTGCAGCGAATCCTGCACATGAAGTACATCGGCTCGGGCGCGACGGCCACCCAACCGCAGATGGCCATCGCCCAGTTCATTGCCGAGGGGCACTACCCACCGCACCTTCGCCGGATGCGCAGCCAGTACCAGCGCAACCGCGATCAGATGAGCGCCTGGGTCGGCCGCTATTTCCCCGCCGGGACGCGCATCAGCCAGCCGCTGGGCGGTTTCATGCTGTGGGTCGAGCTGGCCGAGCAGTTCGACAGCCTCGAACTCAACAGGCGCCTGCTCGAACAGGGCATCCAGATCGCGCCGGGTTGCATCTTTTCCGCAGCCGGCAAATACCGGAACTGCCTGCGCCTGAACTATGCGGCCCGCCCCTGCCCCGAACTGGAGGCCGCGGTGCGCCGTATCGGTGAAACCGCGGCACAGTTGCTGAGCGAATCGGAGCCGCCGGCGCCGGCGATCAGTTCAGACGTGCCAGCGCCTGGCTGATTTCACTGACATCGGTCGGCCGTACCACCCGGGCGACTTCCTGCCCCTGGCGCATGAAGATCAGCGTCGGCCAGAGCTTGACGCGGAAGGTGCGGCCCAGCACCCGGCCCTTGCCATCCTCGACCTTGATGTGGCGGATGCCGGGACGCGTGGCGAGGGTCTGCTCGATCAGCGGCTGGGCGGCGCGACAGTGGCCGCACCAGTCGGTGCCGAACTCGATGACGGTCTCTCCGTCGAGCGCATCGACTTCTTCACGCGACGGGGCCTGGGGCGAATACGGGCCATTCATGAGGCAGCTCCTGCAGTGGCTGATGAAGGGTTCGACAGCGTGAGCGTCGCGTTCATTGCATGGGACGAGGGTGTCGGGGGCGCAGGGCGATGGATCGTGGTGGGTTCTTCGCGGTCGAGACCGCTCCCACGGAATACGGCGGTCCGGCCCGTGGGAGTGGTCGGGACGTCTGGTCTTGACCGCGAAGCAAGCGAAGCCACAACGCCAGGCCCCGTATCAGGCCTCTCCCGAGTGGCGCATCGCCCAGGCGTGCGTGCCACCGTGGCTCAGTCGCTCACGTGAATGACGATCTTGCCGCGCACATGCCCTGTCTGGCTCAGGCGCATGGCGTCGGCGGCCTGCTCCAGTGGGAAGGTTTTGGCGATGGGGACGATCAGACGGCCTTCGGCAGCCATGTCGGCCAGCACGCGCAGGTCGGCGCCGCTTGGGCGCACCCAGGCCCAAAGCCCGCCGGCGGATGACACCGAGTCGTCGACGATCGAGCCGTGACGGCCACCTTCACGCAGAACCGCCCGGGTCTGCTCCAGCACGCCACCGACGAAGTCCACGACCACGTCGACACCTTCGGGCGCCAGCGCCCGGACGCGCTCGACCAGGCCCTCGCCGTAGGCCACCGGCTCGACGCCCAGCGAGCGGAGGAACGCATGGTTCTTTTCCGACGCGGTACCGATCACCCTCGCGCCGAGGTAGCGCGCGATCTGCACCGCCTGGATGCCCACCCCGCCCGCGGCCGCATGCACCAGCACCAGGTCCTTCTCGCCGGTGTGCAGCCGCGTCAGCAGCTGGTAGGCGGTCAGGCCCGCCAGGGGAATGGCGGCCGCCTGGTCCCAATCCAGGCTGGCCGGCTTGCGGGTCACCGAGCGTGCCGGAACCGTCGCCAGCTCGGCGTAGGTGCCGTCGTGGACGAAATCCTTGCGCGCGTAGGCCATCACTTCGTCGCCGGGTGAGAACTCCGGAACGTCGAAGCCGACCGCCTCGACGACGCCGGCGACGTCCCAGCCCGGCGTCACCGGGAAAAACGTCTGCATCGCGCCATCGAGGGCGCCGGACATGAGCTTCCAGTCCACCGGGTTCACCGCCGCGCGGCGCACGCGGATCAGCACTTCGCCGGGCGCCACCTTCGGTGCGGGCCGCTCGCCGAGTTTCAGCACGTCAGGGTCGCCGTAGCGCTCGTAGATCATGGCTTTCATCGGTTCTCTCCTGCAGGGTTGGCCGCTCGGCAGCGCGCCGAGTGCAGAGGCGTGATGCCTCAGGGTTGGTCCCGAGGCCGCCGTCGGGAGTTCATCGTCGCCGACTGCCGGAGCCCCTGGCCTGGGCAAGGCGGCCCGGCAGCCGCATCAGCGCGCCGGCACCAGGCGAATCCGGGTGATTTCCGAAGGCGCGCCGAAACGTAGCGGCGGGCCCCAGTAACCGGTGCCGCGGCTGATGTAGACCTGCAGCCGCCCCGCCCGCTGCAGTCCGGCCACCCAGGGCTGCTGCCAGCGCACGAAGTGCATCCAGGGCCAGAACTGGCCGCCGTGGGTATGCCCTGACAGTTGCAGGTCATACCCCGCCTCGCGGGCGGCGGTGGCTGAACGCGGCTGATGCGCCAGCAGGATCTTCGGCGCCTCGGCCGGCGCACCGGCCAGTGCGGCCTGGGGGTCGCTGCGGTGGTCGGGATGGAAATGGCCGGCCGAATAATCGGTGACGCCCGCGACCACCAGCTCGCCCCCCTCGTGGGCGAGCCGCACGTGCTGGTTGAGCAGCACCCGCAGGCCGAGTCGCTCGAACTCGGCGACCCAGGCCTTGGCGCCGGAGTAGTACTCGTGATTGCCGGTCACCACCAGCGTGCCGTGCCTGGCGTTGAGGTCGGCAAGCGGTGCGATGTCGTCGCGCAGGCCCTCGACGCTGCCGTCCACCAGGTCGCCGGTGATGGCGATCAGGTCCGCCGACAGGGCATTGGTCCGGGTGACGATGCCATCCAGGTAGCCACGCTTGATGGTCGGCCCGACGTGGATGTCGCTGAGCTGGACGATGGTGAAGCCGTGCAGCGACGCGGGCAGGCCATCCAGGGCGATTTCCCGCTCGACCACGCGCGCCACCCGGCGTGCATTGAACAGGCCGAACAGCGTCAGCGCGACCACCAGCCCGAGCACCGCCAGCGCCGAGCCATGGGCGAAGCCGGGCCAGTCCAGGCCGGTCAGCGACAGTATGGCGAGCACCAGAGCGCGCAGCAGCGCGAGCACCGCCAGGCTCGAGAACACGCCCATCACCAGCAGCGCGGTCCAGGCGAGCCACGCCCGGCCCTGGCGCTGGACGCCCATGGGCAGCAGCAGGCAGGAGATCACCAGGTAGAGCCAGGCCGCGCCCGTCCCCACCGGGCCCAATGCCAGGTCGGGAATCAGGGTGACGCCGACGAACAGGTGCAGGCCGGCCAGTACCAGCAGAATCATCAATCGTGAACGCATCGCGGTCTCTCGGCAGGAACAACAGGGTCGGACGCCTGGGGCGTTCCGGGTGCCCGGGGATGAACCGAGATGATGCGCGATTTCCAGAAAAGAAACCGCAGTGGCAGGCGGGAGGGAGAAAAAAGGGCGTCGCCGCGCGGCGACGCCCTTCTGTCAGCGCTGGATCACGGTCGCGACGTTGCCGGTACCGTTCTGCATCACGGTGGCGCTGAGGTTTTCGCTCGTCAGCGCGATGCTGCCCTGGGTGATCCGCGCCTGGTTGGCATCGCCGACCTGGCTGACCGCGGCGTCCAGGTTGTAGCCGTACTGGGTCACGCTGATAAGGTTTTCCGAGCCTTGCTGGGAGAAGGTGGTGGTATTGAAATCGGCGCCTTGCTGCACCTCCACCGCATTGGAGTCGCCGATCGACACGCCGGTGATTTCGCTGCTGCGACCGTCCTGATCCATCACCAGGTCGTTGCCGTACCCTTCCTGCACGAGATCGATGAGGTTGTGGCCGCCCGATTGGGAGACCTGGGCCGTGTTGGCATCCCCCTTCTGCTCCAGCCGAACCAGCCCGGCGTTGTAGCGGCTGGAATACTGGTCCACCTCCGCATTGTTGTCGTTGCCTACCTGGGCGACTTCGATGGTGCCGCCGTAAGCCACGACGGCCTGGCGAATGGACAGCACGTTGCCGTCCCCGACCTGCTGGCTGACGGTGGTCCCGCTGCCCAGTTGAGTGAGGGTGGTGGCGTTGTCGTTGCCTATCGACGACACATCGGCCTCGTTCAGCCGCCAGCTCTGTTCGATCACGTGCAGGTTGCCATTCCCCTGCTGCGACGAGACGACCTGGTTGTCCGCTTCTTCCTGCCAGACCACCGAATAGTTGCCTTCGCCGACCTGGTTGATGGCCGCGTTCTGTCGCTCGCCTTCCTGATAGATGCTGGCGTTGTTGGCCTGCCCGTTCTGATCGATCGAGGCGGTATGTTCCAGGCCAACCTGGATGGTTTCGGCGAGGTTCGAGCCGCCGGCCTGGATGACCGTCGAGCTATGCCGGTCGCCGTCCTGGTACTGGACGATCTGGTTGCCTTCGCCATTGGATTGCTCGGCGAAGACCTCGTTGTCGTTTCCGGTCTGGCTCTGATCGACCTGGTTGGCAGCGGCGGCGTTGAGGCTGAAGGCAAACAGAATGGCAACAGCCAGGGGTTTGGGTGTGAACATGCGCAATAGCTCCTGTAACGAGTGCGTCGGCACAGGCCGGTTGGGTGACATCCGAGGTCCCCGACCGGCCTCCCTGTACGGCACAGCGTCCGGATTGTTCGCCAGCGCGACGAGCGAGGTGAATCGGCTTAACGGTGTAAAAAGCAGCGGCCGTCATGGCCGACCGGATTAACCCCCGCCTGGGCCGCGGCTGTGCAGGCGAAAAAGCTCCCGGCCATTCGTCGGTCAGGCGCAACGCCGCGTCGGGCTTCGTGGCGCGGCGCTGGCCTGCATCAGAAAAGCGCCTGGATCGCTTCCCGGTAGGCCTGTCGTCCGACCCGCATGCTGTTGTTGTGGGTGGCGCCTTCCACCAGCAACAGCCGCTTGGGCTCGAGCGCCGCCTCGTACAGTTCCTCACTGAAACGAGCCGGCACGTACTGGTCCTGGGTGCCATGCACCACCAGCAGCGGCATGCCGATCTGGTCGATCTTGTCGATCGAGTCGAAGCGCTGCGACAGCAGCCAGCGCACCGGGAGGGAGGTATCGGCCAGGACGGTGGCGATATCGGCGAGCGTGGTGAAGGTGGATTCGATGATCAGCCCCCGCGCCTGCACCTCGCCATCGGCGCTGCGCGCCTCGCGCCCCAGCTCGGCGGCCAGGTCGACCGCCACCGCGCCGCCCAGGGAATGCCCGTAGATCAGGCGCTTGCCGGCGTCGGGCTGCAGCGTCTTCATCCGCTCCCAGGCGATGCGCGCATCCTCGTAGACCGTGGCTTCCGAAGGCGGATCGCCGAGGCTCTGGCCGAAACCGCGGTAGTCGATGGCGAACACCGAGAAGCCCAGCGCGCGCAGCTGTTCGAGGCGAAACAGGTGCCCGGTGAGGTTCCAGCGTGCGCCGTGGAGATAAAGCACCGCCGGCGCATCCTCGCTCGCGGCGGGCCACCACCAGGCCGAAATGCTCTGGCTTTCGCCGAAGTTCGGGCCGCGCAGCACCATCTCCTCGACGCCCTCGGGCAATCCGCCGTACCAGCTGGCGTTGCCCTGCTCGACCCGGAACACCAGCTCGCGCTCCTTCTGCTCGAGCATCGAGCAACCCACCGGCAAGCCCACCACCAGCGCCATCAACAGCAACAACCCCGGCCAGCGGGGAAAACGCCTTCTCGCCATATGGCTCACCTGTGAAAGACAACCGACACATTGGGCCGGCTCGATCCCCTGCGGTGCAAGTCGCAGGCCAGGGCAAGGGGTAACCGGGCGTGTCGGTCGCGCTGGAATCGAGCGGGCGACGCTCGAGGCGGGAATGACAGACAGGGCATCAACCGAGGTAATGATCACTATCGCCGCGTCCGTCTTTGGACATCGGCCCGGGCTCGGTAGCCTTTTCTCCGTACCCCCATTCCCACGAGGAAGCCATCATGAAAAAGCTAATCGCCAGCCTGATCCTGGCCAGCCTGAGCGGAGCCGTATTCGCCATCCCGGCCGAGCCGCAACGACTGCTGCTGGAAGCCCAGCCCTCTCACGAGCAGACCGACACCACCGTCGCCGAAGGCGGCTTCGAGCGCACCCCGCTGGGCCTGCAGCTCGCCGATGACGGTTTCGACCGCACCCCGCTGGGCCGCCTGCTGGCCGAAGGCGGCAGCGACCGGCTGATCGAGCGCCACAGTTGAACCCGTGCCGGCCTGAGTCCGGGCGCCGCAATCAAAAAACCCATGGAGCGATGAGCCCCATGGGTTTTTTGTTGCCTGCCCGCCCGCTACCTGACCACGGACGAGCGTGCGGCCTCACTTTTTCTTCTTCTGGATGGCCATGCCCGAGCCGAGGTCGGCACCGGTGATCGGGTCCAGCGACGGGTTGGACGCCGTACGCTTGACCATCTGGGTGGTCGCCTTCATCTCTTTTTCCGAGAGATTCACCGTCGCCATGCCATCGCCGCCGTCGACCGCCGGTTCCGGGCTTTCGATGTATTCCCATTCCGGCCCCTGGTTCCACGGACCGCGCGTATCGCCCTGACCCTGGGACAGGTTGAAGTACACGCTCTCGAACTCCGGCACCGGCGCCAGCTTGCCTTGCGGGAAGTTGGGTTGCAGCGAGTGCAGCGCCTTCTCGAAGGATTTCTGGTGGGCGATTTCACGGGTCATCAGGAACTTCAGCGCATCCTGGATACCCGGATCGTCAGTGACGTTGATCAGCCGCTCGTAGACGATCTTGGCCCGCGCCTCGGCCGCGATGTTCGAGCGCAGGTCGGCGGTCGGTTCGCCGATGGTATCGACGTAGGCCGCGGTCCAGGGCACGCCCGCCGAATTGATCAACGGAGTGCCGCCGCCGTAGAGCACCTGGGTCACATGGGAGTCGTTGCCCGCTCCCGTCAGCGAACGGTACATCTCGGCCTCCTGCTCGATGCCTTCGGCAAGTTCGCCGCGGGCACCTTTGTTGAGCATGGCGATGATCGAGCCGATCACTTCGAGGTGGCTGAGCTCCTCGGTGGCGATATCGATCAGCATGTCTTTGCGGCCTGGGTCCTCCTCGGTCACCCCCTGAGTGAAATAGCGCATCGCAGCGGCGAGCTCGCCTTGCGGGCCCCCGAACTGTTCGAGCATCAGGTTGGCCAGGCCAGGGTTTGGCTGAGCCACTCGCACGGTATATTGCAGTCGCTTGTTATGGACAAACATGCTGTTCTCCTGAGGGGAAATTTAAACAGCGTCCTTTCAGCGTTCATTTTCCATTGATGAGAAACCGCAACGGTTTCAGGCCTGATCGACGACAATTGCGACCAAACGTATGAAATGGAGAATCGGCCCACGTCTTTAGTTCAGAGCCTGCGTCTATCTGGCCGAAAGCTTTTCTCTATCGCCGCGAACCGGGTCCAGCATTGGCGCGGGTTTGCCGGCACCGCCCGATGGACGGCGCCGCAGCCGCCCGCCGAACGGTCGTCCGCCCTGCCGTTCATCCCCCGTTCGGAACGCCCTTCAACTCGATCCAGGTGGGTGCGTGGTCGCTCGCCTTGGGCTGGTCGCGCACCCAGCGATCGACCCCCGCGTCGTGCAAGCGCGGGGCGAGTTCGGCGTTGAGCAGCAGGTGATCGATGCGCAGACCCGAGTTCTTCTGCCAGTGCTGGCGGAAATAATCCCAGAAGGTGTAGAGGCGCTCGTCGGGGTAACGCGCACGCAGGGCATCGATCCAGCCCTGCGCCAGCAGGCGCTGGAAGCACTCACGGCTTTCCGGCTGCAGCAACGCATCCTTGCGCCAGGAGCGCGGGTTGTAGATGTCCTCGTCGGTGGGCACCACGTTGTAGTCGCCGGCCAGCACCACCGGGTGACCGCTGTCGAACAGCCCCTGGGCATGGGCGATGAAGTGCTCGAACCACTGCAGCTTGTAGTCGAACTTCGGCCCCGGCTGCGGGTTGCCGTTGGGCAGGTACAGGCAGCCGACGATAACCCCATGGGCGGCTGCCTCCAGGTAGCGGCTGTGGCTGTCGGCTTCCATGCCCGGCAGGCCGCGGCGAATTTCCAGGGGGTCCATGCCTTTGGCCAGGATGGCCACGCCATTCCAGGATTTCTGCCCGTGCCAGATCGCGCCGTAGCCCGCGCCGCGGATCTCGTCGATGGGAAAGGAGGCGTCCTGCGTCTTGAGTTCCTGCAGGCAGGCCACGTCGGGCGCCTCGCGCTCGAGCCATTGCAGCAGCGCGGGCAGCCGCGAGCGGATTCCGTTGATGTTGAAGGTCGCGATTTTCAGTTTTTCCACGGCTTGGCCTCGTCGGGTGCGAGTCGGGTGCGGCGTCGGCCGGCCCGGTCCTATTCCGACCGCCGTTGCGCCGCGAACGTGCCCTCAGCGCTGCGTGGGAAAGGATGCCGGATCGGCGAAGCGCTCGAGCAGATAGTCGTAGATCAACCGTACCCGTGCCGGCACCGGCTCTCTCTGCGGGCGGTTGATGGAGCGGGCGAGTTCATCGAGCACGGTCGCCAGGGCACCACTGCGTATACGCAGCACGGCCGTCAGCTCGGCTTCGGCCTCGTCGCAGGCAAACGCCCAAGGGGCAGCGGCGCTATATGTCCAGCTGCCCCTTGTCCCAAAGGCGCACCAGATCTCCCGGTGCGCGCTCCTCGGGAATCCGCAGCACCAGCTCGTCGTCGGCGTCCTCGCGCCGGTAGCGCAGCTCCACCTTGTAGTAGCGCTGGTCGCCCTGCCCGGCCTGGGGCGTGGACAGCGGCAGACAGCCTTCGAGCAGCGAGCAGATCTGCCCGCGCTGGCCCGGATCGCACTGGGCGAAGTCGATTTCCCGCGGGCGGCTGAGCATCGACATCGCGGCGAAACCACCCTGGCGCGAAAGCCGCACCACGGTGTCCTGTCCCAGCTCTGGCAGTCGTTTCATCGTTCCTCCTTCATCCCGTGGCTACGCCGACATCGGACCAGGCCTGCGCAATTGACCGCGCCTGGCCCGATTGTGCGCCGAAGCGTCGCTCGGCGTGGGCCACGGTCAACGCAGCGAAGGCGCCGAAATCCGCATCGTTGCCAAGGGCGCGGTCGCACAGGGTGTCGTACCAGACCTGCCCGGCGGTCTCCCAGGCGTAACCGCCGATGGCGCTGGCCGCCAGGTAGAACGCGCGGTTGGGAATGCCGGAGTTGAGGTGCACGCCGCCGTTGTCGTCGCGGGTGTCGATGAAGTCGCGCATGTGCCCCGGCTGCGGGTCCTTGCCCAGCAGCGGATCGTCATAGGCGCTGCCCGGTTCCGCCATCGAGCGCAACGCACGCCCCTGGATGCGCTCGGTGAGCAGATCGGCCCCCACCAGCCAGTCGGCTTCGGCCGCGGTCTGGCGGAGCACGTACTGCTTGGTCAGCACCCCGAAGACATCGGACACCGACTCGTTCAACGCGCCGGACTGGTTGTAGTACACCAGCCCGGCCTCGGCCTCGATGACACCATGGGCGAGTTCGTGGGCGATCACGTCCAGCGAACGGGTGAAACGCTGGAACACCTCGCCGTCGCCATCGCCGAAGACCATCTGCTCGCCGTTCCAGAACGCATTCTCGTAGCGCTCGCCATAGTGCACCGTGCCGATCAACGGAAACCCGCGGCCATCGATCGAGTGGCGGGCGTACACCTGCCAGAAGAATTCGTAGGTCGCGCCCAGCGCGTCGTAGGCCTCGTCCACCGCCGCATCGCCGGTAGCGCCCTGCCCCTCGATGCGGCTGAGCCGGCCGGGCAGCCGCATCTGGTTCTCGGCGTCGTGGATGCTGCGCCTGGGCTGGCCCGGCTGGGAGCGCTCCGGCAATGCGGTCTGCATCGGCCGATGCAGGGGCGGGCCGGGGTTGCGCTGCAGGGCCTGGACATGGCTGAGCGTCCCCAGCGCGCAGGAGCGCTGCCGCTCCGAGCCGTGCTCGATGATGTGGCTGAGAATGTAGGGCGGGATGAACCCGCGTGGCGTCTGCTTCAATCGCATGGCACGTCCTCCCGTCTGGTCGCCACTGCACCCGATGGGCACAACCGACCGCAGCGATACCCTTGTGATCGTGCCGGGCCCCGGACGTTTCGTTCACGCATCCGAAACCGCGAGGTCGTTCACGGATGCGATTCCCGTGGGAGCGGGACTCGCCCGCGAAGGGTACGCCACCGATATTTCTGCCCAACCGCCAACGCCTTTCGCGCGGTCAAGACCTCTCCCACAGAGGTGCGCTGGAGGCCTGCGGGTTCGCGTCGGGACGCTCAGAGCACGTAGAACGCGATCGCCACGTAGTGCAGCAGGCTGCCGCCGATGACGAACAGGTGCCAGATGCCGTGCCAGTGGCGAAAACGCTGGTCGAAGGCGAAGAAGACGATGCCCAGGGTGTAGAGCACGCCGCCACCCACCAGCCAGGCGAAGCCGGTGGCGCCGAGCGCGGCCAGCAGCGGCTCGACCGCGACCAGGACGATCCATCCCATCACCGCGTAGATGACCACCGAGAGCACCCGGGCTTCGGAACGGGGTTTGATTTCCTGCAGCATGCCCACCAGCGCCAGCCCCCAGACGATCCCGAACAGCCACCAGCCCCAGGGGCCGCGCAGGGTGACCAGGCAGAACGGGGTGTAACTGCCGGCGATCATCAGGTAGATCGACAGGTGGTCGACCTTCTGCATGATGCGTTTCGCCCGGCCGCGCACGCTGTGGTAGACGGTCGACACGGTGTAGAGCGTAACCAGCGTCACGCCGTAGATCGCCACGCTGACGATCTTCCAGGGCGAGCCGTCCAGAGCGGCGAGGACCAGCAGCCAGACCGCGCCGAAGAACGCCAGCGCGGCACCGACCAAGTGAGTCCAGGCGTTGAGTTTTTCGCCGTGGTACATGGATGTCGCTTACCTCCGAGAAACGAGGGCGCTAGCGTGGCGACAATCCCTCGGGCACGCAATGGCCCTACAATGCGGTCGTCCTCCAACCCGCCCCGAGTCCCGCCGATGAAACGCTTCGTATTGCTCGACACCGCCCCGATCCCCGAGACCGACGGCGCCCTGTGCCTGTTCGAGTACGGCGAGGACTTCGTGATCAAGATCCGCGGAGGCGACGGCAACCAGCTGATGAACACCCGCATGCACGGCTCGGAGGATGCGCTGGCGCGGATTCCCTGCAGCCAGATCGCCAAGCGCCCCGGCGCCCGGGTGCTGATCGGCGGCCTGGGAATGGGCTTCACCCTGGCCGCGGCGCTCGCGGAGCTGGGCGACGATGCCGAAGTGGTGGTGGCCGAACTGGTGCCGGGCGTGATCGACTGGAACCACGGCCCGCTGGGCGAGAAGGCCGGCAGGCCAGTGCTGGACCCGCGTACCCGGATCGTCAACGAGGATGTCGCCGCACTGTTGCAGCGTGAGAAAGGCGGCTTCGACGCGATCATGCTGGATGTCGACAATGGCCCTGAGGGGCTGACCCAGAAGCGCAACAGCTGGCTCTATTCGCTGGCGGGCCTGAACGGCTGCGCGGCGGCACTGCGGCCCGGCGGCGTACTGGCGGTGTGGTCGGCCAGCGCCGACCGCGCCTTCACCGAGCGGCTCGCCAAGGCTGGCTTCGCGGCCCGCGACGTGCAGGTCTACGCCCATGGCAACAAGGGCACCCGCCACACCATCTGGATTGCCGAACGGCGCCGCCGCTAGGCGATGGCGAAGGTCAGGGCGACGCGGCTACCGTCGCCGCCTTCGCGCGCGAGTCGGGCGCCGCAGCGGTGGGCGAGCGCCTCCATCAGCCCCTGGCCCGGATTGCCCTCCTCTGCCAGCGCTTCGCCGAAACCGCAGCCGGCATCGCTCAGCGAGACTTCGGCGCTGGCCTCGCCCACCCGGCGCACCCGCAGGCCCACTTCGCCGACGTGGCCTTGCCGCGCCGCGCTGATGACCAGTTCGTTGACGATCAGCCCCAGGGTCGAGGCCAGCTGGAACGAGACCGGCACCGACTGGGTCTGCGCGGTCAGCATCGCCGTCCCGCCGCTTTCGGCGTTGAGGATGGCGCGCACCAGGTTCGGCAGGTAGTCACCCAGGTCCACCGTGCCGCTGCTGCTGCGGTGCAGCTCTTCCTGCACCGCACCGATGCCGTGCACACGGCTGATGGCGGCCTGCAGCAGGGCTTTCGCCTCCTCGCCCGAGGCCTGGTTCCGGGACAGCTGGAGGAAGGCGATGATCAGTTGCAGGTTGTTCTTGACCCGGTGATTGAGCTCGGCCAGCAGCACCCGCTGGTGCTCCTCCAGATCGCGCTGCTCGGTGATGTCGATGCAGCTGCCGAAGTAGCCGGCAAAGGCGCCGTTGCGGTAGTACGGCGCGCCGTTGTCGAGCAGCCAGCGATACACGCCGTCGTGGCGCTTGAGGCGATACGGCATGGTGAAGGGTTCGCGCGCATCGAAGGCGGTCTGGTAGATGGAGACGCAGCGCTCGAAGTCGTCCGGATGCACGTCTTCGGCCCACCCGTAGCCGAACAGCTGCGCCTGGCTCTTGCCGGCGAACGCCTGCCACGGCCTGTTGAACCAGTCGCACAGCTTGTCCGGCCGCGAACGCCAGATCATCACTGGGGCGTTGTCGGCGAGCTCACGAAACTCGCGCTCGCCCATGTCGGCCGGATTCAGCCCTGCGGGTATGCCTTCAATCTGCGTCATTTCACTGTCCTGCCGCATGGCGGCCCGTGTCGAAGAGTTCCAGCGCCAGGGCACGCCCCGCGCTGCAGCAGCCCAACCAATGCGGATGTTGCTGCCGGCCCGGTTGACGCCCACCGGGGCCGGATCGGCACATCCCTCACCCGTCGACCGCAGGCCTGCCAGCTCGGGCCCTCGGACCGTGAGGGCGAACAGCGCTGGGCCAGGATCGGAGCGCCACGACCGGAAGGATTCGCATCCTCGAATGGAACGCCTTGGCATTGGGCGGACCGGCACTACCTGATGGACATCCGGGGCGCCCCGGTGTTCGCGCACCGCCTGGCGCTCGGCCCGCCGACACCCGCCAGATGTGATTCAGTCGAGCTTCGAGGGCAGGCAAACGACGACTAGTGGCCCTATGCAATCATGCGCTATGGTTGCGTCCCCGACCGTTCGGCTCCGCCCGAACGGCACATTCACCCGCCTGCCGCCCCTCCAGCAGACCGCCTCAACGACAGGGACCGTTCCGATGTACAAAGCGACAGCATTTCTGACCGCAGCCGTGCTCCTCAGCGGATGCAGCATCAAGCAGACCGTGACCCCGGCCGAATTGACCGCCGATCTGCCCACCGAAATCTGTGCGATCCCCGCCGAGGGGCTGCGCCAGGGTTTCAACACCACCTACAAGTCGCTGCTGCAGAGCAAGGGCTTCACGGTGCGCGAACTCAAGCCCAACACCAGCCCTCGCACCTGCGATCTGTCCACCACCTATATCGGCCAGTGGGGCTGGGACATGGCCCTGTACATGAAGTACGCCGATATCCGGGTCTTCAACAAGGGTCGGCAGGTTGGTCAGGCGCTGTATGACTCGCGCTCCGGGGGCGGCCGGCTGGACAAGTTCATCGACGCCGAAACCAAGATCGCCGAACTCACCGACCAGCTCTTTCCGAACGGGGCGACCGGGCTCGGTCAAGGAGCCATGCCGGCGTTGCGTGAGGACGGCTCCCCGACCAAGGCGCAGCAACTGTATGAACTGCGCCAGGAGAACCTGAGTTACGAGCAGTTCCAGACCCGCTACCAGGAGATCATGAGCCAACCGTAACGCATGAGGACCCAGCCCTTCCTGCGCCCCATCCTCCATCACGAAGAGGCTCCCACTCGTCGCCCGTCCCGGCGCTGACACGCTTTGGTCATGTCCATGCGCTTAGCCTGTTGCTGCCGAACCGCGGCGAACAGGAGGCTGTGATGAGCAGATTGCAACGATTGATCGCCCAGTGCGCCCGCAACGCCCCGGAACCCAGGGGGCTCGACGCCTGGCGCCAGGCTCGCCCGAGCGGACTCGATGCCGGCGAGGCGTTGCAGGGGCGGCGCAGTGCCGGACAGCGGCCGCTGGCCCAGGAGCGCTGAGCGCCTTCACCACGCGCATGGCGCACCACCGGCGACCGGCAAGGTCCTATCGATTGCCGGGCCGTCCCCTTCCGGGCGGCCCTTTCGCAATCGGAGTGCGTTCATGCAGATCACCCTGGTACGCCACGGCGAGCCCGATCACAACGGGGCTCGCTGGTGCACGCCACGCGAGATGAAGACCTGGATCGAGGGCTACAACCAGGCCGACATCATCGAGAAACCGCTTCCGGCAGCCCTGCAGCAGCTCGCCGACGAAGCCGGAGCCGTCGTCAGCAGTTCATTGTCGAGATGCCAGCAATCGACCCATCACCTGGTGGGCGAGCCGCAGTGCGTCAACGACCGGCTATTCGCCGAGGCCCACCTGCCCTACCCCGACCTCGACTTCCCGCGGCTGCCGGTCAGGGTCTGGCGAACCCTGTTCCGCGGCGCCTGGTTCCTCGGCTTCTCGCGCCATACCGAGTCGATCGGCCAGTCCAGCGAACGCGCAAGGCAGGCGGCCGAGCGGTTGATCGCCCTGGCCCAGGAGCACGGAAGCGTGCTGCTGATGGGGCACGGGATCATGAACATCCTGATCGCCCGGCATCTGCGCGCGCAGGGCTGGAAAGGCCCGCAGTTACTATTTCTGCGCGATTACTGGCACCCGAGCACCTACCGCAAGCCAGGCGACTGACCCGTTCAGAGAAATGCCCGCACCAGCGCCTGGATGCCGAGCAACAGCAAGCCGATGAAGAACGCCTTGCGGAACACCGCCTCGCTCAGCCGCTGGCGAACCCACTGCCCCAACCCGAGCCCGAGCAGCGCGGGCAGTACCAGCATGGCCGATGCGCCGAAGTCGATCGCCTGGGTACCGCCGTGCAGCAGCAGGCCGAGGCCCAGCGCCAGGGTCGAGACGGTGAACGAGAGGCCGAGCGCCTGGATCAGGCTCTCCTTGTCCAGCCCGAGGGCCTGCAGGTAGGGCACCGCCGGAATGACGAACACACCGGTCAGGCCGGTGACCAGCCCGGTGACGAAGCCGACCAGGATCGAGACGCCCCGCTCGCCGCGTGACGGCACCCTGAGGCGGACCGACTTCAGCCCGATGACGGCATAGAGAATCAGGGTCGCGCCCAGGGCCGCGGACACCCAGGGGCTGCCCGAGCCGACCATCCAGCGCGTGGTGATCAGCGTACCGAGGGTTACCGCGACCATCATCGGCCACAGCCGTATCAGCAAGGGTCGCAGCGCGGGTCCGGCCCACAGCTGCCAGAGGTTGGTCGCCATCGACGGCGCCAGCAGCAGGGCCGACGCCTGCGCCGGGCTCATCACCACCGCCAGCATGCCGATGGCCACCGTGGGCAGGCCCATGCCCACCACGCCCTTGACCACCCCGGCCAGCACGAACACCGCGATACAGAACGCCAGCTCCATCGACCCGCTCCATGATTTTCCTGGTGCGCAACTGTGCCTGAATCGGCGCAAGACCGGTATCGCGACGCGCCGTTCGTCAGCGTCCCCGCCCCATCGGGCCGGAAGGCATCACATGACGGGCAACCCGTCCGATGCTTTCTATACTCGCTGGACCACCCAGGGAGACACCGCCATGCGCCGCACGATCGCCTTCATTGCCGCCACCCTCCTCAGCGCTCCGTTGTGGGCGATGCACTGCCCGAGCGACATGGCCGAGATCGACCAGCAGCTCGAGGCCAACCCGCCCAGCGACCCGGCGACCCTGGAGCAGGTGCAGCAGCTGCGCGCCCAGGGCGAGGCGTTTCATGAAGCCGGCGACCACGCCCAATCCGTGCAGGTGCTGGGCGAGGCGCTCGATCTGCTCGAGGCCTCGCGCTGACCTTGCAGCAACCTGATCCGGCTAGCCAGGAACCTGGCCATTCGCCGAGGGCTCAGAGCATCAGCGGCAGAGTCAGGGCGATCATCACGCCCAGCAGGCTCATGCCGAGGGCGGCGAAGGCGCCGCACTCGTCCCCTTCCTCCAGCGCCCGCGCGGTGCCGATGGCGTGGGCGTTGATGCCATAGCTCAAGCCGCGCGCGGCGGGGTTGTCGACGCCGGCCCAGCGCAGCAGCAGCGGGCCGAGCGCGGTTCCGATCACCCCGGTCAGCATCACGAACACCGCCGCCAGCGCCGCGATGCCACCCAGCTGCTCGGCCACCAGCATGGCGATCGGCATGGTGGCCGACTTCGGCGCCAGGCTCATCAGCACGGTCAGTTCGGCGCCCAGCAGCCAGGCGACGCCGAGGGTGATCGCCACCCCCAGCACGCCGCCGGCGACGAGCGTCAGCAGGATCGGCCAGAACAGCTGGCGGATGCGCTTGAGGTGGCGATACAGGGGTACGGCCAGCGCCACCGTGGCCGGCCCGAGCAGCAGCGCGATCGGCGAGGCGCCTTCGCGGTAGCGTGCGTAGTCCAGCCCACCGAGGTGCAGCGCGGCGACCACCAGCAGCATCGCCACCAGCACCGGCTGCAGCACCAGCCAGCCGCTGCGCCGGTAGACCAGCAGCGCCAGCTGGAAGGCGACCAGCGTCAGGCCGACCGGAAACATCGGGTGCTCGCGCACCATGACCCACAGGGCGTGCCAGTCGAACCCGCTCATGCGTCCTTCTCCGTTCCGGCCGCATCCATGCGCTGCGCCAGACGCTGCATCAGCCATCCGCAGAACGGCACGGTGACCAGCAGCGAGACCACCAGCCCCGCCGCGATCGCCGGCAGATCGCCGAGCAACGCCTCGCCGCTGACCATGATCCCGGTCGCCGGGACCACCAGCAGCAGCGGCAGGTACTGCAACAGGACGCCCGCCGCCTGCTCCAGCGGCTGTGGAATGCCACGGCGCAGCAGCAGCCAGCCGAACAGCAGGGCCATGCCGATGATCGGCCCGGGCAGCGCCGGCAGCAGCAACAGGTTCAGCACGCTGCCCAGAAGCTGCAGCAGGACCAGCCAGGTCAGGCCTTTCAAGATCATCAGGGGTCTCCAGACATCATTCGGAACGGGGCGCGGTGCGTCGGCCGAGCGACCATATACCACCGGTCGTGGCCAGGCGTCTTCGACGCATCCCGCGACGCGCGCACCAAGCAAAGGACTATCGCCCAGGTGCGCCACACTGAAACAGACGCAGATGTGATGCGCAAAACCATATCAGAAGGCGTGCCACCTCTGTCGGGCTGACCTGGATCAAGGCTGCTTCAGGCCTGTTCTGATAGCCGCACCGCGCCACCCTTCTGATCCGCTTTTTTATCGTTCAGCTGAGGCTGTTATCCACACAGATCGGCGGGGATCATGCGCCGGCCTGAACAGTCCAAGGGGCCGCGCGCCATGACCGAACGAATTCCCGCCACCCTCATCGACACCCTCGACCCTGGCCGGCCCGTACGCCTGACGCCCGCTCGCAGCGGTGGTCCGATCCATACCCGCAGCTTCACCGGCACGATCCGCACCCTTCGCCTCGTCACCGGCGCCCTGCTGTTCCTGTTGTTCTTCGGCACCGCCTGGCTGAACGTCGACGGCCGCCAGGCGGTGCTCTGGGACCTGGGCAAGCGGCAGTTCCACATCTTTGGCGCAACCTTCTGGCCGCAGGATTTCATCCTGCTCTCGGCGCTGCTGATCATCGCCGCGTTCGGCCTGTTCTTCATCACCGTGCTGGCCGGCCGCGTCTGGTGCGGCTACGCCTGCCCGCAGAGCACCTGGACCTGGATCTTCATGTGGGCCGAAAAGGTCACCGAAGGCGACCGGCTCAGGCGGATCAGGCTCGACGCCGCGCCCTGGAGCCTCGGCAAGCTGTTGCGCCGCTCGGCCAAGCACGGGCTCTGGCTCGCGGTGAGCCTGGCAACCGCGATCGCCTTCGTCGGCTATTTCACCCCCGTGCGGGCGCTGGTAGTCGACCTGTTCAGCCTCAGCCTCGATGGGCAAACCGCGTTCTGGCTGTTCTTCTTCACCGCCGCGACCTACCTCAACGCCGGCTGGCTGCGCGAGAAGGTCTGCGTACACATGTGCCCCTACTCGCGCTTCCAGAGCGTGATGTTCGACGCCGACACGCTGATCATTTCCTACGACGCGACGCGCGGCGAGAACCGCGGGCCGCGGCGCAAGGACAGCGACCCGGCCGCCCAGGGGCTCGGCGACTGCATCGACTGCAGCATCTGCGTGCAGGTCTGCCCCACCGGCATCGACATCCGCGACGGCCTGCAACTCGACTGCCTGAGCTGCGGCGCCTGCATCGATGCCTGCGACTCGGTGATGGACTGGATGGGCTACGCCCGTGGCCTGGTGCGCTACACCTCCGAACGGGCGCTCGAAGGCGGCAAGACCCGCCTGTGGCGCCCGCGCCTGGTGGGCTATGCCATGGCCCTGCTGGTGATGCTAGGCGCCTTCGCCTGGGCGCTCGAGGCGCGGCCGCTGCTGTCGCTGGACGTCACCCGCGATCGCACGCTGTTCCGGGAAAACACCGCCGGCCAGATCGAGAACATGTACAGCCTCAAGCTCATCAACAAGACGCAGCAGCCGCGCCAGTACCGCGTGTCGGTCTCGGGCGAGGACTACGCCCTCAGGGGCCGGCAGGAAATCGCCCTGGCGCCCGGCGAGATCGTCGACCTGCCCGTCAGCGTGGCGCGCCTGCGGGAAACCGGCCAGACCGCCAGCCGCATCCGGTTCAACCTCGAAGACCTGCACGACCCGGCCAGCCGCACCAGCAGCCCGAGCACCTTCGTGGCGCCCGCCAACCGCTGAGCGCACGGCCGCCGACAGGGCGGCCGTTGCG
Organism: Stutzerimonas nosocomialis; assembly: GCF_005876855.1. Taxonomy (GTDB): domain Bacteria; phylum Pseudomonadota; class Gammaproteobacteria; order Pseudomonadales; family Pseudomonadaceae; genus Stutzerimonas; species Stutzerimonas nosocomialis. The sequence continues at coordinate 19,313 of NZ_QLAE01000023.1, read as the reverse complement.
CCACACACCCGGAAAGTGCCTTTGTGATGACGGGATCAGTAGACTGTCCGGCGCCCTACATGCCAGGCCAGGACAGGATGAAGCGCTACGAAAGATTCGCGGATGAAATCGCCGAGCTGATCCGCAGCGGCGTCCTCAAGGGCGGCGAGAGAATCCCCTCGGTGCGGCACGCCAGCAGGACCTACGGCGTCAGCCCCTCGACCGTCTTCCAGGCCTATTACCTGCTCGAAGACCGCGGCCTGATCCAGGCCCGGGCCCGCTCCGGCTACTTCGTGCGCGAGCATGCCAAGCGCCCGCTCAACGAGCCCGACATCAGCGCCCGCGCCGGCGAAACCACCGAGGTCGGCGTCAGCGAGCTGGTGTTTTCGGTCCTGGCCTCGCTGCGGGACCCGCAGACCGTGCCCTTCGGCTCGGCGTTTCCCAGCCCGGGCCTGTTCCCCCTGCCCCGCCTGGCCCGCTCCATGGCCCACGCGGTGCGCGACATGCCGGCCGGCGCGGTGATCGCGGAGATGACCGCGGGCAATCCCGACCTGCGCCGGCAGATCGCCCTGCGCTACATGGTCAGCGGCGTGATGCTGCCGCTGGAGGAACTGGTCATCACCAACGGCGCCATGGAGGCGCTCAACCTCTGCCTGCAGGCCGTCACCGAGCCGGGCGACCTGGTGGCGATCGAGGCACCCGCCTTCTACGCCACGCTGCAGGTCCTCGAACGGCTCAAGCTCAAGGCCGTGGAAATTCCGGTGCATCCGCGCGAAGGCATCGACCTCGACGTGCTGGCCGACAGCCTGCGGCGCCTGCCGATCAAGGCCTGCTGGTTCATGAGCAGCCTGCAGAACCCGCTCGGCGCCAGCATGGGCGAGGCGAAGAAGGACGCGCTCTACGCGCTGATCGAGCAACATCAGGTGCCGCTGATCGAAGACGACGTCTACGCCGAGCTGTACTTCACCCGGGAGCCGCCCAAGCCGGTCAAGAGCCGGGACCGCCAGGGGCTGGTGATGCACTGCGGCTCCTTTTCCAAGAGCCTGGCGCCCGGGTATCGCGTCGGCTGGGTGGCGGCCGGACGCTTCGCCGAGCAGGTCAGTCGGCTGAAGCTGATGACCACCATCTCCCCGTCGGTCCCGGCCCAGGCGGCCATCGCCGACTACCTGCAGCACGGCGGTTACGATCGCCACCTGCGCAAGCTGCGCCACACGCTGGAAATGCAGCAGGGCGCGATGCTCGCCTCCGCCGCCCGGCATTTTCCGGCCAGCACCCGCGTGACCCGACCGGGCGGCGGCTATTTCCTCTGGTTCGAATTCCCCGAGCCGGTGGACTCGCTGCAACTGCTGCATCTGGCCCTGGCCCAGGGCATCAGCCTCGCCCCCGGGCCGATCTTCTCGGCCACGCAGCGCTTTCGCAATTGCGCCCGGCTCAACCACGGGCACGCCTGGGATCAGCGCAGCGAGAACGCCATGGCGCTGCTCGGACGCATGATCAAGTCGTTCTGACCCCGCTGCGCGCGGCGGCCGAACCCGCCGGTCGCTTGCGACTCCTAACAGTGACGGTCACCTCGATGGAGCCTGCGATGAGCGAAGACGTGAAAGTCAGACACGACCCCGGGCAGAGCCGCTACGTGCTCGAAGTGGACGGCGCGGTGCGCGGCCACGCCGACTACACCGAACAGGGCGAGCGGCGCCTGTTCACCCACACCGAAGTGGACCGGGACCTCGAAGGCCGGGGCCTCGGCGCCCGGCTGGTGAAAGAGGCGCTGGAAGACGTGCGCCGCTCCGGAAAGCGGCTGGTGCCGCTCTGCGCCTTCGTCAAGGCCTACGTCGAACGGCACCCCGAGTGGCGCGACCTGGTAGACGCACCGAACGGCTAGGCTCGCAGCCTCAGCGCCGCGCCAGCCACACCCCCGTCGCCGAGAGCAGCATGCCGACGACGGCCAGGGGCGCCAGCACCTCGCCGAACAACAGCCAGGCGATCAGCGCGGTGGTCGGCGGCGTCAGGTAGAACAGGCTGGCCACCTTCACCGCGCTGCCCTGGCTGATCATCTTGTTGAGCAGCGTAATGGCCCCGATCGACAGCACCAGCACCAGCCACAGCAGCGCGAAGACGAACTCGCCGTTCCACTGGATCTCGCGGGTCTCGGTGACCAAGGCCACCGCACCGAGCACCAGCACGCACGGCAGGAACTGGATCACCGAGCCGCTGCGCAGGTCGAACGCCGGGCAGAAACGCTTCTGGTAGAGCGTGCCCAGGGTGATGCTGCACAGCGCGAACAACGCCGGCCAGACCCAGTGCAGCAGCACCTCCAGGGTGACGCCGTCGAGTTCGAGCTTGCTGCCCAGCACCAGCAGCACCCCGCCCAGCCCCAGCCCCAGGCCGAGCCACTGCCGGCGCGTGACCTGCTCGCCCAGCAGCAACCCGGCCAGCAGCGCGGTGAGCAGCGGCTGCAGGCCGACCACCAGCGCCGTCGGCCCGGCCGGCAGGCCACGGTCGATGGCGGTGAACACGCCGCCCAGATAGCCGCCGTGCACCAGCAGGCCGGTGACCGCGATATGCATTGCCGCGCGCGGCGTCGCCGGCCAGGGCGCGCGGGTCAGCAGCGCGATGGGCGTCATCAGCAGTACGACGAGGATGAACCGCACCACGTTGAAGGTCAGCGGCTCGACATAGGGCAAGCCGAACTTGGCGCCGATGAAACCAGTGCTCCAGAGCACCACGAAGGTGACCGGCAGAAACAGCTGCAAACTGAGGACGGGACGCTGAACCATGATCGATGCCAGCCGCAAGTCGGAGCGGCATTCTACGAGAATCCCAGGCGGGCGACAGCCGTTCAGCCGAGCAGGCTGGCCCAGGCCGACCCGAGCAGCAGCAATGCCATCAGCTGGTTGAAGCGCCTGAGCGCGCGCGCCGAGCGCAGCAGCCGGGTCGCACCGATGCCCAGCAGCGCCCAGACGCCCAGGCAAGGCAGCGCCACCAGGAAGAACACCAGGGCGAACAGGGCATAACGCGCGGCGCTGGCATCGGCCCCGGCGAACAGGCTCACCACCGCCATGGCCATCATCCAGGTCTTGGGATTGACCAGCTGCAAGCCCGCGCCGCCGGCCAGCCCCAGACGCCGCACCGGGGCCTGGCCGTCCTTCTCGATCGGCTGCGCCTCGCTGCGAAAGATCTGCCAGGCCAGGTAGCTGAGCCAGGCCACCCCGAGCCAGGCCATGGCGCGCTGCAGGCCGGGATGGCCGAGCAGCCACTGGCCGATCCCCAGGCCGACCAGCAGGACGATGCCCGCCGCGCCGGCACAGGCCCCCAGCACGATCGGCAAGGCACGCCACAACCCGTAGCGCGCGCTGTTGCTGAGCACCAGCAGGTTGGTCGGCCCCGGGGTGATGGAAGCGACGAAGGCGAAGAGGACGAACGGCAGCAACTGGCTCATCGCGGCCGCCGTGACGATGAAGACGTGGACATGGTGGCTCCGGAAAAGAAAGGGTCGGGAGCCGATTGTCGAGCGGTCGTGCTCAGGCGTCTGGAAGATTCGAGCAGCGCGTGCGGTAGTGAGCCGGGGTCAGGCCATAGGCGCGCCGGAACCAGCGCCCCAGATGGCTCTGGTCGGCGAAACCGAGCGAGGTCGCGACGCTGGCCGGTGTCAATCCCAGGGCCAGCAACTGCCGTGCGCGGGACAGGCGCAGCTGCACCAGGTAGGCGTGCGGCGCCAGACCGAAGGCGGCCTTGAACGCCCGCGACAGACGAAAGCGATCGACCCCGCAGGCCTGCGCCAGATGGTCCAGGCCGATGTCCTGTTCCAGGTGCGCATGCAGGTAATCGCGGGCGCGCAGCGCCACCAGCGGCAGGCGCGGATCATGGTCGATGCGCGGGCGCCACTGCAGGTGCGCCGCGAGCTTGCCGAGCAGACCGTCGAGCGCGGCCTGGCGGACGATGCGCATTTCGCTGCCCTGCAGCACCCGGTAGGCGCCGGCGATGCGAGCGATCAGCTCGGGCTCCTCGGCCAGGGTGGCGGCGAACCGGGGCTGGCAGTCGCCCGGCGCGTCCTCATGCAGGCTGCGCAGCTCGCGCTCCAGCCAGTGGGCGTCGAGATAGAGCATCGAATAGGTGAAGCCCTCTTCCGTCGGCGCATGCCCGTCGTGCAGCTCGCCGGGTTCGAGCAGAAAGACCTGCCCCGGCGTTGAACTGTGCAGCACCTTGCGGCAGTGAAACTGCTGGACGCCCTGCTCGGTGAAGCCGATCAGGTAGCTGTCGTGCCAGTGGGGATCGTAGGCGTGGCCCTGGAAATGGGCACGGATCGTCTCGATGCCGGTTTCGGCATCCTGGTTGAACGTGATCCAGCGGTGGCTGCCCATGATGGCTCCATGAGTGATGCGCCTGACAGGGCATCATACCCAGCACCTGGCGCAGCTTCTGGAACATTTGTGCACAAACCCCGGCCGCCTGAGGCGGTCGGGGTCGGTGCGTTGCACAGGGTTACTGCAGGTGGGTCTTCAGCGCGTTGCCGGCCTGCTCGACGGCGGCCCGCGTGCCGGGCAGCTGGCCGAGGGCGTTGAGCAGCCCGAAGTCGTGGATCATCCCGTTGTAACGGGTCGCCACCACCGGGACGCCGGCGGCATCGAGCTTGCGCGCATAGGCCTCGCCCTCGTCACGCAGCACGTCGAACTCCGCCGTCTGCACCAGGGCCGGCGGCAGGCCGCGCAACCGCTCGACATCCGCCCGCAGCGGCGAGGCGTAGACCTCGGCGCGCTGCTTCGGGTCGGTGGTGTAGTTGTCCCAGAACCAGCCCATCATGTTGCGCGTCAGGAAGTGGCCCTCGGCGTACTGCCTGTACGAGGCGGTCTCGAAGCTCGCGTCGGTCACCGGCCAGAGCAGCGCCTGGAAGCGGATCGCCGGGGCGCCCTTGTCCTTGGCCATCAGGCTGACCACGGCCGCCATGTTGCCGCCGACGCTGTTGCCGGCGACCGCCAGGCGCTTGCCGTCGACCTGAATCTCCCGGCCATGCTCGGCTACCCAGCGCGTCGCGGCGTAGGCCTGGTTGATCGCGGTCGGGTACTTCGCCTCGGGCGAAGGCGTGTAGTCCACATAGACCGCCGCCGCGCCGGACGCCACCACCAGGTCGCGGATCAGCCGTTCGTGGGTCGGGAAATCGCCCAGCACCCAGCCGCCGCCATGGAAGAACATGAAGACCGGCAACTCGCCCTTGGCGCCGACGGGGCGAACGATGTTCAGCCGGATCGACTCGCCGTCCACCTCGATGGTGCGTTCGCTGACATCCGCCTCGGGCAGCTCGGCACCGGCCTGGGCTCCGCTCAGAACGGCGCGGGCGTCCTTGGGCGACAACTGCTCGATCGGCTTGCCGCCGCCTTTTTCCAGCGCCTCGAGAAAGGCCTGGGTCTGGCGTTCGACGCCGGGGCTGCCGGCGGCGAGCGCGGCGCCGGCCGACAGCGAGAGGATGGCGAGAGAAAGGGTCTGCTTGATGTTCATGGGGTTGCTCCTCTGTCGGGCCGCTCAGGCCAGGGTCAGGGTGACGTCGATGTTGCCGCGAGTGGCGTTCGAGTAAGGGCAGACGATGTGCGCCTTCTCGACCAGCTGGCGCGCTTCTTCGCGGTCCATGTCCGGGAGGGTGATCTTCAGCTCGACCTCGATGCCGAAGCCGGTGGGTATGGCGCCGATGCCGACGAAGCCTTCGACCCAGGTCTCGGGCGACAGTTTGTGCTTGTCGCGGGCGGCGACGAATTTCAGTGCGCCGAGAAAACAGGCCGAGTAACCGGCGGCGAACAGCTGTTCGGGGTTGGTGCCCTGCCCGCCCGCGCCGCCCAGTTCCCTGGGCGTGGTCAGGCGCACGTCGAGCACGCCGTCGGAGGAGATGGCACGGCCGTCACGGCCGCCGGTCGCTTCAGCGGAGGCGCGGTAGAGAACGTTTTCGATGGTCATGGTGAGGTTCCTTTTTTCCGTGTGGGTCAGGTTCGTTCCGGGGCTCTCAGCCCTGGTGGGTCGTCAGCCAGGTGGGGTAAGGCGCCTGCAGCCGACGGCCGCTTTCGTCAGGGCTGGCGTGCACGGCTGCGCTGGAGACAACGGCAATGGCGAGAACCCATGGAGTGATGCGTTTCATCTGTCTTTCCTCTTCATGGTGGTGACTGTCGGCAGGTGCCGTCAGGGAGGAAGCAGGCGCTGCCTTTGATTATCTCGATAACTACTTGCGCACTAACCTGTTCCTTGAAGCAAACATTAGTACGCATTAATTTTGTACGCAAACTATTTGTTAGAACCTTTGGCTTTCACAGCTGGGAGGAAATGGCATAAGCCCCGGCTTCCGAGGGCTACAGAGGGCCTGACGTCCTCGCGACGTCCTTTTCGCGACCAAGATCAGGCCCTCCTCCCCACGGTCTGCGCGATTGTGGGAGCGGTCTCGACCACGAGCTTTTTGGCTGGCCTACGCCTGACACCTCAGGCGTAGGCCACGAGCGCCGAGGAAACTACAGCGAGGTATGCAGGTGCCGGCGCAGCTCCACCAGCTCGTGCTTGAGTGCGGCGAGTGCGGCGGGCGTCATGCCGCTGGACGAGAGGATGCATTGGGGAAACGCCTTGGCCTCCTTCTGCACCTCCCAGCCCGCGTCGGTCACCCGCAGCTGGACGACACGCTCGTCGTTGCTGCTGCGGGTGCGGGTGATCAGCTCCATGGCCTCGAGACGCTTGAGCAGCGGAGTCACCGAACCCGGGTCGGTGAGCAGTCGGGCGCTGAGCTCGCCGACGGTGATCCCGTCGCTTTCCCAGAGCACCAGCATCGCCAGGTATTGCGGATAGGTCAGCCCGACCTTTTGCAGCAGCGGCTTGTAGACCTTGGTCATCATCAGCGAGGTGGAATAGAGGGCGAAGCACAGCTGGTTGTCCAGCAGCAGCTCATCGCAGGATTCGGCCATGGGGTCGGGCTCCGGTTGATCAGGGCATAACGTTAACGCGCTAAAAGCCTGGCTGCCAGCGATGACGCCGGCTCAGTCGGGCGAACGTTCCCCGCGCGGCCGTACCTTGCCGCGAAACACCCAGAAGCCATAGGTACTGTAGGCCAGGGTGAAGGGAATCAGCCCGGCGAAGCCGATCAGCATGAACCCCAGGCTCGAGCGCGGCGACGCGCCCTGCTCCAGGGTCAGCGACGGCGGAATGAGGGTCGGATGGAGGCTTGCGAGCAGGCCGGCGAACAGCACCACGACCGCACCGAGCACCATGAACAGCGGCAGGAAATCGTGCCGGCTGCCGAGCACCGTCCAGAAACCGAGCGCCAGGGCCGCGAGCAGCCCCAGCCAGGTCGCCAGCAGGGGGAGATCGTCCCAGCGATCACGCAGGCTCGGCTGCACCAGCCCGCTCCACCCGATGGCGGCGCCGGCCACCAGCAGCGTCAGCAGCCCGAGCACCCTCGCCTGTCGCCGCGCCTTGGCCTGCAGCTCGCCGTCGGTCCTCCAGACCAGCCAGCACGCGCCGAGCAGCGCATAACCGGCCACCAGCGCCAGGCCGCAGAACAGCGAAAAGCCGCTCAGCCAATCCCAGCCATCACCGCTGTACTGGCTGCCGTCGTGGGGAATGCCCTGCAGCAGCGCGCCGGCCAGCACGCCCTGGGCGAAGGTCGCCAGCGTCGAGCCCAGGATGAAGGCCAGGTCGTAGGCACGTCGCCGGCGCGCGTTTCGTGCGCCGTCGCGATACTCCAGCGCCACGCCACGCAGGATCAGCGCCAGCAGCATCACGAACAGCGGGATGTAGGTGGCCGTGAAGAAGATGCTGTAGACCGCCGGAAACATCGCGATCAGCCCACCGCCGCCCAGCACCAGCCAGGTCTCGTTACCGTCCCAGATCGGCAGGATGGAAAACGCCATGACGTGACGCGCCTCCTCGCCCGGGTTGGCCATGAACAGGATGCCGACGCCCAGATCGGTGCCATCGAGCACCACGTACGTGAGCACGCTGAAGGCAAGCGCGCCGGCAGCCAGCAGGGGTAGCAGCGAATCCAGGGGCATGATTCACCTCGCGTGGCGTCAGTCGACAGGCGGGCTTCGCAGCCCGGGTTCAGGTTCGCGCTCGCCCTGCTCGGGAGGCCGGCGCAGCGCGCGCAGCAGATAGGCCAGGCCCAAGCCGAACACCAGCAGGTAGACCGCCAGGATGCTCAGCGTCGAGCTGGTCACGAACGACAGCGAGACCGGCGAGCGGCTGTCCGCGGTACGCAGCAGGCCATAGACGGTGAACGGCTGGCGCCCGACCTCGGTGACCACCCAGCCGCAAAGCATCGCGACGAACCCCGCCGGCGCCATCCACACCGACGCCCGTTGCAGCCAGCGCGCCTCATACAGCCGGCCACGCCAGCGCAGTACCAGGCTGGCCGCTCCGATCCCGGCCATCAGCAGGCCCAGTCCCACCATGATGCGGAAGGCGAAGAACACGATCGGCACCGGCGGAATGTCTTCGGGCGGGAATTCGTTGAGGCTCCTGATGGTGCCGCTCAGGTTGTGGCGCAGGTACAGGGAGCCCACGTTCGGGACCGCCAGCTCGAAGTGATTGCGCCGCGCCTGCATGTCGGGAATCGCGAACAGCCTCATCGGCTCGCCCTGCCCCGGCGGCGGCCGATCCCACGCGCCCTCTATCGCCGCGACCTTCTGCGGCTGGTGTTCGAGGGTGTTTTCCCCGTGCAGATCGCCTACCAGGATCTGCAGCGGCGCGAGCACCGCGATGACCCACAGGGCCATGGAAAACATCACCCGCGCGCCCCGGTTGCCCCGGTCGCGCAACAGGTGCCAGGCACCGGTGGCCGCCACCATCAGCGCGGTGGCCAGGAACGCCGCGAGGGTCATGTGGGTGAAGCGATAGGGAAACGAGGGGTTGAAGATGATCGCCAGCCAGTCCTGCGCCTCGAAACGGCCATCGGGGCCGATCACGAAGCCGGCCGGCGTGTGCATCCAGGAATTGGCCGAAAGTATCCAGAACGCGCTGAACAGCGAGCCGAGGGCCACCATGCAGGTGGTGAAGAAGTGCAGCTTCGGTCCGACCTTGCGCATGCCGAACAGCATGATCCCGAGAAAGCCGGCTTCGAGAAAGAACGCGACCAGCACCTCGTAGAACATCAGCGGACCGATCACCGCGCCGGCCAGCGTCGCCAGCCGCCCCCAGTTGGTGCCGAATTCGAACTCCATGACGATCCCGGACACCACGCCCACCGTCACGTTGAGCGCAAATATCTTCAGCCAGAACTTGTAGAGGTCCAGATAGAGTTCGTCGCGGGTGCGCAGCCAGAGGCCTTCGAGCACCATCAGGAAGTTGGCAAGGCCAATGGAAAAGGCCGCCAGCACGATGTGGAAACTGATGGTGAGCCCGAACTGGATGCGGGCGGCCAGCAAGGCCGGATCGTCGACGTCCATGCGCTGAGGCTCCGCTCGCTCAGGTCGCTCGGCTCACCGGGATGCGGCGACGGTGGCGCATCAGCCCGGCGACCGGGCCGGGTCCGCCGCCCGCGGATAGGTGCGCTCTTCCTCGAACGTGCCATCCGCGCGATGGATCTTCACCGATCCTTCCTTGCCCGCCATGTAGCCGGGCACCTGGCGCACCAGTTCCTCCTTGGTCGGCGCTTCGAGTACCGCGCGCGTACCGCCCTCTTCCAGCAAGGCCCAGCCCGCGCCGACCTGTTTCACATGATAGTTCTGCACGCCCGTCTCCTCGTCGTAGTCTCCAGGCTCTAGAGCCCCGACACCGGAGCGAGGTTCCACAGCGCGCGTCGGCAGGTGAATATTTGCCGCTGCGCTCGACTGGCGGCGCGATTACACTCCGATCATCGGCGGTTCGCCGGGTGCCCGCCCGGCACTCACTCCGACCGCCCATGGCGCTACGCCCACCGGGATGCAATGGCAGGAAACCCCATGGATCAGAACGCACACACGCCACTGCGGACCGTTCGGCTGCGACGTCGCCTGCTGACCATCGCACTGGCCGGCATCGTTCCGCTCGCGCTGGCCGCGGGCCTCGGGCTGCTCGCGATCATCCACGAACAGCGGCACCAGACCGAGTTGCGCGGCCTGGAAGTGACCCGCCTGGCCGCCACCGCGATCGAGGTGGAGGTGCAGCGCTCGATGGACGTCCTGCGGGCGCTGGCCCAGTCCGACCCGCTCACCGAAGGCGACATCCGCGCCTACGGCGACCTGGGTCGCCGCATGCTGCCGTTCATGCCGGGCTGGCAGTCGATACTGCTGATCGATCGCGACGGCCGGGTGGTGCAGCGCGTCGCCCGCGAAACACCCACCGCCGATGGCGCGCTGGCCGACCATGCGAGCTTTGCCGAAGTGCTGCGCACCGGCAACGCCCGGGTCGGCGACATGGCCCTCGGGCCCCGCGGCCAATGGGGCATCCCCTTGCGCGTGCCGGTGGTGCGCGGCGGGCAGATCCGCTATGTGCTGACGGCCGTGCTGCAGCCCCAGGCCATCCTCAACGTCATCAACAACCGGCGCCTGCCCGACGGCTGGGTGACGACGGTGCTCGATCGCAACGAAAAACGCATCGCGCGCACCCTGCATCACGAGGAGACCCTGGGCAGCTCGCCTACTCCCACCCTCCACGAGCTGCTTGCGCACAACCCGGCCCCCGAGGGCATCGGCGTGTCCGATACCGTCGAAGGCGAGTCGATGTTCACCGCCTTCGTGAGACTCGAAGAGCTCGGCTGGAGCATCGCCACCGGGATTCCCCGCAGCACCGTGGCGGCCGGGACAATGCAGTCGCTCCTGCTGTACGGCGGCGGGCTCGCCATGTCCCTCGCCCTCGCGGTGGCCGCGGCGCTGTTCGCCTCGCGGCGCATCAACGTGCCGATGCGCCAGCTGCGCCGCGCCGCCAGCGCCATCGGAAAACGCCAGGCGGTGCAGGCGCCGGCCAGCGAGATCGACGAAATCCGCGAAGTGGGCCATGCGCTGGAAATCGCCGCCCAGGCGCGCGACCTGAGCGAGCATGAACGCGACCAGGTGGTCTCGCGGCTCGAACAGGCCCAGCGCGAACTCACCCAGCAGGTCTCCGACCTGGAGCGCTTGCAGGCGCTGAGCAGCCGCCTGCTGCAACTGCCGTCGCTCGACGAGCAGCTCGCCAGCATCCTCGAGGTGCTGTGCGACCTGCATGGCGCCAGCCAGGGGCTCCTGTCCCTCAGCGAGAACGGCTCCCAGCCGCGCCTGCATTGCGCGCGCGGCCTGTCGCAGGCGGCGCTGGAATGGCTCGATGACCTCCAGCCCGGCCCGGACATCTGTGGCGGCGCCGTACTCAGTGGCCAGCGGATAGTGGCGGTGGAGACCGATCCCTGTTTCGCGCCCTTCGTGACGCAGGCGCGCCAGGAGGGTTTCCGCGCGACGCACATCACGCCGATCAAGCACAGCGATGGCACGGTGATGGGCGCCCTCACCATCCTGCTGTCCACGCCCCGCGAACCGAGCGAGCGGGAGATCCGCCTGGCCGATCTCACCGCCGACCTGGCCTCGGTGTTCATCGACCGCGACCGCGCGCGCACCCGGGCCGGCGCACTGGAACAGCGCCTGCAGGTCGCGCTCGATTCGTCCGCCGTGCCCTTCACCGTGATTTCCCCGCTGCACGACGACAGCGGCGTGATCCGGGATTTTCGCTGTGACTTCGTCAACCCCAGAGCCGCCACCATCCTCGCCTATCCGGTCAGGAAACTGACCGGCACCCAGGTCCGCGACCTGCTCCCGGACTGGGGCGACTCGCGGCTGTTCGCTACCCTGGTCGAGGTGGTCACCAGCGGGCGCTCCGAAGAATTCGAGTTGCGCTCGACCTTCCACGAGCAGGAACGCTGGTTCCATGTCATCGCCACGCCGTTTCGCTCGAGCGTGGCGGTCTGGTTCGCGGACTTCAGCGATCGCAAGCGCCAGGAACAGATCATCCTCGAGGCCGACCGCCGCAAGGACGAATTCCTCGCCACCCTCGCCCACGAGCTGCGCAATCCGCTGGCGCCGATTCGGCTGGCCGCCAGCGTATTCGGCACGCCCACCGCGAGCGAGGCGCAGAAGCAGCGCAGCCAGCAGGTCATCGAACGCCAGGTCAGGCACATGGCCCTGCTGCTCGACGACCTGATGGACATCTCCCGCATCACCCTGGGCAAGCTGATGCTGCGCAGGGAGCCGGTCGACCTGTGCAAGGTGGTCGAGGCCGCCCTGGAAACCGCCGGGGCCAAGCTCGAGGCCAAGCACCATCAGGTGACGGTGCAGCTGCCCGACGCGCCGGTGATGGTCAACGGCGACGCGCTACGCCTCGAACAGCTGGTCACCAACCTGCTGACCAACGCGGCCAAGTTCACCGCCGAAGGCGGCCATATCCGCGTCGAACTGCGTCACGAAGCCGGCCGGGCATGGGTGCGCGTCAGCGACGACGGACTTGGCATCGACGCCGAACACCTGGGGCTGATCTTCGAGAAATTCGCCCAGGTGGCCCCCACGCACCAGAGCACCGGGCTGGGTATCGGTCTGGCGCTGGCCCGGGGGCTCGCGCAGCTTCATGGCGGCGATATCGAAGCCAGCAGCGAGGGGCTCGGCCAGGGTTCGCAATTCACCGTGCACCTGCCGGTGCTGGAACGGCAGGCGCCGCGTCCGCCGGAACGTAAGGCACAGGCCCTGGGCAGCGCTGGGCGAAGCATCCTGGTAGCCGACGACAACCACGACATCGCCGAGACCATGGCCGAACTGCTGCGCCTGGAGGGGCATCAGGTGCACCTGGCGTTCGACGGGATAGAAGCGCTCGACGTCTTCCAGCGCATCCGACCGCAGGTCGCCTTGCTCGACATCGGCATGCCGGGCCTGCGCGGCGACGAAGTGGCACGCGCCATCCGCGCGCTGCCCGATGGCCGGGAGGTGGTGCTGGTGGCGATCACCGGATGGGGGCAGCCCAAGGACAAGGAGGCCTCGCTGGCGGCCGGCTTCGATTGCCACCTGACCAAGCCCGTCGACCTCGGCGAGCTGCTGGCCGCCATTGACCTGGCCCCCGGCGCCGGCTGACAGATCCACCTCAGCAGGATTCGAGCAACTCGCGCAGGCAACGGGTGAGCGGCGCCAGCCCCACGGGCTTGTTCAGCACACGGGTACGGGCCACGCCGACGAACGCATCGCTCGGGTAGCCGGAAACGACCAGCACGGGCAGCTCGGGGCGCCGCTGGCGAAGGCGCTCCACCAGTTCTCGGCCGTCCATGCCCGGCATCGCCAGGTCGGTCACCAGGACATCGACCGGATCGGCCTCGTCGAGACGCAACGCGGCTTCGCCACCGTAGGCCATGGAGACCCGGTAGCCATCGAGCTCCAGAAATGCCTGGAACAGACCCGCGATCTCCACTTCGTCGTCTACCACCAGGACATGGAGCGCGCTCATGCCGGCTGCCTTCGGCCGAGCAGCGCGTCCAGGTATTCGGCCAGCTCGCGCTGTTTGTAGGGCTTGTTGAGGATGTTCAGCGCGGAGGCGTCGACGCCCCGGCCCGCCAGGTCGTCGGCGTAGCCGGTGGTCAGCAGCACCGGCAACCCCGGGATACGCTCGCGCGCCCGTTCGGCCAGCACCAGGCCATTGATGCCGCCCGGCATGATCACGTCGGTAAACAGCAGATCGATGTCGCCGTCGCTTTCGTCGACGATCTGCATAGCCATCTCGCCGCTGTCCGCGGCCAGTACCCGGTAGCCGAGGGAAACCAGGTGGGCCAGGGTCACTTCACGGACGTCGCTGCTGTCTTCCACCAGCAGAATCGTCTGCTGACCGACGACGGCCGGGGGCGGATCGCCGAGCGGGCCCTCCTCCGGATGCGACGCACGCTCCCCGGCGACCGGGAAGATCATCCGCACCGTGGTGCCCTTGCCCACCTCGCTCTCGATCTCGAGCCGGCCGTGGGATTGCTGGACGAAGCCATGGACCATCGCCAGCCCCAGGCCCGTCCCCGGGCCCTTGGTGCTGAAGAACGGCTCCGAGGCGCGGCGCAGCACGTCGGGCGCCATCCCTTCGCCCTCGTCGATGACGCAGAGGACCACGTAGTTGCCCGAAGGAAGATTGTGCGCCGCGCTGCGCTCGGGGTTCTGCAAGGTCGCGGTGCCGACGGTGACCCGACCCCCGCTGGGCATGGCATCGCGGGCGTTCATCAGCACGTTGAGCAGCGCCATTTCCATGTGCGTCGGGTCGAGGGCGCAGGACGGCAGGCCCGGTTTGAGGTCCAGCCGCAGGTCGACATGCTCGCCCAGGGCGCGGACCGCCATTTCGCTGAACTCCACCACCAGCGTATTGAGGTTCAGCCGTTGCGGTTCCAGACGCTGCTTTCGGGCGAAGGCGAGCAGTTGCTGCGTGAGCTTGCCGCCGCGTTCGGCCGCCGCCTGCGCATGCTCGATGGCCATGGAAAGCGCCGAATTGTCGGCGACGCTCTGCTGCGCCACCTCCAGATTACCGGTTATGACTTGGAGCAGGTTGTTGAAATCATGGGCCAGCCCCGCGGTCAGCTGGCCGATCGCCTCCATCTTCTGCGCATGGCGAAACGACTGCTCGGAGACCCGGCGCTGGGTGACGTCGAGCTGGGAGGCGAAGAAGTACAGCAGCTCGCCGCGTTCGTCGAAGATCGGCCCGATGAACAGCGCGTTCCAGAACGGCGTGCCGTCGGCCTTGTAATTGAGCAGGTCCAGCGCCACGCCGCGGTGCTCTTCCAGGGCCTTGCGAACTTCCGCGACCGACTCCGGATCGGTCTGCTCGCCCTGCAGGAACCGGCAGTTGCGGCCCACCACCTGGTGCTCTTCGTAGCCGGTGAGGTCGAGAAAGGCCTTGTTGATGAAGACGACAGGGTTGTCGTGCTGGCGCGGATCGGTGATCACCATCGGCATGCGGGTCATCTCGACGGCCGCGAAGAAGACACTGCTGCGATCGTCCAGACCCGGCCGGGTGATGTAGCTGGCCTGCCAGTGCCGGAGGCCAGGGTTGTCGCCCAGCGGGTCCTGGCTGTTGCCCTCGAGCTCGCCGTTGGCGGGCAGCCCGCCGCTCTGCCCTCCGCCCTCGAGGTCGACGGGTCGTTTGTCTTCATCGCCTGGGTAGCGACTGTCTTGGGTCATTCACTTCTCCACGCTCTGACCCGCCCACCGCCGCAGCGAGCAAAACCGGTCGACTCATCTGCTTCGATGGCAAGAGGGCGCCGGGAGTTCAGCGTCTCGTGCGAGACGAACGCCGGATGGCCGCCGGACGAACGCCAAGGGGCTTGGGCAGAGTCGCCCCGATGGCGTAACGTCCTGTTCGTTGCGGACCGGCCCTGCACCAGGGAGGGCGATCCGCCCCAACCCAATCCAGCAGGAGCGACACCGATGCCCGCCTATTTCGTTGCCATCCGCGAATCGACCCAGGACGCCGAAGAACTCAAGACCTACAGCGAGAAGGCGGCGCAGGCGCGCACCGATGCGCTGACGCCCCTGGCCTTCTACGGCCCGTTCCGCATGACCGAAGGTGAGCCGATGGAAGGCGCGGTGATCCTGCAGTTCCCCACCTTCGAGGACGCCGAAGCCTGGTACGACAGCCCCGCCTACCAGGAAGCGGTGGTGCATCGCTTCCGCGGCGCCACCTACCGCACCTTCATCATCCAGGGCGTGGAGTGAGACGCTCGCCGGCCCGCCCGACCGGGCCGGCGGACACCCTCGCTACCAGCCGAGGGTTTCCTTGAGAAAAGGGATCGTCAGCTTGCGCTGGGCCTGCAGCGAGGCCTGATCGAGCTGATCGAGCAGATCGAACAACGCGTTCATGTTGCGCGAGCCACGGGTCAGGATGAACCGGCCGACGTCGTCCGGCAGGTTGAGTCCACGACGGGACGCTCGCAGCTGCAACGCGCGCAGCTTGTCCTCGTCCGACAGCGGCTGGAGCATGAACACCAGCGACAGGCTCAGGCGCGACTTGAGGTCCGCCAGTTGCACCGGCAATTCGCGTGGCGCGCTATTGGCCGCCAGCAGCAGACGCCGGCCGCCGTCGCGCAGGCGATTGAACAGGTGGAACAGCGCCTCTTCCCAGACCGGATCGCCGGCGACCGCATCCAGATCGTCCAGGCAGACCAGCTCGCTCTGCTCCAGATCGTCCAGCAGCGCAGTGCCGTATTCGGCCACCTCGCCGAGCGGCAGGTAGACCGCCGACTCGCCGCGCTGCTGCAGCCACAGGCAGGCCGCCTGCAACAGGTGGCTGCGCCCCACCCCGGCGGGGCCCCACAGGTAGATCAGCTCGTCCGACCAGCCGGCCTGCGGCGAACAGAGGCGCTCGACATAGCCCAGCGCCGCGGCATTGGCGCCGGGATAGAAGTTGGCGAAGGTGGCGTCGTCGCGAAGGCGGACGCCGAGCGGGAGCTGGATGGGTTTCATGGCAGCCTGGGTTGTTCGGCCGGATCCATGGCCGGATCGGCGTAAAGGCCGGAGAGTTTATAGACATCGTGCATGTGGCGCAGCAGCACCATGATCACCGCGGCCACCGGCAAGGCCAGCAACACGCCGGTGAACCCGAACAACTGCCCGCCGGCCAGCACGGCGAAGATTACCGCCACCGGGTGCAGGCCGATGCGGTCGCCCACCAGCAGCGGCGTCAGCAGCATGCCTTCGAGCAACTGGCCGATGGTGAACACCGCCACGACGCCCAGCAGCGGATACGGCTCGAGGCCGAACTGGAACAACGCCGCAATCAGCGCCGCGCCGATGCCGACCACGAAGCCCATGTAGGGCACCAGGCTGGCCAGCCCGGCCAGCACGCCGATCAGCAGGCCCAGCTGCAGGCCGAGCAGCATCAGGCCACCGGCATAGACCACCGCCAGCGCCAGCATCACCAGCAACTGGCCGCGCAGGAACGCGCCGATCACCTCGTGGCATTCGCCCATCAGTTCCACCACCAGCGACTCGCGGCGCCGTGGCAACAGGTCCCGCAGCCGGGCGACGATCAGGTCCCAGTCGCGCAGCAGATAGAAGCTGACCACCGGGATCAGCAGCAGGTTGGCCACCCAGGCGAGCAAGGCCAGGCTCGACGCCGTCGCCCGGCTGAACAGCTGCGCCAGTACATCGGTGGTGCCGCCCAGCTG
Source organism: Stutzerimonas nosocomialis (assembly GCF_005876855.1). Lineage (GTDB taxonomy): Bacteria > Pseudomonadota > Gammaproteobacteria > Pseudomonadales > Pseudomonadaceae > Stutzerimonas > Stutzerimonas nosocomialis. The sequence continues at coordinate 2,257 of NZ_QLAE01000023.1, read as the reverse complement.
CCCGGCGAAGGCGGCCTTGAGCTGATCGAAGCGCCAGAAGCCCTCCTCCAGCCCGAAGCGCGCCTGGGCCCACGGCAGGGCCACCTGCTGCAACCAGTCCAGCGCCACCGGCGTCAGCTGGTACAGGTGCATCAGCTGGCGTCCGAGCATCGGCACCAGCACCACCAGCAGCACCACGCAGACCAGGCTGAACAGCCCGAAGACCACCACCACGCCCCAGGTGCGGGACAGCTTCAGGCGCTCGAGCCGATCGACCAGCGGATCGCCCAGGTACGCCAGCAGGATGCCGATCAGAAAGGGCGTGAGGATCGGCTTCAACAGGTACACCAGCCAGCCGCACAGCAGCAGTCCGGCCAGCCACAGCCAGCGGTTGTTCATTCGATGCCTCGTTTCGACAGGTTGAAGGGTCCGGACGCGACTCGCCGGGCAGAGCCCAGGCGGGTCGCCCCGTGGGCGGCGGGCAGGCCGGTCTCAGGAAGGGTGTTGAGGGGATGCATGGCAGTCCTTTGCGCTGCGGGGCGCGGACCCGGCATACCGGGCCCGCGCGAGGCGGTTACCAGCTGAAGCGCATCACCGTGCCGCGATCCGCTGCGGCGGGCGCTGCTGCGGGAGGCTGATCGGCTACGGGCTCGCCATCGGCGGGAAGCCCCTGCGTAGCGCCGTCGACATCGACACCGGCATCGGCATCGATCTGCAGCGCATCGTCCGGTACGGCGACCGGCTCTGGCGGGATTTCGACCTCCCGCAGACGCGCCAGGGCCAGCTGGCTGCGCAGCTGTTCGGGGCTGGCATTGAGGCGGTAGACCAGCATGTCGTCGTCGATGCGCAGCAGCGTGCCACCGAAGGGCGCGACCAGCTTGTCCAGTTCCGCGAAGCGGCTGATGTCGGCGCCGACGATCTCCAGGGTGATCTCCGAGACGGCGCCAGGCGCCACCACGAAACGCGGCGCCAGGAACTGGCCGGCCGCGCGCATGACCGCATCGGCGAGCGCCTCGCGGCTGTCGCCATCGGCCTTGCCGTGGCCGCGCTCCTCGCCGTGCCAGAGCTGCCAGTCGGCCTGCCAGGCGCCATCGGCTTCACGGGCGTAAACCGCCAGCATCACATCGGCGTCGTAGCGCTCGGACAGCATCCGCAGGGCATCGCCGCTGCTCGCCCTGACCGCCTCGGGCGTGGCTTCGAGCTGCTCGCTCAGGTCCGCCAGCGGCAGGTGCAGCGGCAGACCGCGGTGGCGTCCGGCTTCGCGCAGCAGCGCCGCACTGCTCTGGTTGTCGCCGACCAGCTGGCTGCCGTCGACCGTTTCGTAGAGCCACCAGACGAGCACACCGGGCCGATTGGCGCCCCACAGGGGCAGGCCGGCCTGGCGCAGGCTGCGCTCGACGGTCGTCTGGTCGAAGTCGACGACCAGGCTGTTGCCGTCATAGCTGTACTGGCGTACGAGCTGTTGGGGATCGTCACGCAGCGCGGCGACCGCCTCGCTCCTGGCGGCCTGCTCGTCGCCGGTCAGGCGCAGCACCAGCGTATCGAAGGCACGCTGCAGGGCCTGCTCCTGCTCGCCCGACTGCTGGCTCTCGACCGGCTCGCGCACCTGGAACAGTCCGCGGGTCTGCTCGGCATGGCCGGGCAGGGCCAACGACACGAGGCACAGCAGCAGTACGCGGGAAATCATGTGCATGGGTCAGTCTCGAGAAGCGCCGCGTGCCGGCACGCGGGCGAATTGGAAAGGGCCTATTACCTTAAACAGCCGCCACAGCGCGAGCAACCGCACCGTAGACGCAGCGCGACGGCGCCGGCAAAGGTCATTGCCCGGCGAGCAGCGGGCGCCGCGCGGGATGGTCGCTGTGCGGCAAGCCTGATAAAATCGCGGGCTTTTCCGCAGACCGGCTCCGGCGCTTTGCGAAGCGCACCGAACAGCGTTTCCGGCCCGGTCGATTCTCCCGCACCTCCTCTGACAGGCCCGGACTCTATGAGCAAGCAACCCTCCATCAGCTACAAGGACGCAGGCGTCGACATCGATGCCGGCGAAGCCCTGGTCGAACGCATCAAGGGCGTGGCCAAACGGACCGCGCGGCCGGAAGTGATGGGCGGGCTCGGCGGCTTCGGCGCCCTCTGCGAGATCCCGGCCGGCTACCGTCAGCCGGTGCTGGTGTCGGGCACCGATGGCGTGGGTACCAAGCTGCGCCTGGCGCTGAACCTGAACAAGCACGACAGCATCGGCCAGGACCTGGTCGCCATGTGCGTCAACGACCTGGTGGTATGC
>NZ_QLAE01000022.1 GCF_005876855.1 Stutzerimonas nosocomialis | reverse complement strand
TGGCCGCCTGTTCCTGCTGCTGGCGCAGTTGGGTCAGCGTCGTCTCGCCAGCCTTGCTCGCCGCCTCGGCCTGTTCGGCCTGCACCCGCGCTTCACGCAGGTCGTTGGCGAGATGGCTCAGGCGCTCCTCTTCGCTGCGCGCCCGGGAAAGCGCCGGCTCGGCGGTCCTGATGGCCTGTTCGGCGGCCTTCAGCGCTTCGGTCGAGGTCTGGCAGGCCTGTTCCAGTTCCCCGAGCCGTTCCTGCACGGCGGCATGCTCGCGGCCGTGGCGGGCGAGGGTTTCGTCGACCTTCGCCAGCAGCGGGGCCAGCTCGCGCTCGCGAAGGAAACGGTGGCGTTGCGGTGCCAGCTGTTCGAACAGCCCGAGGATGCGCCGGGCGTCGGCCAGGCCTTCCTGCTCGGCTTCGGCCTCGGCGAGCAGGTGCCGCGCCTTGTCGCGTTCGCCCTGCAGACGCGCGAGGTCCACGAGCCACTGGCGCTGCTGCTTGAGTGCCTCGAGCTGCGCCTGCAGGGCCTTGAGTTCGGCCTGCTGCGCCTGGTGTTGCGTCTCCAGCGCCTGGCGCGCCTCGGCGTCCAGGGGCTGCACGCCGCCGGCCTGCTGCTGCAGGGTGGCGAGCGCTTCGCGGGCGCGCTTGGCCGCGTCGAAGGCGGCCTGGCCGAGCCGGCTGTAGAGGCCGGTGTCGGTGAGCTTTTCCAGCAGGGTGCCGCGATCGTTGTCGTCGGCTTTGAGGAAGGCGGAAAACTCGCTCTGGGCCAGCAGCACGGCGCGGGTGAACTGGGGCAGGGTCAAGCCGAGCCGGGCTTCGAGCAGTTCCTTGAATTCGCGTTTCTTGCCGCTGGCCAGCAGCTGTTCGCTGTCCAGGTCCAGCAGGCTCTGGTTGCTGGCCTGCAGGCGTCCGTCGACCTTCTCGCGGGCCCGTTTGACTTCCCAGCGGGCGCGGTAGCGGTGACCGTCGACGCCGACGAAATCGACCTCCGCGTAGCCACTGCCGCAGCCGCGGCGCAGCAGGTTGCGCTCGTCGCCGCTGCCGATCTCGTCGCTGCCGTCGGGCACCTTGCTCAGCAGCGAGGCGCCGTCGAGTCGGGGCGTGCTGCCGAACAGCGCCAGGCACAGGGCATCGAGGATGGTGCTCTTGCCGGCGCCGGTGGGCCCGGTGATGGCGAACAGGCCGGCGCTGGCCAGGGGCTCGGCGCTGAAGTCGATGACCTGCTCGCCCGCTAGCGAGGCGAGGTTCTTCAGGCGAATGGCGAGGATCTTCATCGGGCATCTCCTTCACCGGCGAACTCGACCTGCTGCAGCAGGCTGGCGAAGTCGTCCAGCGCCTGTTCGTCGGGCGGGTTGCCGAACTGTTCTTCCCAGGCGCGGGCGAAGAGTTCCTGCGGGGTGATCTGGTCGAGGCCGAGCAGCACCTCGGATTCGGCCTCGCCCCGCGCGCCCCGGTATTCGCTGGCGATGCGCACCAGCCGGCAGGCCTTGCCGGCGAGCGCCGTTTCGATGCGTTGGCGCAGGTCCGGCAGCGGCTCGTCGAGCTGCACGCGCACTTCCAGCCAGGGCAGGTTCTCGGCGAACAGGCCCACCGCCGGCAAGGCCTCGAGCTGGCCGATCACCTCGGCCAGCGGCGCGCGGCCGACGCGGATCATCTCCACCGCACGGGGCACCGGCAGGGACTCGACGCTGGCGAGCCGGTCGCCCTCGAAGCTGACCAGCAGCACCTGGTGCGGGTAGTTGATCTCGCCGAACGACAGCGGCAGGGGCGAGCCGCTGTAGCGGATGCGCTCCTGGCTGGCGACCTTCTGCGGCTTGTGCAGGTGGCCGAGGGCGACGTAGGCGATGGGCTCGGGAAACAGGCTCGCCGGCAGCGCTTCCGCGTTGCCGATGACGATGTTGCGCTCCGAGTCCTCGGACACCGCGCCGCCGGCCATGTGCGCGTGGCTCATGGCGATCAGCGCCTGGCCGGGCTGGCGCCGGGCTTCGGCCGCGGCGATCAGGTGCTGGTGTACCTGGCGGATGCCGAGCATGTAGTCCTCGCCGGCCTCGCCGCCCGTGACCTCCGCCGGGCGCAGGAAGGGCAGCGCCAGGCACCATCCCGCGATGTCACCCTTGGCATCGTGCAGCGGCACCAGCAGCCGGCCGTGGTCGAGCTGGTTTTCCGCGACCCAGCTGATACGGCCGATGGCGTGGGCGTTGAGGCGCTTCATCAGCGGCCCGGGCAGTTCGATGCGCCCGCCGGAATCGTGGTTGCCGGCGATCATCACGATGTCCAGCTGCGGCAGTTGCTCGTGGGCACGGACGATGAAGTCGTAGAGGCGCTCCTGGGCCTTGAGCGGCGGGTTGATCGTGTCGAAGATGTCCCCGGCGATCAGCAGGGCGTCGGGCCGCTGCTGCACCAGCTGCTCGAGCAGCCAGGCGAGGAACTGCGCGTGCTCGTAGTCGCGGTCCTGGCCGTGGAGGGTCTGGCCGAGGTGCCAGTCGGAAGTGTGGATCAGGCGCATGGCGATGGGCTTTCTTGAAGGGATGGACGGCGGCCGCCTCTGAGCGGTCGCCGTGGAAACGATGCAGCCACTCGTGGGGGCGATGGTCTTGATCGTGCAGGGGGTTGCGCTGGCATCGGGTGTTCGAGCGCTGGGTGCTTGTGGTGCGTGGCGCGTGCTTGGGGCTGCTGCGGGGCTGCGGTGGGTGGTGCGGCCGATTCGCGGTCAAGATCGCTCCCACGGAGTGGCGGTCTCCTGTGGAGGCTTTTTGTGCCTTTCATGAGTACAGCCAGCCTTTGAGCGCCTGCAGGTTCTGCACCTGGATCTGTTGCGCGATGGCGTTGGCCTGGACGGTGTTCGGGTCGATCCGGTAGCGCTGCAGGACGTACTGCACCAGCGCGCCCCGGGTGTGCACCGGCAGCTGGCCGTCCTCCATGCCGTAGTCGCTTTCGATGATCGCCTTCTGTTCGGCGGACAGGCGCGCGTCCGGTTCGATGATCACCGTCACCGGGGTGTTCCAGGCGGTGTCGTCGTCGCGCGGGTGTTCGGTTTCGTCCATCAGGTCCGGTTCGCCACGGAAGCGGCTGAGGACGAAGTCGCGGTAGTCGCGGTGCTTCTCGCAGTAGGCGCGCACGTGCCAGCGCATGCCGGTATAGACCAGCGCGTGCGGGGCCATCACGCGGATTTCGATCTCGGGGGTGGTCAGCGAGATGTACTCGGCCTCCAGGCGCCGGCCTTCCCGGCAGGCCTGGAGGATAGGGCGCAGGACTTCGGGGCGGATGCTGCGGTCGGGCACCTTGAGCAGTTCGGTGTGGGCGTAGGCCAGCGCGAGCCCTTCGATATGGGGGGCGCGTTCGCGGTTCTGGTCGAGCAGGTGGAGATAGGCGCTGGCGCTGCCGTCGATGAACAGCGGCTGGAAGCCCTTGGCCGGCTTGTAGCCCTTCAGGTGGCGGTCATATGTAAGGTTTTTCGGCGCATGCTCGTTCAGGTAGGTGTTGATGTCCTTGGACGCCTGCTGGCGGCTGATGCCGAAACTCTGCATCAGGTGGCCCGTGGTCAGCCGGCCTTCCCACCAGGCGATGGTCTCGATCAGGCGATAGCGCAGGGCGAGATCCCAGCGAATCTGACTCAGGGACTGCTTTCTTTTCATTGCGCCGGAACCTGCCTGAAAACTTGATATGCCAATGTCGAGTGAGTCGACGTGTCGCCTGAAGCTACATATATTCGAGCTACCGATCAAGCCGAGAGACTCTTGAGGAGTGGCCCCTATGCCCCTGATTCTGAATGCGTTGGCGTTTTCCGCCGGAACCCTCGTGGTGATGGTTCTGCTGGCCTGGCTGGCTTACGCCGAGCGGGAGATCAAGCGTAAATGAACGGCGCCGTCGAGCGCGTCGGATAGAGCCAGGTCAATGAAATCTGACAAACCGGTGCCGTCTGTCGGATTTCCGTAACATTTATGTGGTGTATGTCCGTTTGCTGGTGGGTGCCGTGGAATCTAAATCATCCGGGTGCGGTCTTTTTGTCAGGTCTGCCGCTCGAGATGCTCCATGAAAACCCTGTCCCGTCACCTTGCCGATAATTTCACCGCGCAATACAACACCCGCGTCGAGCCCCAGGACGATGGCAAGTTGATTGTTCGCGTCGGATATCCGATCAATGGCACAGAGACCACACGGATGATGACCAACGCTCAGGTGCAGAACGAGCTGCTGGTCGAAACCCTGCTCGAAGACATCCGCAACGAACTGTCCCGCCCGCGATGATGACGCGGCCCTGCGCGACGGTTGGTGCCTCCCGCCGGCCCGATCAGGCGCCCTCGACCTGCTCGTGATAGAGCCGCAAGCCTCGCGCCTGGTAGTTGAGCAGTGCGCTGGGGTGATCCAGTGAACAGGTATGTACCCAGACCCGCTCGCAGCCGTCCCAGCCCCAGGCCTGCTCGATGGCATGGCTGAGCAGCGGCCCGCCGAACCCCCGCCCGAAGCACTGCTCCACCAGACCGAAATAGAGAATCTCCACCTCGTTGCCCTGACGCTGCAGCTCGTAGTAGCCGGCGATCGCCCCACGGTGATAGGCGACCCAGGTGCGGTGGTCGGGGGTTTCGATCTGGCGCTGCCACTGCGCATCCGTCAGTGACAGCTTGTCGGTCCAGCCCCAGGGGCCGCCGATGAGCTGGTAGAGGAAGCGGTTGAAGGGGTACTGCTTGCGTTCGCATTCGACGACGGACAGCTCCGCTGGCAGGGCCTTGGCCTTCAGCTCGGTCGAACTCGTCATTTCCAGGTAGTAGGTGATCAGCGGCTCCATGGCGCGACCTTGTGCGGAATGGGGTGGCCAGTGTGTCACAGCTGCGCGCGCAGCCGTTCGCGGAACGCCGCATCCGCCTCGCGTCCGCGGCCGGCGGCCAGGTTGTCCAGCATGTGGCGCGGGTTGCCGGTGCCGGGGATCACGCAGGTCACGGCCGGGTGGCTGAGGGCGTACTTGAGCAGCAGTTGCGGCCAGCTCTGGCAGTCGTAGTCGCTCGCCCATTCGGGCAGCGGCTCGCGCAGCAGCCGCCTGAGCAGGCCGCCGCCGCCGAAGGGGCGGTTGATCAGCACGGCGACGCCACGTTCTTCGGCCAGCGGCAGCAGGCGCTGCTCGGCGGTGCGCTCATCAACCGAATAGTTGATCTGCAGGAAGTCCAGCGGCTCGGCCTGGAGAATCGCCTCGACCTCGTCGTAGGCGCTGGCGGTGTAGTGGGTGATCCCGATGTAGCGGATGCGGCCTTCTTCCTTCCACTGGCGCAGGGTGGGCAGGTGGGTGCGCCATTCGACCAGGTTGTGGATCTGCATCAGGTCGACCCGGTCGGTGCGAAGCAGCTCCAGCGAGCGTTGCATCTGGATCGCGGCGTCATCACGGGTCCAGACCTTGGTGGCGATGAAGGCCTGCTCACGGGCGTCGAGCTTTTCCAGCAGGGCCCCGGTGGTGGCCTCGGCCTCGCCGTACATGGGCGAGCTGTCGATGACCGACCCGCCGGCGGCGAAGAGTTCGCGCAGCACCTGGGCGCAGTCTTCCCAGTCCTTGCCGCTCTGGGATCGGATATCGAAGCCGCGGTAGGTGCCGCAGCCGATCACCGGCAGTTGCTCGCCCGTGGCCGGGATCGGGCGTCGGCGCATCGGCTGGCTGGCGTCGGGGCCCTGGGCGAGGGAAAGGGGGCTCATGGCGCAGAGCCCGACGGCTGCGCAGAGGCGGAGGAATTCGGCGCGGGTGAGCGAGACATTCATGGCGGCTCCTGTGCTGGCGGCGGTGGCTGGACGCAAGGGGTTCGGATTGGACCGTCACAGGGTCCGGGTTCGCCCGGGACAAATGCAACCTCCGATGTCATCCCGTCGGCGTGCCTGAACGGCGCCTTCGTCCGGCTTTCGAATGTCCAGCGAAGCCGAGGAGTGCAAAGGCATGAACAGCATGATCGAATCCCAGCAGCCGGCCCGGTGGTATCCGGGGCTGAATCCGGTGTGGCGCGCCGACGAGTCGCCGCTCAACGACATGGACGATGCCGACAGCGAACTCGACGACCAGGCGCCCGATGCCGATCAGTTGATCGAGGCGCTGGAAAGCCTGGACGAGGGTTCGCCACAAACCAGCGATCCGGTTCAGGAAGCGGCGTTGTAGACGCTATGCCGTACCCAGGCTAGGCGCCGCGCTGCTCGGGGTTGATTCAACCAAGGCCGCGCAAGGCGGGTGGTGGCAGTTCGAGGCGCACGCGCAGGCCGCCGAGGGGGCTGTCTTCCAGGTGCAGCGTGCCATGCCAGGCGGCGACGATGTCGCGCACGATACCCAGGCCGAGTCCGTGGCCGGCCTGCTGTTCGTCGAGCCGGGTGCCGCGACCGAGCACTTCGTCGCGGTGGGAGGCGTCGATACCGGGGCCGTCGTCGTCCACCAGCAGGCAGTAGCCGCCGCTGGTCTCGCTGATGTCCAGGCGGACCTGGGCGTGGGCCCACTTGCAGGCGTTGTCCAGCAGGTTGCCGAGCAGTTCCAGCATGTCTTCGCGATCCCACGGCAACCGGCAGCCCGGCGGGGCCTGCCAGCGCAGGTCGAGGCCCTGGCGGTGGATCATCGCCAGGGTATCGAGCAGCGGGGGCAGCTCCGCGTCGCAGGCGAAGCCGGCCCCCGGGATGGCTTCGCCGGCCAGGCGCGCCCGCGCCAGTTCACGCGCCACGCGCTGTTCGATCAGCGTCAATTGCTCCCGCAGGCTGGCCTGCAATTCGGGGTGCTGCGCCAGCTCCTCGCGCAGGCTCAGGCTGCGCAGCACCGCGAGCGGCGTCTTCAGGGCGTGGCCCAGGTTGCCCAGCGCATGGCGCGAGCGCTTGAGGCTGTCGTCGGTATGGGCGAGCAGGTGGTTGATCTGCTCCACCAGGGGTTGCAGCTCGACCGGCGCCTGGCTGTCGAGCTGCTGGCGGGTGCCGCGTTGAAGCTGGACGATCTGCTGGCGCGCCCGTTCCAGTGGGCGCAGGGCGATGGTCACCGCATACCGCTGCAGCAACAGCAGCACCGCCAGGGCCGCGCCGACCAGCCCCAGGCCGCTCAGGCGCACGCGATCGAAGCTCTGGGCGATGGCGGTGTAGTCCTGCGCCACGCTGATTTCGATGGTCTGGCCGCCGCGCTGGTAGTCGGCGCGGTAGACTAGCAGGCGCTGCTCGCGCGGGCCGTCGATCAGCGCCTCGCCGAGTCCTGGCGCTTCGGGCCATTGGGGCGAGGCGTCCCACAGCGAGCGCGAGCGCCAGGTGCGGTCGGGCAGCGAGATGAGGAAGTAGTGGCCGGAAAACGCGCGCTGGTAGCGTGGGCCGACGCGCTGCATGTCCAGTTGCTGACCGTCCGGCCCGCGGACGATGGCCATCAGCAGGCCTTCGGCCTCGGCCTGCAGGTTCGCTTGCAGGTTGCGCCGCAATCCGGCCTCGAACAGCCAGAGGCTGGTCTGCAGCAGCACCACGCCGACCACCACCAGCGTCGCGACCAGCCCCAGGCTGAGGCTGCGCTGGATGGATTTCACGAGGCGTTGCTGGCCAGGCGGTAACCCTGGCCCCGACGGGTCTCTATCAGGTCGCGGCCGAGCTTGCCGCGCAGCCGGTTGATGTGCACTTCGATGACGTTGGAGTCACGTTCGGTTTCGCCGTCGTACAGGTGCTCGGCCAGCTGGGATTTGGACAGCAGCTGCCCCGGGTGCAGCATCAGGTAGCGCAGCAGGCGAAATTCGCCGGTGGTGAGTTCGACCTCCTGGCCGTCCTTGCGGCAGGTCTGGCGCGCCTCGTCCAGCGCCAGCCCGCCGGCTTCGAGCAACGGCTGGACGGCCGCTCCCTTGGTCCGCCGCAGCAGCGCCTGGATGCGCAGCAGCAGCTCGTCCGGATGGAAGGGCTTGGTCAGGTAGTCGTCGGCGCCGGCCTTCAGGCCCTCGATGCGCTCGGCCCAGGAGTCGCGCGCGGTGAGGATCAGCACCGGGGTGCCGAGGCCGCGCTCGCGCCAGCTCGCCAGTACCTCCAGCCCCGGCTTGCCGGGCAGGCCGAGGTCGAGAACGATCAGGTCGTACGGCTCGCTGGCGCCCTGGTAATCGGCGTCGCGCCCGTCGGCCAGCCAGTCGGTGGCGTAACCGTGGCGGTTGAGGGTGGCCACCAGTTCATCGGCCAGGGGTACGTGATCTTCGACCAGCAGCAGGCGCATCAGTCATCCACCTCGTCCTTGAGCAGTTGGCCGGTGCTGGCATCGAGCTCGATCTCCCGGGCCACGCCCTCGGGCGTCAGCAATTCGATTTCATAGACGAAGACTCCGTCCTCTTCCTCCAGCTCGGCCTCCAGCAGGTGGGCGCCCGGATAGCGCTCCAGGGTGAGCTGCAGCAGCTGCTCGAGCGGCAGGATGCGCCCCTCGCGGCGCAGGCGCAGGGCCTCGTCCTGGTCCAGATCGCGGGCACCGGTCGGCGCCGCCACCAGGGTCAGGCACAGAAGGGCAGGAAGGAATTTGCGCATCAAGTGACCATCGTCGTGTCGATTCGGTTCAGGGCACCGCGGCGCCTGGGTGGCGCTCGGTGCCCATAGCCTAACGCAGGCCGGTCAGTCGTCCTGCTGGTTTTTCAGCACTTCGCCGCTGGTGGCGTCGATGTCCATGTCCCACTGCACGCCGTTGGTGTCGCGTACCTCGACCTGGTAGATGTAGCGGCCGTATTCCTCTTCCAGCTCGGTCTCCTCGATCTTGCCGCCCGGGTGCTGGGCCAGCGCCGCCTCGTTGAGTTTCTCGAAGGACTGAATGGTGCCGGCATCGCGCAGGCGCATCGCCTCGTCGGGGCCGAGGTCGCGGGCCAGGGCCAGGTTGGCGGTCAGGGCGAGGCTGGCGGCGGTGAGCAGGGTAGTCAGGGTTTTCATGGTGTCGTTCTCCGTTGATCCGTTTGACGATTCCAAGACTACGCAGCGCTGCTTAAGCGAAGCTGAATGGACGGTCAGGTTCGGATTTCCGCTTTGCGCGGGGCGGGGGCGGTAACGACGGCGGGGTTTGGTGTTCGAAACAGATGAGCTACCTCACCGGAGGGTGAACCATGAAACCGCTCGTTGCCGCCAGCCTCGTGCTGCTCTGCTTCAATCTGCCCAGCCACGCCCAGGATCTGCTCAAGCCCACCGATCAGCAGCCGCTGGTCGAGAACGTTTCCGACCAGGCGCTGGAGGCCGATACCGCCGTGACCGCCGAGGGCGAGATCACCGCCATCGACGCCGCCAGGGAGCGGGTCACCATCGCCCATGGGCCGGTGCCCTCGCTGAAGTGGCCGGAGAACCGCACGGCCTTTCGTGCCCGGCCCGAGCAGTTGCACGACTTGAAGGTCGGTGACCGGGTGGCGTTCAGTTTTCAGGCCGATGGCTCGGGCGCCGCGCTGGTCGCGATCGAGAAACGTTGATTCAACCTGTTGCAGCGCGGCACGAGAGAGGGAACTCGGCGAGCCCGCCCGGCTCGTAACACTGTGTCGGCTGTACTTGCAGCTTCGACTTTTTTCTTACTCGGAAGAAGGATTACGCCATGTACAAACAGACTTTGAGTGCGGCCTTTGCCGCCATTCTGCTCAGCTCCGGAACCGCGTTCGCCGCCAGCAAGCCTGGCACGGACTGGATCAGCATCGAGGAAGCCATTTCCAAGGTGAAGCAGGCGGGCTACACGACCGTCTACGGCATCGAAGCCGACCGCGACGGCTGGGAAGGCGAGGGCGAGAAGCAGGACGGCCGCAAGCACGAGTTCAAGGTCGACGGGCGCTCCGGTGAGCTGACCAAGGACAAGCCCGACTGATCGAGCGGGCCTGACCGAACGGGCTGACGCAGGCGTCAGCCCTTTTTTTTTATCCCTGCGGAAAAGGCATCCGGCGCGGCGTCAGTCCTTTTCCTTGCCGCACCCGGGCAGCACCTTGCTCAGCACCTGCTTGGCCGTCTGCTTGATGATGCCCATCTGGTCCGGGTCGCCCTGCAACAGGGCCGAGGCGAACTTTTTGGCCTGTTCGAGCTTGAAGTGCGGCGGCAACGGCGGCACGTCGGGGTCGGTCTTGAATTCGATCAGCACCGGCCGGTCGGACGCCAGGGCCTCTTCCCAGGCGGCGGCCACGGCGTCTTCGCGGCACACATGGATGCCCTTGAGGCCGATGGATTCGGCGAAGCGGTGATAGGGCACGTCGGGAATGCTCTGCGAGGCCTCGAACTTGGGGTCGCCCTCCATCACCCGCTGCTCCCAGGTCACCTGGTTCAGGTCCTGGTTGTTGAACACCGCGCAGATCCAGGTCGTGTTGCTCCACTCGCGCCAGTACTTGGCGACGGTGATCAGCTCGGCCATGTTGCTCATCTGCATGGCGCCATCGCCCACCAGGGCTACCACCGGGCGGTCCGGGTGGGCGAACTTGGCGGCGATCGCGTAGGGCACCGCGGCGCCCATCGAGGCAAGCCCGCCGGACAGCGAGCACATCATGCCGGCGCGGATCTGGACGTCGCGGGCGAACCAGTTGGCGCAGGAGCCCGAGTCGCTGGTGATGATGGCCCGGTCCGGCAGGCGCGGCGACAGCTCGTAGGCCACGCGCTGCGGGTTGATCGGGTTGGCCGATTCCAGCGCGCGTTCCTCCAGCGTCCTGTCCCAGTCGGCGCGCCAGCCCTCGACCTTCTCCCGCCAGCCGCGGTCGGTCTTGGGCTCGAGCAGCGGCAGCAGCGCACGCAGCGTTTCGGCGGCATCGCCGGCGAGGTTCACCTCCATCGGGTAGCGCAGGCTGAGCATGTCGGGCTTGAGGTCGATCTGCACGCCACGGGCCTGGCCTTCCTCGGGCAGGAATTCGGAATAGGGGAAGCCCGAGCCGATCATCAGCAGGGTGTCGCACTCGGTCATCAGCTTGTAGCTCGGCTCGGTGCCCAGCAGGCCGATCGAACCGGTGACCCAGGGCAGGGCATCGGGCAGCACCGCTTTGCCGAGCAGCGCCTTGGCGACCCCGGCGCCGAGTTTCTCGGCGACCTGGGTGACCTCTTCGGCCGCCCCCAGCGCACCGGCGCCGACCAGGATCGCCACCTTGCTGCCGCTGTTGAGCACCTCGGCGGCGCGCTGCAGGTCCGCTTCGTAGGGCACCACCTTCGGCTGGCTGTAGCCGATGCCCGAATGCACGGTGCCGTGGGCGCGCGGCGGCTCGCTGTAGGGTTCTTCCTGCAGGTCGTTGGACAGGATGATGGCCGTGACGCGGCGCTCGCCGATCGCGGTGCGTATCGCGCGGTCCACCAGGTGGCGCACCTGCGCCGGGGCGCTGGCCTGCTGGACGAAGGCGCCGGCGACATCCTTGAACATCGAGACCAGGTCGACTTCCTGCTGGTAATGCCCACCGATGGCGGTGCGCGCCTGTTGCCCGGTGATGGCGAGCACCGGCATGTGGTCCAGGCGCGCGTCGTACAGGCCGGTCAGCAGGTGGCTGGCGCCCGGGCCGGAGGTGGCGATGCACACGCCCAGCGTGCCGCTGAACTTGGCATCGGCCGAGGCCATGAACGCGGCCATTTCCTCGTGACGCGCCTGGATGAAGCGGATCTTGCCGTTGGCCCGGTTCAGCGCGCCGAACACGCCGTTGATGCCGTCGCCGGGGTAGCCGTAGATGCGTCGGACGCCCCATTGATAGAGGCGTTCGACGATGAAATCACCAACCGTCATGGACATGGAGAACCTCGCAGCTGTGGTGGCGCCGCCCGATGCGCAGGCCGGGCGTGAAGGCGCTTGTGGCTATAGGTCTTGACCGGACGGGGGCCCAAGAGTTTGGTGGCGCCGATCGGCGCGCGCCGAAGCCGGGGTCGGGCCGGCTTGGGTATCATGGGGGCTTCGCTTTCACCTCGGCCCGCCCATGTCCTCACGACCTTCCGATCGCCCCAGCACCCTGCACCTGCCCCAGGGCGACTGGACGACGGTGCTCGACTGCCTGTGCGCACGCTTCGCGGCGATCGACCGCGCGACCTGGGTCGATCGCTTCGCCCGGGGTCGCGTGCTGGGTGCCGATGGCCAGCCGCTGGGGGCCACGCATCCCTATCGGGTCGGGCTGAAGGTCCACTACTTCCGTGAAGTACCGGACGAGAAGCCAATCCCCTTCGCGGCGCAGGTGCTGCATCTGGACGAGCACCTGCTGGTCGCCGACAAGCCGCACTTCCTGCCGGTGATGCCGGCGGGGGAGTACGTCAGCGAGACCTTGCTGGCGCGCCTGTGCAGGCAGGTGGGCAATGCCGATCTGGTGCCCATCCATCGCATCGACCGGCTCACCGCCGGGCTGGTGCTGTTCTCCACCAACCCCGACAGCCGGGGTCGCTACCAGGCGCTGTTTCGGGAACGGATGATCGACAAGCGCTACGAGGCCATCTGCCCGGCGCTGCCGCATCTCGATTTCCCGCGGGTGGAGCGTCTGCACATGGTCGAGGGCGAACCGTTCTTCCTGATGAAGCGCGGCGATGGCGAGCCCAACAGCGAGACGCGCATCGAGGTGCTCGAACGGCGGGACGGGTTCTGGCGCTATGCGCTGCATCCGGTGACCGGTCGCAAGCATCAGCTGCGCCTGCAGATGGCCACGCTCGGTGCGGGGATCTGCAACGACCCCTTCTATCCCGAGCTGCTCGAACGCGGGCGCCGCGATCAGGACGACTACAGCCAACCGCTGAAGCTGCTGGCGCGCGGGCTGGCGTTTCGCGACCCGCTGACCGGCGAGGCCCGGCAATTCGAGAGCCGGCTACAGCTCGATTGGTAGGGCCCATGACCGGCGTTCGCGGTCAGGACCGAGGCGCACGCACAACGCGCACCCCGTGGTAGGGGCGCCCAGTCTTGACCGCGAAACGGCTCGACGTCATGACTACCTTAACCAGAAATACTACCGCCGCCGTACGCCGAGTCGGCACGCACCCGGTCACCCTGACCGCACCTTCGCCGCTGGGCTCAGTCGATATCGATGACACCCCAGCAAAGCGCATCGCCATGCCCGAAGGTCCATCGATCGTCATTCTTCGCGAAGAAGCCGCCCCGTTCACCGGACAGCGGATCGAGCGCGCCGAGGGCAGCGCCAGGCTCGACAAGCAGCGGCTGGTCGGCCAGAAGGTTCATACCGTGCGCAGCTGGGGCAAGCACTTCCTGATCGAGCTGGACGATGTCTCCCTGCGCATCCACCTGCTGCTCTTCGGCAGCTACCGGATCAACGAGCGCAAGGAGTCCACCCCGCGCCTGAGCCTGGGCTTTGCCAACGGCGAGCTGAATTTCTACGGCTGCTCGGTGCAGGTCATCGAAGGCCTGCTGGACGACGCCTACGACTGGAGCGCCGATCTGCTGAGCGATGCCTGGAATCCCCGCGCTGCGCTGAAAAAGCTGCGGGCCCGGCCGAACCTGCTGGCCTGCGACGCGCTGCTGGACCAGACCCTGTTCGCCGGCTCCGGCAACATCATCAAGAACGAGGTGCTGTTTCGCATCCGCGTGCACCCGCTGTCGACCCTCGGTGCGCTGCCCGCGGCGAAGCTGCGCGAACTGGTGGCCGAGGCGCGTCAGTACAGCTTCGACTTTCTCGAGTGGAAGCGCGCCGGGGTGCTCAAGGCGCACTGGCTGGCCCACACGAAGAAGACCTGCCCGCGCTGCCGGATTCCCTTCACCTATGCCAAGGCGCTGGGCCGCAGCAAGCGGCGCAGCTTCTACTGCGAGCGCTGCCAGAAGCGCTACGCCGACCCGGATGCCGGGCCGCCGGAAGCGCCGCTGGAGGATGACGCCGGCTGAGCCCGCGCCCGGGCACGGGAGCCGGCGCGCCTTGGGTTCAGGCGCTCAGCTCGGAGCGGTCCCGGAAGTGCTCCAGCGCCTCGGGGTTGGCCAGCGCATCGGTGTTCTTCACCGGCTTGCCATGCACCACGTTGCGCACCGCGAGTTCCACGATCTTGCCGCTGATGGTGCGCGGGATGTCCGGCACCGCGAGGATCTTCGCGGGCACGTGGCGCGGGGTGGTGTTGGCGCGGATGGTATGGCAGATGCGGGTGCACAGGGCATCGTCCAGGGCGACGCCGTCGCGCAGCCGCACGAACAGGACCACCCGCACGTCGCCGTCCCACTCCTGGCCGATGGCGATGGACTCGAGCACCTCGTCGATCTTCTCCACCTGGCGGTAGATCTCCGCGGTGCCGATGCGCACGCCGCCCGGGTTGAGCACGGCATCGGAACGGCCGTGAATGATCAGGCCGCCGTGTTCGGTTTCCTCGGCGTAGTCGCCATGGGCCCAGACGCCCGGGAAGGTCTCGAAGTAGGCGCTGCGGAATTTCTCGCCGTCGGCATCGTTCCAGAAGCCCACCGGCATGGAGGGGAAATGCTGCGCGCAGACCAGCTCGCCTTTCTCGCCCACGACCCGGCGGCCTTCCTCGTCCCAGACCTGCACATCCATCCCCAGGCCCTTGCACTGCAGTTCGCCACGGCGCACCGGCAGCACCGGGTTGCCGAGGGCGAAGCAGGACACGATGTCGGTGCCGCCGGAAATCGAGGACAGGCAGACATCGGCCTTGAGGTCGCGGTAGACGTATTCGAAGCTCTCGTGGGACAGCGGCGAGCCGGTGGACAGCACGCCCTTGAGCCGTTCCAGGCGGTGGCTTTCGCGGGGTTTGACGCCGGCCTTTTCCAGCGCGGCGAGGTACTTGGCGCTGGTGCCGAACAGGCTGATCCCCTCGGCATCGATCAGGTCCATCAGGCGGCTGGCGCCCGGGTGGAAGGGCGAGCCGTCGAACAGCACCAGGGTCGCGCCCAGGGCCAGCCCGGAGACCAGCCAGTTCCACATCATCCAGCCGCAGGTGGTGAAGTAGAACAGGGTGTCATCCTCGCCCAGGTCGGTGTGCAGGCCGTGTTCCTTGACGTGCTGCAGCAGCACGCCGCCGGTGCCGTGGACGATGCACTTGGGCACGCCGGTGGTGCCGCTGGAATAGAGGATGTAGAGCGGATGGTCGAAGGGGACGGGGGTGAATTCCGGCTCGCCGCCCGGCGTGTAGACGTCGCTCCAGAGGGCGACCTGGGCGTCGGTCCGGAAATCCCCGACGCGGGTTTCGGCGCGGGCGTAGGGCACCACGATCAGCCGTTGCAGCGAAGGCAACTGCTGGAGGATCTCGTTGAGCTTGGCGGTGAGGTCGAGGGTCTTGCCGGCGTAGCGGTAGCCGGCACAGGCGATCAGCACCTTGGGTTCGATCTGGCCGAAACGGTCGATCACGCCCTGGGTGCCGAAGTCCGGCGAGCAGGACGACCAGGTGGCGCCCAGGCTGGTGCAGGCGAGCATGCCGACGATCGTCTGCCAGGTGTTGGGCATGAAGGCCGCCACGCGGTCGCCGACTCCGACACCCGCCTCGCGCAGGCTGCGCTGCAGGCCGGCGACATGGGCCGCCAGTTCGGCGTGGGTCAGGGTTTCGCGGGTCCCGTCTTCGGCGATGGCCACCAGGGCCGGGCGCTCGTCCCGGCGACGCAACAGGTGCTCGGCGAAGTTGAGCGTGGCGCCGGGGAACCAGCGCCCGCTGGGCATCTGCGGGCCTTCTTCGAGCACGCTGGTGGCCGGCTGGGCGAAGCGGACCTCGAAGAAATCGGCGATGGCCTGCCAGAAGGCCGCGCGCTCGGCGACGCTCCAGGCGTGCAGCGCGTCGTAGTCGGGCAGGTCGAGGGCGTAGCGTTCGCTGACGAAGCGGCGAAAGGCGTCCATGCGCGTCGCGGCGACGCGTTCGGGGGAGGGTGTCCACAGCGGTTGTTGCATGTCGTGTCCTCGCGCTTACCGCCTGGGCGGCGACGATGTTGTCAGGTTCGAGTCTGTTTCGGTGCCAGGGTTGCCGCAGCCACCTCGCAACCGTGGGAGCGGTGGGGGTACAGGGCCATCATTGCGCTGTCCAGCCGCCGTCCATGCTCCAGGCCGCGCCGCGTACCTGGCTTGCGGCCTCGCTGCAGAGGAACAGCGTCAGTTCGCCCAGTTGGGCGGGTTCGACGAATTCCAGCGAGGGCTGCTTTTCGGCCAGGAGGTCGTGACGGGCCTGTTCGGCATTGCCGCTGGCCTGGGCGCGGCTGTCGATCTGCTGCTGCACCAGCGGCGTCAGCACCCAGCCGGGGCAGAGGGCGTTGCAGGTGATGCCGGTGGTGGCGGTTTCCAGGGCCACGGATTTGGTCAGGCCGACCAGCCCGTGCTTGGCCGCCACGTAGGCGCTCTTGTTCGCCGAGGCCACCAGGCCGTGGGCCGAGGCGATGTTGACGATCCGTCCCCAGTTGCGCGCGCGCATGCCCGGCAGCGCCAGGCGGGTGGTGTGGAAGGCCGAGGTCAGGTTGATGGCGATGATCTGGTCCCAGCGCTCGACGGGGAAGGCCTCCACCGGCGCGACATGCTGGATGCCGGCGTTGTTGACCAGGATGTCCACCGTGCCGAAGGTGCGCTCGGCGGCTTCGAACAGCGCTTCGATGTCCTCGGCGCGGGACACGTCGGCCGGGTGGTGGATCACCTTGCCGCCGTGCTGCGCGACCTGTGCCACGGCGGCCTGGCTGTCGCCGAAGCCGTTGAGCACCAGGTTGGCGCCCGCTTCGGCGAGCTTCAGCGCGATGCCCAGCCCGATGCCGCTGGTGGAGCCGGTGACCAGTGCGGTCTTGCCCGTGAGGTTCATGCCATTCTCCTGTGCTGCCCGCGGCAGCTTTCTTGTTGTCAGAGCCGTTCAGACGATGCCGGTGAGGTAATAGACCCCGATCACGAAGAACACCGCGACGGTGGCGATCAGCGTGATGCCGAAGATGTCCTTGTAGGCCTCCCGGTGGGTGAGCCCGGTCACCGCCAGCAGGGTGATCACCGCGCCGTTGTGCGGCAGGGTGTCCATGCCGCCGCTGGCCATGGAGGCGACCCGGTGCAGCACCTCGAGCGGGATGTTGGCGGCGTTGGCGGCCGCGATGAAGCTGTCGGACATGGCTGCCAGCGCGATGCTCATGCCGCCCGAAGCCGAGCCGGTGATGCCGGCCAGCAGGTTGACGGTGATCGCCTCGTTGACCAGCGGATTGGGGATGCGCTCCAGCGTGCCGGCCACCACGGCGAAGCCGGGGAGGGCGGCGATGACCGCGCCGAAGCCGTATTCGGAGGCCGTGTTCATCGCCGCCAGCAGCGAGCCGCCGACGGCGGTCCTGGTGCCCTCGGCGAGCTTGTTGCGCACGGTGCCGAAGGCGGCGACCAGCACCAGCAGGATGCCCAGCAGCAGCGCGGCCTGCACCGCCCAGATGGCGGTCAGCTGGGTGACGTTGGTCTGCAGCGGCGTCGCCATGCCGGCCAGCTGCAGCGTGTGGCTCGGGCCGTACCACTCGGGAATCCAGCGGGTCAGCAGGAGGTTGGAGACGCCCACCAGCAGCAGCGGCGAAAGCGCGAGCCAGGGGTTGGGCAGGCGGATGTCGTCCGGCGTCTCCGGCTCGTTGCGCAGCTCGGTGCCGTAGGTCTCGCCGGCGCGCTGCGCCTTGGCCAGCTGGCGCTTGAGGTAGAGCATGCCGAAGGCGAAAACGAACAGGGTGCCGATCACCCCGAGCCAGGGCGCGGCCCAGGCGTTGGTGTTGAAGAAGGTGGTGGGGATGATGTTCTGGATCTGCGGCGTGCCGGGCAGCGCGGTCATGGTGAAGGTGAAGGCGCCGAGCGCGATGGTCGCCGGGATCAGTCGTTTGGGGATGCCGCTCTGGCGGAACATCTCGGCGGCGAACGGGTAGACCGCGAACACCACCACGAACAGCGACACGCCGCCGTAGGTGAGCAGCGCGCAGACCAGCACGATGACCAGCATCGCCTGGCTGGTGCCCAGCAGGCGGATCGCGGCGGCGACGATGGAGCGGGAGAAGCCGGACAGCTCGATGAGCTTGCCGAACACCGCGCCGAGCAGGAATACCGGGAAGTAGAGCTTGATGAAGCCGACCATCTTGTCCATGAAGATGCCGGTGAATGCCGGCGCGACGGCCGACGGATCGGTGAGCAGCACGGCCCCGAGGGCGGCGATGGGGGCGAAGAGGATGACGCTGTAGCCGCGGTAGGCCGCCAGCATCAGCAGGGCGAGTGCGGCAAGGGCGATGAGAACGCTCATGATGGTCTCCAGGCGCCGCGACGATCGATGGCTGCGCCGGTGAACCGGCAGCAGGTCGTCGCAGCTGATCTTGTTGTTGTTTTCGGATGCGGTTGGCCCGCTCGGAAGCCATAGCGAGTTCTGTGCCAGAAACACAAGTCATTGATTTAACTGGTTTTTTATGTGTCCTTGAGGTGGTGTGTCAGGGCGTTTGTCTCTTTCTTGAGACAAGGGTGCAGGAATTTTCAGCCGGAACCAGCATGAACAGCACCTTTGAGGCTGTCTCTTATTGGAGACCTGTCTCTGTAATGAGACTGGCGCCGGCATCGCTGGCAACGCCCAGGGCGACCATCTTCTTGTACAGCGTCGAGCGGCCAAGCCCGAGGGTCGTGGCGGCGGCGGTGACGTTGCCGCCGTGCTCGGCCAGCGCCGCGCCGATCAGCTCGCGCTCGAACTGCAGGCGCGCCTGGTGGAAGTTGCCGGCACGTATCGCCGCCGGTTCCGCCCGGGCTGGCGCGGCCGGGCTCAGCGGCTCGATGCGGCCGATGGCCGTGCGCACCGACGCCTCGTCCAGTTGCGCTTCGTCGCTTTGCAGGGCGGCCCGTTCCAGGACGTTGCGCAACTCGCGGATGTTCCCCGGCCAGGCGTGCCGGCGCAGCAGGGCGGCCGCCGATGGCGACAGCTCGTGATGGCGGCGACCGTCCTGCTGAAGCTCGTCGAGTATCGCTTCGCAGAGCGCCGGCAGATCGTCCAGGCGTTCGCGCAGCGGCGGCACTTCGATGGGCAGCACGTTGAGCCGATAGTAGAGGTCGGCGCGAAAGGTCCCCTGGCGCACCGCCGCTTCGAGATCGCACGAGGTCGCCGCGATCACCCGCACGTCGCTGCGGATCATCTCGTTGGAGCCGACCGGCTCGAATTCCTTCTCCTGCAGCACGCGCAGCAGCTTGCTCTGCAGGGGCAGCGGCATGTCGCCGATCTCGTCGAGAAACAGCGTGCCGCCCTGGGCAATCTGCAGCTTGCCGGCGCGGCCCTTGCGGTCGGCGCCGGTGAAGGCGCCCGGCGCGGTGCCGAAGAACTCGGCTTCCAGCAGGGTTTCCGGAATGGCGGCCGTGTTGATGCTGACGAACGCCTTGTGCGCCCGCGGCGAAGCGCTGTGGATGGCATGGGCCAGCAGCTCCTTGCCGGTGCCGGTCTCGCCGAGCAGCAGCACCGGGGAGTCGGTCGAGGCGCTGCGCCTGGCACGTCGCTTGACCTCGAGGCTCGCGGCGCTGGTGCCGATGAAGTGCGCGAAGCTGTACTTGGCCTGGCGCGCCTGCAAGAGCGAGCGGGTCGAGGCGAGTTCTTCCTGCATGCTCTGGTAGCGGGTCAGCAGCGGCGAGAGCGCTTTCAGCTCGTCGAACAGGGCGAAGCCGATCGCCCCGAGGATTTCGCCGGCATCGTCACGGATCGGCAGGCGCATGACCACCAGCGGGTCCTTGGGCGTGTCGAGCACGTCCAGCAGCATTGGCGTGCCGCTGCCGACGACTTCGCGCAGCAGGCTCCCGGGAATCACGCTCTCGCAGGGCCGGCCGATCGCCTCGGCTGCGCTCTGGAGGCCGAAGCGCCGGGCGTAGCGCTCGTTCATCCAGACGATGCGCGCCTCGCGATCGACGATGATGGTGCCTTCGCTGGACTGCTCGACGATCTCGAACAGCGAGCGGATCGCCGCCAGCCGTACGCGGGGGTAATCCTTGAGGGAGTCGGCGTCGTTCATGGCGGTCCTCTGGTCGTCGGAGCAGGGCTTCATACCAGAAAGTAGAAGCCGCCGGCGATCACCAGGCCGGAAAACACCAGGGTGATCAGGCAATAGCCCATGATGTCGCGCGCGCCGAGCCCGGCGATACCCAGCAGCGGCAGCGCCCAGAACGGCTGGATCATGTTGGTCCAGGCATCGCCCCAGGCGATGGCCATGGCGGTCACCTCGGGCGCGACGCCCAGCGCGGCACCGGCCGGCAGCATGATCGGGCCCTGCACCGCCCATTGCCCGCCGCCGGAGGGCACGAACACGTTCACCAGCCCCGCGCTCAGAAAGGCCAGCACCGGAAAGCTGTCGGTCGACGACCAGGCGACAAAGGTGTCGGTCACCTGCCGGCCCAGGGAGATGCCCTCGGCGTTGGCGCCCACCATCATGCCCATGATGCCGGCGTAGAAGGGGAACTGGATGACGATCCCGCTGATGCCGCCGATGCTCTCCTGCACCGCGCGGGTGTAGCGCTCCGGGGTACCGTGCAGCGCCAGGCCGGCGAACAGGAACAGCATGATCACGATGTTCAGGCTGAGCACGAAGCCGCTGCTGGCGAAGTAGCCGACGAAGAAGATCGCCGCCAGCGCCACGGTCAGCAAACCGAGGATGCGGCTGTCGTCCAGGCGCTGGGTGGCGGTCTCGCGGGGCAGCGCCGCGGGCTCGGGTTCGGCCAGTTGCGCCGGGTCGGCCACCGTCGGCTGCTTGGGCTGCATCGCCCAGTTGAGCAGCGGCAGGCCCACCACCAGCACCGCGATGATGATCAGGTTGAACGGTGCGAAGAGCGTCTGGCCGACGCTGATCGGCGCGGTCAGCACGCCGCCGCTCATGCGCTCCAGGTCCGCGCCGCCGCTGGCCAGCGACAGGGGGATGGAGCCGGAAAAACCGCCGTGCCAGATGAGGAAGCCCGAGTAGGCCGCGGCCACCAGCAGCGGGTAGTCGACCCCGCGCACCTGGCGCGCCAGCGCGCGGGCGAACACCGCGCCGATCACCAGGCCGAAGCCCCAGTTGATCCAGGCGCCGGCCAGCCCGACCAGGGTCACGGTGATGATCGCCTGGCCCGGCGTTCGCGGTACCCGGGCCAGGCGGTCGAGCAGGCGGTTGACCATCGGCGCCCGCGCCAGGGCGTGTCCGGTGACCAGGATCAGCGCCATCTGCATGGTGAAGGAGAGCAGGTTCCAGAAGCCGTTGCCCCAGTGCGTGGCCATCGCCGGCAGGCCCTGGCCGGTGCTGAGCATGCTCGCGACGAGCACGATGAAGCTCAGCAGCAGCGCGAAGACGAAGGGGGAAGGCAGGAAGCGTTGCACCAGGTACACGCTCGCGCCGGTTATCCTGTTCAGCATGGTGTGATCCTCCTGTCGTTCTTGTTGTCGATCGGTCGCATCGTCGGCGGGGGTCGCCGCTTCGCTTATGAGTGCCGTGCTTGAGCGGCGTTCCTTGATGGAAGGTGGGTTCGATGAAGGATGGGTTACGTCTGTCTCTGCTGGGGCTGGCCCTGGCCTGCGCGCCGTCGCTGCAGGCCGCGTCGCTGTTGCCGCTGCGCATCGGCGAGGCGGTCATACAGGCCGAATTCGCCGACACGGAGGATGAGCGCCGCCAGGGGTTGATGCACCGGCGCGAGCTGCCGCAGGAGCAGGGCATGTTGTTTCGCTTCCCGCAGCTCGGCACGCATTGCCTGTGGATGAAGAACACGCCGCTGCCGTTGTCCGCCGCCTTCATGGACGACCAGGGGCGCATCGTCGATATCCTCGACCTGCAGCCCCTGAGCCTGGACATTCGCTGCGCGCGCCGCCCCTCGCGTTTTGCCCTGGAAGCCAATCAGGGCTGGTTCGAGCAGCGCGGCATCGCCATCGGCGACCGGGTCGAGGGGCTGCCGCCGGTGCGCTAGCGCGTCGACAGCAAGCGGGCCTTCTTAGCGTGACAGCGCGATCGGCAGCGGTCGTAGGGCGGCCGGTGCGCTCGTTCGATCAACCGCGGGCGAGCAGGGCACGGGCGACGCGCGAGCCGTTTTCCCGCCCCAGCACCCGGCTGATCCGCTGGCCGGCGGCGACCAGCTTCGGCATCGAGACGCCCGTTTCGATACCCATGCCGTCGAGCAGGTAGAGCACGTCTTCGGTCGCCACGTTGCCCGTCGCGCCCTTGGCATAGGGGCATCCGCCGAGACCGGCGACGGAGCTGTCGAACACCGAAATCCCTTCGAGCAGGCTGGCGTGGATGTTCGCCAGCGCCTGGCCATAGGTGTCGTGGAAGTGCCCGGCGAGCTGCTCGCGGGGAACATCGCTGGCGACCGTCTCGATCAGCCGGCGGGTGCTGCCGGCCGTGCCGGTGCCGATGGTGTCGCCGAGCGAAACCTCGTAGCAGCCCATCTGGTGCAGCTCCCGCGCCACCCAGGCGACCTGTTCGGGGGCGATCTGGCCCTCATAGGGGCAGCCGAGCACGCAGGAGACGTAGCCGCGCACCCGGATGCCCTCGGCCCTTGCCGCTTCCATCAGCGGCGCGAAGCGCGCCAGGCTGTCCGCGATGGAGCAGTTGATGTTCTTTTGCGAAAAGGCCTCGGACGCCGCCGCGAACACCGCCACCTCCCGCACGCCCGCCGCCAACGCGGCCTCGAAGCCCTTGAGATTGGGCGTCAGCGCGGCATAGGTGACGCCCGGCCTGCGCGCGATCGCGGCAAACACCTCGGCGCTGCCGGCCATCTGCGGCACCCACTTGGGCGAGACGAAACTGCCGACCTCGATGTAGCGCAGGCCGGCGTCGGTCAGGTCATCGACCAGACGAACCTTGTCGGCCACCGCGATGGGCTGGCTCTCGTTCTGCAGGCCATCGCGCGGCCCGACGTCGACCAGGCGTACCTGGCGTGGGAGATCGGCTGTCATCAGGTGCTGCTCCCTGGGGCGAGGGGGTTATAGGGTGGCGTGGGGTGGCGCATATGTGTGGTCGATCGGGTTGTGGTTGTTGTTGTGGTCGGGCGTGCGAGTTTTGACCGCGAGCCTTGATGCATTGCTTGGATAGCCCGGGGGCCTGGCGGCGCCCCTTCGCGGTCGAGACTCGGAGTCCCCGGCCGTTCCCTCGAAAGGCTCCATCGGGGCTCACTCGATCTCAACCAGCGCAGTCCCTTCGGCCACCATGTCGCCCTCGGCGCAGTGGATTGTCGTGACCACTCCGGCAGCCGGGGCGCGGATGCTGTGTTCCATTTTCATCGCCTCCAGCACCACCAGTGCGGTGCCGGCTTCGACGTGCTGGCCGGCTTCGACCAGGACCCGGACGATGCTGCCGTTCATGGGCGCGGTCAGGCCGCCCGGGTGGGTGTGGCTGGCTTCGGCGTCGGCGATGGGGTCGACGCGGGTGACCGCGTGCAGCTCGCCTTCCCAGGGCAGGTAGAGGGTGTCGTCCTGGCGGATGGCCTGGCCGTGCGGGTCGGGACGTTCTGCGCCCAGGCGGCCCGCCAGGCGCGGCCGTACCCTTTGCCGGATGCCCTGACACGCCAGGTGCAGGTCGGCCTCGGCGGGCAGGCCGAGGCGCAGGCCGCTGGGCTGGGACCAGGGCGAGTGGGGGTCGTCCGCCCTGACCCGGAGCGGTTCGCTTTGCACCCAGGCGTCGGCGGCCCGCTGCCAGAAGCTCTGCGCCAGCTCGCTCGCCGGCGGCAGCAGTTCGGCTTCGTGGCGGGCGATGAAGCCGGTATCCAGTTCGGCGGCGGCGAAGGCCGGATGCGCCAGCACCCGACGCAGGAAGGCGAGGTTGGTGCGCACGCCGCCCACGCGCATCTCGTCGAGCATCGCCAGCAGGGCGAGGCGCGCCTCTTCGCGGTTCCCGCCCCAGGCGATCAGCTTGCCGAGCATGGGGTCGTAGAACGGCGACACGCTGTCGCCCTCGCGCACGCCGCTGTCGACGCGACGCCCCGGGCCCGTCGCGGGCTCGCGGTACAGATGCAGGGTGCCGGTGGCCGGCAGGAAATCGTTGGCCGGGTCCTCGGCGTACAGGCGCACCTCGATGGCGTGGCCGTCGAGGCGAACCTGCGACTGCTCGAGGGGCAGCGGCTCGCCCCGCGCCACGCGGATCTGCCAGGCCACCAGGTCGAGGCCTGTGATCGCCTCGGTGACCGGATGCTCGACCTGCAGGCGGGTGTTCATCTCCATGAAGAAGAACTCGCCGCGCTCGTCCAGCAGGAACTCCACGGTGCCGGCACCGACATAGCCGATCGCCTGGGCCGCCTTGACCGCGGCCTCGCCCATGGCCTTGCGCTGCGCGGGCGAAAGTCCCGGCGCCGGCGCTTCCTCGACGACCTTCTGGTGCCGGCGCTGGATCGAGCAGTCGCGCTCGTTCAGGTAGAGGCAGCGGCCATGGCGGTCGGCGAACACCTGGATCTCGACGTGGCGCGGCTTGAGCACGTACTTCTCGACCAGCATGCGCGCGTCGCCGAACGCGGATTGCGCCTCGCGCCGGGCCGAGGCCAGGGCTTCGGCGAGGTCGGCTTCGCGCTCGGCCACCTTCATGCCCTTGCCGCCACCGCCGGCCGCCGCCTTGAGCAGCACCGGATAGCCGATGCGGGCGGCGGCCTCGCGAAAGGTGTCCAGGTCCTGGGCTTCGCCGTGGTAGCCCGGCACCAGCGGCACGCCGGCGGCCTCCATCAGCGCCTTGGCGGCGGACTTGCTGCCCATCGCCTCGATGGCCGACGCCGGCGGGCCGATGAACACCAGCCCGGCCTCTTCGCAGGCACGGGCGAAGGCTGCGTTCTCGGAGAGAAAGCCATAGCCGGGATGGACCGCCTGGGCGCCGCAGGCCCTGGCCGCTTCGATCAGGCGGTCGATGCGCAGATAACTGTCGGCCGGCTTGGCGCCGCCCAGGTCATGGGCCAGGTCGGCCTCGCGCACGTGGCGGGCGTCGCGGTCAACGGCGCTGTGCACGGCGACGGTGCGAATGCCCAGCGCGCGGGCGGTACGCATGATCCGGCAGGCGATCTCGCCGCGGTTGGCGATCAGCAGGGTGGTGATCATGGCGTCGCTCCTGGGTGGTCGTTGAGGGTGTTCTTCAATGTTTCACCTGCTCCTCGGAGAAGGCCGGTCCTTCCGAGAGGGCAGGGCGCCCGGCATCGGCTATTCCCGCGATCGCTCGCGCCAGCGCGGCGTGCGCTTTTCCAGAAAGGCGTTGAGCCCTTCCTGGCCCTCCGGACTCACCCGCAGGCGGGCGATGGCGTTCTCGGTGTAGCGCCGTAGCGCAGGCGTCAGGACCCCGCTGCCCACTTCGCGCAGCAGGTCCTTGGTGGCGCGCATCGCCTGCGGGCTGTTGAGCAGCAGGGTGTCGATCCAGCCGGCGACTTCGTCGTCGAGCTGGTCGGCCGGATAGCACTCGGCGAACAACCCCAGCTGGTGGGCGCGTTCGCCGCTGAAGCGCTCGCCGCTCAGCGCATAGCGGCGCGCCGCGCGTTCGCCGATGGCCTGGACCACGAAGGGACTGATCACCGCGGGCGCGAGGCCGATGCGCACTTCGGACAGGCTCAGCTGCGCGTCACCGGCGCCGATGGCCATGTCGCAGCAGGCGATCAGCCCCAGCGCGCCGCCAAAGGCCGCGCCATGCACCACCGCCAGGGTGGGCAGCCTGAGTCCGTGGAGGTTGTGCATCACCTCGGCCAGCTCGCGGGCGTCGGTGAGGTTGGCCTGGTAGTCCAGGCGCGCCGACTGCTGCATCCAGCCGATGTCGGCCCCCGCGCAGAAGTGCTTGCCGCGCCCGCGCAGGAGCAGGAAGCGCAGGGCGCTGTCGGCCTGGATCTCGTCCAGCGCCAAGATCAGCTCGCGGATCATCTCGGCGTCGAAGGCGTTGTGCTTGTCCGGGCGGTCGAGCCAGAGCGTGGCGAAGCCGCGCGGGTCTCGTTCCAGTTGCAGGCTGTGGAAGTCGGTCATGGGGGATTCCTTCGGGCGGCGGGCGTCACATGCGGAAGACACCGAACCGGGTCGGTTCGATCGGAGCGTTGAGGCTTGCCGAGATCGCCAGCGCCAGGACGTCGCGGGTCTGCGCCGGGTCGATCACGCCGTCGTCCCACAGCCGCGCGCTGGAGTAGAAGGCGTGGGCCTGGCGCTCGTACTGCTCGACGATGGGCTGCCGGAGCCTGGCCTCGTCGTCCTCGGAAAAGGCCTGGCCCGCCCGTTCGGCCTGTTCGCGCTTGACCTGCACCAGCACCCCGGCGGCCTGCTGCGCGCCCATCACGCCAATCCGCGCGTTGGGCCACATCCACAGCAAGCGCGGATCGTAGGCGCGCCCGCACATGCCGTAATTACCGGCGCCGAAGCTGCCGCCGATGATCACGGTGAACTTGGGCACGCGGGCGCAGGCTACCGCGGTGACCAGCTTGGCGCCGTGCTTGGCGATGCCGCCGGCCTCGTACTTCTGCCCGACCATGAAGCCGGTGATGTTCTGCAGGAACAGCAGCGGGATGCCGCGCTGGCAGGCCAGCTCGATGAAATGCGCGCCTTTCTGCGCCGCCTCGGCGAAGAGGATGCCGTTGTTGGCCAGGATCGCCACCGGGTAGCCGTGCAGGTGGGCGAAGCCGCAGACCAGGGTAGTGCCGAACAGCGCCTTGAATTCATCGAACCCGGAGTCGTCGACGATCCGTGCGATCACCTCGCGCACGTCGAACGGCTGCTTGGCGTCGGCCGGAATCACGCCGTACAGCTCCTCGGCGGCATGGCGCGGCGGCCTGGGCGGACGGGTCTGCAGCTGGCCCTGCTTGCGCCAGTTGAGGTTGGCCACGCAGCGGCGGGCGAGGGCCAGGGCGTGCTCGTCGTTCTCGGCGTAATGATCGGCCACGCCACTGGTCTTGCAGTGCACGTCCGCGCCGCCCAGTTCCTCGGCGGTGACCACTTCGCCCGTCGCCGCTTTGACCAGCGGCGGGCCGGCGAGAAAGATGGTCGCCTGCTCGCGCACCATGATGGTTTCGTCGGCCATCGCCGGGACGTAGGCGCCTCCGGCCGTGCAGGAGCCCATCACCACCGCGATCTGCGGGATGCCCAGGGCGCTCATGTTGGCCTGGTTGTAGAAGATCCGGCCGAAGTGCTCGCGGTCGGGGAACACCTCGTCCTGGCGCGGCAGGTTGGCGCCGCCGGAGTCCACCAGGTACAGGCAGGGCAGGCGGTTCTCCAGGGCGATGGCCTGGGCGCGCAGGTGCTTTTTGACCGTCAGCGGGTAGTAGGTGCCGCCTTTGACCGTGGCGTCGTTGGCGATGACCATGCATTCGACGCCCTCGATACGGCCGATGCCGGCGACCAGCCCGGCCGCCGGGACATCCTCGCCATAGACCTCATGGGCGGCCAGCTGGCCGATTTCGAGAAAGGGCGAGCCGGGGTCGAGCAGCGCGTCGATGCGCTGGCGCGGCAGCAGCTTGCCCCGTGCGGTGTGGCGCGCCTGCGCCTTCTCGCCGCCGCCCTGGTGCACCTGGCGCAGCACTTCGCGCAAGGCTTCCACCTGCCGGAGCATCGCTTCGCGGTTGGCGGCGAACTCGGCCGAGCGTGGGTTGATCTGGGTATTGAGGATCGCCATGTGGGCTCCCGTAGGGTGGAAAACCCGCGAAGCGGTTTTCCACCGGTGAGTCATTTGGTCTCGTTGAACAACTCGCGCCCGATCAGCATCCGCCTGATCTCGCTGGTGCCCGCGCCGATCTCGTAGAGCTTGGCGTCGCGCAGCAGGCGGCCGGTGGGGAATTCGTTGATGTAGCCGTTGCCGCCCAGGATCTGGATGGCCTCCAGCGCCATCTGCGTCGCGCGTTCGGCGCTGTAGAGGATCACCCCGGCGGCGTCCTTGCGGGTGGTCTCGCCGCGGTCGCAGGCCTGGGCGACGGCGTAGAGGTACGCGCGGCTGGCGGCGAGCTGGGTGTACATGTCGGCGACCTTGCCCTGGATCAGCTGGAACTCGCCGATGCTCTGGCCGAACTGCTTGCGGTCGTGGATGTAGGGCACCACCACGTCCAGGCACGCCTGCATGATTCCCACCGGGCCGCCGGCGAGCACCACGCGTTCGTAATCCAGGCCACTCATCAGCACCCTGACGCCGCCGTTGACCGCGCCGAGCACGTTTTCCTCGGGCACCTCGACGTCGTCGAAGAACAGCTCGCAGGTGTTGGAGCCGCGCATGCCGAGCTTGTCGAACTTGTTGCCGCGGCTGAACCCGGCCCAGTCGCGCTCGACGATGAAGGCGGTGATGCCATGCGCGCCCCTGTCCAGGTCGGTCTTGGCGTAGATCACGTAGGTGTTGGCGTCCGGCCCGTTGGTGATCCAGGTCTTGCTGCCGTTGAGCACGTAGCGGTCGCCGCGCTTGTCGGCGCGCAGTTTCATCGAGACCACGTCGGAGCCCGCGTTCGGCTCGCTCATCGCCAGCGCGCCGACGTGCTCGCCGGAGACCAGTCTGGGCAGGTAGCGCGCCTTCTGCTCGGCGGTGCCGTTGCGGTGGATCTGGTTGACGCAGAGGTTCGAGTGGGCGCCGTAGGAGAGGGCCACCGAGGCCGAGCCGCGGCTGATTTCCTCCATGGCGATCACATGGGCGAGATACCCGAGGCCGGCGCCGCCGTAGGATTCATCGACGGTGATGCCGAGCAGGCCCATGTCGCCGAACTTGCGCCACAGGTCCATGGGGAACGCGTTGTCGCGGTCCAGGGCGGCGGCGCGGGGCGCGATCTCGCTGGCGACGAAGGCACGGGTCTGTTCGCGCAGCATGTCCAGGGTTTCGCCGAGGGCGAAGTTGAGGCTGGGATAGCTCATGGGGCACCTTTGATTGTTCTTGTTCAGGTGATGGCTTGGCGGCTCGGATCTCGCGTCAACAGGTCTCGGTCCGTGCCATGGCGGCGCGACAGCGCTCCTCGGCGGTATCCAGTTCCAGCTGCATCTGGCGGATGTCGAGCAGCTGCTGTTCGAGCTGTGCCCGGCGTTCGCCGATCTTCTGCAGGAAGGTTTCGAGCTGGCGGCGGTTGCCGCTCTCCGGGTCGTACAGCTCGATCAGCTCCTTGCATTCGGCGAGCGAGAAGCCGATGCGCTTGCCGCGCAGGATCAGCTTGAGCGTGACCCGGTCCCGCGCCGAGTAGATGCGTTCCTGGCCGCGCCGTTCGGGGCTCAGCATCCCCTGTTCCTCGTAGAAACGGATGGTGCGCGGGGTGATGTCGAGCTCGCGGGCGAGGTCGGAAATGCTGTAGCTCAGCGCCATGTCGGCTCCGTCGTGCTTTACCTTTACGTTAACGTAAGCCTGCCGCCGGAAGGCTGTCAACCGCCGGAGCGGTCGTCAGTCCAGCGGCAATTCGGTGGTGCGCTTGACCTCGCTCATGGCGATGTGGGAGTGGGCTTCCTGGACATGGGGGCGCTGCAGCAGGTGATCGCGCAGGAAGCGCTCGTAGCTGTCGATGTCGCGGGCCACCACCTTGAGCAGATAGTCCGAGGCGCCGGCCATGGTGTGGCATTCGAGCACTTCGGGGTAGCCGACGATGGCCGCCTCGAACTCGGCCAGGTTGTTGCGGCCATGGGCCGAGAGCTTGATGTCGACGAACACGGTCATCGTCAGGCCCAGGCGCTTGGGGTTGAGCAGGGCGACCTTGCGTTCGATCAGCCCGTCCTCCTGCATGCGGTGGATGCGGCGCCAGCAGGGCGACTGGGACAGCTCGACCTTTTCGGCGATCTCGGCGGCGGAAAGGTCGGCGTTGTGTTGCAGCAGCATGAGGATCTTGCGATCGAGGCTGCTCAGCGGCGTTTGCATGTTTGATTCCGTTTTATTGTTGTTGGTGAATTGTTCATGCGCGTCTTTACGTTTCTACAGCAAAAGTAGAAAGAAAATCGCTCGCCGTCACGGCCATGCTTGAGATCAGTGCACGTCGCGCGAGGTGATCCTCCGCCGGCGCAAAGGCGGGTGGCCGACCGGGCCGCCCCGACTCCGATAACAACAAACAGGAGCGCCCCATGACCCTTGCCGAGATCAGCCTGGACGACAAGTACCGGCTCGCGACCGGTCATCTCTACCTCACCGGCACCCAGGCGCTGACCCGCCTGCCGATGCTGCAGAAACAGCGCGACACGGCCCATGGCCTGAACACCGCCTGTTTCATTTCCGGTTATCGCGGCTCGCCCTTGGGTGGGCTCGACAAGAGCCTGTGGGAAGCGCGGGACTTCCTCAAGGAACACCACATCCACTTCCAGCCGGGCGTCAACGAAGAACTCGGGGCCACGGCGGTATGGGGCAGCCAGCAGACCAACCTGTTTCCAGGCGCCAAGTACGACGGCGTGTTCGCCATGTGGTACGGCAAGGGGCCGGGGGTCGATCGCTGCGGCGACGTGTTCAAGCACGGCAACTCGGCCGGCGTCTCGCGCCACGGCGGCGTGCTGCTGCTGGCCGGCGACGACCACGGCTGCAAGTCCTCGACCATCGCCCACCAGAGCGAGCACGCCTTCATCGCCGCCTCGATCCCGGTGCTCAACCCGGCCAACGTCCAGGAGATCATCGACTACGGCATCATCGGCTGGGAGCTGTCGCGCTACAGCGGCTGCTGGGTGGCGCTCAAGACCATCGCCGAGAACGTCGACTCCTCGGCCGTGGTGGACGTCGATCCGCTGCGGGTCCGGATCACCCTGCCCACCGATTTCGAGCTGCCCGAAGACGGCGTGCACATCCGCTGGCCCGACCCGCCGCTGCAGCAGGAAAAACGCCTCAACGTCTACAAGATCTACGCCGCGCGGGCCTTCGCCCGCGCCAACAACCTCAACCGCGTGATGCTCGACTCGCCCAACCCGCGCCTGGGCATCATCACCACCGGCAAGTCCTACCTGGATGTGCGCCAGGCGCTGGATGACCTCGGGCTGGACGACGAACTCTGCGCCCGGATCGGCCTGCGGGTGCTCAAGGTGGGCATGAGCTGGCCGCTCGAACCGGTCTCGGTGCATGAGTTCGCCGAGGGACTGGACGAGATCCTGGTGGTCGAGGAAAAGCGCAGCATCATCGAGGATCAGGTCACCGGGCAGCTCTACAACTGGCCGGTGGGCAAGCGTCCACGGGTGGTCGGTGAGTTCGACGAGGCGGGCGCCTCGCTGCTGCCGAACCTCTCGGAGCTGACCCCGGCGATGATCGCCCGGGTGATCGCCAAACGCCTCGCGCCGATCTACACCAGCGAGAGCATCCAGGCCCGCCTGGCCTTCCTCGCGGCCAAGGAAAAGGCGCTGGCCGAGCGCGGCTACGACACCGTGCGCACCCCGCACTTCTGTTCCGGCTGCCCGCACAACAGCTCGACCAAGGTGCCCGAGGGCAGCCGCGCGATGGGCGGCATCGGCTGCCACTACATGACCCAGTGGATGGACCGCAGCACCGAGACCTTCACCCAGATGGGCGGCGAGGGCGCGACCTGGATCGGCCAGGCGCCTTTCACCGAAACGCCCCACGTGTTCCAGAACCTGGGCGACGGCACCTACTTCCACTCCGGCCAGCTGGCGCTGCGTGCCGCGGTCGCGGCGGGCGTCAACATCACCTACAAGATTCTCTACAACGACGCGGTGGCCATGACCGGCGGCCAGCCGATCGACGGCGAGCTGCGCGTCGACCAGCTCAGCCAGCAGGTCTTCTCCGAGGGCGTGAAGCGCATCGCGCTGGTCAGCGACGACCCGGACAAGTACCCGACCCGCGAGACCTTCGCGCCGATCGTGACCTTCCACCACCGCCGCGAACTCGATGCGGTGCAGCGTGAGCTGCGCGAGTTCAAGGGCGTCTCGGTGATCATCTACGACCAGACCTGCGCCACCGAGAAGCGTCGCCGGCGCAAGCGCGGCAAGCTGGCCGATCCGGCCAAGCGCGCCTTCATCAACCCGGCCGTGTGCGAGGGCTGCGGGGACTGCAGCGTCAAATCCAACTGCCTGTCGGTGCTGCCGCTGGAAACCGAGTTCGGCCGCAAGCGCGAGATCGACCAGAACGCCTGCAACAAGGATTTCTCCTGCGTCGAGGGCTTCTGTCCGAGTTTCGTCACCGTGCACGGCGGCGGCCTGCGCAAGCCCGAGGCGGTGGGCGCCAAGGCGCTGTTCGTGGCCTTGCCCGAACCCCGCCTGCCGAGCCTCGAGCGGCCCTGGAACATCCTGCTGCCCGGTGTCGGCGGCAGCGGCGTGACCACCGTCGGCGCGCTCCTGGGCATGGCGGCGCATATCGAAGGCAAGGGCTGCACGGTGCTGGACCAGGCGGGCCTGGCGCAGAAATTCGGCCCGGTGAACACCCACATCCGTATCGCCACCCGGCAGGACGACATCTATGCCGTGCGTATCGCCGCCGGCGAGGCCGACCTGCTGCTCGGCTGCGACCTGGTGGTGGCGGCCGGGGAGGAGGCGCTGGCCAAGCTCAACGAGCAGATCAGTCACGCGGTGGTCAACAGCCACGAATCGGCGACCGCCGAGTTCACCCGCAATCCCGATGCCCATGTCCCGGGCGCGGCCATGCGCGAGGCGCTGATCCGGGCGGTCGGCCAGCAGAAGATCCATTTCATCGACGGCACCCGCCTGGCCACCCGGCTGCTCGGCGATAGCATCGCCACCAACCTGTTCATGCTCGGCTTCGCCTACCAGAAAGGGCTGGTGCCCGTCACCGCCCAGGCGCTGGAAAAGGCCATCGAACTCAACGGCGTGGCCGTGGAGTTGAACAAGCAGGCCTTTCTCTGGGGCCGCCGCGCCGCCCATGACCAGCAGGCGGTGGAGAAGGTCGCCGCGCCGAACGTGCTGGCCGAGCCGCGCTGCGAAACCCTCGCCCAGGTCATCGACTACCGCGCCGAGTTCCTCACCCGTTACCAGAACGCTCGCTATGCCCGGGGCTATCGCGATCTGGTCGAGCGTGTGCGGGCAGTTGACAGCGATCCGCACAAGGCCCTGACCCACGCGGTCGCCCACAGCTACTTCAAGCTGCTCGCCTACAAGGACGAATACGAAGTGGCCCGTCTGTACAGCGACGGCAACTTCGTGCGTCAGCTCCAGGCGCAGTTCGACGGCGACTACCGGCTGCAATTCCACCTCGCCCCGTCCTGGCTGAGCAAGCCCGACCCGGTCACCGGCGAGCCGCGCAAGCGCACCTTCGGTCCCTGGATGCTCAAGGCCTTCGGCGTGCTCGCCGGTTTGCGCTTCCTGCGGGGCACGCCGCTCGATCCGTTCGGCTACGGGCACGACCGCAGGCTCGAACGCGAGCTCATCGCCGACTACCGGAACACCGTCGAGCACCTGCTGGGCCAGCTGCGCCCGGACAACTACCGCACCGCCGTGGCCATCGCCGCGCTGCCCGAGCAGATCCGCGGTTACGGCCCGGTCAAGGAGCGCGCGGTGGCCAAGGTGCGTCAGCAGCGAGAGGTGCTCATGGAGCAGCTCGAGCGGGGCGACGAGGTCCAGCCGGTCCGGTTGTTCCAGCCGGCGGCCTGAGTCCGAACGGGTGCGCTGCGACCCTGTCGCGGCGTGCCCGCGCGCCCGTCGCGCCTTGGCCCCAGGGCATGGCTCACGAACAAGAGCACACGAACAAGAACAAGAGGAACCATCATGTCCGTCTTCACCCACCCGGAATTCGACGACCACGAGCAGGTCGCCTTCTGCCACGACCGCGCCTGCGGTCTCAAGGCCATCATCGCCATCCACAGCAGCCGGCTGGGCCCGGCGCTCGGCGGCCTGCGGATGTATCCCTACGCCAATGACGACGATGCACTGCGCGACGTGCTCAGGCTGTCGCGTGGCATGACCTACAAGTCGGCGCTGGCCGAACTGCCCCTGGGCGGTGGCAAGGCGGTGATCATCGGCGACCCCCACGCCGAACGCAGCGATGCGCTGATGCATGCGATGGGCGATTTCGTCGACAGCCTCGGCGGGCGCTACATCACCGCGCCGGATTCGGGCACCGGCGTCGCCGAGATGCAGGCCATCGCCCAGCGCACCCGTCACGTGGCCGGCGCCCTGCCGCGCGAGGCGCTCGACGGCGGTACCCGCAGCGGCGATCCGTCGCCCTCGACCGCCTACGGCGTGTTCATCGGCCTGCGCGAGGCGGTCCGCCATCGCCTCGGGCGTGGCGACCTCACGGGCGTGCGGGTGGCGATCCAGGGCGTGGGGCATGTCGGCTACAGCCTGGCGCAGCAGTTGCGCGAGGCCGGTGCGCAGCTGTGGGTCAGCGACGTGCACGACGCCAGCGTCCAGCGTGCGGTGGCCGAGCTGGACGCCAACGCGGTGCGCCCGCAGGACATCTACGGGCTGGACGTCGACGTGTTCGCGCCCTGCGCCATGGGCGCGATTCTCAACCGCGACAGCCTGGAGGCGCTGCGGGCGCCGGTGATCGCCGGGGCGGCGAACAATCAGCTCGACACCGCCGACATCGCCGAAGCGCTGCGCGCGCGCGGCTGCCTCTATGCGCCGGATTACGCGATCAATGCCGGCGGCATCATCGACGTCTGCTACGAGCGCATCGGCGGCAGCGCGGCGCAGGTGCGCAGCCATGTCGAGCGCATCGGCCCGACCCTGCGCGAGATCTTCCAGCGGGCCGACGCCGAGGGTTGCACCACCACGGCGGTGGCCGACCGGCTGGCGCGCGAGCGGCTCGGGTAGGGGGCTGGCGGGCGGTATCGGGGTGGATTCGGATGGGGTATCGGTGGATGTGCTGCGCGACATCCACCCTACGTTGGGCGGTGCGCCTGGCGATCAGGCGTGGCGGGATGCCGCACCCCGCTGTCAGTTTTTCGTTACACGCGGCCGGGCAGGATGGTGCCGTCATCGGTACCTCGCAAGGCTGTCATGAAAACTGTACAGGCCAGGGCGCGGCAGGGCTGCCAATGGCGCCCCCGGCCCGCTTGTGGCGCGTGTGCCGCTGGGCTCAGATGAACGTATCCCCGCCGCGCCGGCGGCCCAGAACAATGACAAGAGGAGCGCGCGATGAACGCCGTGAACAAGATCGAGCAGCACAACCCCATCGGAACCGACGGCTTCGAATTCGTCGAATTCACCGCGCCCAATGCCGAGGGCATCGAGCAGCTGCGCACGCTGTTCAAGCAGATGGGCTTCACCGAGACGGCCAAGCACCGCTCCAAGGAGGTCTGGCTGTTCCAGCAGCACGACATCAACATCGTGCTCAACGGCAGCCCCACCGGCCATGTCCATGAGTTCGCCGAAAAGCACGGCCCCAGCGCCTGCGCCATGGCCTTCCGGGTGAAGAACGCCGCCCAGGCCGCCGCCTATGTCGAATCCCAGGGCGCCAAACTGGTCGGCAGCCACGCCAACTTCGGCGAGCTGAACATCCCTTGCGTGGAAGGGATCGGCGGCTCGCTGCTGTACCTCGTCGACCGCTACGGCGACAAGAGCATCTACGACGTCGACTTCGAATACATCGAAGGCCGCTCGCCCAACGACAACGCGGTGGGCCTGCTGTGCATCGACCACCTGACCCACAACGTGCGCCGCGGGCAGATGGACGTCTGGTCCGGCTTCTACGAGCGCATCGCCAACTTCCGCGAGATTCGCTACTTCGACATCGAGGGCAAGCTCACCGGCCTGTTCTCCCGCGCCATGACCGCGCCCTGCGGCAAGATCCGCATCCCTATCAACGAGTCGGCGGACGACAAGTCGCAGATCGAGGAATTCATCCGCGAATACCACGGCGAGGGCATCCAGCACATCGCCCTCGCCACCGACGACATCTACGCCACCGTGCGCCAGCTGCGCGCCAACGGCGTCGAGTTCATGAGCACCCCGGACACCTACTACGAGAAGGTCGACACCCGCGTGGCCGGCCATGGCGAGCCCACCGAGGTGCTGCGCGAGCTGAACCTCCTGATCGATGGCGCGCCGGGCGATGACGGCATCCTGCTGCAGATCTTCACCAACACGGTCATCGGCCCGATCTTCTTCGAAATCATCCAGCGCAAGGGCAACCAGGGCTTCGGCGAGGGCAACTTCAAGGCCCTGTTCGAATCCATCGAGGAAGACCAGGTGCGCCGCGGCGTGATCAAGGCGGACGAGTAAGCCGTAAGGGTCGAGGTCACGTAGGGTGGATGTCACGTAGGGTGGATGTCGCGAAGCACATCCACGCGCTTGGCGGCCAACACGGCGCGTGGGGACACACGCGTGGAAGAGGCTTCGCCGTCTTCCACCCTACGCAGGTTCGGGGGTTGGAGGTACGTAGGGTGGATGTCGCGCAGCACATCCACGCGTGACCGGCCCCGAGATGACGCGGTATCACGAGGAGAGCCACATGAGCCGCAAATGGATCAGTTTCCCCCTCCGCGAGGGTGAGTGTTCGCGCCAGGCGCACTGCGACTTTCCGCAGGGCACCTACGAGCGTGAAATGGGCCGCGAGGGCTTCTTCGGGCCCGCGGCCCACCTGCATCACAAGCATCCGCCGACCGGCTGGATCGACTGGGACGGCCCGCTGCGGCCGCACGCCTTCGACTTCAACCGCATACCCAGCGAGCACGATTGTCCGTTCGAGGCGCCGCTGGCGCTGCACAACGCCGACCTGAAGCTGCGCCTGTGGAAGACCAACGGCGCCATGCGCCATCTGGTGCGCAACTCCGACGGCGACGACCTGCTGTTCATCCACGAGGGCGCCGGCGAGTTCTATTGCGACTTCGGCCACCTGAGCTTTCGCGACGGTGACTACCTGGTGGTGCCGCGCGGCACCGCCTGGCGTATCGAGGCGAGCGAGCCGGTGTTCATGCTCTTGATCGAGAACAGCGACGGCGCCTACCAGCTGCCCGACAAGGGGCTGCTCGGCCCCCACGCGATCTTCGACGCGGCGGTGCTCGATCATCCTAAGCTCGACGACGCCTTCCGCGCGCAGCAGGACGAGAACACCTGGCAGATCCGCATCAAGCGGCGCAACCGGATCACTACCGTGACCTACCCGTACAACCCGCTGGACGTGGTCGGCTGGCACGGCGACAACACCGTGGTGCAGCTCAACTGGCGCGACATCCGGCCGCTGGTGAGCCATCGCTACCA
Source organism: Stutzerimonas nosocomialis (assembly GCF_005876855.1). Classification (GTDB taxonomy): domain Bacteria; phylum Pseudomonadota; class Gammaproteobacteria; order Pseudomonadales; family Pseudomonadaceae; genus Stutzerimonas; species Stutzerimonas nosocomialis. The sequence continues at coordinate 43,391 of NZ_QLAE01000022.1, read as the reverse complement.
CCTGCCGCCGTCGGCCCACACCACCTTCGTCGCCAATGGGTTCGTGGTCTGCACCTTCACGCCGCGCCCGGTGGAGTCCGACCCCGGCGCGCTGAAGGTTCCGTTCTTCCACAACAACGACGACTACGACGAGGTGCTGTTCTATCACCGGGGCAACTTCTTCAGCCGGGACAACATCGAGAAGGGCATGGTCACCTTTCACCCCTGCGGTTTCCCCCACGGCCCGCACCCGAAGGCGCTGAAGAAGAGCCAGGAAGACCCGGCGACCTTCGCCGACGAGGTGGCGGTGATGATCGACACCCGCCGCGCGCTGGAGATTGGCGAGGCCGTCGCGGCGGTGGACGTGCCCGGCTATGTGAAGTCCTGGCAGTCGCCGGGCAAGGGGTGAGGGTGGTCGGCTCGTTTGGATGTCTGGCGGGTGGCGGGGAGCCTTTCGCGGTCGAGACCGTTCCCACGGTGCGTTTGGTCTCGACCACGTATGGATGTGCGCCTTTGCGATGCCCCGCCGGGTCGTCGCAGGGGCTGGCTTTAGCTCTATGAAAATTCACAAGGATCTACGATGAAACTCGCATCTCTGAATCAAGGCCGTGACGGTGTGCTGGTGGTGGTTTCGCGGGATCTCACCTGTGCGGTGAAGGTTCCGGCGATCGCCGCGACCCTGCAGGCGGCGCTGGATGACTGGGCCCATGCGCGGCCGCGGCTGGAGGCGGTCTACCAGCACCTGAACGACGGTCTGGAAAGCGCCGCCTTCCCCTTCGACCAGGCGGCGTGCCACAGCCCGCTGCCGCGCGCCTATCACTGGGCCGACGGCAGCGCCTACGTCAACCACGTCGAGCTGGTGCGCAAGGCGCGCGGTGCCGAGATGCCGGAAAGCTTCTGGCACGACCCGCTGATGTACCAGGGCGGCGCCGATACCTTCCTGCCGCCCCAGGCGCCGATCCGCCTGGCCGACGAAGCCTGGGGCATCGACCTGGAAGGCGAGATCGCGGTCATCACCGACGACGTGCCGATGGGCGCGACGCCGGCCCAGGCCGCCGGGCACATCCGGCTGCTGATGCTGGTCAACGACGTGTCGCTGCGCAACCTGATCCCGGGCGAACTGGGCAAGGGCTTCGGCTTCTACCAGAGCAAGCCGTCGTCGAGCTTCTCCCCCGTCGCGGTCACGCCGGACGAACTCGGCGACAGCTGGAAGGACGGCAAGGTCCACCGGCCGCTGGTTTCCCACATCAACGGCGCGCTGTTCGGCCAGCCCAACGCCGGCGTCGACATGACCTTCGATTTCCCGACGCTGATCGCCCACGCGGCCAAGACGCGCGCGCTGGGCGCCGGCACCATCATCGGCTCGGGCACGGTCTCGAACTACGACCGCAGCGCGGGCTCCGCCTGCCTCGCCGAGCAGCGCATGCTCGAGGTGCTGGAGCATGGCGAGGCCAGGACGCCCTTTCTCCGGTTCGGCGACCGGGTGCGCATCGAGATGTTCGAGGCCGGCGGGCAGAGCATCTTCGGCGCGATCGACCAGGTGGTGGAAAAGTACGAGGCGTAGGGTGGATGTCGCTCTTCACATCCACGTGCCGACACCGAACGGCCGGCCCCGTATCCACGCGAGACGATCCCTGCGGGGCCGTCACGGGTTCCCCGGGGCACGGCCGCGACCTGCCAATGGAGTTCTGACTCGATGCTGACGCTCTATTCCTATTGGCGCTCCAGCGCGGCCTACCGCGTGCGGATCGCGCTCAACCTGAAGGGGCTGGCGTACCGGCAGGTGCCGGTGCATCTGGTCAAGGACGGCGGCCAGCAGCGCAGCGCCGACTACTGCGCGCTCAACCCCCAGGGCCTGGTGCCGCTGCTGGTCGACACCGACAGCGGTGCCGGCGAGGTGCGCATCGCCCAGTCGCTGGCGATCCTGGAATACCTCGACGAGGTGTTTCCGGTGCCGGCGCTGCTGCCGGTCGAGCCGGCCGACCGCGCCCAGGTGAGGGCGCTGGCGCTGCATATCGCCTGCGACCTCCATCCGCTGAACAACCTGCGGGTGCTGCAATACCTGAGCGCTACGCTCGGTGTCGATGACTCGGCCAAGAACGCCTGGTACCGGCACTGGGTGAGCGTCGGGCTGGCCGCGGTGGAACAGGGGCTGGCGCACTTCGACGGGCGCCTGTCGCTCGGCCATCGCCCCGGTTATCTGGAAGCCTGCCTGGTTCCGCAGGTCTACAACGCCCGCCGTTTCGACTGCGACCTGTCGGGCTACCCGCGGGTGCTGGAGATGGCGGCGCGCTGCGAATCGCTCGATGCCTTCGCCCAGGCCGCTCCGGAGGTGCAACCCGACGCAACATAATCGAGGCTGGGCATCTGCCACCGGATCGGTAGAATCCCGCGCCTCCACTTTGTTGTTCCTTGCGCTGCATACGCAGCGGGCTCTGACGCTTCGTCCAAAACAACAAAAACAGGTGACGCATGACTCGTGAAAAACCCAAGAACCTCTGGCTCTCCCGCTGGGGTTTCATCCTCGCGGCAACCGGCTCGGCCGTTGGCCTGGGCAATATCTGGAAATTCCCCTACATCACCGGCGAGTACGGCGGCGGCGCCTTCGTGCTGATGTACCTGGCGTGCATCCTGGCCATCGGCATTCCGGTGATGATGACCGAGATCGCCATCGGCCGGCGTGGTCGCGGCAGCCCCATCGACGCCATCGGCCGTGCCGTTCGCGAGAACGGCGGCAACCCGCTGTGGAAGGGCGTGGGCGGCATGGCCATGATGGCGGGCTTCCTGATCCTCTGCTTTTATGTCGTGGTTGCGGGCTGGGCCTTCGCCTACACGGTGAAGATGCTCGACGGCTCGCTTGCCGCCACGTCGGTCGAGGGCCTGGCGCAGGTGTTCGAGGCGCACAACGCCAACCCCTGGCAGCTCGGGAGCTGGAGTGTCCTGGTCGCCTTGCTGACGCTGTGGATCGTGGCCAAGGGCGTTCAGGCGGGCATCGAGCGGGCGGTGCGCTGGATGATGCCGGGCCTGGCGGTCATGCTGGTGGTCCTCGTCGGCTACGCGTTCACCAGCGGTGGTTTCGATGAGGGCTTCGCCTTCCTGTTCAGCTTCGACACCTCCAAGCTCACCGGCGAGGCCCTGCTGGCGGCGCTCGGCCATGCCTTCTTCACCCTCAGCCTGGCCTCCGGGGCGATCCTCACGTACGGCTCCTACATCCCCGATGGCCAGTCGATCGCCCGCACCACCTTCATGGTCGCGATCGCCGATACCTGCGTGGCACTGCTGGCGGGGCTCGCCATTTTCCCGATCATCTTCGCCAATGGCATGGACCCGACCGCCGGGCCGGGTCTCATCTTCATGAGCTTGCCGTTGGCCTTCCAGCAGATGCCGTTCGGTACCGCCTTCGGCGTGCTGTTCTTCGCGATGGTGTCCATCGCCGCGCTGACCTCGGCCATCTCGATGATCGAGGCGACCGTGGCCTACCTGAACGAGAAGCACGGCATCAGCCGTTTCAAGGCGGCCATCGGCGCGGGCACGGTACTGCTGATCATCAGCATGCTGGCGATGCTCTCGTTCAACCTGATGGCTGGCTGGACGCCGCTGGGCAAGAATTTCTTCGACTGGCTCGATTACCTCACCTCGCGCTGGATGATGCCGCTGGGCGGGATCTTCATCGTGGTCTTCGCCGGTTACGCGCTGCGCTGCGAAATCATGCGTGACGAGTTGGACCTGCCGCCGCTGGGGTATGCGCTCTGGCTGTTCATGGTGCGTTACGTCTGCCCGGTGCTGATCCTGATGGTATTCCTCCACGCCCTCGGCTGGCTGGGCTTCGATCCGCTGCAACGCTGGTACTGGATCGCGGGCGCCATCGGCCTGCTGACCGTCCTTGGCGAAGGCCTGCGCCCCCGCGTGATGCCGGCCCTGGCAGGGCGCTAGACGCCGTCCCCTCGCTGCTCCTCTCGTCTTCGGGAGAGGAGCAGCGGGCCTGCCCACTTCCTCCCCACCCCCCGGGTAGCGCCTCGCCCCAGCGGCGAACCGTCCGTCGGATGCGCGCGCCGGTCTTTCAGGTCGACGCCGCTGAAAACCGCTGCGGCCCTGCTGCCACGCGGGTTCTACGCCGCCGGCACGGGCGAAGACCGAGCGCTTGGCTCGGTTAAAGTGAACTGCGTCACAGCCGATACGCATTACAGGCCAAGACGGCTGCTTCGGCCAGGGATGGCACCTTCAGACCGTCCGGGTATCGCCATGTCGAAGAACCTCACGTTCAGCCACAAGATTCTCCTCGCCGCGTCTGCGGTGGTGATCGCCGCCTTTTCGCTGTTCACCCTCTACAACGATTACCTGCAGCGCAACGCGATCCGCGACGACCTCGAAAACTACCTGCGGGAAATGGGCGACGTGACCGCCCACAACATCGAGAACTGGCTGTCCGGGCGCCTGCTGCTGCTCGAAAGCACCGCCCAGACGCTGGCCGGCAACAGCTCGACCCCGGCCGTCGAGGCGCTGATGAAGCAGCCGGCGCTGAGCTCGACCTTCGCCTTCAGCTACCTGGGGCGCAACGACGGCGAGTTCGTCGTGCACCCGCGCTTCGAACTGCCCGCCGGTTACGACCCGCGCCAGCGACCCTGGTACCAGGACGCGGTGCGCGCCGGCAGCACCACGCTCACCGAGCCCTATCTGGATGCGGCCACCAACGAGCTGATCATCACCGCCGCGACGCCGGCACGCCAGGGCAGCCAGCTGCTCGGCGTGGTGGGCGGCGACCTGAGCCTGCAGTCCCTGGTCGGCATCATCAACGCGCTGGATTTCGACGGCATGGGCTATGCCTTCCTGGTCAGCGGCGACGGCAAGGTGCTGGTCCACCCGGACAAGCGCTTCGTGATGAAGACGCTCAGGGACATCTACCCGCAGAACACGCCGGCGCTCGGCAACGCCTTCAGCGAAGCGCAGCTGGACGGACAGACGCGAATCCTGACCTTCACCAAGGTCCCGGGCCTGCCCTCGGTGGACTGGTACCTCGGCGTCTCGGTGGACAAGGCCAAGGCCTATTCGATGCTGTCGAGCTTCCGCGCCTCGGCGGTGGTGGCCACCCTGGTCGCGGTGGCGTTCATCCTGCTGTTGCTGGGCATGCTGATTCGCGTGCTGATGCGCCCGGTCCACGACATGGGCCGCGCCATGCAGAACATCGCCCAGGGCGAAGGTGACCTGACGCGGCGCCTAGAGGTGCAGTCGCGCGACGAGTTCGGCGAGCTGGCCACGGCCTTCAACCAGTTCGTCGAGCGTATTCACGGCTCGATCCGCGAGGTGGCCTCGACCACGTCCCTGGTCAACGAAGTCGCCCAGCGCGTGCTCGCCGCGTCCAACTCGTCGATGCTCAACTCCGACGAGCAGGCCAGCCGCACCAACAGCGTGGCCGCGGCGATCAACCAGCTCGGCGCCGCCGCGCAGGAGATCGCGCGCAACGCCGCCGACGCCTCGCAGCAGGCCTCCGGCGCGCGGCTGCAGGCCGAGGACGGCCGTCACGTGGTGGAGCAGAACATTCAGGCGATGAAGCAGCTGTCGGGCAAGATCAGCGAGTCGTGCACCCAGATCGAGGCGCTCAACAGCAAGACGGTGAACATCGGGCACATCCTCGAGGTGATCAAGGGCATCTCCGAGCAGACCAACCTGCTGGCGCTCAACGCCGCCATCGAAGCGGCGCGCGCCGGGGAAGCCGGACGCGGGTTCGCGGTGGTGGCCGACGAGGTGCGCAACCTGGCGCATCGCACCCAGTCCTCGGCGCAGGAAGTGAACCTGATGATCGAGGAGCTGCAGGCTGGCGCCCAGGCGTCGGTCGGCACCATGACCGAGAGCCAGCGCCAGAGCGAATCGAGCGTCGCCATCGCCGACCGTGCCGGCGAGCGTCTGGGCAGCGTGACCCAGAGCATCGGCGAGATCGACGCGATGAACCAGTCGGTCGCCGCGGCCACCGAGGAGCAGACCGCGGTGATCGAGACGCTGAACATGGACATCACCGAAATCAACACGCTGAACCAGGAAGGGGTGCACAACCTGCAATCGACCCTGAATGCCTGCGCCGACCTGCAGCAGCAGGCCGCACGGCTGTCGCAGCTGGTGGGCAGCTTCCGGATCTGATCCCGCTCCCTCTGAAAAAGAAAGGCGCCCTCGGGCGCCTTTTTTCGTATTCGCCTGTCAGTGCGCGGCCTGCGCCGGTTGCGTTTCGGGCTGGGGTGGCGGTTCGCTGCGCTTCCAGGGGTTGGACTCCAGGCTGTTGTGCACGGCTGTCGCGGCCTGCGCGGCATGGCCGATGGCGACGCTCATCTGCTTGAGGCCGGTGACCACGTCGCCTGCCGCGTAGAGCCCGCGCACGCTGGTCTGCTGGTGCTCGTCGACCACCAGCGCGCCGCAGTCGTCGCATTCGGCGCCCAGGCGCAGCGCGACGTCGGAACGGGCGCGGGCGCCGAGGCTGGGGTAGATGATGTCGAAGTGGTGCACCGCGCCGCTTTCGGTGACCAGTTCGATGCCTTCGCCCTCGTGGTAACGCAGCGCGCGCACGCATTCGCCGATGAAGCGGATGTCGTAGTGCTCGGCCAGGGCCATGGCTTCGTCGCAAGCGGCGGGCTCGCCGTGGACCACCACCGTGACCCGGTCGGTGAAGGTGCGCAGGAACACCGCGTGGCGGATGGCGTTTTCCGCCTCGCCATAGACCGCGACGTTGTCGCCGTCGACCTCGTAGCCGTCGCAGATCGCGCACAGGCGCAGGGCGCCGGCGGCGATCGCTTCACGGGCATTGGGCAGTTCGGGCAGGGCATCCTTGATGCCGCTGGCGATGATCACCCGGCGCGCGATGCACTGGCGGTCGCCGTAGCGCACCAGAAAACCGAGGATGTGCGGCTGGATGTCGTCGACCGTGCCGTACTCGACGCGCGCGCCATAGCAATCGGCCTGCTGGCGGAGCTTTTCCAGCAGCGAAGGGCCGGCGATCCCCGGCGGAAAGCCGGGGTAATTGTGGCTGGTGGGAATCAGCGCGGCGCGGCTGTCGCGCGAGTCGATGACCAGGCACGAGCGCTTGAAGCGTGCCAGGTAGATCGCCGCCGTCAGGCCCGCCGGGCCGCCGCCGACGATCAGGCAGTCGACGTCGGCCTGCTCGGCATCGTCGCCCTTGGGCAGCGGCGCACGGGGATCGTGGGTGTCTGGGGTCATGGAGTCGGTCGTCATCGCGCCCTCGCACCGCGCGAGGAATCTCGTGCAGTAGAAGAGCGCGGCGCGGCACAAGTTCTGCCCGCCCGATGAACGTGCAGCCAGCGCAGCGGGGCCGCGCTGGCCGGGATCAGTCGGCGACCACCCGGGCAATCGCCGCGGCCAGCTGGTCGAGGCGTTCGGCATCGAGCCCGGCGACGTTGGCCCGCCCGGTTTCCAGCAGGTAGACCCCATCCTCGGCGCGCAGGCGCAGCACCTGGGCGGCGCCGAGTCCGGTGTAGGAAAACATCCCGCGCTGCTCGGCGATGTGCGCGAAGCGCTGGGCCAGGCCATGGGCGCCGAGGGCCTCGACCAGGCCGGTGCGCAGCCCGGCGATGCGCCTGCGCATGCCGTCCAGCTCGTTGTGCCAGCAGCCGCGCAGGGTGTCGTCGGCGAGGATCAGGCCGACCACCGCGGCGCCGTGGGACGGCGGCGTCGACCACAGGTTGCGGGCATGGGCGGCCAGCTGGCTGCGCACGTCCAGCAGGCTCCCGGCGTCGGCCGCGATGGCGATCAGGGCACCGGTGCGTTCGCGGTAGAGGCCGAAATTCTTCGAGCACGAGCTGGTGACCAGCACCTCGGGCAAGGCCTCGCTGAACAGCCGCACCGCCCAGGCGTCCTGCTCCAGGCCATCACCGAAGCCCTGATAGGCGAAGTCGAACAGCGGCAGCAGTTCGCGGGCGCGCACCACCTCCAGCACCTGGCGCCAGTCGTCGGGGCTCAGGTCGAAGCCGGTCGGGTTGTGGCAGCAGGCGTGCAGCAGCACCACGTCGCCCGCCGGGATGCGTGCGAGCTGGGCGAGCATGCCCTCGACGTCGAGGCGGTTGTCGGTGCCGACGTAGGGGTAGTGGCGAACCTCAAGGCCGGCGGCGGCGAACAGGGTTTCGTGGATCGGCCAGGTCGGCTGGCTCAGCCAGATGGCTCGTCCCGGCAGACAGCGGGCGATGAACTCGCCGGCCAGACGCAGCGCGCCGGTGCCGCCCGGCGCCTGGGTGCAGCCGGCACGGCCGGCGCCGAGCACGGTCGATTCCTGACCCAGCACCAGGCGCAGCAGACCCTCGGCGAACAGCGGATCGCCATGGCCGCCGACGTAGGTCTTGGTCTGCTCGCTGTCACCGAGGCGCTGCTCGGCAAGCTTCACCGCCCGGGGGACGGGGGTGCGCCCGGCGGCATCCTTGTAGACGCCGACCCCGAGGTCGAGCCTGGTCGGGTTCGGGTCGGCGCGAAACTGCTCCAGCAAGCCGAGAATCGGGTCGCCCGGGACCCGCGTGACCTGGCCGAAGTGCTTCACTTGCGTCCCTCCGCGCGGGCCGCGACCTGGTCGGTGCGTGCCGCCATGATGAAGTCGTTGCGGTGCAGGCCCTTGATCGAGTGGCTCCACCAGGTCACCGTGACCTTGCCCCATTCGGTGAGCAGGCCGGGGTGATGGCCCTCGGCCTCGGCGATCTCGCCGACGGCGTTGGTGAAGGCCAGCGCATGGCGGAAGTTCTTGAACAGGAAGGTCTTCTCCAGCTCCAGATGACCGTCGCGGGTCTCGATGTTCCAGTCCGGGATTTCCTTGATCAGCTGCGCCAGTTCCTCGTCGGACACCTGGGGGGCGTCGGCGCGGCAGGCTTCGCAGTGGGCTTGGTTCAGAGCGGTCATGGTCGGTCCTTGTCGAGAATGCGGTTGGGTAAGGGTAGGGTGGAAAACCGCGCAGCGTTTTCCACGTATCGGTTTCGGCGGCCTGAGTAACGCGTGGACAAGCCTTCGGCGTTATCCACCCTACGCCGCCCTGGGCGGAAACTTCGGCGCATGCAGGCCCAGCGCCCGGGCGCGTTCGACCAGGGCCATGATGTCCTGCTGCGCCAGATCGAACAGTGCATGCAGGTCCGGCAGCACGAAGTACAGGGGCTGCAGGATGTCGATGCGATAGGGCGTGCGCATCGCCTCGAGCGCGTCGAAGGGCTGGTGCTCGGGGGTGTCGGACAGGCAGTAGAGCGTCTCCTTGGGCGAGGAGAGAATACCGCCGCCGTAGATGCGCCGACCGGCCGGGGTGTCGACCAGGCCGAATTCGATGGTCATCCAGTACAGCCGTGCCAGGTAGACGCGCTGCTCCTTGCTCGCCGCCAGGCCGAGCCGGCCGTAGGTGTGGGTGAACTCGGCGAACCAGGGGTTGGTCAGCAGCGGGCAGTGACCGAAGATCTCGTGGAAGATGTCCGGCTCCTGCAGGTAGTCCAGCTCCTCGGGCGTGCGGATGAAGGTGGCGACCGGAAAGCGCTTGCTCGCCAGCAGCTCGAAGAAGGTCTGGAACGGAATCAGCGCCGGGACGCGCTCGACCTGCCAGCCGGTGGCCTGCCCGAGCACCTGGTTGATCTCGCTGAGCTGCGGGATGCGCGTGCGCGGCAAATCGAGGCGGGCGAGGCCGTCCAGGTACTCATCGCAGGCGCGGCCGTCGAGCAGCTTGAGCTGGCGCTCGATCAGCGTCTGCCAGACGGCATCTTCCTCGGCGCCATAGGCGATGTGGCCCTCGGCGTCCGGTTCGCGGGCGACGTATTTCGTGGTTTTCATCGGTCCTCCTGGCTGAGGCGTCTTGTCGTTGTTGTGTGCCATCAATACCCCGACCTCGCGCGCGCGTGGAGCGTCGCGAAATCGCTGTCGGCGCGCCGGATTCGCCGTGGGCGTAAACAATTGCTGACGAATGGGCCGTTGCCCCACCGCTGCGGCCTGTTCAAGCTCGAAGGCGTCAAATAATCTTGACGAACAAATGCGGCGCCCACGCCGCACCTGCCCCATAACAACAATCAGGGCCGTGCCTTCCATGCGCATCAAGATCCTCTGCCAGAACCGTGTCGGCATCCTGCGCGACATGCTCAACCTGCTCGTCGACTACGGCATCAACGTCGCCCGTGGCGAAGTCGGCGGCGAACATGGCAATGCCGTCTACCTTCTGTGCCCGAACCTGATGAACCTCCAGCTGCAGGCGCTGCGGCCGAAGATGGAGGCGCTGCCTGGCGTGTTCGAGGTCAAGCGGGTGTCGCTGATGCCCAGCGAGCGCCATCACCTGGAACTCAACGCGCTGCTCGGCGCGCTGGAGTTCCCGGTGCTGTCGATCGACATGGCCGGCGGCATCGTCGCGGCCAACCGGGCCGCGGCGCAGCTGCTGGGCGTCCGGGTCGACGAGGTGCCCGGCATGAGCCTGTCGCGCTACGCCGAGGATTTCGACCTGCCCGAGCTGGTGCGGGCCAACCGCGCGCGGATCAACGGCCTGCGGGTGACCATCAAGGGCGACGTGTTCCTCGCCGACATCGCGCCGCTGCAATCGGAACACGACGACAGCGAGGCCCTGGCCGGCGCGGTGCTCACCCTGCACCGCGCCGACCGCGTTGGCGAGCGCATCTACAACGTACGCAAGCAGGAGCTGCGTGGCTTCGACAGCATCTTCCAGAGTTCGAAGGTGATGGCCGCCGTGGTGCGCGAGGCCCGGCGCATGGCGCCGCTCGACGCGCCGCTGCTGATCGAGGGCGAAACCGGCACCGGCAAGGAGCTGCTGGCGCGCGCCTGCCACCTGTCCAGCCCGCGCGGGCAGTCGCCGTTCATGGCGCTCAACTGTGCCGGCTTGCCCGAGTCGATGGCCGAGACCGAACTGTTCGGCTACGGCCCGGGCGCCTTCGAGGGCGCGCGTCCGGAGGGCAAGCTCGGGCTGCTGGAGCTGACCGCCGGCGGCACCCTGTTTCTCGACGGGGTAGGGGAGATGAGCACCCGGCTGCAGGCCAAGCTGGTGCGCTTCCTGCAGAACGGCTGTTTCCGCCGGGTCGGCAGCGACGAGGAGGTCTACCTCGACGTGCGAGTGATCTGCGCGACCCAGGTCGATCTGTCCGAACTCTGCGCGCGCGGCGAATTCCGCCAGGACCTCTACCACCGGCTCAACGTGCTTTCGCTGCACATCCCGCCGCTGCGCGAATGCATGGATGGTCTGGAGCCTCTGGTGGCCCACTTTCTCGACCAGGCCAGCCGGCAGATCGGCTGCCCGCTGCCGCGGCTGGCGCCGCAGGCGCTGGCGCGGCTGGCCGGCTATCACTGGCCGGGCAACGTGCGCCAACTGGAGAACACCCTGTTCCAGGCCGTGTCGCTGTGCGAAGGCGAGGTGCGGCCCGAGCATATCCGTCTGCCCGACTATGGCGCGCCCCAGCCGCTGGGCGACTTCTCGCTGGAGGGCGACCTGGACGCCATCCTCGGACGTTTCGAGAAGGCCGTGCTCGAAGAGCTGTTCGCCCGTTTCCCCAGCAGCCGCCAGCTGGGCAAGCGCCTGGGGGTTTCCCATACCACCATCGCCAACAAACTGCGCGAGTACGGCATCCGCGCCGAAAAATGATCGCGCGCCTTTAGCAAAACTGAAGACCCCATGCCCGATGGGGTCTATCGAGCCACGCCCCTCGGTCCGTATGTTCTCCAGACCCGCTTCGCTGCGGGTGGCGCCTGCTGCCTTCCATCGGCCCGGCCAATGACCGCTGCCGGCAGGCGATGCCTGATCACAACAAGACTCCACAGGAGAACTGCATGAGCACTCGCATCACCCGGATTGCCCTGGCCGCTTCAGGCCTGTTGCTCTGTACCCAGCTGATGGCCGAACCCAAGCGCCCCGAGTGCCTGGCGCCGGCCAAACCCGGCGGCGGCTTCGACATCACCTGCAAGCTGGCCCAGGGGGGCCTGCACGACACCGGCCTGCTCAAGGCGCCGATGCGCGTGACCTACATGCCCGGCGGCATCGGCGCGGTGGCTTACAACGCCATCGTCGCGCAGCGCCCCGGCGAGCCCGGCACGCTCACCGCCTGGTCCAGCGGCTCGCTGCTCAACCTCGCCCAGGGCAAGTTCGGCCGCTATGACGAGAAAGCGGTGCGCTGGCTGGCCGCGATCGGCACGGACTACGGTGCGATCACGGTGCGCGAGGACTCGCCGCTCAAGGATTTCGACGACCTCATCGATGCCCTGCGCAAGGACCCGACCGGTACGGTGATCGGCGCCGGCGGCACCGTCGGCAGCCAGGACTGGATGCAGGCCGCGCTGGTCGCCCGCGCGGCGGGCGTCGATCCCAAGACGCTTCGCTACGTGGCCTTCGAAGGCGGTGGCGAACCGATGACCGCGCTGCTCGGCGGGCATGTCCAGGTCATCACCAGCGGCATCGGCGAAGCGACCGCGCAGCTCGAAGCCGGCAAGGTGCGGGTGCTGGCGGTGCTCTCCGACGAGCGCCTGCCGGGCAAGCTCGGCGAACTGCCGACCGCCAGGGAGCAGGGGTTCGATGTCACCTGGCCGATCGCGCGGGGCTTCTACTTGGGGCCTGACGTCAGCGACGAGGACTATGCCTGGTGGAAGCAGCAGTTCGATGCCCTGCTGGCCGACGACACATTCGCAAAGATGCGCGAGCAGCGCGACCTGCTGCCCCTCGCGCTCACCGGCGAGGACCTGCAGGCGTACGTGTACAAGCAGGTCGAGCAATACAAGTCGCTGGCCAGCGAGTTCGGGCTGGTGCAGCAGCAATAGCGGGGCCGATCGGGCTGCCACGGGTGTGCCGTTGGCAGTTTCGTAGGGTGGATCACGCTTCACCGATCCACCATTTTTCGACGGGACGGTGGATGGAAAGAGCGCCATCCACCCTACGCAACTCCCACGGGTGTGCGGGCTGGCAGGGAGAGGGGCGGCCGGCTCTGGGAGAGAGCTTGCGCCGGTCACAGCCCTGTCCCCCGGTTCCGTCTGTCCCCGATCAGGCCGTGATCACCCAGGCCTGCAGTGGTTTCCACAAGAGCCCGACGGTCGCTTAGGCTTGTTCATCCGCGCCGCGCCGGCTCGGTCACAGGCCAGTAGAAGGATCGGGTCCCGATGGAACTGAGGCAGTTACGCTATTTTCTCTCCGCGGTCGAACACAAGAGTCTCGGCCGTGCCGCGCTGGAGCTGGGGATCGGCACCTCGGCCCTGAGCCAGCAGATCAGCAAGCTCGAAAGCGAACTCAGCACCCGGCTGCTCAGCCGCACCAGCACCGGCGTGGTGCTGACCAGCGCGGGCATCGCCTTCCAGCACCATGCCCAGCTCACCCTGCGCCAGGCGGAGAACGCCATCCAGGCGGCGCAGCGGGGGCGCATGAGTGGTTACGTCAGCGTCGGGCTGCCGCCGACCACCGCTTCGGTGCTGGCGCTGCCGCTGATCGAGGCGATGCGCCAGCGCTACCCCGACATTCAACTGCATCTGGTGGAAATGCTGTCGGGCTACCTCGCCAACCAGCTCAATGCGCGCCAGCTCGACCTGGCGATCCTGTTCCAGGCCGACACCGGCAAGCGCTGGAACGTGCAGCCCCTGCTCGATGAAAAGCTCTTCGTCATCGCGCCGCCGTCGCTGGCCGGCGCGCCGCTCGGCAAGAGCGTGCGGCTGGCCGAACTCGGGCGGCTGCCCCTGGTGCTGCCCAACCCGCAGCACGGCCTGCGCAGTACCCTGATGGCGACCTTCGAGCGCTTCGGCATCGAGCCGAACATCGTCATGGAAGTGGACGGGCTGGCGCTGCTGATGGAGACGGTGCGGGCCGGTTACGCCGCCACCATCCAGCCGGGCGCCGCTGCGGCGCGTTCCGGCGAGACGGGGCTGGTGGTGGCGCAGATCGAGGACAGCGATGTCGCACGGCGCAACCTGCTGGTGACGCTCAGCGACGACGAACTCTCGCCGGCGGCGCTGGCCGCGCGGGTGGTGATCCTCGACGTGGCGCGCAGCCTGGTGCGCCAGGGACGCTGGCCGGGCGCGCGCCTGCACGAGGCGGACGAAAGCGGCGAGGCGGAAAGCCTTTAGCGAAACTAAACACCCCAGCCAGGCCGGGCGCTTTCGGCCCTCCCGACGGCTGCCTAAAGTCCTCGCCCAGACGAGGAGGCGCTCGAAGCCTCCGCTGACGAGGAGTCTCGATGATCGATGTGCTTGTCATTGGCGGCGGCAACGCCGCCCTCTGCGCGGCCCTGATGGCGCGCGAGGCCGGGGCCAGCGTGCTGCTGCTCGAAGCCTCGCCGCGCGAATGGCGTGGCGGCAATTCCCAGCACACCCGCAACCTGCGTTGCATGCACGACGCCCCGCAGGACGTGCTGGTCGAGGCTTACCCCGAAGAAGAATTCTGGCAGGACCTGCTGCGCGTGACCGGCGGCATCACCGACGAGAAGCTCGCGCGCATCGCTATCCGCGCGTCCTCCTCCTGCCGCGACTGGATGCGCCGGCATGGCGTGCACTTCCAGCCACCGCTCTCCGGCGCCCTGCACGTGGCGCGCACCAACGCCTTCTTCATGGGCGGCGGCAAGGCGCTGGTCAACGCCTATTACCGCAGTGCGCAGCGGCTCGGGGTCGAAATCCGCTACGACACGCCGGTCGAATCGGTCGAGCTCGACGGCGGACGCTTCGTCGCCGCCCGGGTCCCGGCCCGCGAGGTGAACGGGGTCCGGCTGCCGGCCGAGCGCATCGAGGCCCGCAGCTGCGTGCTGGCCGCCGGCGGGTTCGAGTCCAACCGCGAGTGGCTGCGCGAGGCCTGGGGCCAGAACGAGCGCGGCGAGTGGCCGTCGGACAACTTCCTGATCCGTGGCACCCGCTTCAACACCGGGGTGTTGCTGCGCAGCATGCTCGAGGCCGGCGCCGATGCCATCGGCGACCCGACCCAGGCGCACATGGTCGCCATCGACGCCCGTGCGCCGCTGTACGACGGCGGCATCTGCACGCGGATCGACTGCGTGTCGCTGGGGGTGGTGGTCAACCGCGAGGGCGAGCGTTTCTATGACGAGGGCGAGGACTTCTGGCCCAAGCGCTACGCCATCTGGGGGCGCCTGGTCGCCGGCCAGCCGGGGCAGATCGCCTACTCGATCATCGACCAGAAGGCCATCGGCCGCTTCATGCCGCCGGTCTTTCCCGGCACCGTCGCCCACACGCTCGACGAACTGGCGCGCCAGCTGGGGCTGCCCGAGGAAACCTTCGTCCGGACCGTGGAGGCCTACAACCGCGCCTGCCGGGTCGGCACCTTCGATCACACCCAGCTCGACGACTGCCACACCGAGGGGCTGGCGCCGGCCAAGACCCACTGGGCCCGGCCGCTCGATACGCCGCCGTTCTACGGCTATGCCCTGAAACCGGGGGTGACCTTCACCTACCTGGGCCTCAAGACCAACGAACACGCGGCGGTGCACTTCGACGGCCAGCCCAGCCCGAACCTCTTCGTCGCCGGCGAGATGATGGCCGGCAACGTGCTCGGCAAGGGCTATACCGCCGGCGTCGGCATGAGCATCGGCACCGCGTTCGGCCGCATCGCCGGCAGCCGCGCCGCCGAGGCCGCGCGCCATCCCACTCTTTCGAGCGAAGGACAACGCCATGCAACTGCATGAACCCCTGGATGCGCAGACCTGCGCCGCCGCCGAGCCCTACCCGCTGATTTCCCTGCTCAACCTCGACGAGGCCGAAGTCGACCGGCAGATGCACATCTGCAACGCCTGCCGTTACTGCGAAGGTTTCTGCGCGGTGTTCCCGGCGATGACCCGGCGGCTGGAGTTCGGCAAGGCCGACATCCATTACCTGGCCAACCTCTGCCACAACTGCGGCGCCTGCCTGCATGCCTGCCAGTACGCCGCGCCCCACGAGTTCGCGGTCAACGTGCCGCAATCGCTGGCCAAGGTGCGGCTGGACACCTACACCGATTTCGCCTGGCCGGCGGCGCTCGGCGGCCTCTACCGGCGCAACGGGCTGACCCTGTCGCTGGCGACCTCGGCGGGCCTGGTGCTGTTCCTGCTGCTGGCGATGCTGATCAACGGCACGCTGTTGCCGGGGCGTCTGGCCGGGGACTTCTATGCGGTGTTCCCCCACAACACCCTGGCGCTGATGTTCGGCGCTGCGTTCGGCTTCGCCGTGCTGGCGCTGGGCATCGGCGTGCGGCGCTTCTGGAAGCGCATCACCCCCGCCGAGGCGCGGGAAAGCGCCAGCACGGCCGCGGCGCTGGAGGCCTCGGGCGCGGTGCTCAAGCTCAAATACCTCGACGGCGGTCACGGGCAGGGCTGCAACAACGAGAGCGACCGCTACACCCTGTGGCGGCGGCGCTTCCACCACTTCACCTTCTACGGCTTCATGCTCTGCCTGGCCTCGACCAGCGTCGCCACGCTGTATCACTACCTGCTGGGGGCCGAAGCGCCGTATCCGTTCTTCAGCCTGCCGGTCATGCTCGGCACGGCCGGCGGCATCGGGCTGATCATCGGGCCGCTGGGGCTGTTGGTGATGAGCTATCGCCGCGACCCGGCCCAGGGCGATGTGGCCCAGCGGCCGATGGACCGCGCCTTCATCGCGCTGCTGCTGCTGATCAGCGTCACCGGCCTTGCGCTGCTGGCGCTGCGCGACACCGCGGCGATGGCGATCCTGCTCGCGGTGCACCTGGGCGTGGTGATGGCGTTCTTTCTGACCATGCCGTACGGTAAATTCGCCCACGGCATCTTTCGCAGCGCGGCGCTGCTCAAGCATGCCATCGAGAAACGCCAGCCGGACCGGCTGCAGCTGGGCAGCGAACGCTCGGAGCCGGCCACGGGCGGCCGCTGAGCGGCGCGGCCGGCGGCGACCACAACGACCACCGGCCGGCCCATGCCGCGCCTCGAGGAGACTGCGGCATGCACATCGTCATTCCCGATGATTACCAGGACGTGATCCGCTCGCTGGACTGCTTCGCGCAGCTCGACGGTCACAGGGTCACGGTCTACCACGACGCGGTCAGCGACCGGCAGGTGCTGGCCGAGCGCTTCGCCGACGCCGACGCGCTGGTGCTGACCCGCGAACGGACCCTGGTCGACGAGGCGCTGCTGGCGCAATTGCCCAACCTCAAGCTGATCAGCCAGACCGGCAAGGTGGCCGCCCACCTGGACCTCGACGCCTGCACGCGGCACGGCGTCGCGGTGATGGAAGGGCGAGGCTCGCCGATCGCGCCGGCGGAACTTGCCTGGGGGCTGATCCTGATGGCGCGGCGCCGCTTGCTGCCGGCGATGCAGGCGCTCTATGCCGGGCAATGGCAGGTCAACCTGGGCGAGCGCCTGTACGGGCAGACCCTGGGCATCTGGGGCTACGGCAAGATCGGCCAGCGCCTGGCCCGCTACGCCCAGGCCTTCGAGATGCCGGTGCTGGTGTGGGGCAGCGAAGGCTCGCGCGAAGCCGCCGAGCGCGACGGTCATCGCGCCGCCGAAAGCCGCGAGGCGTTCTTCGCCGAGGCCGATGTGCTGAGCCTGAACCTGCGCCTGGTCGAGGCGACCCGGCACATCGTCACCGCCCAGGACCTGGCCCGGATGAAGCCGACGGCGCTCCTGGTCAACATCAGCCGCGCCGAGCTGATCGCCCCCGGCGCGCTGCTCGAGGCGCTGAACCAGGGACGCCCCGGCTACGCCGCGCTCGACGTGTTCGAGCAGGAGCCGATCACCGACGCCGAACACCCGCTGCTGCAGCACCCCGACGTGCTCTGCACGCCGCACCTGGGCTACGTCGAACGTCATGGCTACGAGCTGTATTTCGGCGATGCCTTCGCCAACGTGGCGCGCTTCTTCGCCGGCGAACCCTGCGTGCTCGCCAACCCCGAGGTCAGGCCCGCCGGCGACGATTGATTGCGCCCGGTCAGCTCGCGACGTTGCCGCTTTAACTAGACTCCTGCAGGCGAGACGGGCGCGGGCCCACGGCGCGTCGCTAAAGGGGATCGGAGATGGATGCGTTGCTGGCCCACGGGCCTTATGTCGAATTCGCGGTGCTGCTGATGGTCTCGGCGGTCGCCGGTGCGGTGGCCGTGCGGCTGCGCCAGCCGGTACTGATCGCCTACATCGTGATCGGCATCCTGGTGGGGCCTGCGGCGTTCGGCCTCGTGCGGGCGCACGAGCAGATCAACCTGCTGGCGGAGATCGGCGTCACGGTGCTGCTGTTCGTGGTCGGCCTCAAGCTCGACCTGCAGCACATCCGCAACATAGGCCCGGTGGCGCTGGCCACCGGCCTCGGCCAGCTGACCTTCACCATCATCTTCGGCTTCATCCTGACGCTGGCGATGGGCAAGAGCGCGGTGGAAGCGCTCTACATCGCCGTCGCGCTGACCTTTTCCAGCACCATCATCATCGTCAAGCTGCTCTCCGACAAACGCGAGCTGGACTCGCTGCACGGGCGCATCGCGGTGGGCTTCCTGATCGTCCAGGACCTGGCCGTGGTGCTGGCGATGATGACCATGAGCGCGTTGCGCGGTGCCGGCGAATCCGGCGAGCTGGAGGTGGCGGGCTCGCTGGTGTTGCGGCTGGGGCTCGCGGCGCTGCTGATGTTCGTCCTGATGCGCTACATACTGCCGAAGGTGGTGGCGGCCATGGCGCGCTCCCAGGAGCTGCTGCTGATCTTCGCCATCGCCTGGGGCTGCGGGCTGGCGGCGCTGGGCGAGTGGGCCGGTTTCAGCAAGGAGGCGGGCGCGTTCATGGCCGGCTTCTCCCTGGCCTCGACGGCGTACCGCGAGGCGATGAATGCGCGCCTGACCGGCATCCGCGACTTCATGCTGCTGTTCTTCTTCATCGACCTGGGCTCGCGGCTCGACTTTTCCACCCTGGGTGGCGAACTGCTGCCGGCGGTGGTGCTTTCGCTGTTCGTGCTGATCGGCAACCCGCTGATCGTCATGGCGATCATGGGCTTCATGGGCTATCGCAAGCGCACCGGTTTCCTGGCCGGCCTGACCGTGGCGCAGATCAGCGAGTTTTCCATCGTCTTCGTGGCGATGGGCATCACCCTCGGGCACGTCGGCGGCGAGGCGCTGGGGCTCACCACCCTGGTCGGCCTGGTGACCATCATGCTGTCGACCTACATGATCCTCTTCTCGCAATCGCTCTATGAGCGCCTGGCGCCCTGGCTGGGTGTGTTCGAGCGCAAGCACCCGTTTCGCGAGCTGGAAGTGGAGCAGCCGGTGCGCCCCGAAGGTCAGCCGCGGGTGCTGGTGTTCGGGCTCGGCCGTTACGGCGCGCGTTTGCTGCAGCAGCTGGACGATGCCGGGGTCGCGGTGATGGGGATGGACTTCGATCCCGAAGTGGTGCGGTCGCTGGCGCGGGAAGGGCGCAACGTGCGCTTCGGCGATGGCGAGGACCCGAGCCTGCTGGAAAGCCTGCCGCTGCAGCACGTGGACTGGGTCGTGACCACCCTGGCGCAGTGGGAATCGAACCGCGCGCTGCTGCATGCCTTGCGCATGGCGGGCTTCACCGGCCGGATCGCCGGCGTGGTGCGCGATGACCCGCATGGGCAGGCGCTGGAGGCCGCCGGGGTCGAGCTGGTCCTGAACCCCTTCACCGACGCGGCGGACTTCGCCGCGCGCTGGCTGGTGGGTGATCTGAAGGAAAAGGCGCGGCACTGAGGGTGCCGCGCCCGTTGGTCACGCGTCGCGCAGGTCGAACACCAGCACCTCGGCGTCGTTGCCGTTGGCCAGCACCAGCTGGCGTTCCTGGCGTACCTTGACCCCGTCACCGGTGCCCAGGCGCTGGCCGTTCAGCTCGATCTCGCCGCGGGCCACGTGCACGTAGGCGGCGCGGCCGTCGGCCAGGTCCAGGCTGGCCGTCTCGTCGCCGTCGAACAGACCGGCATAGACGCGGGCATCCTGGCGGATGCTCAAGGACTGCCCGGCACCGTCCGGCGAGATGATCAGCGCCAGCCGCCCCCGCTTGTCCGCCGTCCCGAAGTGCCGCTGCTGGTAGCGCGGCGTGGCGCCTTTCTCGGATGGCAGGATCCAGATCTGCAGGAAGTGCACCGGCTCGCTGGGCGAGTGGTTGTACTCGCTGTGGGACACGCCGGTGCCGGCGCTCATCAGTTGCACGTCGCCGGGCTGGATCACCGAGCCGGTGCCGAGCGAGTCCTTGTGCTCCAGCGCACCTTCGAGCACGTAGCTGAAGATCTCCATGTCGCGGTGCGGGTGCCTGCCGAAGCCCTTGGCCGGTGCGACGCGGTCGTCGTTGATCACCAGCAGGTCGGAGAAACCGTTCTCCCGCGGGTTGTAGTAGGAGGCGAAGGAAAAGGTATGGCGCGATTGCAGCCAGCCGTGGTCTGCAGCGCCGCGTTCGTGGCTTTTGCGAAGGGTCAGCATGGCGTTTCTCCTGATGGGCCGGCCAGGCATGGCCGGCGATGGCAATGGGGTACGAATCAGGCCAGGGCAGTGCGGCGTGCGCGTCGGGCGTCGAGGCTGAGCGCGCCGGCACCGAAGGCCACCACCTGCAACAGGCCGCCGACGATGGCGATGTTCTTCAGGAAGTGGATCAGCTGGTTCTGGTCGCCCAGCTGGTTGTGGAAGATCAGGGCCGTGACCAGGGTGAACAGGGCCATGACCGCCGCCACCAGACGCACCCGATAGCCCAGCACCAGCGCCGCGGCGAAGCCCAGCTCGACGACGAGCGCGCCGAGGTAGGCCAGGTCGACGAAGGGCATGCCCATGGCCGCGATGTAGCCCTTGGTCGCTGCCGGGGCGGCCAGCTTGCCGATGCCGCTGAAGAGGAACAGCAGGCCCAGCAGCAGGCGGCCGGAGGTAGCGGAGTAGGTCTGGATCGAAGCGTTCATGTCATGTCCTCACAGGTGGATGGTGTATCGGTCGTGCCGGATGGCGACGTTGTGAGGCGCAGATTAGGGTAAACCGGGCGGGTGATTAAGTAGCTGGGATTGGTAAGACTGTCGGCTTCAGGGTGACAATAATCAGGCCCGTAGCTGCTGGCGCAGGAATTCGATGAACAACTGGACCGCCCGCGAACCCTGGCGATGTTGGGGATAGACCGCATGGAACGCGGCCGGCTGGCACTGGAAGGCTTCGAGCACCGGAACCAGCGCGCCTTGCGCCAGTGCCTGGCCAACGATGAAGGTGGGCAGCAGGGTGATGCCGAGCCCGGCGATGGCGGCGTCCCGTACCACCTCGCCGTTGTTGGTCAGCAGCTGGCCGTCGACCGGCACGCCGAACGGCTTGCCGTCGCGCTGGAAGCGCCACTCGACGCCCCGGCCATGGCCGTACAGCAGGCAGCGATGCTGATGAAGGTCTTCGGGTGCTCGCGGGGCGGGATGTCGTTCCAGGTAGACGGGGCTGGCGCAGGCGACCATGCGGATCTCGACCAGACGCCTGGCGATCAGCGTCGAGTCTTCCAGCATGCCGCCGCGGATGGCCATGTCGAAGCCCTCGCGAATCAGGTCCACCGGCCGGTCGTTGAGCTCCAGCTCGACCTTGAGCAGGGGGTGTTCCTCAAGGAACAACGGCAGGATCGGACTCAGGTGCAGGGTGCCGAAGGTCATCGGCGCGCTGATGCGCAGGGTGCCGCGCGCCGTCGCGCTCTGGCTGGCGAGCAGTTCGCGGGTTTCGCTGACTTCGTCGAGGATGCGCGTGGCGCGCTCGTAGAGCGTGGTGCCCAGTTCGGTCGGGCGCAGCCGGCGGGTGGTGCGGTTGAGCAGGCGCACGCCGAGCTCGGCCTCCAGTGCCTGGATGCGGCGGCTGACGTACTGCTTGGACAGGCCCAGGCGCTCCGCCGCCGCGGTGAAGCTCTGCTGGTCGAGGGTGGTGACGAACAGGCGCAGGTCTTCGAGCTGCATCGGGATCATCCATCGGGTGACAATGGCGCTCGATGCTAGCCGATTGGATTGCCGAAGTGGACAGACCCCTGGCGAAGGGTCAGGAGGCGTCCTGCTCGACGTACTGCTTCTTCAACTGCGCGCGAGCGCTGCCAAGCAGCTGCGCCGAAAGCTCGGGGTCGCTGACGCTGCGCGAGAGCAGCAGGGCGCCGACCAGCGTGCAGAGCAGCGTCACGCTCCTGTCCGCGGCGTCCTCGCCCGGCAGGCAGGCTTCGATCCCGCCCAGCCGGTCGCGCAGCGAGGCGTCGGTGAGCGGGCTCGGCTGGCCGCGCTGGCCGAGCTCGGCGCAGAGGGTCGGCAGCGGGCAGCCTTCGGCGGCGTTGTCGCGGTGGGCGGGCGACAGGTAACGATCGATGAAGGTCCGCAGCGGCTTCTCGCCTGAGAGTGCCCGTTCGGCGCGCTCGCGTATCTGCTCGGCCGAGTACTGCAGCGCGGTCTCGACCAGTTCGTCCTTGGATTTGAAATGCGCGTAGAAACCGCCGTGGGTCAGGCCGAGGGCCTTCATCAGCGGTTGCAGGCCGGTGGCCTCGACGCCGTCGCGACGAAACCGCCGCGCGGCCTCTTCGATGATGCGCTGACGGGTCTGGGCCTTGTGATCTTCGGAATAGCGCATGGGTACCTCGCGTCTCATATGCTGGTCGTCATCCTAACGCGTTTTGCCGGGCCTCCCACGCGCCGTCGTCTTTAGCGATCCAGCTGCAGGATCAGGCAGGTGGTCGAGCCGGTCGCATACAGCTTGTCGTCGATGTCGTACAGCCGTCCCTCGGCCAACGCCGTCGAGCGGCCCACGTGGACGATGCGGCCCTCGGCGCGCACCGGGCCGACTTCGTCGCGCAGGGCGCGGATGTAGCTGATGCGCAGGTCCGTGGTGGTGTAACCCTGGCCGGGCTTGAGGCGGGTGTGGATCGCGCAGCCCATGCAGGAGTCGAGCAGGGTCGCCGCGTAACCGCCGTGCACGCTGCCCAGCGGGTTGTAGTGGGTCGCGTTGGGCCAGCCCTGGAAGACGAACAGGCCATCGTCCCAGTGGATCGGCACGAAACCGAGCAGCTCGCCGATAGGCGGGCGGGGCAATTCGCCACGGCCGATGCCGCCGAAGAAGTCCTTCGGGTCCATGCCCGCCACCTCGGCGAGCGGCAGCGTGCCGACGGGGGCGAGGCGGGCGCGAACGTCCTGTTCTTCCTGCTGCCAGGCGGCGAGTTTTTCAGCGCGGGTGAGGGTGGTCATCGGGGTTTCTCCAGGTGTGTTGTTTTTAAATGATGGACAACATGTAAAGACGATATTATGGTCGTCATACAAAAGGCAAGCCCGCCTGCACGAGACCGACGTCATGCCCGCCATTCCCCTTCCATCCCGCCAGCTGCTGGCGCTGGTGATGCTGTTGACCGCCCTTGGCGAAGCCTCCACGCAACTGATCGTGCCCAGCCTCGGCGCGGTGGAGGCGGCGTTGGGAGCCCGCCCCGGCGCCGGCGTCCACGCGCTTTCGGCGTTCGTCGCGGCCTTCGGTCTCGGGCAGCTGCTGCTCGGGCCGCTGTCGGATCGCATCGGTCGTCGCCCGGTGCTGATCGGCGGGTTGCTGACCTACCTGCTCGGCACTGGCGCGATGCTGCTGGCGGGCAGCCTGGGCGAGTTCATCGGTGCCCGGGTTCTGCAGGGGCTGGGGGCCTGCGCCTGCATGGTGCTGGCGCGGACCACGGTGCGCGACGTCTGGAAAGCCGAGGCCGGCCCGGCGCTGGCCAAATCGGTGATCGGCATGCTCAGCGCGGTGATGTTCGCGCTGATGCTCGGCGGCCTGCTGCACGCCTACGGCGGCTGGCGGGCGCCGATCGTGGCCTCGCTGCTGCTGGGGCTCGGCGCGCTGGCGGCCGTGGTGTGGCTGATGCGCGAGAGCAACCTGCAGCCCGATCCGCGCGCCGGGCATCTGGGTAGCCTCGCGCGGGATTACGCCGACCTGCTGCGCAGCCCGGGCTTCCCGTCGCTGGTGTTCGCCATCGCCGGGACCTACGGGGCGATGTTCGCGGTCATCGCCGGTTCCTCGGCCGTCTATGTCGGACGCCTGCAGCTGAGCCCGGCCCAGTATGGGCTGACCTTCGGCAGCATCGTCGTGGGGCTGGTGGCCGGCGCCTACTACACCCAGCGCACCATCGCCCGGCTCGGGCCTCGGCGGCTGGTGGCGCGCGGCCTCCTGCTGGTCGCCAGCGGCGCGCTGCTCAGTCTGCTCGTCCACCAGCTGTTCGGGCTTTCCGTGGCGGGCCTGTCGCTGCCGCAGCTGCTGGTGACCCTGGGGGGCGGCATGGTGCTGCCAGCCTCCATCGCCGGCGCGGTGATACCCAACGCGCACCGCGCAGGACTTGCCGCGGGCTTCATGGGCTTCGCCCAGATGCTCGGCGCCACCTGCAGCGGGCTGCTGCTCAGCGCCCTGGCCGATGGCGGCGCCGAGCCGATGCTGCGGGTCAGCCTGGGGTTCGCCCTGGCCGGCCTGGGGCTGTTCCACTTCCTGCGCGCCGGCGGCCTGCCGGCGCCCCAGCCGGCCGATAGCGGCAGAGGAGCTTCGCAATGACGCGATCCTCTCTGGGCCGTTCCCGAACCGCTCCAGGGGCGAGCTCAGGATATCCACGAACGGGCCATGCAGGCCTGAGTCACCCTCACACACGAGCCAGGGCTGCCTGGAGGAGAGACGGGAAATGAATGCATCGATCAAGGGCACTGCGCTGATCACCGGCGCGTCGACGGGCATCGGCGCGGTCTATGCCGATCGGCTGGCTGGGCGCGGGCATCCCCTGCTGCTGGTCGCGCGCGACGTGGCGCGGCTGCAGGCGCTGGCCGAGCGGTTGACCGCGCGCCATGGCGTGGAGGTCGAGGTCTTGCCGGCCGACCTGACCGATCCCGCTGCGCTGCGGCGCCTCGAAGAACGCCTGCGCGGCGACGGCTCGATCGAGGTGCTGGTCAACAACGCCGGCATGTCGATGACCGGCGCGCTCGCCGAGGCCGACCTGGCCCTCGCCGATCGGATGATCGCGCTCAACCTCGTCGCGGTGACCCACCTGGCCGCTGCCGCCGCGGCCAACTTCGGTGCGCGCGGGCGGGGCACGGTGATCAACCTCGGGTCGGTGGTCTCGCTCCTGCCCGAGCGTTTCAGCGCCGTCTACGCCGCCACCAAGGCCTACGTGCTCAGCCTCAGCCAATCCATGCAGGCCGAGCTGGGCAAGCGTGGCGTGCGGGTCCAGGCGGTGCTGCCGGGCATGACCCGCACCGAAATCTGGGCGCGCAGCGGGGTGGCGCCGGGCAGCCTGCCCGAGTCGATGATCATGGAGGCGGACGAGATGGTGGACGCGGCGCTGGCCGGCCTCGACCAGGGCGAGCCGGTTACCTTGCCGTCATTGCCCGATGCCGCCGACTGGGACGCCTTTCTCGCGGCGCGCGCGGCGCTGGGGCCGAACCTGTCCCACCGCCAGGCCGCCGACCGCTATCGCTGCGCCGCACCGGCCTGAGTCATCCAGGGCGCGTCCCGCCGGAGTTCGGCACAGCGCGCCTGGACGAATTCACGCAGCAGGTGCACCGGCTTGCTCAACTGGGCGCGGTGCGCGCAGATCAGGTTGAGCGGCGTCGGCTCGCCCAGCCGGTCGGCGAACAGCACCTTCAGGCGGCCGGCGCGCACGTCGCCGGCCACGTCCAGCCAGGATTTGTAGGCGAGCCCCTTGGCGTCCACCGCCCAGCGCCGCACCGCATCGGCGTCGTCGCTGGTGCGGTCGCCGCCGACCTTCACCCGCACTTCCCGGCGGCCTTCGTAAAAGCGCCACTGGTCATGGGGGCGGCCGCCGAGCATGTACAGCAGGCAGTTGTGTTCGCCGAGCTGCTCGACGCGCTGCGGCGCGCCGAAGCGGGCCAGGTAGGCCGGCGCCGCGCAAAGCACGCGGCGGTTCCATTCGGCCAGGGGCAGGGCGACCAGGCTGGAGTCCTCGGGCGTGCCGTAGCGCAGGGCGATGTCCACCGGCTGGCGGAACAGGTCGCTGACCCGGTCGCCCAGCAGCAGGCGCACCTGCAGTTGCGGGTGCTGGGCCTGGAATTCGTCCAGCCAGGGCATCAGCACGTTCCGGCCGAAATCCGAGGGCGCGGACAGTTGCAGCATGCCGCCGATGGTCGCCTTGCCGCCGGCGAGCAGCCGGTGGCCTTCGAGCAGGCTGGTGGTGGCCGCGCGGGCATGGGCGAGGAACGCCTCGCCTTCGGGCGTCAGGCGCAGGCTGCGGGTCGAGCGGGCGAACAGGCGAGCCTCGAGCGCGGCTTCGATCCGCTTGAGCGCGGCGCTGGCCACCGCCGGCGAGACGTCCAGCTCACGCGCCGCCGCCGACAGGCTGCCGGCATCGGCGGTGCGTACGAACAGGTTCAGGTCGTCGAAATGCAGCATGGAGGATTTTCAATATTCCATTGAAAGAGCGTCGCTTATTGCGCGGTTTTTCCATCAAGTCAAATGCACCAGGATGGTCGCATCCCTTGCCAACCGGAGAGATGCCCGATGAAAGCCGTCGCCTACTTCAACAGCCTGCCCATCGACAACCCCGACGCCCTGCAGGACGTCGAACTGCCGGCGCCGACGCCAGGCCCCCGCGACCTGCTGGTCGAGGTCCGGGCGATCTCGGTCAACCCGGTCGACACCAAGGTGCGCCGCAACGCCGCGCCGCAGAACGGCGAGGCCAAGGTGCTGGGCTGGGACGTGGCCGGCGTGGTTCGCTCGGTGGGCGAGCAGGTGAGCCTGTTCAAGGCGGGCGACGAGGTGTTCTATGCCGGCTCCATCGCCCGTGCCGGCGCCAACAGCGAGCTGCATCTGGTCGACGAGCGCATCGTCGGACGCAAGCCCACGAGCCTCGGATTCGCCGAGGCGGCGGCGCTGCCCCTGACCTCCATCACCGCCTGGGAGCTGCTGTTCGAGCGGCTGCAGGTCCGCGAAGGCGAGGGCCAGGACCAGCGCCTGCTGATCGTCGGCGCGGCCGGTGGCGTCGGTTCGATCCTCACCCAGCTGGCGCGCCAGCTCACCCAGGTCAGGGTGATCGGCAGCGCCTCGCGCCCCGAAACCCAGGCCTGGGCCCGCGAGCTGGGCGCCCATGAGGTGGTCGACCACCGCCAGCCGCTGCACCAGGCGCTGCAGGCCGCCGGTATCGAGTCGGTCAGCCATGTCGCCAGCCTGACCCAGACCGACCGGCACTTCGATCAGCTGGTCGAGGCCCTGATGCCCCAGGGACGCCTGGCGCTGATCGACGATCCGGAGCAGCCGCTGGACGTGATGAAGCTCAAGCGCAAGAGCCTGTCGCTGCACTGGGAACTGATGTTCACCCGCTCGCTGTTCGAGACGCCGGACATGATCGAGCAGCACCAGTTGCTCAACCGCGTCAGCGAGCTGGTCGACCGGGGTGTGCTCAAGACCACCCTGGGCGAGCATTTCGGCACCATCAACGCCGCGAACCTGCGGCGCGCCCACGCCCTGCTCGAAAGCGGCAAGGCCAAGGGCAAGATCGTGCTCGAGGGCTTCTAAACGCTGCGTTGCGCCCAACGCTGGCCGGCCAGCTCCGCCGAGAGGTAGTCGAGAAAGCAGGTGATCCGCGAGGTCAGCGCGGTGTTGCGGTAGTACACCGCGTGGATCGGCTGGCGCGATTCGAAGGTGTCCTCGCCGAGCACCTGGACCAGGTCGCCGCGGTCGCGGTCGCCCTGGGTCATGAAGTCCGACAGGCACACCAGCCCCTCGCCGGCCAGGGCCAGCTGGCGCAGCGTTTCGCCGCTGGAGGCCTTGTGCGTCGGGGCGATGGTCAGGCCGTCGCCCAGCGCATGGCGCAGCGGCCACTGGTTGAGGCTTTCCGGCTGGGTGAAGCCGAGCAGGCTGTGTTCGGCCAGCGCCTCGGGGCTGCCGGGCGTGCCGCGCCGCGCCAGGTAGGCCGGGCTCGCCAGCACGCGCAGGCGGCTGCTGCCCAGCGGGCGGGCATGCAGCGTGGAGTCGCGCAGCGGGCCGATGCGAATGGCCAGGTCGGTGCGCTGTTCGATCAGGTCGATGATCTGGTCGCTGCTGTGCAGCTCCAGTTCGATCTGTGGATAACGCTCGCGAAAGCCGGCCACCAGCGGTACCACCACGTGGAGCATGAACGGCGAGGCGGCATTGACCCGCAGGCGCCCGGCCGGGCGCTGACGGCGCAGGGCCATCTGCTCTTCGGCCTGCTCGACCGCGTCGAGGATGCGCCGGGCCTGGGCGAGAAAGGCCTCGCCTTCCTCGGTCAGTTCCAGGCGGCGGGTGGTGCGCAGCAACAGCGTGACCTCGAGCTTGGCTTCCAGCCGGCTCAGGGCGCGGCTGACACCCGAGGTGGTCTGCCCCAGCTGTTCGGCGGCGGCGGTGATCGAGCCGGTCTCCACCACGGTGGAGAAGGCCAGCAATTCGTCGAGTGTGGTCTTCATTGTTGAATCTTACGCAAAAGTCTTGGGTGCCGAGGCCGGTTTTTCCAGCCGAACCCCTGGGCCAGACTGTTGCCTGTCGTTCCAGCGGCGCCACGCGCCGCCCCCTCACGATCAAGGAGCATTGCATGCGCATTCCAGCCTTCGGCCTCGGCACCTTTCGCCTCAAAGGGCAGCAAGTCATCGATTCGGTGAAGACGGGCCTCGAGCTCGGCTATCGCCACATCGACACCGCCCAGGCCTACGAGAACGAACGCGAGGTCGGCCAGGCGATCGCCGAAAGCGGCGTCACCCGCGACGAGCTGTTCGTCACCACCAAGATCTGGACCAGCAACCTGGCCGGCGACAAGCTCGTCCCCAGCCTGAAGGACAGCCTTGCCCGGCTGCGCCTGGAGCAGGTCGACCTGACGCTGATCCACTGGCCCTCGCCTGGCGACGAGCTGCCGGTGGCCGAGTACCTCGGTGCGCTGCTCGAGGCGCGCGGACAGGGCCTGACCCGCCAGATCGGCATTTCCAACTTCACCGTCGCGCACATGCGCCAGGCGATCGAGGCGGTGGGTGTCGGGAACATCGCCACCAATCAGGTGGAGATCCATCCCTTCCTGCAGAACCGCAAGGTGGTGGATTTCGCCCGCGAGCAGGGCCTGCACCTGACCGCCTACATGCCGCTGGCGGTGGGCAAGGTGATGCAGGACGAGGTGTTGCGGGCGATCGGCGAGGCGCACCGGGCGAGCCCTGCGCAGGTGGCCCTGGCCTGGCTGCTGCAGCAGGGCTTCGCGGTCATTCCGTCCTCGACCAAACGCGCCAACCTGCAGGCGAACCTCGAGGCGCAGAACCTGCGCCTGAGCGACGAGGAGATGGCCAGGATCGCCACCCTGGACCGTGGCGAGCGGCTCGCCAATCCGGGCTTCGCGCCGCGCTGGGACTGAATGTCGCAGCGTCGCCGTGATGGCCCTGTGCCAGACCTTGCGCGCGCCGTCGGTAAAGGGCGCGCGCAGACGACCGGAGCGTCGTAAACGCACAAGCCGTTCCGGTTTTTCATTACACTGATGCCATCCCTCGTGACGGCATTCCGATGAAACCTGTAACGGACGATCGCGTGACCGAACTGGCAGCAGGCTCGCAGCGCGCGTCGCTGGGCGGTCTCGCACCCGAACAGCTCGACCTGCTACCGGTCCCGCTGTGGCTGTGCGATCGCGACGGTAGCCTGCTGCACGCCAACCTGCGTGCACGGGAGGCCTTCGCCGGGGCGCCGGTCGTCGGTCGTCGGTCAGAGCATCTTCCGGGCGTTCGATAAGCTCGGTCTGGGGGCGGGCGACGAGGCGCAAACGCCGCCGCTCGCCGACTCGCTGGTCGATGTCCTGCAGCGCGCCCGGCCCATCCGTGATCTCGAACTCTGCCAGGCCCTGCCGGACGCGCCGCGGCGCTGGCTGCTGATGAACGCCGAGCCGGTGGTGGTGGACGACGAGGTGGTCGGCGCGACCTGCAGCTTCCAGGACATCAGCCGGCAGAAGCGCGCCGAGATCGAGCATGCGCTCAGCCAGCAGTACCTGCAGGCCATCGTCGATGCGACGCCCGAATGCGTGAAGGTGGTGGCCGCCGACGGCAGCCTGCTGCAGATGAACCCGGCGGGACTCGGGATGATCGGGGTGGGCGATGCGGCTTCGGTCACCGGCGTACCGGTGCTGAAGCTGATCGCCGAGGAAGATCGCTCCCAGTGGCAGGCCAATCACCTGCAGGTCTGCGCCGGCGAGCGCTGCGTCTGGGAATTCGACCTGATTGCCCTGGACGGCATACGCCGGCACATGGAAACCCATGCCGTGCCGCTGCGCCTGCCCGATGGCAGCACCGGGCACCTGGCGGTCACCCGCGACATCAGCGAGCAGACCCGCGACCGCGAACGCCTCCTGGCCAGCGAGCGCCATTGGCATGCGCTGCTCGAAGCCTTGCCCATGGCGGTCTACACCACCGACCCCGAAGGCCTGATCACCTTCTACAACGCGGCGGCGGTGCGCCTCTGGGGCGCCGAGCCGGTGCTCGGACAGACCCGCTGGTGCGGTTCGGCGAAGCTGTTTTCCATGGACGGCGCGCCGCTGCGGCTGGAAGACTGCCCCATGGCCGTCACGCTCAGGACCGGAGCGCTACAACTCGGCGAGGAAGCGGTGCTCGAGCGCCCGGACGGGAGCCGGGTGCCCTTTGCCGCGCACCCGATGCCGCTGCTCGACGAGCAGGGAAGGGTGACCGGCGCGATCAGCACGCTGGTGGACATCTCGTCCCATCGGCAGGCCCAGCAGCGCCAGGCGCTGCTGATCGACGAGCTCAACCATCGGGTCAAGAACACCCTGGTCTCGGTGCAGTCGATCGCCGCCCTGACGTTGCGCCGGTCGGGCAGCCTGGCGACGTTCCACGAGTCGTTCGAACGCCGGCTGATCGCCCTCAGCCAGGGGCATGACCTGCTGACCCAGTCACGCTGGCAGGGCGCGGGGCTGCGCTCGCTGCTGGACAAGGTGCTGCAGGCCTACCTGCACGACCAGTGCGAACGCATCGAACTGGACGGCCCCGCCGTCGAGCTGGCGCCTCGCGAGGCGCTGTCGCTGGCCATGGCCTTCCATGAACTGACGGTGAATGCGGCCACCTATGGCTCGCTCAGTGGCGAGAACGGGCAGGTTCGGCTCCACTGGCAGGTGTTGCCGGCGAAGCAGGCGCCGTTGCCCAGGCTCAGCCTGCAGTGGCGCGAATACAACGGGCCGGCGGTCGCCGTGCCTGGCAAGCCCGGCTTCGGCACCCGGCTGATCCAGGCCAGTGTGGTCAAAGAACTAGGTGGCAGTTTTGCGGCCAGCTACGACGCGCAGGGATTCGCCTGTACGCTGGAGCTGCCGCTTACCGGAGGAGTGCAGCATGTCTGATACCAATAAGGTCCTGGTGGTGGAGGACGAAGCGCTGATCGCCATGCTCCTCGAGGAAGTGCTCGACGACCTCGGCTACCGTGTCGTCGCCCATGCCTCCTCGGTGCTCGAAGGGGTAGGACTGGCCGGCAGCGTGGAGGCCGACGTGGCGATCCTCGACGTCAATCTCGGCGGCGCGACCGTCTTCCCGGTGGCCGAGCGCCTGGCCGAGCGCGGCATTCCGTTCATCTTCTCCACCGGCTACGGTGTCCACGGCATTCCGCGCGAGTGGGTCGACTGGCCGGTGATCAGCAAGCCCTTCACACCCGAGACGCTGTCCGCCGCGCTGGCCAAGGTGCTGGCCACCGACTGAGTGTCCGCCGGCCTGTACAAATCTCCGCGATGCTTGCCTGATCCTCCGACAGCGTGCGCGTGACGCTGTACGTTCACCGATCCGACGCCATACTTGGCGGCGTGCGAAGGAGGACTCCACCGTGACCGACAACTGCAAGCTGGCCGAACTGATCGCCCGTCACGCACCCGAAGACGGTTCCCACCCCACCGCCATCCCCGGCCTCTGGCTGGCCCGCTGCT
This sequence comes from Stutzerimonas nosocomialis, assembly GCF_005876855.1. GTDB lineage: Bacteria > Pseudomonadota > Gammaproteobacteria > Pseudomonadales > Pseudomonadaceae > Stutzerimonas > Stutzerimonas nosocomialis. Next base: position 11,655 of record NZ_QLAE01000022.1, on the reverse strand, counting down.
CGCAGCCGTCCGAAACCATGTTCGGCATGCAGGAGCCCGCGGTTTGCCTGATCGCACAGGGCCGCAAGCGGGTGATGCTCGGCGAGCTGATCTACGAAAACGACTCGGCCAGTTTTCTCGCCGCCTCGGTCGACCTGCCCATCAGCGGGCAGGTGATCGACGCGACGCCCGAGCGGCCCTACCTGAGCATGCGGCTGAATCTGGACACCACGCTGCTCACCGAGATGGTGCTGGAGCTGGAAAGCCGCGATGCCTTGATGAGTGAGCCGGTGCGCGGGCTCTCGGTCAGCGCCACCAGCGAGGAACTGGTCTCGGCCTCGCTGCGCCTGATGCAGCTGCTCGACAAGCCCGCCGACATCCCGTACCTCGCGCCCCTGGCCCAGCGCGAGATCTACTACCGGCTACTGACGGGCGAGCAGGGCGGGGCGGTCAGGAGCATGGCGCGCTGCGAGGCCCGCCTGGAGCAGATCAACCGCGCCATCGGCTGGATCAAGCGGCACTACAACAAGCCGTTCAGCATCGACGCGGTGGCGGCCGAAGCGCGCATGAGCGCCTCGACGCTGCACCACCACTTCAAGTCGATCACCGCCATGAGTCCGCTGCAGTACCAGAAGCAGTTGCGCCTGCAGGAAGCGCGGCGGCTGATGATCGGCCGGGCCATGGATGCGGCCAGCGCGGCCTACGAGGTGGGCTACGAAAGCCCGTCCCAGTTCACCCGGGAATACGGTCGGATGTTCGGCGTGCCGCCGGCGCGCGACGTGGCGCGGCTGCGCGCGGTGCAGGAAGGGGACCCGAGCGCGGCCTGACGGGAGGGTGGCCTGAGGCCGCCGCGCCTTCGTATACTTCGGGCTCCTCCACCGGATACCCGCCCATGCGCCAACGACGTCGCGCCTATGCCTGGATAGCCTGCTTCGCAGTGCTCTCCCATATGCTGACCATGGCGGCCTCCGGCGGCATGTCCGCGCATGCCAGGCAGATGATGGGCTGGGGCGGGCACTGCCTGATGGCGCAGCAGGCCCTGGCGCATCACGACGCGCACCCTGCCCACGGCGATCATGCCCACGAGGATCACGCGGGGCACCACGACGCCGGCCCGGCGTCCCATGATCCGGGCTCCAGCCACCACCTGATGATGCAGCAGTGCTGCTGTGGCGCGATGTCGGCATCGCTCGCCGCGCTGCCCGCCGCGCCGCTGCACTTCCAGCAACGCATCGTCGCCCGCCTGGCCAGCTTGCCCCAGCCGCCGCCGGCGGCGCTTTCGCCACGCTACCTGTGGCCGAGCCTCAATCCCCGCGCGTCCCCTGCCGTGTAGTCCGCACCGCGCCGGCTCCTTGCGAGCCGGCGTCTTCACGTCGTCCCGATGCCGTTTCGCCCGCCGCCCTTGCCGGGGCTGCGCCGGCATGCGCCAGGCATCGGGGCGCACCTCGATGCCGACCTCAAGGGATAGCCATGCCCGATACGACCCTTCCCGGGCGCGCCGCACGCGCGCCCCTCTGCGCCATGCCCTACGTGCTGGCGTCCATGACCCTGCTCTGCTGGCAGGCCCGCGCCGAGACGCGCGAAGCCGCCGACTCGACCCTGACCCTCGGGACCGTCACCGTCAGCGCGACCGCCTCCGGGCCGCTGCCCAGCACCCGCGTGCTCAGCTCGGTGGACGTGCTGGGCGCCGACATCCTCGAAAAGCAACCGGTCACCTACAGCTGGGAGCTGTTCAACCGCGCGCCCGGCGTGATGCTCACCCCCTTCGGCCAGGGCACCACGTCGGGCAAGCTGTCGATGCGCGGCTTCAACGGCGAGGGCGAGATCAACGCCGTCAAGCTGCTGATCGACGGCATTCCGAGCAACAGCAACGACGGCAACATGCCCTACCTGGACATGGTCTTCCCGCTGGAGCTCGAACGCATCGAGGTGGTGCGCGGGACCAACGACGCGCGCTACGGCCTGCACAACATCGCCGGCAACGCCAATCTGGTGACCCGCAGCGGCGGCGACTACGGCCGCGCCCGTGTGCGCTACGGCAGCTACGGCCTGCGCGAAGGCCAAGTGGCCAAGGGCATCGAGGGCAGCAACTGGTCGCAGAACTACTTCGTCGGCTACCAGCAGAGCGACGGCTACCGCGACCATGCCGACAGCGACCGCTACGTGCTCTCGGGCAAGTGGTTCTTCACGCCCGACCAGGGCGACTACCGTATCGGCCTGATCGCCCGTCACTACGAGGCCCAGGCCGAGGAGCCCGGCTACCTTTCGCGCGAGGATGCCCGCCGGCATCCGCGTCGCTCCTACGGGCTGTCGGCCAGCGACGAAGGCGAGCGCAGCATGAGCCAGGTCTCCCTGCACCTGGACGCGGCGCTGTCGGACGCGCTGGACCTGTCGGCCAAGGCCTACCTCAACCGCTATGACGACGACCGCTGGGTGCGCTTCTCCCTGGCGCAGTCGCAGCAGCAGCGCACCACCGACGAGACCGGCCTCGGCGCGTTGACCTCGCTGACCTACCGCCCGGGCCTGGACTGGCTGACGCTCGAAGGCGGGCTGGACGTCGAGCGCCAGCACAACAGCAGCAAGCGCTACCTCACCGTCTCCCAGGTCAAGCAGAGCCAGACCCGCGACCAGCGGTTCGACTTCGACATCTACGGCGCCTATGCCCAGGCGGTGATCGAGCCGCTGCCGGCGCTGAAGATCATCCCGGCCTACCGGGTCGATCACATCGAGGGCGAGCTGCGCGACGGCCTCACGGGCAACGATTACGACGTCAACGACTACGGGCTGATCCGCCAGCCGAAGATCAGCCTGGTCTATGCGCCCTGGCGTGAGGCCAGCCTCTACGCCAACTGGGGGCGCACGTTCCAGGTCGGCACCGGCGCCTCGGCCTACAAGGTTCCGCCGCGCACCGCCGACCTGTCGCCGTCGATCAACGACGGCTGGGAGACCGGCATCAAGTTCCAGCCCAGCGACTGGCTGGACGGGCGCATCGCGTACTGGGAGCAGGTCGCCTCCGATGAAATCCGGCGTCGGCTGAACGACCCCAGCGGCGATTCGGAAAACCTCGGCAAGACCCGTCGCTGGGGCTACGACGCCCAGCTCAACCTGCACCCGCGCGGCGATACCAGCCTCTGGCTCGCCTATTCGCGCCAGTACTCGCGGATCGAGAAACCCGATCCCAGCCTGCCGACGAGCCGCGGCAAACAGATCGACCACGTCCCGGCGCATCTCTACTCGGCCGGGGCGAGCTGGGACGCCACGCCGCGCCTGCAGCTCAGTGGCTGGCTGAACGGGCAGAGCGACTACTACCTCGAGCGCGAGAACGACCAGGGTCGCTATGGCGGCTTCACCCTGGTCAACCTGGGCGCGACCTATCGGGTGAGCGAACGGGTCGAGCTCGATCTGCAGCTCAAGAACCTCGCCGACCGCTATTACGAATACGTCTGGCATGACGGCGCGCAGTCGTTGCACGCGCCGGGCGAGCGTCGCTCGCTCTATGCCGGCGTGACGATGGAGTTCTGACCATGACCGAACCACGCATGACCTCCACGCCGGCCGCCCGGGGCGCATCGGCGACCTCCGCCGGCCGGGCTGCGCAAGCCACATCGCCCCTGGGGGCGTTGCTGCTGCGCCTGCATTTCTACATCGGCCTGTTCGTCGGGCCCTTCCTGTTGGTGGCCGCGCTCAGCGGCATCCTCTACGCGCTGACGCCCCAACTGGAAGACCGCCTGTACGCGACGGAGCTCTATGTCGACAGCAGCGGTCCGGCCTTGCCGCTGGCGCGCCAGATCGACGCGGCGCGTGAAGTGGTCGGCCCCGACGCCCGGCTCGGCGCCGTGCGCCCGGCACCCATGCCCGGCACCACCACCCGGGTGATGTTCAGGTTCGAAGGCGTCGGACACCGGGCGATCTTCATCGATCCGGCGACCGCCGAGGTACGCGGCGACCTGCCGGTGTACGGCACCAGCGGCGTGCTGCCGCTGCGCACCTGGCTCGACCTGCTGCACCGGGAACTTCACCTGGGCGAGGCGGGACGCCTCTACAGCGAGCTGGCGGCGTCCTGGCTGTGGGTGGCGGCCCTGGGTGGCCTGGCGGTCTGGCTGGTCCGGCGCGGTCGGCTGAACAGTCCGATGCGTCGCTGGCATGGGCGCATCGGCCTGAGCCTGCTGATCGGCCTGCTGTTCTTCTCGGCCACGGGGCTGACCTGGTCGAAGTGGGCCGGCGGCAATATCGGCGTGCTGCGTGCGCACTATGGCTGGTCGACCCCGTCGGTGAACACCGCGCTGGCCCCGGCCACCGAGGTGACACCGGTACCCCACGACGAACATGCGCACCATCACCCCGGTGCTGCGGATACACCACCAGCGACGTCGCTCGATCCGGCCCATTTCGATGCGGTGCTCGCCGCCGCCCGTGCCGCCGGGATCGAGGCGGGCAAGGTGGAGATCGTGCCGAGCGCCGACCCGGGCAAGGCCTGGACCGTTACCGAGATCGACCGCAGCTGGCCGACCCGGGTGGACGCCGTGGCCATCGACCCCCGGACGCTCGCGGTGATCGACCAGGCGCGTTTTGCCGACTATCCGCTGGCCGCCAAGCTCACCCGCTGGGGCATCGACGCCCACATGGGCGCGCTGTTCGGCCTGCCCAACCAGCTACTGCTGGTGCTCTTCGCCGGCGGGCTGGTGGCGATGGTGATCTGGGGTTACCTGATGTGGTGGCAGCGCCGCCCGGTCCGCTCCGCGGCGACCGCCGGCCCCTGGCGAACCCTGCGCCGGCTGTCGCTGCCGGCTCAGATGGGCGTCGCTGCCGGCGCGCTGGTGCTGGGCCTGGCGTTGCCGGTGCTGGGGGCGAGCCTGCTGCTGTTCCTGGCGCTCGACGCACTGCTCCACGCCGCATCGCGCGCAAGAGCCGCGCAGCGGGCGTGACAGGGCGTCAATTGGGGGCAGCGGCTGTTTGAAGGCCTAGTGATGGCTTGCGATGGTGTCTTCCGCGAAGGGGCTCTTCAGGGAGTGGGCTGGCTTCTGGCGCAAAAAAGCTCGCGGTCAAGACCGCTCCCCAGAGCGCTCGTGGGAGAGGTCGGGGACGCCTGGTCTTGACCGCGAGCTCTTACTACGCCTCAACAGCCAGACCTGCTGCTTTGGCTAGAAGAACCCCCCTGGAAGTCACCCCCACAGGCTACCGATCAATGCTCGGCCATGAAGCATCCGGCACCACCCTTCGCAGTCTTGACCTCGAAAGGGCGTTACACGCCTCCAGGCCGGGCGCAGGCGGCTCGTCCGGTCACAGGCCCGGCTGAGGGCGGAAGTAGAGGGTTTCGCCGCGGGTCAGGCCGATGAGGCTGGCGTGGTCCTGGGCGACCTGGGCTTCGATGTCCTGGTCATCGACCTTCAGGGTGATGCGGGTGACCGCGCCCAGCGGGCGGATCGCATGGACCTGGGCCGCGCGGTAATCGGCTTCGGCCTGGCGCGAGAGGGCGATCTCGTGGGGGCGGAACAGGACCTGGCGGTCGCCGATCTGCAGCTGGTTGGCATCGCCCAGGAAGTGATAGACGAAATCGCTGGCCGGCTTGCTGTACACCTCGGCCGGCGAGCCGATCTGCTCGATCACGCCCTTGTTCATGACCACGATGCGGTCGGCCACTTCCATCGCTTCTTCCTGATCGTGGGTCACGAACACCGACGTCAGGTGGACCTCCTCATGCAGGCGTGCCAGCCAGCGGCGCAGCTCCTTGCGCACCTTGGCATCCAGTGCGCCGAAGGGTTCGTCGAGCAGCAGCACCTTGGGCTCCACGGCCAGGGCGCGGGCCAGGGCGATGCGCTGGCGCTGGCCGCCGGAGAGCTGCTCGGGGTAGCGGTTGCCCAGCCAGTCGAGCTGCACCAGGTTGAGCAGGTCGTGGACCTTCTGCTTGATCGTCGCCTCGTTCGGGCGCACCGACTTGTGCTTCATCCGCAGGCCGAAGGCGACGTTGTCGAACACGGTCATGTGGCGGAACAGCGCGTAGTGCTGGAACACGAACCCGACGTTGCGGTCGCGCACGTCATGGTTGGAGACGTCCTCCCCATGGAAGCCGATGCTGCCGCTGTCCGGCGTCTCGAGGCCGGCGATGATGCGCAACAGGGTGGTCTTGCCGCAGCCGGACGGGCCGAGCAGGGCGACCAGTTCGCCGCTCTGGATGTGCAGGCTGATGTCGTCGAGGGCCTTGAACGGGCCGAATTGCTTGTTGACGCCTTTGACTTCGATACTCATGGCGGATGCCCCTTCTGATTCGGTTGGCCGGGCCGCGCGCAGGCGGGCCGCGGCGGTCAGTCTTCCCGGTCGGCTTGCAGCTGGCGGCTCAGGCGCGCCTCGCTCCACTGGCGAAGCAGCAGCACCACCAGGGCCATCACCAGCAGCAGGATGGCCACGCTGAAGGCGGCGACGATGTTGTATTCGTTGTAGAGAATCTCGATGTGCAGCGGCAGGGTGTTGGTGTATCCGCGGATATGCCCGGAGACCACCGAGACCGCGCCGAACTCGCCCATCGCCCGCGCCGTGCACAGCACCACGCCATAGACCAGCGCCCACTTCACGTTGGGCAGCGTCACGTGCCAGAACATCTGCCAGCCGCTGGCGCCGAGCAGGCGCGCGGCCTCTTCTTCGGTGCTGCCCTGTTCTTCCATCAGCGGAATCAGCTCGCGGGCGACGAAGGGCACGGTGACGAACATGGTGGCCAGGACGATCCCGGGCACCGCGTAGACGATCTGCAGGTCGTGGCGGTCGAGGAAGGGCGCGAGGAAGCTCTGGCTGCCGAACAGCAGCACGTAGATCAGGCCGGCGACCACCGGCGAGACCGAGAACGGCATGTCGATCAGGGTCACCAGCAGGCTCTTGCCGCGGAACTCGAACTTGGTCACCGACCAGGCGGCGGCCAGGCCGAAGACCATGTTGAGCGGGACCGAGATCGCCGTGGCCAGCAGGGTCAGCTTCAGTGCCGAGATCGCGTCCGGCTCGCGGATGGCGTCCCAGAAGTACTCCAGGCCGCGGCTCAGCCCCTGGCTGAGCACCATGTACAGCGGCAGCAGCAGGATGACGGCGAACACCGCCCAGGCGATCGCGATCAGGACGATCGCGCCGGGGGAGCGGCGGGCCGAGGCGCGCGCGCTGGCGGCGCCGAGGGTTGCAAGGCTCATGACGGGCTCCTCAGAGGCGCGGTTGGATGCGGCGCTGCAGCAGGTTGATCAGCAGCAGCAAGATGAAGGACACCACCAGCATCAGGACGCCGATCCCGGTCGCGCCGGGATAGTCGTACTGATCCAGCTTGGAGACGATCAACAGCGGCAGGATCTCGGTCTTCAGCGGGATGTTGCCGGCGATGAACACCACCGAGCCGTATTCGCCGACGCCGCGGGCGAACGCCAGGGCGAAGCCGGTCAGCCAGGCGGGCAGCAGGCTCGGCAGCAGCACGTAGCGGAACACCTGCAGCGGGCGGGCGCCCAGGCAGGCGGCGGCTTCCTCGACCTCCTTGGGAATGTCGGCCAGCACCGGTTGCAGGGTGCGCACCACGAAGGGCAGGGTGACGAACACTAGCGCCAGGGTGATGCCCAGCGGGGTGTAGGCGATCCGGAACGGGAACAGCGAGCCGATCAGGCCGTTGGGCGCGTACAGCGCGGTGAGCGCGATGCCCGCCACCGCCGTGGGCAGGGCGAAGGGCATGTCGACCATGGCGTCGATGATGCGCCGGCCGGGGAAGGTGTAGCGCACCAGGACCCAGGCGATGACGATGCCGAGGATGCCGTTGATCAGCGCGGCCAGCAGCGCGGTGCCGAAGGACAGCTTGAGGGAGAAGAGCACCTGGCGGCTGGTGAGCAGGCCCCACCATTGCTCCGCGCTCAGCTGCAGGGAGTAGATGAACATGGCACCCAGCGGAATCAGTACGACCAGCGCCAGGTACGTCAGGGTGTAGCCCAGGGTCAGCCCGAAGCCGGGTATGACCGGGGATGTGCGTCGTGACATGAGTCTTCCATGTGTATCGGGTCAGCGTCGGCCGTGCCGCGCAAAAAGGAGCCACCGGTTCGGCGGCGCCTGCATCGTTCGTCTCGAGGCACGCTTCGCGGCTTCGGCTGGCCGGCGACTTCGGGGTGGCGGCGCGCCTCTCGTCGAGGTCCGCGCCCGGCCACCGTCGCCGGTGTCAGCCTTCGCCGCTCAGGCGTGCGTCGGCCCGTTACCGGTTGATCGTCTTGAAGATGCCGTCGAACACGCCGCCATCGTCGAAGAACTTCGGCTGGGCTTCCTTCCAGCCGCCGAAGTCCTGATCGATGGTGACCAGCTTCAGGTCCTGGAACTGATCCTTGAATTCGGCGGCTACGGTGGCATTGCGTGGCCGGTAGAAGTTCTTCGCGGCGATGCGCTGGCCTTCTTCGCTGTACAGGTACTGCAGGTAGGCCTCGGCCACCGCGCGGGTGCCCTTGCGGTCGACGTTGGCATCGACCACGGCGACCGGCGGCTCGGCGAGGATCGACAGCGAGGGCGTCACGATCTCCAGCTGGTCGCCGCCTTCTTCGGCCAGCGACAGGTAGGCCTCGTTTTCCCAGGCCAGGAGCACGTCGCCGAGCTGGCGCTGGACGAAGCTGATGGTCGAGCCGCGCGCGCCGGTATCGAGCACCGGGGCATGGCGATACAGCTCGGTCACGAACTCCAGCGCCTTGTCTTCGCCGCCGAACTTCTCACGCGCATAGGCCCAGGCGGCGAGGAAGTTCCAGCGGGCGCCGCCGGAGGTCTTGGGGTTGGGGGTGACGACCTCGACGCCATCCTTGATCAGGTCGTCCCAGTCGCGGATGTTCTTCGGGTTGCCCTTGCGCACCAGGAGCACGATGGTCGAGGTGTAGGGCGTGCTGTTGTCCGGCAGGCGGGCCTGCCAGTTGGGGTCGATCAGCTGTTGGTTCAGGTTCAGCGCATCGATGTCGCCGGACAGCGCCAGCGTCACCACGTCGGCGCGCAGCCCGTCGATCACCGAGCGGGCCTGCTTGCCCGAGCCGCCGTGGGACTGCTGGATGCGCAGCGGCTTGTTGCCCTGGGCCTGCCAGTGCTTGTTGAAGGCGGCGTTGTACTCGACGTAGAGCTCACGGGTCGGGTCGTAGGACACGTTGAGCAGTTCGCTGGCGGCAAGCGCCTGGCCGGCGATGAGGGTGCTGGCCAGAACGGCCAGGAGGGACTTTCCGATGGACATGACAGCTCCTTGGGCGCATCCGTGCGGACGCGTTGCGTATTGGGGTAGCGGGTGTGCGGGGCGGGGGCGTCAGCTGCGCATTCGGCAGCGACAGCGGTGCGGCACAGGGGCGGTCTGGGTTGGCGTGTACATGCTTGCTCGTTCCTGGGGTAGGTTCATGTCACGCCCTCCGGTGGTCCGGTCGGGGTGGGGGTTGGGTCAGGCCTGCTTGCCGTTCGGCTGCAGACGGAATTTTTCCTTTCGCTCGATCTGCACCACCTGGCCGTTGTGCAGGGTGATCTCCACCGAGCCGAACTTCAGGTCATGCAGAGCGCTGCGGATCTCCTGCAGGACACCTGCATCGTCCTGGGCTTCGGGCGTACGAAGCGGGGTTGTCATTGTTGTCTCCTTGCATCCTCAAGGCACCGGCCACGGCTTGGCGCGCCGGCGAGAACCGGGGTTGGCGAATCATAAGAGCATCTGAAATATTCTTTAAAATAATGTTTGAGAACATTTATATGCGATTTGGAGATAAGCATCGTGCAAGCGCTAATGCCCAGGCTTATGTCTGTTAATGCATAAGCAAATGAATTCTTATTCTTTTGTGGATCGATTTACGGTAGGTAGCCTGCGAGGTCACTGAACGCTTCAGGGAGCCGTGCCATGGCCAGCGACGTCATTCATTACCTCATCGTGCCCGGTTGGCAGGGATCGTCGGACGATCACTGGCAGAGCCATTGGCAGCGCACCCTGCCCAACAGCCGCCGCGTGGAGCAGCAGGACTGGCTGCTGCCCGGGCGCGAAGACTGGGTTAACGAGCTGGGTCGCAGTATCGCGACCGCGCCGGGGCCGGTCGTGCTGATCGCCCACAGCCTGGGCTGCGTGACCGTGGCGCACTGGGCGGCCAGCGCCTCGCCCGAGGTGCTGCGCCGGGTGCGGGGTGCGCTGCTGGTCGCTCCGGCCGACGTCGAGCGGACCAACTGCCCCGATGCGCTGCGCAACTTCGCCCCCTTGCCCCGCGCGGCCCTGCCGTTTCCCAGCGTGCTGGTGGGCTCGGACAACGACTCCGCCGCGAGCCCCGCACGTGCCGATGCGATCGGCCAGGACTGGGGCAGCGAGGTGACGATTCTCTCCGGCGCCGGGCACATCAACGTCAAGTCCGGGCATCACCGCTGGGACCAGGGGTTCGCCTTTCTCTATCGCCTGCAGACGCTCATCGAGCAGCAGTCCCGCAAGCGGGCCTGAGGGCGCGGCGGCGACAGTGCCAAGGAGGCCCGGATGACCGAAAGCCGTTTTCCCGATCCGCGTCTGCTGACCTTTCCCGATGCCGAACGCAGCCCGCTGAGCATCCGCGCCAAGGCGCTGGTATTCATCGACCCGCGCTCGCGGCGCCTGCGCGAGCGCGTCGAGCAACTGGCGGCCACGCCGTTGCCGGTGCTGATCGTCGGCGAGACCGGAACCGGCAAGGAACTGCTCGCCCGCCACCTTCACGGCCGCAGCGAGCGCGGCGGGTTATTCGTGCCGGTCAGTTGCGGCGCGATCAGCGCGACCCGGGGCGAAGCCGAGCTGTTCGGCTATTCGATGGGGACCCATCGCGCCAGTGCCGCCAGCCGCGCCGGCTGGTTCGGCTCGGCCAATGGCGGCACCCTGTACCTGGACGAGATCGGCGACCTGCCGCTCGGCCTGCAGGCATCGCTGCTCGCCGCGCTGGAATCCGGCGAGACGCGGCGGGTCGGCGCCAGCCGCGCGATGCCCGTCGACGTACGGCTGATCGCCGCGACCAGCATCGACCTGGCGCTGGCGGTCGAGGCCGGCAAGTTCGACGAAAGCCTCTACCGCTACCTGCGCGCAGCCCAGGTCGACCTGCCGCCACTGCGCGAGCGTCCCGGCGATATCCTGCCGCTGGCCGAATACTTCCTTGGCATCCACGCCCAGCGCCTGGGCCTCGCGCTGCCGCTGATCGGCGACGCCGCGCAACGCGTGCTGGAGCGCCACAGCTGGCCGGGCAATACCCGGGAGCTGGAAAACGTCATCCATTTCGCCTTGCTGGTCAGCCGCGGCGAGACGCTGCTGCCGGAGCACTTCAACCTGCCAGAGCCGCTGACCCAGCTCGAGACGCTGCTGGCGCGGCTGCAAACCGACCCGGACCGGACGCGACTGCTCGCCCTGCAACACCTGCTGCGCCAGGCCGATGCCCGGCTCACCGAGGCCTTGCGATAACGTGGGCGAGAGTCCCGTGGGAGCGGACTCGACCACGAAAAGGCGCAGCTCCGTAGGGTGGATCACGATCCACCGATCCACCGTTCCGACGGCCAGGTGGATGAAAAGAGCGTCATCCACCCTACGCAACTGGCGCAACCCGTAGGAGCGGTCTCGACTGCGAACGGGGCGCCACAAAGCTCTGTAGGGTGGATCACGCTTCACCGATCCACCGTTTCGACGGCCAGGTGGATGAAAAGAGCGTCATCCACCCTACGCAACTGGCGCAGCCC
>NZ_QLAE01000021.1 GCF_005876855.1 Stutzerimonas nosocomialis | reverse complement strand
CCGGCGGCGTAGGAAACCATCGACATGGCCGGGATCGGCGAGAAGCCGATGACGCGGTCCGGGCCGTAGCGCTTGACGGTGTAGACGTTGGCCGCGGCGATGATCTCGTTGACTTCGTCCCAGCTGGAGCGGATGAAGCCGCCCATGCCGCGCTTGCTCTTGTAGGACTCGGCGCGGGCCTTGTCCTCGACGATGCTGGCCCAGGCGTCCACCGGCGTCATGTTGCGCCGCGCTTCGCGCCACAGTTTCAGCAGCGGCTTGCGCACCTTGGGGTACTTCAGGCGGTTGGCGCTGTAGATGTACCAGCTGTAGCTGGCCCCTCGCGGGCAGCCGCGGGGCTCATGGTTGGGCAGGTCGTTGCGGGTACGCGGGTAGTCGGTCTGCTGGGTCTCCCAGGTGATCAGGCCGTTCTTCACGTAGATCTTCCAGGAGCACGACCCGGTGCAGTTCACGCCATGGGTGGAGCGCACGATCTTGTCGTACTGCCAGCGCGAGCGGTAGACGTTCTCCCAGTCGCGGGATTCGATGCGGGTTTCGCCATGACCGTCGGCGAACTCGCCCTGCTTCCTGTTGAAGAAGCGCAATTGATCGAGCAAGTGGCTCATCGTTTTTTCTCCTCACACCGGTTGCGAACCACTGGCCCGCCCGGTCGGCTTATCGATCTCGGCTGGCGCCAGCCGGAGTGGCTGGCGCATTCGGTGAATTTCAGGATGCGAGCTTGTGGCGGGCCTCCAGCTCCCGGTCGACGCTGGACACGTAGTACTCGTCGGAGAACGCGCCCTCGGGCTCCTTCAACCAGAGCAGGCAGAGCCCGAAGCTGAGGAACGCACCGGCGGCGATCACCATGAAGAACTGCGAGGGGGTCACGAAGGTGAACAGGGTCAGGTAGCAGACGGCGCCGACGTTGCCGTAGGCCCCGGCCATGCCGGAGATCTGCCCGGTGACGCGGCGCTTGATCGACGGGATGATCCCGAAGGTCGCGCCCTCGGCGCCCTGGACGAATACCGAGCAGAGCACGGTGATCGCCACGGCCACGATCAGCGGCCACTTCGAGTTCATCAGGCCCATCAGCAGGAAGCCGACGGCGATGCCCAGCATGTAGGCGAGCATCACGAAGCGGCGGTTGCCGAAGCGGTCGGAGACCAGCCCGCCCATGGGCCGCGCCACCAGGTTCACGAAGGCGAACGACGCGGCGATGAGGCCGGCGGTGGTGGGCGTCAGGCCCCAGGTCTGCTCGAAGAACATCGGCAGCATCGAGACCACCGCCAGCTCCGCGCCGAAGTTGGCGAAGTAGGTGGAGTTCAGTGCGGCCACGGTGTTGAAGGGGTATCTGTCGTCTTCCGGCACGCCCTTCTTCAGGATCGGCACGTTGACCCGCAGGATCTGCACCACCTGGAAGATCACCACCAGGGCGATCACCGCATAGCAGATCGCCGCGCCGGTGGCGCCCAGGTACCCCATGTCCTCGACCCGCCAGACCAGGATGGCCAGCACGCCGACCATGGGGATGGTCCAGAGAATCAGCTTGACCATGTCGGCCCAGGTGCTGACCTCCAGCGCGCTGGCCTTGTGCGGCTTGCGGTGCACGGTGCCGGCCGGGCCGTCGGTGAGCGCGAACCAGTAGTACACGCCGTAGACGGCCATGATGATCGCCGAGCTGGCGATCGCCCAGCGCCAGCCTTCCGGGCCGCCGAAGGCGTGGATGGCGATGGCCGGCAGGCTCATGGCGGCGGCGGCGGAACCGAAGTTGCCCCAGCCGGCGTAGAAGCCTTCGGCGAAGCCGATGTCCTTGGGCTTGAACCACATGGCGGTCATGTGGATGCCGACCACGAAGCTGGCGCCGATGGAGCTGAGGATCAGGCGCGACACCAGCAGCTGGGTACGGCTGTCACCGAAGGCGAAGAACAGCGCCGGTACGGCCATCACCACCAGCAGCACCGAGAACACCCGGCGCGGGCCCCAGTGGTCCAGCGCCATGCCGACCAGGATGCGCGCCGGAATGGTCAGCGCCACGTTGGCGATGGCGAACAGCTTGAGGTCCTCGGGCGTCAGCCAGTTCACGCTTTTCAGCATGCTCGAGGCCAGCGGCGCCATGCCGAACCAGACGAAGAAACAGATGTAGAAGGCGATCCAGGTCAGGTGCAGGGCCCGTATCTCGGGGCGCTTCCATTCGAACAGCGTCGAAACTCTCATGATGAGCTCCTCAGGGGCAGGCTTGAATCAGGACCGGGCACGGCGCCCGGCGGGCCAGGAAGGCACTGACGCTGCCGAAGGTCATGTAGTCGAGCTCGTCGACCAACAGATTCAGCGAGCGGGAGATGAAGCCGCCGTCCGGTTCCTCGGAATGCCGCGCGATGACCAGCAGGTCCGGCTTCTTGTGTTCGGCGGCCTTGAGGATCATCTTGCGGGCGTCGCCCTCGGCGAGGATGACGTCGACGTCCAGGCCGAAGACGCTGACCTTGGCCGCCGCTTCCTGCAGGAAGGCCTGGAATTCGCGACGTTCGCGCTCGTGGAGCTCGACCGCCGAATCGCTGGTATCGCGGGTCTCCTCCACCACCCCGATCAGCATGATCAGCGGCTGGAGCGGGCCGAACATGGCGAGGGTGGCGTCCAGGGCTTTCCTGGCGTTACGGGAGTGGTCGTAGGCAATCATGATTTTCATGGCGGCGCTCCGGGCTCAGGGGTTCTTCACGTAGGCGCCGGGGCGCAGGTAGAACCACCAGTTGAGGACCAGGCACAGCGCGCAGAACACCGCGAAGCCATACATGGCCACCTCGGGGGTGCCGGCCTTGACCTGCTCGCCGATCACGATGGGCGCGACGAAGGAGCCGTAGGCGGCGACCGCGGAGGTCCAGCCGAGTACCGGGCCGGCCTTCTCGCGGTCGTAGATCACGCCTATGGTGCGGAAGGTGGAGCCGTTGCCGATGCCGCTGGCGGCGAACAGCACCAGGAACAGCAGCAGGAAGACGAAGAAGTACTGCTCCGGCTGGGCCGAACCGTAGGCCTGCTGCATCACGTAGCCGGCCGCGACCGAGGCCACTACCATCACCACCGAGACGACCTGGGTGACGATCGAGCCGCCGACCTTGTCGGAGATCCAGCCGCCCAGCGGGCGGATCAGCGCGCCGATGAAGGGGCCGATCCAGGCGTAGGTCAGGGCGCTCGGCGCATTGGGATTGGCGATCCGGGTGACGGTGCCGTCGGCGGCCACTTCGTTCATGAAGCCGAAGATCACGGTGATCGACAGCGGCAGCGCCATGGAAAAGCCGATGAACGAGCCGAACGTCAGGATGTAGAGGATGCTCATCGACCAGGTGTGCTTGTCACCGAAGATGGTGAACTGGCGCTTGATGTTCGGCTGCACGCTGCCCGGCAGCAGGCGCAGCATGCCGAGGGTCAGGCCGATGGTGAGCAGCATCACGCCCCACATGTTCAGTACGCCGAGGCCGCTCGGTGCCGGCAGGTAGAGGTACAGGCCGATCGCGGCGGCGATGAAGGCCACGGCGTAGAGGCCGAGAATCTTGCCGAAGGCGTTCAGCGGGTAGCCGGGCGTCGGGGAGATCACCAGCAGGTTGTTCATGCCGAACCAGCCGGCGAAGGCCAGCGGGATCAGGAACAGCAGCCAGACCCAGCCACCGTTCTGAATCCAGGTGTCGGTGCCGGCCGGAATGCGGCCGATCAACGTGCCGCTGTCCTTGACCAGGGTCATCGGGTCGCCGGCGATGAAGCCGAACACGCCGGCGGTCATCACCAGCGGGATCAGGATCTGCATGGTGGTGACGCCGAAGTTGCCCAGGCCCGCGTTCAGGCCCAGGGCGAGCCCCTGCTGGCTCTTGGGAAAGAAGCCGCTGATGTTGCTCATCGAGCAGGCGAAGTTGCCGCCGCCGATGCCGGAGAGGAAGGCCAGCAGCTGGAACACCCAGAGCGGCGTCTCCGGGTTCTGCAAGGCGATGCCGGCGCCGGCCGCCGGGACCATCAGCAGCGCGGTGGTGAGGAAGATGGTGTTGCGTCCGCCGGCGATGCGGATCATGAACGACGCCGGGATACGCAGGGTGGCGCCGGTCAGACCGGAGATGGCCGTCAGAGTGAACAGCTCGGCGGGCTCGAAGGGGAAGCCCAGGTTGAGCATCTGCACCGTGACGATGCCCCACATCAGCCAGATGGCGAAGCCCATCAGCAGGCTCGGGATAGAGATCCAGAGGTTGCGATTGGCGATCCGCTTGCCGGTGGTGTCCCAGAAAACCTGGTCCTCCACGTCCCACTTTTCGATATTGCTCATGATCGATCCTCTTGGCGCCAGGGACCCCGCCGGCTGATGCCGCGGGATCACGAATGGCTGGCACGCTAAGGGCCGGGGATCGATTCACCGTTGATTCAAATCAACACGCCAGGCGCGACAACTGGTTCGCCCGGGCGCATCTACCTCTTTCGAGCTACTCCCGTGTCGCCCTGGAAAAACCATAGAAATCAATTGGTTGTGCTCACCTCTAACACCTTTTGCCACGCATCTCCGGCCGCCTGAAAGCGTTGGAGGTATGCCCTGCAGCATGGCCAAGCGCCCTTGGACGAGCGCAGAATGAGGGCCATGCCATCACCGCGAGCGCACCATGCCCCCTTCCGAAAGCGAGCAGCTCTCCACCCGCCACTCGATCGTGTTCAACACGCTCGTGGCGTTCGTGGTGATCATCGGGTTCTCGCTCATGAGTCTGCTCGGCAGCCTGTATCTGGCCGATGCCCTGGAGGGCGACGCCGAGGCGATCAACCACGCCGGCAGCCTGCGGATGCAGACCTACCGCCTGGCCTTCGCCGCCGAGCAGGGCTCGCCGCCTGCCCTGGAGGAGTACATCGGCGCGCTGGAAAGCACCCTGCATTCGCCTTCGCTGCGCTCGGCCCTGCACCGCCACCGCAACAGCGCGCTGCCGGCACTGCATGCCAACGTCGTGCAGCACTGGCAGCAGCGCATGCGCCCCCTGCTCGACGGCCCGACAGCGCAACTGGACGAGTACCGTCGGGAGGCGCACACCTTCGTCAATGAACTGGACGTTCTCGTGCGCACGCTCCAGGAGTCCTCGGAGGGCACGCTGGGCGTGATTCGCGCCCTGCAGGTCGGAACCCTGTTCCTCATCGTGGCGATTGCCTTCGTGCTGGTCTACGGCCTGCACAACAACCTGGCGACGCCGCTGCGCAGCCTGACCCGGATGGCGCGGGACATCGGCCAGGGCGACTTCAGCGGCCAGGTGCGGATTCCCGGCGATACCGAGCTGAGCCTGCTGGCGCGCACGCTCAACCAGATGAGCCAGGAGCTGGCCAGCCTGTATGCGCAGATGGAACAGAAGGTGGACGAGAAGACCGCTGCCCTGACGCGCAGCAACGCCAGCCTGCAATTGCTGTTCAACAGCGCGCAGATGCTCTACAGCCAGCCGGAAGACCCGTCGCAGATGATGGGCTCGCTGTTGCCCAAGGTGCAGCAGGCGCTCGGCACCGGACAGATTTCGCTGTGCCTGAAGCACGACAGCGACGCCGGTAGCCACACGGCGATGACCTCGCGGGATCGACAACCCCCGGACTACTGCCGGCTGCCCGACTGCGATCAGTGCCCGGTGAACCGCTCCGGCACGCTGCCGGGCGGGGAAAAGCTGATCAGCTTCGAGCTGCGCTCCGGACAGGACGAGCTTGGCCTGCTGAGGGTCGCGCTGGTGCCGGGCACGCCGCTGGAGCCCTGGCAGACCCTGCTGCTGACGACCCTGGCGGACCTCTTCGCCGCCTCCCTGAGCCTGGCACGTCTTGGCCAGAAGCAGGCGCGCCTGGCGCTGATGGAAGAGCGCGCGGTGATCGCCCGCGAGCTGCACGACTCCCTGGCCCAGGCGCTGTCGGCGCAGAAACTGCAACTGGCGCGGCTCAAGCGCCTGATGCACAAGGACAGCGGCAAGGCACAGCTCGATGACAGCGTCCGGCAGATCGACCGCGGCCTGAACTCGGCCTATCGCCAGTTGCGCGAGCTGCTGACGACCTTCCGCATCAAGGTCGACGAGCCGGGACTCAAGCCAGCCGTGCAGGCCACCCTCGACGAGTTCAGCGCCAACTCCGGCCTGCAGATCGAACTCGACTTCCAGCTCGACCACTGCCCGTTGACGCCCAACGAAGAGGTGCATTGCCTGCAGATCGTCCGCGAGGCGCTGAGCAACGTGGTCAGGCATGCCCAGGCCAGCTGCTGCTGGCTGACGCTGACCCAGGACCCGAATGGCGCCATCGACGTCAGCATCGAAGACGACGGCATCGGCATCAGCCACCAGGAAAGCCGCGACGGCCACTACGGGCTGATCATCCTGCGCGAACGCGCCAGCAGCCTGGATGGCAGCATCGCCATCGGCCCGCGCACCGGCGGCGGCACCCGGGTGCACCTGCGTTTCCCGCCCGCCTATCGTCACATTCACCTGCCACTGGAGCCTGTCCCGCATGAACGAAGGAACGATGACCAGCACCCGCATCTTGCTGGTGGACGATCACCCGATGATGCGTCGCGGTCTGCGTGACCTGCTGGATCTGGAAGACGACCTGGAAACGGTGGGCGAAGCCGGCAACGGCGAGGACGCCATCAGGCTGGCCGCCGAACTGGAGCCCGACCTGATCCTGCTGGACCTGAACATGCCCGGCATGGACGGCCTGGAGACCGCCCGGCGTTTGCGCGACGCCGAAGTCGACGCCTTCATCGTCATGTTCACCGTCTCGGACGAACAGAGCCACGTACTCGAGGCCCTGCGCAACGGCGCAGACGGTTATCTGCTCAAGGACATGGACGCCGACCAGCTGGTCGAGCAGATTCGCGCGGCCGCCACCGGCAAGATGGCACTCGATCCCGAGCTGACCCAGGTGCTCGCCGAAGCCATACGCGTGCGTCCCAAGCCGTCCGGCCAGGTGCAGTTCGCCAGCCTGACCAAGCGCGAAAAAGAGGTGCTGCGCCTGATCGCCAAGGGCCAGAGCAACAAGATGATCGCGCGCAAGCTGGGCATCACCGAGGGTACCGTCAAGGTCCACGTCAAGAACCTGCTGCACAAGCTGGGGCTGCGCTCGCGGGTCGAAGCCGCCGTCTGGATCCTGGAAAACCAACCGACACGGGCCTGACCTCTTCCCAACGACAGGCCGGCGCCCTCCTCGCCGGCTTGTCGCTCGCGACGAGAAACGGCCCCGCGAGCGCTGCCCAGGCGCGTAAAAGCGCGAGCATTGCGGCTTTTGAAACGAAATCCGGGGGCTTTTTGGCCACCTTGACGGCCGTCAAGGGAAACGATGGCAGGCGGCCTATCGTTCGCTCCGACACCCACGAGGAGCCCCCGATGACTGCCTTTTCGCCTGTCCCCCACCCCGCACTCTGCAGGCGTCGCATGCGGCACCACCGTCAGCCTGACGGCCATGCCACAGCGACCGACGCGCGTTCCGCACGCCACCGGCGTTGAAGCCCCGACTCCGGGATCGCGCCGATTCCTTTCCGCACAGCGACTGACAGATCAGGCCGAACCGCCCGTAACGGTGACCGGCCATGCCGCCCCACGATCAAGGACCCTCACCATGCTCCGATACCTTCCGCAGCTCTTGCTGTCGATGGGCTTGCTGCTCACCCATCTGCCCGGGCATGCCGCCATCGGCGATGCCGAAGCGGTCAACCGCGCCGGCATGCAGCGCATGCTCAGCCAGCGCATCGCCAAGAGCTATCTGATGATCGCCACCGAAACCCGTCCTGACCTGGCTGCCGGTCAGCTGGACGCCAGCATTGCCATCGTCGAGGAAAACACCCAGGCCCTGAACGACTACACGTTCGGCACGAGCATCCGCAAGGCGTTGGACGAAGCCGGGCAGACCTGGGTGCAATACCGGCAACTGGCGCTGACCCGCCCGGACCGGCAGCAGTCGGCCGAGGTGCTGCGCCTTGCGGACCGCTTCCTCGTCCAGAGCGAAGCACTGGTGCAGGAAATCGAGCGGGAAAGCGGCAACCAAGCCGCGCGGCTGGTCAACCGCAGCGGCCGGCAGCGCATGCTCAGCCAGCGCATCGCCATGCTCTACCTGGCAATGGCCTGGAAACTGCCGGACAACGCGCTGCGCGGCGATTTCGAAGCCGCCGTGGAGGAATTCGACCGTGGCCTGCAGGAGCTGCAGGCCGCGCCACAGAACAATGAACGGATCAAGCAGCAGCTCGACCAGGCCATCAGCCAATGGCGCTTCGCCCAGGCTGGCTTCAGCCTCGCGGACGACTCGCGTTTCGTGCCGACCGTCATCGTCACCACCTGCGAATCGCTGCTGAAAAAGATGGAAGAACTGACCCGCGAGTACGAACGCCTGGCCGGCGGTACCCGCTGAGGCCGGACCACCCCTCCGGAAGAGGTATGGCTTAAGGGAAATGGGATAGCAGCGTGGCGCGGCCTAGCATCCGTCAAAAGGGACGAACACTCATGCTGGCCGATTCCATGCTGCTCCACACGCTGCGCTGTCATTACCTGTTCCGCGGCCTGCCGGAAAAAGCGCTGCAGGGCATCGCCCCCCATGCCTCTGCCCGGCGAATGACGGCGGGCGCTACGCTGTTCCGCCAGGGCGATGCGGTGCAGCACCTGCACCTGCTGGTCAGCGGCCAGATCAAGCTGCACCGGGTCACCGCCGACGGTCAGGAAAAGGTCATCGAGGTCATCCGCCCCGGCGAGGCCTTCGCCGAGGCGCTGCTGTTCGACAACGTACCGCAGCACCCGCTCAACGCCACCGCCATCAAGGAAAGCCTGGTGCTTCGCGTGCAACACGAGCATTACCGCCGCCTGCTGCACGAACAGCCGCAGCTCTGCCTGAGCCTGCTCGGTAGCCTGAGCGCACGCCTGAACCAGCGGTTGCATCAGATCGACTACCTGACCTCGTCCAATGTCAGCCAGCGCGTAGTGCGTTACCTGTTCCAGCAGTTGGGAAGCACCCACAACGGCGTCATCGACCTGGACATGCCCAAGCGGCTGATTGCCTTGCAACTGGGCATCCAGCCGGAAACCTTTTCCCGCATCCTGCACCGGCTCACCGATGCGGGCCTGATCGCGGTACGCAAGCGGCGCATCGAGATCCTCGACCGAAATAGCCTTTCGGCCTACCTCGAAGCCGCTTGACGTGACTGCCGCAACTACCCCAGCAGTGCGCTGAACGGGAGGTAATCCACCAGATCGCCCTCGGCCAGGGTGCTGTCGCGCTCGATCACCGCGAACCCCTCGGCCTGGCAGGCCGAAGCCAGCATCGCCGAGCCCTGCCGCGCATGCGGCACCACCCACCACTGCCCTCCCAGGTTCTGCAGGCTGGCACGCAGGTACTGGCGGCGGGCATTCGGTCGGGGCCAGGCGAAACCGGCGGGCAGGCGCAGCGGCGCCGGGCGCACCGCCTGGCAACCCTGGGCGCGCAGCAGGAACGGACGGGCGACCACCAGCGCGGTGACGAAGGCGGCCACCGGGTTGCCGGGCAGCCCGATCCAGGGCTTGCCGCCCACCTCGCCAAACGCCAGCGGCTTGCCCGGCTGGATCGCCAGTCGCCACAGGTGCAGGTGCCCCAGTTCGCGGATCGCCTGCTTGAGATGGTCTTCCTCGCCGACCGACACCCCGCCCGAGGTCACCAGCAGGTCCCACTCGGAGGCCGCCAGGCTCAGGGCGTCGCGGCTGGCGGCCAGCTCGTCGGCAAGGATGTCGTAGTCGTGGACCTCCAGTCCCAGGGACTCCAGCACGCCGCGCAGGGTGTAGCGGTTGGCGTTGTAGATCTGCCCCGGCGCCAGCGGCTGGCCGGGCTCGCGCAACTCGTCGCCACTGCTCAACAGGCCGACGCGCAATCGACGGTAGACCGGCACCCGGTCGATGCCGAAGCTGGCCAGCAGGCCGAGCGCCTGTGGCTGCAGGCGTTGCCCGGCCGCCAGCACCGTGGTGCCGGCGAGCAGTTCCTCGCCACGTCGCCGCACATGCTCGCCCACCCGCACGGACGGCAGGCGAACCGCCGCCTCCGTAGCCTCGCATTGCTCTTGTGGCACCACGGTGTCGGCCCCTGGCGGCAGCGGTGCCCCGGTGAAGATGCGCACCGCATGGCCGGGCGGCAGGATCGTCTCGGCCGCATCGCCGGCGGCAATCCTGCCCGCCAGCGGCAAGCAGCCCCCCTCGGCCGACAGGTCGCCGGCGCGCAGGGCATACCCGTCCATGGCGCTATTGTCCCAGGCCGGCATGTCGAAAGGCGCCACGACCGGGCGGGCCAGTACACGCCCGAGCGCATCCTGCAGGCGGACGTCCTCGACCGCCGGAGCGGCTGGTGCCTGGCGCAGCAACTGTTCGATGGCCTCCTCGACCGGCTTCAGGCCTGCGCCGGCACAGCCACAGCCGCTCATGACCGTCCCCCACAGATGGCTTGCGCCTGCTCGGGCAGACGTTTGAGATGCGGGACGAAGTTGCAGGGTCGCGTGCGACTGTCCAGCTGCTCACGCAGGATTCGCTGCCAGCCGGTGCGGCAGGCGTTCGGCGAGCCGGGCAGGCAGCACACCAGCGTGCCGTTGCTGATGCCGGCCAACGAGCGCGACTGCACCGTGGAAGTGCCGATATCCTCCAGCGAAACCTGGCGGAACAGCTCGCCGAAGCCCTCCACCGTCTTGTCCAGCAGCGGCGCCACCGCCTGCGGGGTGTTGTCCCGCGCGGTGAAGCCGGTGCCACCGGTGACGATGACCACCTGCACGTCCAGCGAGGCGATCCAGGCCGAGAGCCGCGCGCGGATCTGCCAGATGTCGTCGCGCACGATGGCGCGCTCGGCCAACAGGTGACCGGCGGCCTGCAGGCCGTCGACCAGCGTATCCCCCGACGTGTCGGTATCCGGGCTGCGGGTATCACTGACGGTCAACACCGCGATGCGAAGCGGCTGGAAATCGGTACTGGCGAGATGCGACATGGGTTGAACCTCCGGTAGGCGTTGAACTTAGCCTGCACCGGCCTGGCGCTCGTACCCATCCCTCCGTGGAGGTATGCCGGCCTGTTGGCGACGAGCGCGATCGCACGAAAACCAAGGGCATCCGCGCATGCGGACGTCAGCGGGCAAGCAGCGAGGCGAATACACCAAGCCCGACCAGCAGTGGCCAGGCCAGCATCAGGCCGCGCCAGAGCCGGGGGGCGTGGCGCAATTCCATGAAGCCCTCGGTGATTAACCAGGCCTTGCCTAGCGCCACCAGCAGTATCAGGCCGCCGAGTGCCGGGACCGCGGCGGCCACCTCGGCAAGATTGACGGTGATCAGCGACAACCCGATCAGCGCAATCCAGAACACGGAAAGACGTCCCATGCGCATCTCCTAGCCGAGCAGGTAGACCAGCGGAAACAGCAGCACCCAGACCAGATCGACCATGTGCCAGTACAGCACTCCCGATTCCAGGCCGGCGCGGGTGTCCGGGAGGTACGCCCCCTGCCGGCAGCGCAGCGCCATCCAGCCGAGGATGACGATACCCAGTAGCACGTGCAGGAAATGGAAACCGGTGAGAATCCAGTACAGGGTGAAGAAAGTGTCGTATTCGAGTCCCAGCCCGGCGCCGGCCAGATGCGCGTATTCGGCTAGCTTCAGCCAGACGTAGACCCCCGCGCAGGCAAACGCAGCCAACAGCAGCCCGGCCGCGGGCTGAGGACGACAGGCGCGTACCTGCTCCACGGCCATTGCCGCCAGCCAGCCGGAGGTCAGCAGGCTGGCGGTCAGCGCCAGGCCGGTGGATCCGTCCAGCGCCTGGCGCCCGCCCCTGAACAGTGCCGGCTGCAACCACTGGGTCACGGCGAACGCGAGAATCAGCACGCCGAATACCGCCAGCTCGGCGAAGATGAAGAACCACATCGCCAGGTCGCCGGGCAGCCGGTGGGCGACGGGCTCAGCCGAAATGGACATCGACCACGCCCATCAGCGCGGCGACCGTCTGCGCGTCGTCGCTCAGCGGCTCGGCGAGACAGACCAGGCAGGCTTCGCGCGGCGCCATCCCGGCACCGATCATGCGCGCAGCGAAGATCAGCAAGCGGGTCGAGGCCACCTCCTCGAGGTCGTGCTGTTCGAGTCGACGCAGCGCTTGCCCCAGCTTCACCACCTGCTCGGCCAGCGAGCGGTCGACACCGGCCTCGGCTGCGACGATGCGCACCTCCTCCTCCAGTGCGGGGTAGTCGAAGCGGAGTGCGACAAAGCGCTGGCGTGTACTGGGCTTCATGCCCTTGAGCAGGTTCTGGTAGCCCGGGTTGTAGGACACCACCAGCATGAATCCCGGCGGCGCACGCAGTGCTTCGCCAGTGCGCTCGATGAACAGTTCGCGGCGGTCGTCGGCCAGCGGGTGCAGCACCACCGCGGTGTCCTGGCGGGCCTCGACCACCTCGTCGAGGTAGCAGATGCCGCCTTCGCGCACCGCCCTGGTCAACGGCCCATCCTGCCACCAGGTACCCTCGGAGCCGATCAGGTGGCGGCCGACCAGGTCGGCGGCGGACAGGTCGTCATGACAGGCGACGGTGTACAGCGGCAATTCAAGGCGCTGCGCCATGTGTTGCACGAAGCGGGTCTTGCCGCAGCCGGTCGGGCCCTTGATGAGCACCGGCATGCCATGCCGCCAGGCCTGTTCGAAGATCGCCAGCTCATTGCCCTGTGGCTGGTAGAAAAGAGGGCCCGGTGGGGCCGGAGTTTCAACAGGTGCGTTCAAGGAATCACCTCAAGCTTGCAGTGGACTCGCCGTGGTTGACCCGACGGACCGAGTCGCCGCTGGCGGTGCCGGGCGACCTTGGAACAAGCTACCGAGGCTGCCCGAGGCGCCTCAAGCGCGGCGCCGGCAGCTCTTGATCGCGGTCAAGCGCGATGTCGAAACGCCTCGGTAGCATTCGGATCAGACCGGCAGCCCGGCGCTTGGCATGACAGCGAATAGCCCCAGGCGCTCGACACAGCCGTTCGGCGTGTCACCGGTTTCCGGGACACGTCCGCCCTTCGTAGCCTTGAGGAAACCGCATGAAGAAAGTCCTGATTCCGCTGCTGACCCTGGGCGCCGCCGCCCTACTGCAGCAGTCCGCCCTGGCGGCCAGCGGCGAGGTACTGTTCAAGACCAAGGGCTGTGCAGCCTGCCATTCGATCGACACCAAACTGGTCGGCCCGTCCTACAAGCAGGTCGCTGCCAAGTACGCCGGCGACGGCGAGGCGGTCACCCACCTGAGCGACACCATCAAGAACGGCGTCCAGGGGCAATGGGGCCCGATCCCGATGCCGCCAAACCCGGTTAGCGATGAGGAAGCCCGTACCCTGGCCGAGTGGGTGCTCACCCACCAATGAACCGCCGCTGACACCTCTCTCCTGGCGCACCCCTGGTGCGCCTTTTTTGTCTCGTATGTCCCCCGCCCAAGACGCGTGCCGGTCCCTGCCGGGCATCCGCCCGAGGGTGCAACCGACCCTACGGATGAGCGAACGCCGCGTAGCGAGGAGGTAACTACCGGCGCCTCGCAAGCCGCGTCATACCGGGCACACAGAGCACCGTAACCGGAACCTGGTTACCGGGCAGCAGGTGGTCCGCGACCGGGCCGAGCTGTCGGCGGTGCGCCCTGGCGCCAGTGCCTATCGGTCGCAGACGCCCGCACTGGCACCCTGCTAAGGTGATCGAAACCCAGGTACGAAAGACCATGATGCAACAAGCGCTTCTCGCCGACCTCGTCACCGAGCTTCCCAATGCGGTTCGGCTGCAGCGGCTGGTCGGCACGCTGCAGCAGCATTTCGGCTGCGGTTCCGTCGTGCTGCTGCGCCTGGACGGCGATACGCTGCGTCCGCTGGCGGCGACCGGCCTGGTGCAGGAAGCGCTGGGACGCCGTTTCGTGGTAGCCCAGCACCCGCGCTTCGCGGCCATCCTGTCGCGCCGCGAGCCGACCTGGTTCGAGCCGGACAGTCGCCTGCCCGATCCCTACGACGGCCTGCTCGGCGAACATGCCGGCGAGCCGCTGCCGGTGCACGATTGCATGGGCATCAGCCTCTACGTCGAAGGCAAACCATGGGGCGCCCTGACCCTGGACGCGCTGCAGGCCGGCACTTTTGATGAGGATTCGCGCCTCGCGCTGCAGCGCTACACGCTGCTGATCGAGGCCGCCATCCGGGTCACCCGGCTGGAGCAGGAGAACCGCGGTCTGCGGCTGTCGCGCAACGACTCGCCGGACGACGAACGGGCCCCGGCTTCGGGCGAGATTCTCGGCCAGAGCGAAGTGATCGCCAGGCTGCTGCACGAGCTGGGCGTCGTCGCCGACTCCGACCTGCCAGTGCTGCTGCTGGGGGAAACCGGGGTCGGCAAGGAGATGTTCGCGCGCTGGCTGCATCGACATTCGCGGCGGCGCGACAAGCCGCTGGTGCTGGTCAACTGCGCCGCACTGCCGGAGTCGCTGGCGGAAAGCGAGCTGTTCGGGCACGTCAAGGGCGCCTTCTCCGGCGCGACCACCGACCGTCCCGGCCGCTTCGATGCAGCCAACGGCGGGACCCTGGTGCTCGACGAGGTCGGCGAGCTACCGCTCCCTATCCAGGCCAAGCTGCTGCGCACCCTGCAGAACGGCGAAATCCAGCGGCTCGGGGCGGACAGGCCACGTCAGGTCGACGTACGGATCATCGCCGCGACCAACCGCAACCTCAGCGAGAGCGTGCGAGACGGCCATTTCCGCGCCGACCTGTACCACCGCCTTTCCGTCTACCCGGTACCGATTCCGCCGCTGCGCGAACGCGGCAACGACGTGTTGATCCTCGCTGGCTACTTTCTCGAGCTCAACCGCGCACGCCTCGGCCTGCGCGGCGTGCGCCTGTCGCCAGCCAGCGAGCGCGCCCTGCTCGCCTACGACTGGCCCGGCAACGTGCGTGAACTGGAACACGTGATCAGCCGCGCCGCCCTGCGCCTGCTCAGTCGCGGGGCCTCGCGTGCCGACATCCTGACCCTCGAGCCCGACGTGCTGGACCTGACTCCGAGCCGGTCGCCGACGCCCACTGTCGTCGCCGAACCGCCGGCTGCCGGGAACGACGCGGTGTTGCCGCTGCGGACGGTGGTCGAGGCCAGCCAACGCCAGGCGATCGTCCGCGCACTGAAGGCCAGCGGCGAAAGCTGGGCGCAGGCCGCCCGCCTGCTCGGCGTCGATTCGAGCAACCTGCACAAACTGGCCCGCCGGCTACGACTGAAGTAGCCCGCACGCGCTCGGGCCGGATCTCGACAGAGCGGTGACCACAGACCGTCCGGAAGGAGACGGGCGCCTGACACACGGCCGCGCCCTGGGTGAAACCACACGACTGTTTACCTTACCGCCCGCCACGCTGATCGGCGCTTGACCGCAACTTTGATCGATCGCTCCCGGTCGCCTCACCTGCGCTCGGAGCCTTCGCGCTCGGGCTCCGCCTCGTTCAACGCGCGGCGGAAACCGCTGATCGCCCCGCCCAGGTCCGAGCCCAGGCTGCGCAGGCGCCTGGTGCCGAACAGCATGACCACGATCAGCAACAGGATAAGCAGCTGCCAGATACCGATACCCATGATCTCTCCTCGTTTGGCCCGTGCCGGGAATGGCGAAGCCGGATCAATGCGCCCCGTGCGCACCATGCCCGGCGATGTCTCTGGCGGCCTCTTGCAGCACCTGCTGGTCGATCTGGGCGAAACGCAGCACTCTTCCGCCGTGCTCTGCCGCCAGCTGTCGCGCGGCCTGCTCATCGGCGAAGGATGCCAGCACCGCGCCCATCGCCCCCTGTAACTTCGGCCCGACCACATACCAGGCCTGACGGGCATCGATCAGGTGGGCGTCGTCCGGGGCATGCCAGGCGCTGCGCCCCATGTCGTGGACGTACAGCACGGTGGCGGCCTTGTGGTTCTCGGGCTGCAGCCACCACCCCAGCAGTTCGGCCGTGGAGCAGAACTTGCGCACACCTTCGCGGCCGACGGCCTCGCCCTTCGGGCCGGGGAACTCCTGGATGGCCATGCCGCACACATGGCATTCATCGCTCGGATGAAAGGCCACCGGGCCGAGGGTGGAGCCTTGCTGCTCCGGTTCATTGCAGGCGGCTAGGCCAAGACAGAGCGCCAGCAGCAGCGCGCGGGTGGGAGAAACGGTGGATAACATCATGGTGGGCCTCGCTCACGCCGGGCGGCGCTTGAAAATGAAGTGGGCCAGCAGCAGCGGTCCGGCGATCCAGGCCACCAGGCACAGCCAGAGCACGCCCATCGGTAATGGCAGATCGCTCGCCAGGACCATCACGCCGGCGGTGTCACTGCCGCCGTCCAGGGCGGCCAGATTGATCAGGCGATACAGGTCGGCCGGGTTTAGCAGAAGCAGCCAGGGCACCAGGTCCGGGCTCAGCCGGCCCTCGCCGACCACCAGCACCGCCAGCAGCGCCAGGTCGAACACCAGCACGAAGAGGAACCACAGCCCGAGCGCCAGGCCGGCAGCGGTGGACTTCTCTCGGGCCGTGCCGCTGAGCACGTAGGCCATGGCCAGGAACACCCAGCCGAGCAGCGCCGAGCTGAGCATGAAGCGGCCGAAGGTGCGGAAGAGGTCGGGCAGATCGACGCCCTCCACACCAACGGCGATCGCCAGCACCGCGGCGCCGAAGCCGATCAGCACCGCCAGGACGAGGATCAACCCGTGCCCGATGAACTTGCCGAGCAGGATCTGCCCGCGGCCCAACGGATAGGTGAGCAGCAGCATCAGCGTGCCGCCCTCGTCCTCGCCGACGATCGAATCGTAGGCCAGCAGCAACGCGATCAGCGGCATGAGGAAGGTCGCCAGACTCGCCAGGCTGGCCACGGTCGCTGAGATCGAGGTAAACCCGACCTGACCGGAGGCGGCGGCGCCGAGCCAGGCGATGCCCACCGCGAGCACGGCGAACAGCAGGCTGATGGCAAACAACCAGCGGTTGCGCAGGCCGTCGGCCAGCTCCTTGCGGGCGATGTACCAGACCGCGTTCATGCTCCTTCCTCCCCGTCGCACAGGTCGCCGACACGCTCCATGTAATGGCGGTACAGGTCCTCCAGCGAGGGTTGGTGGATCTCGATGTCGTCCGGGGTCTCCTCACCGAGCAACTGGCGCAGTAATGGGAGCTTGGAGCCATTGACCGCCAGGACCTCGACGCCATGCTCGCCGAGCGCGCGCGCCGGATGCCCCGCGGTACCCCAGCGCTGTAGCCAGCGCTGACGCTCGGCGATGCCGCTGACGCGGATGCGCACCGGCAGGCCGGCCTCGGCGCGCAGTTCGCCCAGGCTGCCGACCGCCTGCAGGCGGCCCCTGGCGAGGATGGCCGCGCGATCGATGTGCGCCTCCACGTCCGGCAGCACGTGCGAGCAGAGGATCACGCCGGTCCCCTGCCGGCGCAGGTGGTCGATCAGCTGGTACAGCTCGCCGGTGGCGATCGGATCGAGACCCACCGTGGGCTCGTCGAGCAGCAGCAGCCGCGGCTCGCCGAGGATCGCCTGGGCCAGCCCCAGGCGCTGGCGCATGCCCTTGGAGTAGGTCCTGACCCGGCGCTCGGCGGCATGGCCGAGGCCCACCTGCTCGAGCAGTTCGTCGACCTGCCCGGACGCCGCGCCCTTGAGGCGAGCGAAGTGGCGCAGGGTCTCGCGGCCGCTGAGCTGCGGGTAGAAGGTGACGCTCTCCGGCAGGTAGCCGAGCTGGCGGCGCACCGCCGGATCGGCCGGCGCCCGGCCCAGCACCCGCACCCGCCCCGCGTTGGGGGCGAGCAGTCCGAGGATGAGTTTCATGCTGGTGGTCTTGCCGGCGCCGTTGTGGCCGAACAGGCCGAGCACCTCGCCCTCGGGGAGCGTCAGGTTCAGATCGTGCAACACGGTGTGCGGGCCGTAGCCTTGGGTCACGCCCTGGATTTCGACGGCGTTCATGGCCGGGACTCCTCGCTGATCGGTGATTGGGCAGGCGGCCGCATCAGTGGATGGCCGTCCCGCACGCCCGGCGCCGCGATCACTGGGAAGGCGCGCTGAACCCAACGCAGCATTTCGATGCCGGGGCTGTTCATCAGCAGGCGGACCTGCGGGTAGAGCCAGAGCAGGCGATCGACGTTGTCGTTCGGTTCGTAGGGGATGTCGCCCAGGCCGTCGTCGTTGCGGTCCCAGCCCAGGTAGTCGCTCCAGTAGTTGCCGCGCCCGTCGTGCGACCACTCCTGCGTGCGATTGGCGACGTACTTGACCTGCTGCCGGTTGCCGACGAAAGCGTTGCCGGCGATACGGTTGTCCTCCGAGCCGGCGGTCAGGTGGATGCCCAGCGCGCTGTGCTCGAGGCGGTTGCCCTCGATGAGGTTGAACAGCGAGTTGTAGATAAACAGCGCCTTGCCCTCGGCGCCGGCAATCATGGCGTCGCCGGTGGAGCCGCTGCGCACGTCGCTGACGCGGTTGTCGCGCAGCGTGGAATAGGTGATGTAGTTCATCAGGATGCCGTAGTTCTCGTCCTGCTCGGAACGGTTACCGATCACCGTCAGCTTGCGGCTCTGCATCAGCGCGTATCCGGTGCGGGTACGGCGGGTTGTGTTGCCGATCACCGCGTTGTCGTTGGAGAACATGTAGTGCACGCCGTAGCGCAGATCCTCGAGCAGGTTGCCTTCGAGGTGGTTGCCGTTGGAGGTGTCGATGTAGATGCCGTCGCGGGCGTGGCGCGCGTGGTTACCGATCACCCGCGCGCCCCTGACCGCGTACAGATGGATCGCATTGCCCCGATCCTGCGAGCGTAGGTCCGGATCGCCTTCGATGTCGTTGCCCTCGATGACCACGTCGGCCGTGCGGTCAACCCAGATGCCGGAGCCCGCCACACGCAGGCGATTGCCGCGGATCACCGCGCCACGGGCCTGCGGCGCGAGGAAAACGGCAGCGTCGAGCCGGGTGAGATCACGTCCCCCGTTGCGCAGCAGGCATCCCTCGACGCTCACGCCGGGGGCCTGGATCGACAGAACGCTGCCCTGCCCGCCTCCGTCGAGGATCGCCCCGGGTGCGCAGCGCAACTGCAGCGGCCGGTCGATGACGAACTGGCCGACGTACTCGCCGGGCGGCAGTTGCCAGCTCCCGTCGCCCTCTTCCGCTAGCGGCAATCGGTCCAGCGGTTGCGAGGCCGCGCAGGCGACCCCGCCGAACAAGGCCAGCAGCAGCGCTGCCGGCTGTAGGAGCTTGCGGATTGCCTGAGCATTGGGCACTGCGGGTTTCCTCTTCGGCTACAAGGCCATGGAGGGATGCGACCGGGTACGGCCGCATCCCCGGCGCTTACGCCGGCTCGACCAGCATGCGGCCGACCATTTCCATGTGCAGCGCATGGCAGAACCAGCTGCAGTAGTACCAGTGCATTCCTGGCTTGTCGGCGACGAAGGTGATCGAGGAGGTCTGCTGCGGGCTGATCTCCATGCTCACGCCGTGGTTGGTCATGACGAAGCCGTGGGACACGTCTTCGATCTCGTCGATGTTGGTGACCACCACGGTGACCTCGTCGCCCTGCCTGACGGTGAACTCCTGGACGCCATAGGTCGGAGCCGACGAGGTCATGTAGACGCGCACCCTGTTGCCGTCGCGGATGACCTTGTTGTCGGCCTCCAGGGTGATTCCGTCCTTCTTCGCCATTTCCACCGTTGGCGCGAAGAACGGGTCGTCGCGGTCCCAGATCTTTTTGGTCCGGATCTGGTCACGGCGCGCCAGGATGCAGTCGTGCGGCTCGGCGAAGGTCGGGCCGTCGTGCACCAACTTCATCTCCTCGCCGGAGATGTCGATCAGCTGGTCGTTCTCCGGGTGCAACGGGCCGACCTGCAGAAAACGGTCCTTGGAGAATTTGCACAGCGCCACCAGCCACTTGCCGTCGGCCTCGCTGGTCTCGGTGAGGGAGGCATGCAGGTGCCCCGGTTGGTACTGCACGTCGAGCTTCTGGCGGATGTAGTTGACCTTCTCGCCGTTGTAGGCACGCACCGCGTCGGCCATGTTCCACTTGACCACCTGGCTGTCGATGAACAGCGTGGTATAGGCATTGCCGCGCCCATCGAAGGTGGTATGCAGCGGGCCGAGGCCCAGCTCCACTTCCGCGGCGATGGTGTCGCGCGGGTCCTTGAGCTTATCGGCGAAGAGGTCCGGCAGCTTGGCGATCTCAATCATCGACACGGTTGGCGACAGCTTGCCGTTGGCGATGAAGTACTTGCCATCGGACGAGGTGTTGCAGCCGTGCGGGTTCTTCGGCACCGGGATGTAGCGGGTGAATGCGCTGTCCTTGTCGCCCTTCTTGCGACCGTCGACCACCGGCACCGTGGAGTCGCCGAGAGTGGTGAACTTGCCCGCCTTGACGGCCGCCTCGATGGCGGGGATGTCGAACACCACGACCCAGTCACGCTCGTTGCGCATCATGCCGCCGAGGTCGAAGGCCTTCTCCGAGTTGTAGCAGGTGGCGGCAGCGAACCTCCCGGTATAGTCGGCATCGGTGTTGTCGAGGTTGCCGTCCACGATGACCTGGAAGGCCATTTCCATTTTCTCAGCGTCGATGACGTTGAACAGCGTGTAGGCACTGTCGCTCTGCAGGTCGAAATTCGCCCCGTCGTTCGGGTGCGGGATGATGAACTCGGCGTTGGCGAACACATACCTGGTGTGCGGCACCTTCTGTAGCCGCAGGCCATGGATGGCCTGCACATTGGGGATCGTGAGCATCTTGTCGCACTTCATGATGTCGAGGCGGATGCGCGCCACGCGGCTGTTGGCCTTGTCGTTGATGAACAGGTACTTGCCGTCGTACTTGCCGTCGGTCATGGAGATGTGCGGGTGGTGGCAGTCACCGTTCAGGTACCTGGCGCTGTCGCCCATGATGTGGCGGCTTTCGTTGGTCAGGCCCCAGCCGGTGGCGGAGTCGACGTTGAACACGGGGATGCGCATCAGTTCGCGCATCGAGGGGATGCCCAGCACCCTAACCTCACCCTGGTGGCCACCGCTCCAGAAGCCGTAGTACTCGTCCAGTTCGCCCGGCACGACGTGGATCTTCTGCCGCGATTCCTTCACCGCCGCCGCCCAGGATTCGCGGGTCATCAGCGAACCGCCGAGCGCTGTCGCACCGACCAGCGCGGCGCCGGTCACGGCACTGGCGCCGAGGAAATTGCGCCGGCTCAAACTGCTGTGTTCGAGAGGCTCGGCGTTGGGCTTGGGTTGCTTGTCTTTCATGGTTCCACTCCTTAGTGAAACAGCGGCCCGCCGATCAGGGCGCGGTATGGCCCACCGTCGACCCAGCGGTCGAGGTGGTGATCGGCTCCCGGGGTTGCACCTGCATGACCTCGATGAGCTGTGGGTCGGCGGATGCCTTCTGCTTGCCCTTTCCGCCCTTGCGCTTGTTCTTCAGCACCAGGGGTGGGCATTTGTGTTCGTTGTGGTAGGTCATCTGGCAATCGAGGCAGTAGTGGCACTCGTTGGCGTTGATGCGTCCGTCGGGATGGATCGCCTGGATCTCGCACTCCCTGGCGCACAGCTGGCAGGGGTTGCCGCACTCCTTTCGGCGCTTTAGCCAGTCGAACAGGCGGAACTTGCTGGGGATGGCCAGCGCCGCGCCCAGCGGGCAGACGTACCGGCAGTACACCTTGCGGGTGAAGACGTTCACCACGAGCAGAGCCAGGGCGTAGGCGACGAACCACCATTGGCGATCGAACCTGAGGGTGATGGCGGTCTTGAACGGCTCCACTTCCGCCCCCCGCTCGGCCATCGACATGGATTCAAGCGAGAGCCCGAACAGCACCAGCAGGACGATGTACTTGATCGCCCAGAGCCGCTCGTGCACGGCGAAGGGCAGCTCGTACTGCCGGATCTTCAGCTTGCGCGCGGCTTCGTTGATCAGCTCCTGCAGCGCGCCGAAGGGACACAGCCAGCCACAGAACACGCCGCGCCCCCAGAGCAGGATGCTGGCCGCGGTGAAGGTCCAGAGGATGAAGATCACCGGATCGGAGAGGAACAGCTCCCAGCGGAATTCCTGGAACAGCGCATGGACGAACGTCAGCACGTTGACCACCGACAGCTGCCCCAGCGCATACCAGCCGATGAACGCCACGGTGAACACCAGATAGCCGCGGCGCAGCCAGTGCAGGAACTGCGGTTTGCGGGTGAAGCTGTCCTGCAGGAACAGGATCACCGTCAGCAGGCCCAGGGCGGCGAGAATCACTCCGACCTGGAAGCTCTTGCGGTACCAGATGTTGACCCACATCGGCCGGCTGGCTTCTGCGGCCGCGGCCAACTCATCGGCGGTTGACTGCGGGCGCTCGACGTAAGCTTCGGGAATCTGGTACGGCAGCTCGAAGCTGGTGAAGGTGCCATCGACCGGGCCCGTCTGGCGACGTACCAGCAATTCCAGGCTCCAGGGTGTGCCGGGGTCGAATCCGACCGGCTCGCGGATCGTGAAGACCGACATCTCGCCGAATTCGGGCGCACCTTCGGCGAACAGGTCGCTCAGGCGATCATGGTCCATGTCGCGAAAGCTGATGACGCTGCCGAACTGGCGCAACTGTATCCGATCGAAGATGCCGCCGCGCACGTATCCCGAGCCCTTGTAGGAATACATGCCCTTGGCCATGACCGCGATGGCATGCTCGCCCTCCTTCAGCGCATGCATCAGGAAGCGATAGCCGTTGTCGCCGAGCAGGTTGCGGCCGATGGTCGGTGCGTTCAGGTGGGCCACATAGAGGTCGATGAAGGTGTCGTCGGCCTGCTCCTCGGACGCCGCGTCGACGCCCTCGGCCTCGGTGCCCTCGAACGCCTCGTCTACCTGGCCGCGCGTCAGGTGCAGCCGGCGGATGCCGCCGTTGCCGGTCAGCTCTGTCCAGCTAGCCGGTTGGTAGACGCCTTCACGCACCAGGGCGATTTTCGGGCGGGCGTTCCTGATGCCTTCGATCAACCCCAATGACATTGCCACCTCATGGGCGGCGCGCATGACGATCTCATTGACCACCATGACGGTGACGGTGGCACCGGTTATGGCATCGATGGTCATGACGTTACTGTCACTGGAGCGACCAACCGCCACGCGCTGGTCCACCTTGATGCCCTGGTACTTAGCGATGAAGTTGTGCAGCTTCTGCTCGGGAATGCCGATCAGCAGGATCGGTTCGTGATGCTCGAGCACATAGGCGTCGCGGATCACGCCCCGAGGGTCGAGTAGCACCTGCAGGTTGATCGACTTGCCGGAGTACGCCGGGATGTCGGTGACGTGAATGCTCTGGAAGGCGTAGCCGAGGATGTCGTTGCCCTTGCGCAGCGAACGAACCTGGTACGCGCCTTCGGGCTCGGAAATGCTCTCGGCATCGGGGAAGAACCGCTCGATGCGCTGTCGCTCGGCGTCGTACTCCCAGGCCTGCGAAGGGAAGGCATACAGCATCAGGGTTAACAACAGGGTGAAGCCACGCGGCCACGCGTGCTCGGCACCGATGGCGAGATGAGGACGTGGCTGCATGACGTGTCTGCTTCACAGCTGAATGTGACGCGATGGTAGTCAGCGCTGCGGGCGTCTCTCCTTGATGAATATCAAGCTTGTCCGAAGGACGTCGTTCCATGACTGGCCAACGCTGCGGAGCCGCTTGATAGCTCTGCGGTCACCTACGGATCGGCCACGATGACCGTGAGGTGGAAGGACCTACCAATGGCGGTAGAACATGCCCTTCGCCAACAGCGCGATGCCGACCATCTGAGCAAGGATCGCCCTATGAATGATCCGGTAACGCGCCGGCGTCATCCTCTCCGCGCGAAGCATGGTGATTAGGTGCCAGCGAGTGTATGGCGAGCTGGCCCAGCAGTTGCCAAGCTCCGAGCGCACTAGCTCGCCGGCGCTCTCGAACGGAGATTCCCGGCGGTCGCATCACCGGCGCCCTCGACCAACGCACGACGGAGGACCGCATGGCCGACCAACCAACCAGTAGCCAGTCGAAGCACACCCTGCCCTAAGCGGCGAGCATGCGATTATTCACAACAAAAATGTGACCCACTTCAGCTCTCTGTTGGCGCAGGCTTTTTATGGCGCGGCATCTTTGGCATAAGCCTTGGCTGATCGCCTCGCCGCGTGCGCAATCGGCAAAGACCGGTACGCACGCACGCCAACAACCGCACAACATAAGACCGAGTCCTTCATGATCAAGCCGATCATCACTCTCGCCAGCGTCGTTCTGGCGCTGGCCAGCGTCACCGCCCAGGCCGCCGACCCCATCGTCATCAAGTTCTCCCACGTCGTCACCGAAGATACCCCCAAGGGTAGCGGCGCGGCGCTGTTCAAACGCCTGGTGGAAGAGCGGCTTCCCGGTCAGGTCGTTGTCGAGGTCTACCCCAACTCCACGCTGCTGCGCGATGCCGACGAACTCGAGGCGCTGCGCAGGAACGAGGTGCAGCTGCTCGCACCTTCGCTCGCCAATTTCCAGAAATACACCAAGCAGCTGCAGGTATTCGACCTGCCGTTCCTGTTCGACGATCAGGACTCGGTCGATCGCTTCCAGAAGCGCGCCAAGGGCAAGCAACTGCTGCGCTCGATGGAGTCCAGCGGCATCATCGGCCTGGCCTTCTGGCACAACGGCCTGAAGCAGCTGTCCGCGACCCGTCCGCTGCGCCGCCCGAACGATGCCGCCGGCCTGACCTTCCGCATCCAGCAGTCGAGCGTGATCGAAGCCCAGTTCGCCCAGATCGGCGCTACCAGCCGCATGCTGCCCTTCTCGGAAGTCTACGGTGCGCTGCAGAGCGGCACCGTCAAGGGCGCCGAGAACCCCTGGTCGAACATCTACAGCAAGAAGCTGCATACCCTTCAGCCCTACATCACCGAGTCCAACCACGGCGTGCTGGACTACATGCTGGTGAGCAACTCGGCGTTCTGGTTCAGCCTGCCGCATTCGATCCGCGTCGTACTCGAAGGGATCGTGGATGAAGTCACCTATAGCGTGAACCAGCAGGCCGAGGCCCTGAACAAGGCCGAGCGCGACCGCGTTCGCCAGTCCGGCACCTCGGAAATCATCACCCTCACCGCCGAAGAGCGCGAAGCCTGGCGTAACGCGATGCGTCCGGTATGGAAGCAGTTCGAAGCCGAGATCGGCGCGGACATCGTCAAGGCCGCCGAAACGGTCAACCGCAAGCAGCAAGGCCACTAAGCGCCGCGCAGCAAGGCATAAAAAAACCAGGCTCCGGCCTGGTTTTTTCATGCCTGGTGGATGGCTATTCGGTGCTCGCGCCCGGCGCGTCGGATTGCAGTGCGCTGCTCTGCCAGCCGCCGCCGAGCGCGGCGATCAGTTGCACGCTGGCAGTGAGGCGGCTGCCCAGCAGGCTGAGGTTGGTGCGCTCGTTGCTCAACGCGTTGGATTGCACCGTGGCGACGCTGATGAAGTCCACCGTACCGGCACGGTACTGGTTTTCGATCAGCCGCAGCGACTCCTGGGCCGCCTCCAGTGCCTCACGCTGTACCACCGCCTCTTCCTCCAGCACGCGCAGCTGGACGAGGTAGTCCTCGACCTCGCGGAAGCCCTGCAGCACCGTTTCCCGGTAGTTGGCGACCGTCTGGTCGTACGCCGCCTCGGCGCGTTCCAGCTCGGCGCGGCGACTGCCGAAGTCGAGCAAGGTGACCGCCAGTTGCGGGCCCAGCGACCAGAAACGGTTGGGCACGCTGAACAGATCGCTGAAGCTGCTGTTGCGATAGCCGCCGCTGGCCGACAGGGTCAGGTCCGGATACCAGGCTGCCTGGGTAACACCGATCTGCGCGTTGGCGGCGATCACCTGGCGCTCCGCCGAAGCGATGTCCGGCCGCCGTTCGAGCAGCTCGCTCGGCAAGGCAAGCGGGACGTGCGGCAACGACGGGATGCGGTCGCTCACGGCGATGCCGAGTTCGGACGGCGCAACGCCGACCAGCACGGCGATCGCGTGCTCGAGCTGCGCACGCTGCCACTTCAGGTCGATCGCCTGGGCCTGGGTGCTCTTGAGTTGAGTCATCGCCTGGGCGACGTCCGAACGCGGAACGATGCCGGCGTTGTACTGGTTCTGGGTCAGGCGCAGCGAGCGTTCGAAGGACGCCACGGTCTGGTCGAGCAGGCGCTGCTGTTCATCGAGCACCCGCAGCTGCAGGTAGGTCTGCACCAGCTCGGCCTGCAGGCTCAGCTTGACCGCCGCAAGGTCGGCGGCGCTGGCCTCGGCATTGGCCCGGTTGGCCTCCAGGTTGCGCCGCAGGCGGCCCCAGATATCCAGTTCCCAGGAGGCGCTCACTCCCGCCTCGTAGTTGTCGCGACGGCTGCTGCCCTGGTCGAACTGCGAGCTGCTGCTCCCGCTTCCCTGGCTGGAGCGGGTGACACCGCCACTCGCGCCGACCAGCGGGAACAGCTGCGAACGGGCACCGCGCACCAGTGCGCGGGCCTGGCGGTACTGCGCTTCGGCCGCGGCCAGACTCTGGTTGGAGACGTTCAGGCGCTCGACCAGCGCGTCGAGCTCGGGATCGCCATACAGCTGCCACCAGGCGCCGCGCTGCAAGGCGTCGGCGGGCGCTGCGGCCTTCCAGCCCGAGGCTTGCTTGAATTCAGCCGGCGCGGGCAACGTCGGGCGCTGGTAGTCGGGGCCCAGGGTGCAGCCACCAAGGGACAGCGCCAGCACGGCGACGGCAAGGGGACGCATCGCCGGGATAGGACGATCCGGGTTGGAACGGGTCATGCTCATAACGGGTTATCCAGAGCGGCGTCGGTACGGATACCACGCCAGCGATTGAACCGATGACGCAGGCGGTCGAAATACAGATAGACCACCGGCGTGGTGTAAAGCGTCAGCACCTGGCTCAGCAACAGCCCGCCGATGATCGACAGGCCCAGGGGCTGGCGCATCTCCGAGCCCTCGGCGCCGCCGAGCAGCAACGGCAGCGCACCGAGAATCGCCGCCAGGGTGGTCATCAGGATGGGCCGGAAACGCAACAGGCAAGCCCGGCGAATGGATTCCTCCGGCGCCAGCTTGTCGTAGCGCTCGAACTGCAGGGCCAGGTCCACCATCAGGATGGCGTTCTTCTTCACCACGCCGATCAGCAGGAACAGGCCGAGCAGCGAGATCAGGCTGAACTGCTGGCCGGTCAGGAGGATCGCCAGCAGCGCGCCGACGCCGGCCGAAGGCAGGGTGGACAGGATCGTCAACGGATGGATGTAGCTCTCGTAGAGAATGCCGAGCACGATGTACACCAGCAGCAGCGCGCCGAGGATCATCAGCGGCTGGCTGTCCTGGGTCGACTGGAACGCGCTGCCCGTGCCGCCGAGGCGGCCCTGCACCTCCGACGGAAGGCCGATGGCCGCGACGGCGCGCTCGATCGCGACGGTGGCCTGATCCAGGCTGACACCGGGCGCCAGGTCGAAGTCGATGTTCTCCGCGGCGAACTGCCCGTCGTGGCTGACCCGGTCGTTCTCCAGGCTGCGCTCGTAGCGGGCGAAGGCCGACAGCGGCACCCGTCGGCCGTCGCTGGTGATGACATGGACCTGTTCGAGTACCTCGGGGTACTGGGCGTATCTGGGGTCGATCTCCATCACCACCCGGTACTGGTTGAGGCTCTCGTAGATGGTGGAGATCTGCCGCTGGCTGAAGGCGTTGTTGAGCAGCGTGGTGACGGTCGCCATGTCCACGCCCAGGCGCCGCGCGGCATCCCGATCGACCTTCAGGCTGATCTGCTGGGCGCCCCGCCCTTCGTTGGCGTCGATGCTGGTCAGCTCCGGCAGCTCGCGCAGCGCCTGGTTGACCTGCGGCAGCCAGGTGCGCAGCTGCTCCAGGTCGCCGCTGAGCAGCGTGTAGGAATACTCGGAGCTGCGCTGACGCCCACCGCCACCGAACTGCAGGTCCTGGTCGGCCATCAGGAACATCCGCGCCCCCGGCACCGTCGGCTGTTGCGCGCGGATGCGCTCGATCACCTTCTGCGCCGAAATGCCGCGCTCGGACAGGGGCTTGAGGCGCACGATCATGAAGGCGTTGTTGATGCCGCCCTGCCCCCCGACGAAGCCGGCCACGCTTTCGACAGCGGGATCGGCCAGCACCGCCTTGCGGAAGATCTCCATCTTGGGCTGCATCACCTGGAACGACATGCCGTCGTCACCGCGAATGAAGCCGGTGATCTGGCCGGTGTCCTGCTGCGGCAGGAAGGTCTTGGGCACCATGACGTAGAGCACGACGTTCAGCACGATGGTCGCAAGCAGGCTGATCAGGGTGATCAGGCGGTGACGCAGCGCCCAGCTCAGCGAGCGGTCGTAGTAGCCCAGCAGCCACTGGTGCGCCTGATGGCTCCAGCGGTGCAGGCGCCCCTCTTCTTCCTGCCGGTGCGGTTTGAGCCAGCGCGCGCAGAGCATCGGCGTCAGGGTCAGCGAGACCAGCAGCGAAACCAGGATGGCCGCGGCGAGCGTGATGGAAAATTCGCGGAACAGCCGCTCGACGATGCCGCCCATGAACAGGATCGAGACGAACACCACGACCAGCGACAGGTTCATCGACAGCAACGTGAACCCGACCTCGCGGGTGCCGACATAGGCCGCCTTCAAGGGTGGCATGCCCTCGTCGATGTGCCGGGCGATGTTCTCCAGCACCACGATGGCATCGTCCACCACCAGCCCGGCCGCCAGGATCAGCGCCATCAGCGAGAGCACGTTGAGGGAAAAGCCGAACAGGTACATCACGGCGAAGGTGCCGACCAGCGAGACCGGCACGGCCAGCGCGGGAATCAGTGCGCTGCGCAGGCGCCCGAGGAACAGGAACACCAGCAGGATGACCAGCGCGATGGCGATCAGCAGGGTGCGCTCGGCCTCGTGCAGGGTGGCGCGGATCACCGGTGTGCGGTCCATCGCGACGTCCAGGTTGACGCTGCCGGGCAGGATCGCCTGCAGGGCCGGGAGTTCGGCGCGAATCCCCTCGATGGTCTCGATGATGTTGGCGCCGGCCTGGCGGTTGATCACCAGCAGCACGGCCTGTTCGTTATTGAAGAAGCCGGCGTTGTAACGGTCCTCGACCGCGTCCTGCACCTTGGCCACGTCGCCCAGCCGCAGGCTCGCGCCATCCTGATAGCGGATGATCAGCGGCACGTAGTCGGCGGCCTTGCGCAGCTGGTCGCTGGCACGGATCTGCCAGTGCTGCGTGTCGTCCTCGACCATGCCCTTGGGCCGCCGCACGTTCGCCTCGGCGATGGTGCGGCGCACCTCGTCCAGGGACACGCCGTACTGCTCCAGCTGCTGCGGCTGCAATTCGACGCGCACCGCCGGCAACGAACTGCCACCGACCTGAACCTCGCCGACCCCGACCACCTGGGAAAGCTTCTGCGCCATGATGGTCGAGGCGATGTCGTAGAGCTGCCCCTTGTCGAGCACCTCGGAGGTCAGCGACAGCACCATGATCGGCGCCTGGGACGGGTTGATCTTGCGGTAGGTGGGCATGCTGCGCATGCCGCTGGGCAACAGGTTGCGCGACGCATTGATGGCCGCCTGCACGTCCCGCGCCGCGCCGTTGATGTCGCGCCCCAGGTCGAACTGGATGGTGATGCGCGTCGAGCCCTGGCTGCTGCGGCTGCTCATTTGGTCGACGCCCGCGATCGTGCCCAGGGCGCGTTCGAGAGGCGTTGCCACGCTGGACGCCATGATTTCCGGGCTGGCGCCGGGCAGGCTGGCCTGCACCGTGATCACCGGGAAATCCATGTTCGGCAGTGGCGAGACCGGCAGCAGGCCGAAGCTGACGCCGCCCAGCAACAGGATCGCCAGGCTCAGCAGCATGGTCGCCACCGGGCGTGCGATGAAAGGAGCGGAAAGGTTCATGGCTTGCCGCTTGCCGCCTGGCATCCGCACGTCATGCCTGCACCTCCAGGTTGCCGTCCTCGTTGCGCCGCAAGCGCTGCCCGAGGCGATCGAAGAACAGGTAGATCACCGGCGTGGTGAACAGCGTCAGCACCTGGCTCACCAGCAGCCCGCCCACCAGCACCAGACCCAGCGGCTGACGCAACTCGGCGCCCGAGCCGGAGGCGAGCATCAGCGGGATCGCGCCGAACAGCGCCGCCAGCGTCGTCATCAGGATCGGCCTGAAGCGCAACAGCGCGGCACGGTAGATCGCCTGCTCGGGCGTCATGCCCTGGTGACGTTCGGCCTCGAGGGCGAAGTCGATCATCATGATCGCGTTCTTCTTGACGATGCCGATCAGCAGGATGATCCCGATGATCGCGATCAGGCCCAGGTCGTTGCCGCTGATCAGCAGCGCCAGCAATGCGCCGACCGCGGCCGAGGGCAGCGTCGAGAGGATGGTGATCGGATGGATGTAGCTCTCGTAGAGCACCCCCAGCACGATGTACATCGTCACCACCGCCGCCAGGATCAGCAGCAGCGTGCTCGACAGCGACGCACGGAAGGCCTCTGCCGCGCCCTGGAAGCGCGTCTGGATACCGCCGGGCATGCCGATTTCCTGCTCGACCTGTTCGATGATCTCGACCGCATGCCCCAGCGAAACCCTCGGCGCCAGGTTGAACGACAGCGTGACCGCCGGAAACTGGCCGATGTGATTGATCAGCAAGGGCGCGGAGCGCTGCTCGATCCGCGCCAGGCTCGACAGGCGTACCGGCGTGCCGCCCTCGCTGTCGACGAACAGCTGCTCCAGCGCCCGCGCGCCGAGCTGGCCGCCCGCCTCGGCCTCCAGCACCACGCGGTACTGGCTGGCCTGGGTGAAGATGGTCGAGATCTGCCGCTGGCCATAGGCGTCATAGAGCGCATCGGTGATCGCCGAGATGCTGATGCCCAGTCGCGCCGCCGCGTCGCGGTCGATGTCCAGGTAGACCTGCAAGCCGCTGCTCTGCAGGTCGCTGGCCACGTCGGTCAGCTCCGGACGCTCGCGCAGCGCCTCGACCAGGCGCGGCGTCCACTCCTCGAGCAGCGCCGAATCGGGCGACTCGAGGCTGAACTGGAACTGCGTGCGGCTGATGCGATCCTCGATGGAGAGGTCCTGGACCGGCTGCAGATAGAGCTGGATACCCGGCAGCTCGGCCAATTGCGGGCGCAGGCGTTCGATCACCTGGCTGGCCGTCTCGGTGCGCTCGCCGTGGGGCAGCAGGTTGATCAGCATCCGGCCGCTGTTGAGCGTCACGTTGTCGCCGTCGACACCTATATAAGAAGACAGGCTGGTCACCGCCGGGTCGGCGAGGATGATCCTGGCCAGCTCCTGCTGACGCTCGCTCATGGCGCGGAATGAAATCGACTGCGGTGCCTCGCTGATGCCCTGGATCACACCGGTGTCCTGCACCGGGAAGAAGCCCTTGGGCACGATCAGATAGAGGAGCACCGTGAGGCCCAGGGTCGCGACGGCGACCAGCAGGGTCAGGGTCTGATGCCGCAGCACCCAGGTGAGCCATCGCGAATAGCCACCGATCAGCCGTTCGACCCAGTCGGGCTTGCTGTGCTCGTCGCTTTCGCGCTTGAGCAGCTTGGCGCACATCATCGGCGTCAGCGTGAGCGACACCACCAGCGAAATCAGGATCGCCACCGCCAGGGTGATGGCGAACTCGCGGAACAGCCGCCCGACCACGTCCTGCATGAACAGCAGCGGAATCAGCACGGCGATCAGCGAGAAGGTCAGCGAGATCAGCGTGAAGCTGATCTGCCGCGCGCCCTTGAGCGCCGCCTGCAGCGGTGTCTCGCCCTCCTCCAGGTGCCGGGCGATGTTCTCCAGCATGACGATGGCGTCGTCCACCACGAAACCCGTGGCGATGGTCAGAGCCATCAGGGTGAGGTTGTTCAGCGAGAACCCGCACAGGTACATCACCGCGAACGTGCCGACCAGCGACAGGGGCACCGCGATGGACGGAATGATGGTCGCCGACAGGCGCTTGAGGAACACGAACGTCACCATCACCACCAGCGCGGTGGCCAGCAGCAGCTCGTGCTGCACGTCGCGCACCGAGGCGCGGATGGTCTGGGTGCGGTCGGTGAGCACGACGACGTCGAGGCCGGCCGGCATGCTCTTGGCCACTTCGGGCAGCAGCGCCTGGATTCGCTCGACCACGTCGATGACGTTGGCGCCGGGCTGGCGCTGGATGTTCACCAGCACCGCACGGCTTTCGTTGGCCCAGGCCGCGAGACGCTCGTTCTCGGCGCCATCGACGATGGTGGCGACGTCCTTCAGGCGCAGCGTGGCACCGTCCTGATAGGCCAGGATGAGTTCGCCGTACTCCTCGGGCGAGCGCAGCTGATCGTTGGCGTCGAGCATCGACACCCGGGTCGGGCCGTCGAAGTTGCCCTTGGGCTGGTTGACGTTGGCACTGGTGATCAGCGATCGCACGTCGGCCATCGACAGGCCGTACGCGGCAAGCGCCTCGGGGTTGGCGCGGATGCGCACCGCCGGGCGCTGACCACCGGCCAGGGTGACCATGCCGACGCCGTTGATCTGCGCCAGGCGCTGGGCCATGCGCGTATCGACCAGATCGTGAAGGGCCGGCAGCGACAGGCTCTCGGAGGTGATCGCGAGGGTCAGCACCGGCGTGTCGGCCGGGTTGACCTTGTTGTACACCGGCGGGGCCGGAAGGTCGTTGGGCAGCAGGTTGGAGCCGGCGTTGATCGCGGCCTGGACTTCCTGCTCGGCGACGTCGAGCGGAACGTCCAGGGAAAAGCGCAGGGTGATGACCGAGGCGCCACCGGAGCTGGTCGAGGACATCTGCTGCAGCCCGGGCATCTGCCCGAACTGACGTTCCAGCGGCGCCGTCACCGCACTGGTCATCACCTCGGGACTGGCGCCCGGATAGAGCGTCATCACCCGGATGGTCGGGTAGTCCACCTGCGGCAGGGCCGCGACCGGCAGCAGCCGGTAGGCGATCAGGCCGGCCAGCAGGATCGCGATCATGCTGAGAGTGGTCGCGACCGGCCGCAGGATGAACAACCGCGAGATGTTCATTGCTCGCGGCGCTCCGCTTCCTCACCGCCCAGTACCGGGCGTTCGGCGGCGCCCTCGGCCATCCGCCGACTGCCGACCACCTCGACGCGGTTGCCGTCGCGCAGGCGGTCGGTGCCTTCCATGACGATGCGCTCGCCGGGCTGCAGGCCCTCGGTGATCACCGTGGTCTCGCCGTCGCTGGGGCCGGTCTTGATCAGGCGCAGCTCCACCTTGTCTTCCTCGCCGACGACATAGACGAAGGTGCCGCGATTGCCGAACTGCAACGCAGCCGAAGGCGCCAGCACGACGTTCTCGAGGGTTTGCACGTGCAGGCGCACGTTGACGAACT
Organism: Stutzerimonas nosocomialis; assembly: GCF_005876855.1. Lineage (GTDB taxonomy): Bacteria > Pseudomonadota > Gammaproteobacteria > Pseudomonadales > Pseudomonadaceae > Stutzerimonas > Stutzerimonas nosocomialis. Next base: position 53,916 of record NZ_QLAE01000021.1, on the reverse strand, counting down.
GGTTGGGGATGAGCAGCTCCTGCTCGTTGTCGAACTGCGCCTTCAGCCGCAGGGTGCCGGTGGTCGCGTCGATCTGGTTGTCGACGCTGTGCAGCACGCCGCTGCCGAGCTGGGTCGTCTCGCCACGGTCCCAGGCCTCGACGGCCAGCGGGTTGCCGTCGCGAAAACGAGACAGCACGGGCGTGAGGTTGCCTTCGGGCAGGGTGAAGGTGATGGCCGTCGGCTGGGTCTGGGTGATGACCACCAGGGGGGTGGCGTCGTTGGCGGCGACCAGGTTGCCCTGGTCCAGCTGACGCAGCCCGAGGCGGCCGTCGATCGGCGCGCGAATCCGCGTGAATTCCAGGTTCAGCTTCGCTTCGTTGACGGCCGCCTGGTTGGCCGCCAGGGTGCCTTCGTACTGGTTGTAGAGCGCCTGCTGGGTATCGAGGGTCTGCTTGGCGATGCTGTCCTCGGCGTAGAGGCCGCGATAGCGGTCCAGGTCGACCCGGGCATTCTGGAGCAGCGCCCGGTTCTGCCGCAGGGTGCCTTCGGCCTGCTGCAGGGCGACTTCATAGCTGCGCGGATCGATGATGGCGAGCACGTCGCCGGCCTTGACCCGCTGGCCTTCCTCGAAGCGAACCTCCTTCAGTTCCCCGGCGACGCGGCTGCGCACGTTCACGGTATTGAGCGGCGTGACAGAGCCCAATGCCTTGTAGAACACCTGGAATTCGCCTGATTCGACCCGCGCCACGCGCACCGGCGTCGGCCCGGCGGCACCGAAGGCCGGACGGGCACCTGCCGCCCGTTGGGGCGTGGTTTCGGGAGCCTTGGGCCAGAACCACCAGACCAGCAGCGCGACGGCTGCAACGACGAGCAGAACGACCAGCCAGCGACGGCCTGACCGCGAAGAAGAAGGATGTGCCTCGGACATGAACTCGGATCGCTTTGAAAGGAGCGTGAACCATAAGCAGTGACAGCCCCGGAGCAAAGGGGCTTTACGGCATTTTTACGTAACGGCGCGCATCGTCGGCGGCCTTTGGCTTAGCGGTAAAAGGCTGGAACCAAGCAGAAGCGGCAAAGTCTATCTAGCGTTCGGCGACGAGGGCCAGGCTTCTGCGCACCCGCCGCCCAGCAGGAGCAGCTTGGCATAGGCGCCTGCACTCGCGCTATCGTGCCGTCAAAAGGGATCAAGGAATGAACGCATCGATCATCATACTGGCGCTGACCGTCGCCAGTTTTCTGCTGGCTTTTCTGCGTGATCTGTTCATCGCCAAGACGTTCGGGTTGAGCTGGGAGGCCGACCTCATTTTCGTCGCCCTGATCCTTCCGGTGTTCTTCGAGAACTTCCTCGGTCTCGCCCTGCGCGACACCATGATTCCGTACCTGCAGAAGCTGCGCAGCCAGTCCGAGGAACTGTTCATCAACGTCAGCCGCTGGCTCTACTGGCGCGTGCTGATCATGGGCGTACTGACCAGCGTGATCGCGATCCTCGGCAGCTACTGGCTGATGAAGTTTCTCGCGCCCGGCTGGACACCCGAGCAGATCGAAGCCGGACGCCTGGTGTTCTGCGTCGGCACCCTGCTGATCGCGGTCCAGGCCGCGCTCTATTGCCAGGGCGCCCTGCTCAACCTCGACCGCATCTTCGTGCTGCCGGTGGTCCGGCCGGTGCTGCTCAATGCCGGCGCGATCATCGGCATCCTGCTGTTCGAACCCACCGGCATGGTGATCTTCATCGGCATGCTGCTGCCACAGCTGGCGCTGATCCTGGTCCAGCATCGGCGAATCGGTTACCTCAACGGGCCGGCGAAGATCGAGGGCAAGGGGCGCAGCACGGATTTCGGCCTGGCGTTCGCGCCCATCCTGCTGGCCGCCGGTGCGCAGCAGGCCTGCATCCTCGCCGAGCGGATGTTCGCCTCCTTCCTCGACGAAGGCAGCATCTCGATGCTGTCCTTCGCGTTTCGCATCGTCACCATCCCGCTGACGCTCTATGCGCTGTCGGTGCTGGCGGTGCTGTTCCCGCAGTTCGCCGAAAGCTGGAACAACGAGGACCATGACGCCTATGCCGCGGCGATCCGCAAGGGGCTGCTGGCGACCCTTCTGTTCCTGGTTCCGGCCTCGGTGGTGCTCTGCTCCTTCCCGGAAACCGTCGTGCAGGTGCTGCTCGAGCGAGGCGAATTCGGCGTCGCGCAGACCGAGGCCACCGCTTCGCTGGTGGTGGCCTACGGCTTCGGCCTGCCGGCCATGGGATTGGCGCTGCTCTGGGGACGCGCCCTGCTCGCCCAGCACCGCTCACGGCTGTTCCTCGGGCTGACGCTGATCAGCTCCGGCACCACCATCGGCCTCGATGCCCTGCTCTATCGCCCACTCGGCCCGGACGGCCTGGCCATGGCCTTCTCGATCGGCGCAGTACTGCAGGCGGTGCTGATGGGTTTCTTCGTCTACCGCTCATCGCCGGCCGGACTTGGCCTTTCGGTACTGGCACGCTGGATCGCCACCGCCGTGGCGATCGTCACGGCCCTGCGCTACCTGCCCCAGCCGGTCGGTTTCTACGAGCTGGTCGGCTATATCTGCCTGGTCCTGGTGAGCTTCGTGGTGGGTGTCGTCGTACTGGGCGAACGCGATCTGTTCAGGCTCAGCTACTGGTCGCCGAAGCGCGCCTGATCCCAGGTCAATCTCTGCTGGCGGGTCTCCACCGCCAGCTTTCCCGCCCCTTCGACTCGCGTGCGCTGCCCGCCCGGCAGACGCTTCACCCTTCTTCGAAGATCACCCGACGCTGCGCGTCCCGCCTGCAAAACGCTGCCCTTAAACGCTCCGTCGTCTACACCGTCGAGGTCGTTCAGCTGCGCCCGCCCCGGGTTGTAGGACGGGTGAAACCCGCGCGGTCATACCCACCGAAAACTGCCTTTACCGGCGGCTTCTATTTTTGCGGTTATGCCCGAACGGAACGTGCTTGCCGCACAGACCTGTCGGGACGTTCAGCCGCGCCGGGTGGCCACCGCGCCACGACCGCCCCAGAATCGCGGGCATAAAAAAACCGCTGCGGCCGCAGCGGTTTTTGGGTCTGGCTGATGTCAGCCCAGCGCGAGCTTCAGGTTGCCGACGTTCGGCCAGGTCTGCACTTCGGTCGGGTTGAGCAGTTGCTGACGCTCTTGCAGGACGATGTCCAGCGCACGGCTCGGCAGGATGTCCACGTCGTCGAAGGTGATCATCTGTCCCGGCTCGACCGGGCGGATCAGCGCCGTCTTGCGCAACAGGCCGATCGGCACGTGGTTCGGGTTGTTGGCGATCTTCACCGCCTCACCGCGGAACTGGAAACCACCGATGCCGCGCTCGATCAGTTCGCCGGGCTTCATCGCACGCTTGGCGACGGCGCCGACACTCAAGGTCGGTGCGGTGGAGTTGTTCAGCAGCACGCCACCGCCGGCCAGCACGCGGCGAACGGTCTTGCCCACCTCCAGCGAGCACAGGTGATACGGGCGGACCAGTACGTAGTACGGGCCCTGGCCGAGCTTGAAGTACTCGATAGCCGGGGCTTGGTCCTCGTCGTGACGGCACACCAGGAACACGCCGCCGGCGGGATAGCCGCTGGGAATCACGTAATCGACGATCGGCTGATCCAACCGCTCGGCCATCATGCCCAGCACGCTGGCGCTGTCGTTGAGGTTGGTCGAGGCCAGCCCTTCGAGACCCTGGCGGGTGATCGTCGCGCCGAAGCCGTTACCGACGACGACCTGCTCGATCTGCACCTTGGTGCCGTCGGTGAAGGACGTGGTCTGATCGATGCTGATGCCCTGCCGACGCGACCAGTACGCCATGTCCTCGGGCGTCGGGTCGAGGTTCAGGTACCCCTTCATGTTGCCGTAGACGAGCGGTTTGAAGCCCATCTGTACCGCGTCTTCGTGCAACGCCGCGAGCGAGCCGGGCTGATCGCCCTCGGCCTCGGTGAGCAACCCCTTGCCGGCCAGGTAGGAGCCGGTGGTCACCTGCAATTCGGCATTGACCGTGACCACCGGCAGCCCCGCCTGGAAGGCGCGCTCGATGACATCGGTACCGTGGAAGACGTCTCCGCTGCACTCGACGATGATGTCGGAATTGTCGATCAGTTCATCGATTGAATTGGTGAGTACGCCATCGAGCGGAAAGTCGGAAAGGGTTGTGAGTTGACGGCGCGTGAGGACTCGGGTGATTTGAAGGTCTTTGTAGTGCTGTTTGACCAGGCGGACGAAGCAGTGAGCGATCATCCCCGTACCAGATACGCCGACCCTTTTGACTTGCGAGGAAGTAGACATAGAAGCGAATCCGTTCAAATGGGCATCAAAAAATAGGACCACCGACTTCGAAAAAGATTTTGCGGTTTCTTCGAAATTTCTGGCCCTTCGCCATTAAATGTCACTCAGATGTGACAGGCAGCGCTCAATTACGGCTTCCAGCTGCCTTGTTGAGCGTAGTTCTGAACGGAGGGGCATCGCGTTGCACCGACCAACGGCGCGACAAATGGATATCGGGAGGGAATGTGCCGAACGAGCGGCGCGTCGCGACGCGCCGCCTGCGGCTTACTTGAGCGCGGCGATCGCCGCGTCGTAGTTCGGCTCGCTGCCGATCTCGGGTACCAGCTCGCTATGCAGCACGTTGTCCTGCTCGTCGAGCACGACCACGGCACGTGCCGCCGCGCCGACCAGCGGACCGCTGGCGATGGCCACCCCGTAGTCGGTCATGAACTCGCGACCGCGCATGGTCGACAGGTTCACCACGTTCTCCAGGCCTTCGGCGCCACAGAAGCGCGCCTGGGCGAACGGCAGGTCGGCCGAGATGCAGAGCACGACGGTGTTGTCCAGCGAGCTCGCCTGGGCGTTGAACTTGCGCACCGAGGTGGCGCAGGTCGGCGTATCGATGCTCGGGAAGATGTTCAGCACCTTGCGCTTGCCGGCGAAGGACGACAGCTCGACGTCGGCCAGGCCGGCGCCGACCAGGCGGAACGCCTTGGCCTTCTGGCCCGGCTGGGGGAAATCGCCGACGACCTGGATCGGGTTGCCACGGTGGGTAATTTCAGTCATGTCCGACTCCTCATTGAGTACCTTTGAAAGGGTCGCGCGGCGAGCCGCGCGACCATTGAATGCAACGGCGCCGCCTCAGGTGCGGGCGAAATAGTCCCGAGTCAGCTTCACCACCACCGGGCTCAGCAACAGCAGCGACAACAGGTTGGGGATGGCCATCAGGCCGTTGAGCGTATCGGCCAGCAGCCAGGCGAAGTCCAGCTGCGCCACGGCGCCGAAGGGCACCGCCAGCACCCAGATGATGCGGAACGGCAGGATCGACTTGGTGCCGACCAGGTATTCCCAGCACTTCTCGCCGAAATAGCTCCAGCCGAGGATGGTGGTGAAAGCGAACACCACCAGTGCGATGGTCAGAATCGCCCCGCCCATGCCGGGCATCGCCGACTCGAACGCCGCGGCCGACAGCGCCGCCCCGCTCTGCCCGCTGGTCCAGACGCCCGAGCAGATGATCGCGAGACCGGTCATGGTGCAGACGATCAGGGTGTCGATGAACGTCCCGAGCATGCCGATCATGCCCGAACGCACAGGGCTGCTGGTGGTGCCGGCGGCCTGCGCGATACCGGCCGTGCCCAGACCCGCTTCGTTGGAGAAGATGCCGCGGGCGACACCGAAACGGATCGCCGCGATCACCGCCGCACCGGCAAAGCCGCCGGTCGCCGCAGCCGGGCTGAAGGCGTGGGTGAAGATCAGCGCGAAGGCATCCGGAATGGCCGAGGCGTTGACCACCAGCACCACCGCCGCCGCGATCAGATAGGCCACGCACATGAACGGCACCAGGGAGGCGGCCACCTTGCCGATGCGCCGGATACCGCCGAGGATCACCAGGCCGACCACGATCATGGTCACCAGGCCGGTCGCCCAGAGCGGCACCGAGAAGGTGGTTTCCAGGGCATGGGCCATGCTGTTGACCTGCACCATGTTACCGATGCCGAAGCCTGCGAAACCGCCGAAGATGGCGAAGGCGCTACCGAGCCACAGCCACTTCTTGCCGAGCCCGTTCTTGATCGCGTACATCGGGCCGCCGACGTGCTCGCCGCGGTCGTCCTTCTCCCGGTAGTGAACCGCCAGCACCACTTCGCAGTACTTGGTGGCCATGCCGACCAGCGCGGTGCACCACATCCAGAACAGCGCGCCGGGGCCGCCGAGGAAGATCGCAGTGGCCACGCCGGCGATGTTGCCAGTACCCACGGTGGCTGCCAGGCAGGTCATCAGCGCCTGGAACGGGCTGATTTCACCGGTGGTGGCGTCGCCCTTGGCGCGCCCGCGCCACATGAGTGCGAAACCGGTGCCGATGCGGGTCAGCGGCATGAACTTGAGCATCACCATCAGCACCAGACCGGTGCCCAGGATCAGGACCAGCATCGGTGGCCCCCAGACGAGTCCGTTGACGCTGTTGACCAGGTTTTCCAGGGATTCCATTTCAAGGCTCCTTCTTATTTTTGAAAGCACGTTGTGCGCGCCCAGTGGATATGCCGTTGCGAACGGCCGGGGATCCTGCCGTCGCCTGCGCAGCAGTGCCGCGCTAGAGGTGCTGTAACGCCTCTACGGAAGATTGCCGCGCGATGCTACCACCACTTTTCCCGGCCCGGGCGGGCGATACGTCCGGCAGTTTCAGAAATCGCGCCGGTAGAAGATATCCAGCGAACTGGCCAGCCCGCTGGCCGCCTCGAGAAACAGCCGGCGCGTCAGCTCGTAGCGCAGCGCGAAGGTGTTGGCCGGCTCGAACACGCCCACCCCGTAGCGCAGCGACAGGCGCTCGGTCAACCGACCGCTGGCGACCACACTGGTAGCCGCACCGCTGCCCTCGGTATCGAGCTGGAAGTCCTGGATGCCGAGGCGCTGGGCCACGCCGCCGGTGAGCGACGAACTGCCCGCGAGGCCCAGGCCCAGGGCCGCCTGGGCAAGCAGGTTGCTGTCCCCGGTGTCGGCGCCGAGGGCGCGCCCCAGGACAAGGTAAGACAAGGCCTGTTCCTGACTCATCGCCGGCTCGGAGAAGACCTCGGTACGCGGCTGCTCGGCGCTGCCGGTGATGCGCAGCCCGGCGATGACGTTGTCGGCATCGATCCGGCGAATCGCCTCGATGTTGAGGAACGGCTGGGACACCGGCCCGGTGAACAGCAGCTGCGCGCGGCGGATGATCAGGCGCTGGCCGTAGGCGCTGTAGCGCCCGTTGCGCAGGTTGAGTTCGCCGCGCGCGTCCATGTTGTCGCCGATGTGCAGGTAGCCGACCAGCTCGGCGGTCAGGCCGAAACCGCTGAAACGCAGCTGGTCCTGGCCGACCTCGACGTTGATGTCCATGGCCAGCTCCATCGGCATGTCGGCCGCCTCGGCTTCTTCGCCGACGATCACCGCGTCCTCCGATACCCTGACCGTCGTCGGCGGCAGCTCGCGCACGGTGATGTCGCCACGCGGCACGTTGACCTGGCCGCTGATGGCGAGCCGACGCTCGTCCATCCGAATCCGCAGGTCGGGCTCCACTTCGAGTTCGGCGAACGGCTCGACGACCACCGGCAGGCGCGTGCCGGCGATCCTCAGGTCCACGTCCAGTTCGTCCATCCAGGACACCGAACCACCCAGTCGACCGCTGCCCTGCTGGCCGCTGCGCCAGTCGCCATCGAGGGTCGCCTGCTGGCCCTCGATCTGCAGGCGCACCTGCAGGCCTTCGAAGCTCATGGGCAGCTCGCTGCCCGAGATTTCCCCGCCGCTGAGCAGCAGCTGGCCGTTAATCCGAGGATCGAGCAGGGTCCCGCCGATCACGCCACTGCCGTTGAGCTGGCCTTCCATGCGTTCGACCTGGGCGATGAACGGGCGTCCCACCGCAAGGTTGAGCCCGCGCAGGCGGAACTCACCGTCCAGCGGCTTGGCGTCGGTGCGCGGGTCCAGGCCGAGCCTCACCTCCAGCTCCCCCAGCTCGCCCCCGTCGAAGCTCAGGCGGCCGTCGACGCGCTGGGGGCTCAGGTCGCTGTTGAGCGTGAGGGTGCTGTAGGGGAAGTCGTGCCAGCGATCCTCTTCGCGCATGCGAAAGGTGCCCGGCCCGGCATCCACGCGGATGTTGCCGCTCGGCCCGGCGCTGGGCAGGTCGAGCGCGATGTCGGCGCTCACCACGCCCTCCCAGGCAAGCTCCGCCGGGAAGTACTCGGCGAGGCTGGCGATCTGGAAGTTGCGCAAGCGGTAACGGATTCGCGGATCGGGCATCAGCCGCTGGTCCTCGGCGCACAGCGTCGCCGGGCCGGACGCCCAGCAATGGCTTCCCAGGTTGATCCGGCCGTTGGCCAGGCGCTCCAGCGTCGCCGACTCCTGCAATCGCCAGTCCTGGCCGGAGGCGTCCAGCCGCGCACGCAGCAGGCGCCCTCGCCAGTCGTCACCGCGCAGACCGCCATCCAGCGCCATCGACAGGTTGGCGGTCGGCCCGGTCAGCTCGAGGTTGCCCTGGTGCTGCGGGCGGGTGCCGTTGGCGGCCACCCTCAAGTCCCCGAGATCGGTCTCGCCCGCCTCGATGCCGCTGGCGACGAGTTCCAGGCTGCCGCGTTCGCCCTCGGCGAGGTTCGCCGTCAGGCGCAACTGGCTCAGGCTGTTGCCTTCGAACTGGACGCCCTGCCCGTCCAGGCTCACCTGCCCCTGGGGTTGCTGCAAGGTTCCGCCGGCGCTCGCGCGGCCCGTGATGCGCCCTTCCAGTCCCGGCCAGAGTTGCGCCAGGCGTGGCAGGTCCAGCGCCAGCTTGCCGCTCAGGGCCTCGCCGGCGAGTCGCCCGTCGCCCTGGATGCGGTTGTCGCCCATGCGCAGATCCAGGCCCGCCAGCGTCCAGGTCTCCCCTTCCCCGCTGGCCTTGAGCTGCAGGCGCGTCGGCTGGCCGCGCAGGCGTCCGTTGACGTCGAGCGCGGCATCGGCCTGCAGCGCGTCGTCGCGCAGCGACCCCCGGCTGGCCAGCGAACCGCCCAGGCGGCCCGGCAGCTCGGCGACCCAATAGGCGGGGTCGATCTGTTCGAGGGCCAGGTCGGCCTTCCACTCGATGTGTTCGGCGAAACCGACGCTCACGCTGCCCGCCGCCCGGCCCTGTCCCGCCTTCAGTTCCAGCTGCGGCAGGTGGATGGCGCCCAGGTCGCCGCTGAACGGGCTGGCCAGGCTGAAATCGCCCGCAGGGCCCGTCAGCGCCGCGGCGAAATTGCCCAAGTAGTTGCCGTCGTCGTAATGCGCCTCGGCAGTCAGCTCGCGCAGGGCCACCGGCGGCTCGTCGATGTCCGGATACAGCCGGCGCCAGGGAAACTCTCGCCAGGCCAGACGGGCATCGGCGGTGATCGCCTCTTCCCAGTCCAGGTTGCCGTTGAGGCGGACCCAGCGGTTGCCCCCGGCGTCCAGCTCGAGGCTGTCGAGCCGCGCACCGGCGAGGTTCACCAGCCCCTCCAGCGCGACGCGCACGTCGCCGCCCTCGCCCGGCAGGCGGCTGGTGGCCAGCAGGCGGTAGCCGTCCTGGAGATTGCCGTCGGCAGTCAGCTCCAGGTCGTCGACGCGCAAGGTTTCGGGCAACTCGGGGCTCGCCTTGAAGCCGGTGGCGGTGAGGCGCACGGTGGCCGGCAGGCGATCGTCCAGGGGCTGGACCTCGCCCTGCAGGCGGCCATCGAGATAACCCTGGCTTTCCACGTCGAGGCGCACCCGCTCGCGCACTTCGCCGTCGACCGCCAGCTTCAGCGCCCAGGGTTGCTCGTCGGGCGATCTCACGGCAGCATCGCCCTGCAACCGCAGCGGCCACTGTCCCGTGGGTTCGAGGCGCCCGGTGGCCTCCAGCGAAAGGTCCTCGCGACGCACCTGCAGCGCATGGATGTCGAGCCCGCCGCCATTCCAGTCCGCCCGCAGCTGCAACGACTGCAGCTGCTCGACGCCGTTCAGGCGCAGCGGCCCGACGTCGATGCGCTCGATGTGCAGGGCCAGCGGCAGATCGATATCGGGCAGCGTCAGGGGCTCGTCCGTCGGCGGCTCGTCGCCGGGCGGAAACTGCAGGTCGACCGCCGCCGCCCGCAGCTCATCCACGCAGAGCGTGCGTTTCAACAGGCATCCGGGGCGCCAGGCCAGCGCCGGCTGGCTGATCTCGACGCGGTTGCCGTCCTGGGTCCAGACCAGCCGCTGCGCCTGCCAGCTGCCCCCCAGCCGCCCGTCGAAGCCTTCCAGCGCCAGGCCCGGGACCTGCGACAGCGCCCAGCGGCTGCCGGCGGCGGTTCCGAGGATCGTCCCCACGGCGAGCACCAGCAGCAGAACGAGTGCCAGCAGCGTCCAGCCAAGGCCTTTGACGATGCGCCTCACAGTTCGGGGCCCATGGAGAAATGCAGCCTCACGCCACCCTCGCTATCGAGCGGATGCGCGAGATCGACGCGGATCGGCCCGACCGGCGAAACCCAGCGCACGCCGACGCCCACGGCGCTTTTCAGGGTGGGGAAATCGAGCGAATTGAATGCGTTGCCCTGGTCGACGAAGGTCGCGATACGCCAGCGTTCGGCCACCGAATACTGGTATTCGGCGCTGACGGCGAACATGTAGCGCCCGCCGATGCGATCGCCGTCGCTGTTGGTCGGCGACAGGGTCTGGTAGTCGTAACCGCGCACGCTCTGGTCGCCGCCGGCGAAGTAGCGCAGCGAGGGCGGGACGGCCTTGTATTCGTCGGTGAGGTTGCCGCCGAACTGCACGCGGCCGAGGAAGCGGTGCCGCCCGCCGAGGGTGGTCAGGCCGCGCAACATCGCGTTGCCGTGGATCAGGTCGGCGTCCGACAGCAGCCCTTCCTTGGCCCCGGCCAGCTCGAACTGCAGCCGGTAGCCCCGGCTCGGGTCGACCCGGCTGTCGCTGCGCAGGTAGCTATAGGAGACGCCCGGCATCAACAGGGTGCTCAGCCCGGAGTCGTCGCCCAGGCGGTATTCCTCGCGCTGCCACTTGACCGAGAGCACCCGCTGCCAGCCGCTGGGCCGCTGGCTGTGCCACTCCGGGCCGACCGTCAGCAGGCGGCTCAGGGTGTCGGTGCCGGAAATCTCTTCATATTGATAGCCGCCGGCCAGGCGCAGCTTGTCGGTCAGCGGCGGGTCGCCCGGAATGTCGTACCAGAGGCCGACATTCTGCCGGGGCGCGGAGAGTTCGGTCTCAGCCCCGTAGCTGTGGCCTTGCGGGTTGACCCAGTGGCGCGTCCAGTTCAGCCGCACGCGCGGTCCGACGTCGGTGGAATAGCCAAGCCCGACACCGAGGGTTCGCGGCCGGCGCGTGGTCAGCTGGACCGCGACCGGAATGCGCTGCGCCTCGCTGTTGGCCGGGTTGGCATCGACCCGCACGCCTTCGAAATAGCCGCTCGACTGCAGCGCGCGGCTCAGTTCCGCGATCAGCTCGGAATCGTAGGGGGTGTCGGGCTCGAAGGTCACCATGCGCGCGAGCAGGTCGTCATCGAACGGCGCATCGCCTTCGAAACGCACGTCGCCGAGCCGGTAACGCGGCCCGCTGACGAACACCAGCTCCACGTCCGCGACATTCTCGGCCGGATCGACGGCAAGCCGTTGCGCGGAGAAGCGTCCGTCGAAGTAACCGTAGCGGGAAGCCTGGTTGAGGAACTGCTGCTTCACCTCCTCGTAGCGCCCGTGGTTGAGCACTTCCCCGGCGACCAGCACGCGGCGCGGCACGGTGAACGAGCGGAATTCCGAAGCAGGACCTTCGAGCCGGAGCGTCACGTGGCGAAGGCGCACCGGCTCGCCACGCTTGACCGTCAGGATCAGCCGGGGATTCTCGCCACCCACCACTTCGCTGGTGATTTCGCTGCGGTAGTAACCCAGCGCCTGAAGCGCCTTCTCGGCCTGCTGCTGGGCGATGCGGCTGTAGCGCAGCAGCTCGCGTTCGTCGCGCTCGCCCAGGCCGCCGATGTAATTCTCGATGTTCTCGCGTACCGCGCGGCTGCCTGGCTGCACCCGGACCTCGAGTTCGGCGGCGATGAGGTTGCCGGCAAAAAGAGACAACGCGCCGAGGGCTGCCAGACGGTTTTTGTTCGATGACCACATGGCCGCGGATGCTAGCACGGCGCTTGCCGCCGAGGCGCGAGGAAGGCTCAAAAGCGGCTGCCGTGTAGAGGACATGATGTACATCTTGAAAGTATCCGGCAGCTTGAGACTGCCGCGCTGGGCGAAAATTCTCGGCGCGCTCAGCCGCTCGCCGCCTGCTGGTGTCCGGGCGAAGGATGGAAGAACAGCTGCTCGACCACCGGCCCGATGGCCACCTCGCCGATCTCCTGGTACCCCTGGCGTTCGTAGAAGCCTCGGTATCGGCTGTTGCCGGTGTCGATCACCAGGCCTTCTGAATTCGGGTCCTCGGCGCACCAGTCATGCAGCGCCTCGAGCAACTGCTCGCCATAGCCGTGCCCCTGGTAATTGGGGTGCACGCCCATCAGTGGCAGCACGTGGAAAGCGCCCGGCGGCAGGCAGGACAGCACCGCGGCGTGGTAATCCAGGTAGCGGCGGGTGCAACGAAACCCGGCCGACAGCAGCATGCGCATGCGCCAGGCCCAGCTTTCGGTGACATCGAGCCTGCGCTGCGGCGGCGCGATCAGCGCGGCGGCCACCAGGCGATCCTCCACCAGCAGCCCCAGGGCCGGCTGCTCTTGGAAGAAATGCTGACGCACCAGCTCGCGCGCCGTGGCCCGTACCCGGTGGTCGTAGCCCGGACGGTCGGCCTCGAACAGGTAGGAAAAGGTCGGCTCGTGCCGATAGGCGTGATACAGCAGCGAGCAGGTTTCCCGGGCATAACCGCTATCGAGCATGCGAATTTCGGCAGTGGTCGGCATGGCAGTTCTCGCATGAGGGTTACAGGGACGGTAGCACCGCCGCAAAGGGCTCGCCACGCGTCCGGACCGACGTCAGCCGAAGCCCGGGGCGGCCCGCCGGGCTCGCCGGCAGCTTCCCGAGCCTCTAGAATCTGCGCTTTTGCGAACCGGACAGCCCATGAAACTCGTTTCGTTCAACATCAACGGCCTGCGCGCTCGCCCCCATCAGCTCGCCGCCTTGATCGACAAGCACCAGCCCGACGTCATCGGCCTTCAGGAAACCAAGGTCTCCGACGAGCAGTTCCCCCAGGCGGAGGTCGAGGCGCTGGGCTACCACGTCCATTACCACGGCCAGAAGGGTCACTACGGCGTCGCCCTGCTCTCGCGCCAGGCGCCGCTGGAAATCCACAAGGGCCTGCCCAACGACGGCGAGGAATCGCAGAAACGCTTCATCTGGGGCCGCTTCGCCGATGCCAACGGCATGCCGGTCACCGTGATGAACGGCTATTTCCCCCAGGGCGAAAGCCGCAGCCACCCCGTCAAGTTCCCGGCCAAGACCAAGTTCTACGCCGACCTGCAGGCCTTCATCGAAGAGCGCTTCACCCCCGACCAGGCCATCGCCGTGATGGGCGACTTCAACATCTCGCCGGAGGATTGCGACATCGGCATCGGCGAGGCGAACGCCAAACGCTGGCTGCGCACGGGCAAGTGCAGCTTCCTGCCCGAAGAGCGCGAATGGCTGTGCAAGCTCAAGGCCTGGGGGCTGGAGGACAGCTTCCGCACGCTCAATGCCGAGGTGAACGACCGCTTCAGCTGGTTCGACTACCGCAGCCGCGGTTTCGAGGATTCGCCCCGTCGCGGCCTGCGGATCGACCTGATCATGACCTCCAGCGGTCTGCGCCCGCGCCTGAAGCACACCGGCGTCGATTACGAGATCCGCGCCATGGACAAACCCTCCGACCATTGTCCGGTCTGGGTCGAGCTGGCCTGACTGAAATGTGACGCCCTTCCGGCAGGCCGCACCCCGTCATCAATCGGTCATCATTCTGACTTATTCTCCCCGCCTTCTTGGGTAGGGAGCTCAGCATGGACATCAGCAGGGATAAGGGTCGTCAGGGTTGGGGCAAGGCATTGCGCAGCCTGTCGCTGGGGCTGCTGGGGCTGTTGCCGCTGGCGGGTCAGGCGCTTGCACAGCAGACCGCTGCGCAGCCGGTACTGCGCATCCAGGGCTCCAACACCGTCGGTGCCAAGCTGGCCCCGATGCTCGTGGCGGAGCTGTTCAAGGCCGAAGGCTTCACCGACGTCGCCATCCGCCCCACCGGGGTCGAGAACGAGCAGCAGGTCAGCGCCAGGGACGCGCAGGGCCAGCCGGTAATCGCCACCGTCGCGGCACACGGTTCGGGCACCGGTTTCGTCGGATTGAAGAATGGCACCACCGATCTGGCGGCCTCCTCGCGGCCGATCAAGGACAGCGAACTGGCTTCGCTGGCCTCCCTCGGTGATCTCAAGAGCATGCAGGCCGAGCAGGTCGTCGCCATCGACGGCCTGGCGATCATCGTGCACCCGTCCAACCCGATGCAGAGCATCTCCTCGGAGCAGCTGGCGCGACTGTTCGCCGGCCAGGTGAAGAACTGGGCGGAGATCGGCGGGGCCGACCTCTCCGTGAGGCTGCACGCACGCGATGACATGTCGGGTACCTACGACACCTTCAAGGAGCTGGTCCTGGCCAGCCACTCGACGTCGCTGCACAGCAGCGCGCTGCGTTACGAATCCAACGACGAACTCTCCGCCGCCGTGGTGGGCGACCCCGGGGCCGTTGGCTTCGTCGGGCTGGCGTCGGTCGGTCGGGCCAAGGCGCTGGCGATCACCGATGGCAATTCGCTGCCGATGTTCCCGGAAACGACGACGGTCGCCACCGAAGACTATCCGCTGTCGCGCCGCCTGTTCTTCTATGCAAATCCCTCCAGCCATTCTGACTGGGTGCGCCGCTTCATCGACTTCGCCCACAGCGATGCCGGCCAGGCGGTCGTGGTGAAGGCCGGCTATATCGCCCAGAACATCCAGGCCGTGACCCAGACACCCTCCCAGAGCATGCCGGCGGCCTATCGGCAGCTGGCCCGCGAAGCCAAGCGGCTGACGGTCAACTTCCGCTTCGACGATGGCAGCGCTCGCCTCGACAACAAGGCCCAGCGCGACATCGATCGGGTCATCGCGTACCTGCGTGAGAACGACCTGCTCCGCCAGCGCGCGGTCCTGGTGGGCTTCGGCGACAGCAACCTGGACCCGTCACGCGCCGCGCTGATCTCTCGACTGCGGGCCATGGCGGTTCGCCGTGAGCTGGTAAAAGGCGGCGTAATATTCAAAGAAATCAGTGGTTTGGGAGACGAACTTCCAGTAGCTTCGAATGATGACGCGAATGGCCGGATTCGCAACCGCCGTGTCGAGATCTGGGTGTACTGAGGCGTCTGCGGGGCATTTCATAACGCCCCGCAAAATCAGGAATATTCCTTGTTTTTCAATGATATAATGGAATTTCTAGAAAAACTCTAGATAAAGCGTGCTTTCCTTTATTTTCAATGAGTTAGAGGCGATTCCTGACTTCAATTCGAAGTCTTTAGCCCTGTGCTCATGACAAGAACGTATCACTGCCACAGCCGTTTCGTACTGTTGTCCGGGCGATGCCCGGACTAAGCTCCCCGCACCTATCGCGGATGGAAGCACCTGCATGTACCTGGTCTGTGGCGAAGCCCTGTTCGACGTCTTTGCCGGCGCAGCCGCGCCGGAGCGCTGCAATCGTCTGACTCTCGAAGCCGTCGCCGGCGGTTCGCCGTTCAACGTCGCGATCGGCCTGAGCCGCCTTGGCGTTCCCGTCGCCTTCCTCGCCGGCCTTTCCAACGATCCGCTGGGTCGACAGCTGCGCCAGGTCCTGACGCAGGAGCAGGTCGACGCGCGCTACCTGATCGAGTTCGACGCGCCCACCACGCTGGCGATGGTCGCGGTCGGGTCCGACGGTTCGCCGCAATACAGCTTCCGCGGCGAAGGCTGCGCCGACCGCCTGCTGCGCGAAGAGCACCTGCCGGCGCTGGACGAACGAATCCGGGGTATTCATATCGGTTCCTTTTCGCTGGTCGTGCAACCGGTCGCCGATACGATTTCGTCACTGGTGGCGCGCGAATGTGGCCAGCGGCTGATTTCCCTGGACCCCAACGTGCGACTGAACGTGGAACCGAGCCTGGCGATCTGGCGGGAGCGCATCGAGCACCTGGCCAGGCAGGCCCATCTGATCAAGGTCAGCCTCGAGGATCTCGAGGTGCTCTACCCCGACCGCAACCCGGAGGACGTCGCCCGCAGCTGGCTCACCGACCATTGCCAGCTGGTCGTACTCACCCGCGGCGCCGATGGCGCCCAGGCCTTCAGCCGTGGCGTCGGCATGCTGCACGGCCCGGCGCGTCCGGTGCAGTTACGCGACACCGTGGGCGCCGGCGACACCTTCCAGGCGGCCATGCTGGCCTTCCTGCACGAACGCCGGCTCGACCGTCCCGACGCGCTCGCCGGGCTCGATCGCGAAACGCTCGTGCAGATGCTCGCCTTCGCCATGGAAGCCGCGGCGATCACCTGCTCGCGCACCGGTCCCGACCTGCCCTACCGCCGCGAACTTGCCGTCCTGGAGCAGCCGCCTGGAAATCAGGGGTAAAAGCGCTATACCCTCTGCGGATTGGGCTCATGACAGCGGCGCCATGAAAAGCACAAGAACGACCGATCCGTCCTACGAGCTGATGGACGACCACAACGGCAACTCCCTGATCTACCGGGAGCATGGCTTCCCCTGCCCGCTGGTGCGCTGGCACAACCACAAGGAATACGAGCTGCACCTGATCGTGGCCAGCTCCGGCAAGGTGTTCATCGGCGACTACGTCGGCAACTTCGGGCCCGACAGCCTGTTCCTCACCGGCCCGCACCTGCCCCACAACTGGATCAGCCAGGTCGAGGATGGCGAGGTCGTGCACACGCGCGACATGCTGGTGAACTTCACCGACGAGCTGTTCGAGGCCGGCAACGGCGTCTTCTCGGAACTGCGGCAGCTCGCCCCGATGTTCGAGCGCGCGCGCTACGGCATCGAGTTCCGCTGCCCGCGCACCATCCGCCAGGCACGCGAGCTGATGCAGCAGGTCGCCGACAGCGAGGGCGTCACCCGCCTGGGCTATTTCCTGATCATGCTCGAGCTGCTGGCCCGCTGTGACGACTACCAGTTGCTCTCCGGCGCCACCTCGGCGCAGCTGGGCGACGAACACCATGCCGACCGCACCAACCTCGCGGTGAACTACATCTTCGAGCACTACATGCGCGACCTGCCGCTCGAAGAGGTCGCCGCCCACCTGGGCATGAAGCCCACCTACTTCTCGCGCTTTTTCAAGCGCGCGACCGGGCGCTGCTTCGTCGAGTTCGTCAACAGCCTGCGCATCAGCAAGTCCTGCGAGTTGCTGGTGGAAAGCGACAAGCCGGTCACCGACGTCTGCTTCGAGTCGGGCTTCAACAACCTCTCGAACTTCAATCGCCGCTTCCAGCAGCTCAAGGGGATGACGCCCTCACGCTACCGGCGCCTGGCGATGGTGCGCATGACCGAGCAGAACCTCGCCGTCTGATACGCAAATCCCGCCAAAAAACCGTACGCCCGCTTCGCCCACCGACACAGGCCGGGCTCAGGCGGGAGAGCCAATTTGCTGACGAGTGCAAAAAAGTACCAATTGATGTGTATTCACGGCTTTGTTGCCGTGCGTCGGCAGCGTTGTAATGGCCTGCGAGAGGGCCGCGTTCATCGCGCGGCATCCACAACAACAATAAAAACTTCCGACGCCCACGTCGGCGTGGAAGAGGAGTCCGACATGCATATCGGCAAAACTCTTGTTGGCACCGCCTGCCTGGTCCTGGCCAGCGCAGCGTCGGCAGAAACCCTGACCATCGCCACCGTCAACAACGCTGACATGATCCGCATGCAGCGCCTCTCCAAGACCTTCGAACAGCATCATCCCGACATCAACCTCAACTGGGTGGTGCTCGAGGAAAACGTGCTGCGCCAGCGCCTGACCACCGATATCGCCACCCAGGGCGGCCAGTTCGACGTGCTGACCATCGGCATGTACGAAGCCTCGCTGTGGGGCGCCAAGGGTTGGCTCGAAGCCATGACGGACCTGCCCGAGGGCTACGATCTCGACGACGTCTTCCCCTCCGTGCGCGAGGGTCTGTCGGTGGACGGCACCCTGTACGCGCTGCCGTTCTATGCCGAAAGCTCGATGACCTACTACCGAACCGACCTGTTCGAGGCCGCGGGCCTGCAGATGCCCGAGCGCCCGACCTGGACGCAGATGGCCGAGTTCGCCCAGAAGCTCCACCAGCCCGGCAAGGACCAGTACGGCATCTGCCTGCGCGGCAAGGCCGGCTGGGGCGAGAACATGGCGCTGGTGACCACGGTCGCGAATGCCTTCGGCGCGCGCTGGTTCGACGAGAAATGGCAGCCCGAATTCACCGGCGAGGAATGGACCCGGGCGGCGAACTTCTACGTCGACACCCTGCGCAACTACGGCCCGCCCGGCGCGTCGAGCAACGGCTTCAACGAGAATCTCGCGCTGTTCAACAGCGGCAAGTGCGCCATGTGGGTCGACGCCACCGTGGCCGGCTCGTTCGTCACCGATGCCTCCCAGAGCCGCGTCGCCGACCAGGTCGGCTTCACCTTCGCGCCCCACGAGACCACCGAGAAGGGCTCGGCGTGGCTGTATTCCTGGGCGCTGGCGATCCCCACCAGCTCCAAGAGCAAGGACTCGGCCAAGACCTTCACCGCCTGGGCGACTTCCAGGGAATACGCCGAACTGGTCGCCGAGACCGATGGCGTGGCCAACGTGCCGCCAGGCACCCGTGAATCGACCTACAACGACGAGTACATGACGGCCGCGCCCTTCGCCCGCGTGACGCTGGAATCGCTCAAGCAGGCCGATCCGGCCGACCCGTCGGCCAAGCCGGTGCCCTACGTCGGCATCCAGCTGGTCACCATTCCCGAGTTCCAGGCCATCGGTACGCAGGTCGGCAAGATGTTCGCCGCGGCGCTGACCGGGCAGATGCCCGTCGAGCAGATGCTCAACGCCGTGCAGCAGTCGACGACGCGGGAAATGAAACGCGCCGGCTACCCGAAATAAGCCACCCCACTCGCTGATGGACATGCGCATGGCCGGATCGCCTCGATCCGGTCCGCTGCGCGCCGCTGTCCCCGGAGCACAGCCTGATGACTAGCACCACGACTCTCGATACCGAGCGGGCCGACGCCCACCAGGACCGGCCCTCGTCCCGGCGTCGCCTCAAGCCCGGCTGGTTTCTGGTCAGCCCGTCGGTGGCGTTGCTGCTGCTGTGGATGATCGTGCCCCTGGGGATGACGGTGTACTTCTCCGTCATCCGCTACAACCTGCTCTATCCCGGCGACAACGATTTCGTCGGCCTGGAGAACTTCGAGTACTTCCTGACCGACGCCGGCTTCATGCCCGGCATGCTCAACACCCTGATCCTGGTCGGCAGCGTGCTGCTGATCAGCGTCGTGCTCGGCGTGCTGATCTCGGCCCTGCTCGAAGCGGCCGATTTCCCCGGGCGGGGCATCACCCGGGTGCTGCTGATCTCGCCGTTCTTCATCATGCCGACGGTGAGCGCGCTGGTCTGGAAGAACCTGATCTACCACCCGGTCTCGGGCATCCTCGCCGCGGTCTGGCGCTTCTTCGGCGCGCAGCCGGTGGACTGGCTGGCCCAGCACCCGCTGCTGTCGATCGTGATCATCGTCTCCTGGCAGTGGCTGCCCTTCGCCATCCTGATCCTGATGACCGCCATGCAGTCGCTCGACCAGGAGCAGAAGGAAGCCGCCCGCCTCGACGGCGCCGGGCCCATCGCCATCTTCTGGCACCTGACGCTGCCCCACCTGGCGCGGCCGATCGCGGTGGTGGTGATGATCGAGACGATCTTCCTGCTCTCGGTGTTCGCCGAGATCTTCACCACCACCAGCGGGGGGCCGGGCTACGCCTCCACCAACCTCGCCTACCTGATCTACAACCAGGCGCTGCTGCAGTTCGACGTCGGCATGGCATCGGCCGGCGGCCTGATCGCGGTGGTCATCGCCAACATCGCGGCGATCATCCTGGTGCGGATGCTCGGCAAGAACCTC
This sequence comes from Stutzerimonas nosocomialis, assembly GCF_005876855.1. Lineage (GTDB taxonomy): Bacteria > Pseudomonadota > Gammaproteobacteria > Pseudomonadales > Pseudomonadaceae > Stutzerimonas > Stutzerimonas nosocomialis. Next base: position 33,911 of record NZ_QLAE01000021.1, on the reverse strand, counting down.
ACCGAAAAATACTGAGGCCGGACTCATGCTGACGCTCAAACAAAGCCGCCGACTGAACACCACGCTGGTCGGCATCGCGGCCTGGACGGTGGCGCTGCTGCTGTTCTTCCCGATCTTCTGGATGCTGCTGACGAGCCTGAAGACCGAGATCGACGCCTTCGCCACGCCGCCGCAGTTCATCTTCACCCCGACGCTGGAAAACTACCTGCACATCCAGGACCGCAGCGGTTACTTCAAGTACGCCTGGAACTCGGTGACCATCTCCTTCGGCGCCACCGCGCTGGGCATGCTGATCGCCATTCCCGCGGCCTACTCCATGGCCTTCTTCGAGACCAAGCGCACCAAGGGCACCCTGCTCTGGATGCTCTCGACCAAGATGCTGCCGCCGGTGGGCGTACTGGTGCCGATCTACCTGCTGGCCAAGCAGTTCGGCCTGCTCGACAGCCGCAGCGTGCTGATCGTGATCTACACGCTGATCAACCTGCCGATCATGGTCTGGATGATCTACACCTACTTCAAGGACATCCCCCGCGACATCCTCGAAGCGGCGCGGATGGACGGCGCCAGCATCTTCCAGGAAATGACCCGCGTGCTGCTGCCGATCAGCAAGGGCGGCCTGGCCTCGACCGTCCTGCTGTCGCTGATCCTGTGCTGGAACGAGGCCTTCTGGTCGCTCAACCTGACCTCGGCCAACGCGGCGCCGCTGACGGCGCTGATCGCCTCCTACTCCAGCCCCGAGGGATTGTTCTGGGCCAAGCTCTCGGCCGTTTCCACCCTCGCCTGCGCCCCCATTCTCGTCTTCGGCTGGATCAGCCAGAAGCAGCTGGTGCGCGGCCTTTCCTTCGGTGCCGTGAAATGAGCGGCCGCCCGATCACTCCATCGCTCGCGGCAGGCGCCGCGCGTCACGACGCTCTCTGAAGAGGAACTCCCATGGCAGACCTCAGGATTCACAACCTCAAGAAGGGCTTCGATGGCCACGAGATCATCAAGGGCATCGACCTGGACATCCGCGACCGCGAGTTCGTGGTCTTCGTCGGGCCTTCGGGCTGCGGCAAGTCGACCCTGCTGCGGCTGATCGCGGGCCTGGAGGAAGTCAGCAGCGGCCGCATCGAGCTCGACGGCCGCGACATCACCGACCTGAGCCCGGCCAAGCGGGACCTGGCGATGGTGTTCCAGACCTACGCGCTCTACCCGCACATGACGGTGCGCAAGAACATGTCGTTCGCCCTGGATCTCGCCGGCGCCGACAAGCAGCAGGTGTCGCGCAAGATCGAAGAGGCGGCGCGGATTCTCGAACTCGAACCGCTGCTCGAACGCAAGCCACGCCAGCTCTCCGGCGGCCAGCGCCAGCGCGTCGCCATCGGCCGCGCCATCGTGCGCAACCCGAAGATCTTCCTCTTCGACGAGCCCCTGTCGAACCTCGACGCCGCCCTGCGCGTGCAGATGCGCCTGGAGCTGGCGCGCCTGCACAAGGAACTGCAGGCGACCATGATCTACGTGACCCATGACCAGGTCGAAGCCATGACCCTCGCCGACAAGGTGGTCGTGCTCAATGGCGGGCGCATCGAGCAGGTCGGCTCGCCGATGGAGCTCTACCACCACCCGGCCAACCTGTTCGTGGCCGGCTTTCTCGGCACGCCGAAGATGGGCTTTCTCAAGGGCCGGGTCAGCCGTATCGAGGCAACCGGTTGCGAGGTCGAGCTCGATGCCCAGTGCCGCCTGTTCCTGCCGGTCGATGGCGGTGCGCTCAGCGTCGGTGCCCCGGTCACCCTCGGCATCCGCCCCGAACACCTGAACCGTGGCAGCGAAGGCCAGTGCCAGCTGCAGGTCAAGACCGACGTCAGCGAGCGCCTGGGCAGCGACACCTATTGCCACGTGGTCACCCGCTCGGGCGAGGCGCTGACGATGCGCATCCGCGGCGATTTCACCCCGCGCTACGGCGAGCAGCTGAACCTGACCCTCGAAGCCACTCACTGCCACCTGTTCGACGAACGGGGCCAGGCGATCGGCCTGCCGCTCGAGCAGGCCGCCTGAGTCCGGGCCGCCGCGGCGGCCGCCATTTCGTGGACCCGTTGCCCGGCCGCGCCTGGGCAGCGGCGCTGCAACGCCCCCTCATGCCAGCGAGACCGATCATGAAGTTGAACCAGAACAACCTGCCGAACCTGGGCGCCCACGTGCGCCAGCCGACCTATCGCCTGGACAGCGTGACCGCCGGCATCGCCCACATCGGCGTGGGCGGCTTCCACCGGGCCCACCAGGCGGTCTACACCGAAGCGCTGATGAACGAGGGCGAGGGCCTGGACTGGGGCATCTGCGGCATCGGCACGCGCCCTGAAGAGCGCGCCATGCGCGACGCGCTGGCCGGCCAGGACTACCTCTACACCCTGGTCGAACTCGACGACCATCCGGACACCAAGGTGCAGGTGATGGGGGCGATCCGCGACATGCTGCTGGTCGAGGACGGTTCCGCCGCCGTGATCGCCCGGCTGGCCGACCCGGCCATTCGCATCGTCTCCCTGACCATCACCGAAGGCGGCTACTGCATGGACGACAGCACCGGCGAGTTCAACGCCGGGCTGCCCCTGATCCAGCACGACCTGATGAACCGCGACGAGCCGATCAGCGTGTTCGGCCTGATCTGCGCCGCCCTCGCCGCGCGCCGGCGCGCCGGCGTCGCGCCCTTCACCCTGATGTCCTGCGATAACCTGCCGCACAACGGCGAGGTCACGCGCAAGGCGCTGATCGCCTTCGCCACCCTGCTCGATCCGCAGCTGGCCGACTGGATCGCCGAGCACGTGAGCTTCCCCAACGCCATGGTCGACCGCATCACACCGATGACCAGCACCCAGCATCGCCTCGACCTGCATGACGAACACGGCATCGACGACGCCTGGCCGGTGGTCTGCGAACCCTTCCTGCAATGGGTTCTGGAAGACAAGTTCGTCAACGGCCGCCCGGCCTGGGAAAAGGTCGGCGTGCAGTTCACCGACGACGTCACGCCTTATGAGGAGATGAAGATCAAGCTGCTCAACGGCAGCCACCTGGCCCTGACCTACCTCGGCTGGCTGCGCGGCTACCGTTTCGTCCACGAGACCATGGCCGATCCGCTGTTCGTCGGCTACATCCGCGCCTACATGGACCTGGACGTGACGCCGCAACTGGCCGCGGTTCCGGGCATCGACCTGACCGCGTACAAGAACACCCTCATCAAGCGCTTCTCCAACCAGGCGATTGCCGACCAGCTCGAGCGCGTCTGCTCGGACGGTTCGTCGAAGTTTCCCAAGTTCACCATCCCGACCATCAACCGCCTGATCGCCGACCACGCCCAGCTCGATCGCGCGGCCCTGGTCGTGGCCGCCTGGGCGCTCTATCTGCGGGGCGTGGACGAGCTGGGCAACCGCTACCGGATTCCCGACCCGCGTGCGGATTTCTGCCAGGCACTGGTCGACCAGGACGAAGGCCTCGCCCAGCGCCTGCTCGGCCGCGAAGAGATCTTCGGCCCGCACCTGATCCGCTCCGCCGCCTTCGTCGAAGCCTTCGAGCGCGGCCTGCAACGCTTGCGCAGCCTGGGCGTCAAGGGCACCCTCGAGCTGTTGCTCACCTACTGAACAGGAGGTCGCTCATGTACCTCGGCATCGACTGCGGCACCCAGGGCACCAAGGCGATCCTGCTCGATGCCGAAACCGGGCAGGTGCTGGGCGAAGGCTCGGCTGCGCACCAGTTGATCAGCGGGCCCAACGGGCGCCGCGAGCAGGAGGTCACGCAATGGACCGATGCCTTCGAGCGAGCCACCCGCATGGCGCTCGCCCAGGCCGGTCGCCCGGGTCGGGATGTGCTCGGCATCGGCATTTCCGGTCAGCAGCACGGGCTCGTCGCGCTGGATGCCGCCGGCGAGGTGCTGCGTCCGGCCAAGCTCTGGTGCGATACCGAATCGACGCCCGAGAACGATGAGCTGCTGGCATTGCTGGGCGGGCAGCAAGGCGCCCTGCAGCGGCTCGGGGTCGCCATCGCGCCGGGCTACACGCTGTCCAAGCTGCTCTGGACGCAGCGCCATCACGCCGCGCTGTTCGAGCGCATCGCTCACATCCTGCTGCCCCACGACTACCTCAACTACTGGCTCACCGGGCGCTGCTGCACCGAATACGGTGACGCCTCCGGCAGCGGCTACTTCGACGTGCGCACCCGCCAATGGGACCTGCCGCTGCTGCGCCAGATCGACCCCAGCGGACGCCTCGAGCGGGCCTTGCCCGAGCTGATAGAACCGCACGCACCGGTCGGCACGCTGCGCCCCGGGATCGCCGAACGGCTGGGGCTGAACCCGCGGGCGCTGGTCTCCAGCGGTGGTGGCGACAACATGATGGGGGCGATCGGCACCGGCAACATCGCGCCGGGCATGATCACCATGAGCCTCGGCACCTCGGGCACGCTCTACGCCTACACCGACCGGCCAGCGGTGAGCCGCCACCCGGAAGTGGCCGCGTTCTGCTCGTCCTCGGGCGGCTGGCTGTCGCTGATCTGCACCATGAACCTGACCAACGCCAACGCCGTGGTGCGCGAGCTGCTGCAACTGGATCTGGAGGGCTTCGGCACGCTGGCCGCCCAGGCGCCGATCGGTGCCGAAGGCATCAGCATGCTGCCCTTTCTCAACGGCGAGCGGGTACCGCCGCTGCCGAACGCCACCGGCACCCTGCTCGGCCTGACCGCCGACAACCTGACCCGCGCCAACCTCTGCCGCGCCGTGCTCGAAGGCACCACCTTCGGCCTGCGCTTCGGCCTGGACCTGCTGCACGACAACGGGATCGACAGCGACAGCATCCGCCTGATCGGCGGCGGCGCGAAAAGCCCGCTCTGGCGCCAGCTGGTGGCCGACAGCATGGCGATGCCGGTGATCTGCACCGAGCACAGCGAAGCGGCCGCCCTGGGAGGCGCGATACAGGCGGCCTGGTGCCTGGCCCGTCAGGACGACCCGACGGCCAGCCTCGCCGACATCTGCGAGCGCTGCGTGCGGCTGGACGCGAGCAGCGCGGTGCAGCCGATCCAGGACAACGTGCCGCTCTACGACGAGGCCTATCGTCGCTATCGGCGCCATATCGAAGCGTTGCACGGCTGAGGCCTCGCCGCCGCCCGGCCTGGCGTGATGCAAAAGGCCCTCTTACGCGGGCCTTTTTATGTGCTGTCGCTCGATCAGTGACTGCGCAACAGCTCGCGTGGCACGTACTTGCCGAGCTCCAGCTTGGCGATCGAGGCGCGGTGCACTTCGTCCGGGCCGTCGGCCAGACGCAGGGTGCGCTGCGCCGCATACCAGTGGGCCAGCGGGAAGTCCTCGGACACACCGGCACCGCCGTGGATCTGGATGGCGCGGTCGATCACCTTCAGCGCGACGTTCGGCGCCACGACCTTGATCTGGGCGATCTCGCTGGCCGCGATCTTGTTGCCCACCGTATCCATCATGTAGGCCGCATTGAGCGTCAGCATGCGCGCCATGTTGATCTCGATCCGCGACTCGGCGATGTGGTCGAGGTTGGCGCCCAGGCGCGCCAGCGGCTTGCCGAAAGCGGTGCGGCTGACCGAGCGCTCGCACATCAGCTTCAGGGCGCGCTCGGCGACCCCCACCGAACGCATGCAGTGGTGGATACGGCCCGGTCCCAGGCGACCCTGGGCGATCTCGAACCCGCGGCCCTCGCCCAGCAGCACGTTCTCGTACGGCACCCGCACGTTCTCCAGCAGCACTTCGGCGTGGCCATGGGGCGCATCGTCGTAACCGAACACCGGTAGCGGGCGGAGTACCTTCAGGCCGGGCGCATCCATCGGCACCAGGATCATCGAGTGCTGCTGGTGGCGCGGCGCATCCGGATTGGTCAGGCCCATGAAGATCATCACCTTGCAGCGCGGGTCGCAGGCACCGGAGGTCCACCACTTGCGGCCGTTGATCACCCACTCGTCGCCCTCGCGCACGGCACGGGCCTGCATGTTGGTCGCGTCGGAGGACGCCACCGCCGGCTCGGTCATGCCGAAGGCCGAACGGATCTCGCCGCGCAGCAGGGGCTCGAGCCACTGTTTCTTCTGCGCCTCGCTGCCGTAGCGCACCAGGACTTCCATGTTGCCGGTGTCCGGCGCCGAGCAGTTGAAGGCTTCGGAGCCCAGCCCCGAGCTGCCCATGATTTCGGCCAGCGGCGCGTATTCGAGGTTGGTGAGCCCGAATCCGAGTTCGGAATCGGGCAGGAAGAGGTTCCACAGTCCCTCGGCCTTCGCCTTCGCCTTGAGTTCTTCGACTATCGCGGTGGGCTGCCAGCGATCGCCTTCGGCGACCTGCTGGTAGAAGATCTTTTCGGCCGGATAGACATGCGCATCCATGAACGCCTGGACGCGCTCTCGCAGCTCTTGAACCTTGGGGGAGTAGGCGAAATCCATGGGGATACCTTCTGCGGGTGGGTGTTGTGGCAGGAATGCTAGTTGAGGGACTTTGATTTATCTAAGCTATTTTCGGTGTGTATTAACATTCATCACCGATATATGATCGCGAAAACAAATAGAAGCGGAGCACATACGGAAATGAATCTGAACAAGGTCGATCTCAATCTGTTCATCGTGTTCGATGCCATCTATACCGAGGCGAATCTGACCCGTGCCGGGCAGATCGTCGGCATCACCCAGCCCGCGGTTTCCAACGCCCTGGCCCGCCTGCGCGAGACCTTCAACGACCCGCTGTTCGTGCGCACCGCGCAAGGCATGGTGCCCACACCCATGGCCCAGAACATCATCGGCCCGGTGCGCAACGCACTGCAGCTGCTGCGGGTGTCGGTCCAGGAAAGCCGCACCTTCAACCCGCTGCAGGCCAACAAGACCTTCCGCATCAGCATGACCGACCTCACCGAGGCGGTGGTCCTGCCGCCCCTGTTCCAGCGGCTGCGCCGGCTTGCGCCGAACGTGAAGATCGAAAGCATGCTGGCCAAGCGCCGCGAGACCACCAAGGAACTGGCCGCCGGGCGGCTGGATTTCGCCATGGACGCGCCCCTCAATACCGATCCGCAGGTCCGCCACGTCAAGCTGCTGGAGGACCGCTACGTCTGCGCCATGCGCCGCGGGCATCCGCTGGCCAAGGAACGCCTGAGCCTGGAGGAGTATCTGTCGCTGTCGCACATCCACATCTCCAGCCGCCGCAGCGGCCTGGGCATGGTCGACCTGGCGCTGGGCAAGATGGGCCAGCAGCGCAAGATCGCCCTGCGCTCGCAGCACTACATGATGGCGACCCAGGTCATCCAGCAGACCGACATGGCGGTGACCGTGCCGGAGCGCTTCGCCCGCCGCCACGACCTGCATCAGGCGCCGCTGCCGGTGGACATCCCGACGCTGGAAACCCACATCTACTGGCACGAGAGCACGGACCAGGACCCGGCCAACCGCTGGATGCGCGAACAGATGATCGAGATCGCCCAGCAGGTCACCGCCCAGGCAAGCCGGGCCGAGTGAGCGGGCGCAGCGCCTCAGGCGCTGTCACGCATCACCACCTCGAAACCCACGTCGATGCGCCGCTGCGGCGGCTGCTCGCCGCGCATCAGGCTGAGCAGCATCTGCCCGGCCAGCTCCCCTATCCGCCCGCGCGTGGTGCGTACGGTGGTCAGCGCCGGATGCATCCAGGCCGCCGCCGGCAGATCGTTGAAACCGGCGATGGCCAGGCGCTGCGGCACTTCGAGCGCCAGCTGACGCGCGCGAAACAGCGCGCCGAGCGCCAGGTCGTCGTTGTTGAAGAACACCGCATCGATTTCGGGATGGCGGGCCAGCAACTGGTCGAGCAGCTCGGCGCCCAGGCCAATGGACGACACCGCGGGGGTCAGCAGCTCCAGCGCCGGTTCGTGGCGCCCGGCCTCGCGCATCGCCTGGCGATAACCTTCGGCGCGCTGCAGGGTTCGCGGGTCCAGCTGGGCGGCGGCGAAGGCGATGTGCCGGTAACCGCGCTGCAGCAGGTGGCGCGTCATCTGCGCGCCGGCGTCGAACTGCGAGAACCCGACGCAATAGTCTTCCTCGGCGTCGCTGAGCTCCATCAGGGTCACGATGGGACTGTCGTAGCTGCCGAGCACCTCGCGCGCCGCGTCGCTGCGCTCGAAACCGGTCACCAGCAGCCCGGCCGGCTGATGCGCCAGATAGGCCCGCAGCAGCCGCTCGTCTTCTTCGGGACGGTAATGGCTCACCCCGATCATCAGCTCGTAGCCGGCAGGCATCAGCACCCGCTGGATCGCCTCCACGGTGTCGACGAAGACCGCGTTGGACAGCGACGGGATGATCACCGCGACCAGGTTGGAACGGGCGCTGGCCAGGCTGCGGGCCGCGGGGTGCGGCACGTAGCCCAGCGCCCGCACCGCCTCCATGACCCGCTCGCGCAGGGCATCGGATACCCGTTCGGGTTGCGACAGCGCCCGCGATGCGGACATCAGCGAACAGCCGGCGCTCTTGGCGACATCGGACAGGGTGGCTCGCTCCGGCGAGCGGCGGCGACGAGAACTCATGACGGATCCGGAAACTGGGGAGGCGCGATTCTACCGTTTGGCAGGCGCCTCCGAAGAGGCGCCCGACAGCCTTACTGCGGTGCCTTTGCGATTTCGGCCTGGACCTGATCGAACAATGGCTGCCCCACCGTGTCGATCACCGTCTGGATCGCCGGCTTGGCTTTCTCGCGCATCCGCGCCACCTCTTCGGGGGTGACCTCGTTGATCTGCATGCCGTGCTCCCTGATCGCTGCCAGCGCCTCGCGGGCTTCGGCGCGGGTGTCCTCACGCTCGGCATCGCGGGCCTTCACGGCCGCCTGCATGATGATCTCCTGCTCGGTCTTGGACAGGCCGTCCCACCAGCGCTTGGACGCGGTCACGATCCAGGGGCTGTAGACGTGGTTGGTCACGCTCAGGTACTTCTGCACCTCGTAGAACTTGGACGACAGGATGGTGTTGTAGGGATTTTCCTGGCCATCGACCGCCTTGGTCTCCAGCGCGGTGAACAGCTCGGAGAACGGCAGCGGCACGGCGTTGGCGCCCATCTGGCGGAAGGTGTCGATGAACACCGGGTTGGGCATCACCCGCAGCTTCACGCCGTTGAAATCTTCCATCTTCTCGATCGGGCGGACGTTGTTGGTCAGGTTGCGAAAGCCGTTCTCCCAATACACCAGCCCGACCATGCCCTTGGCTTCCAGCGCGTCCATCACCTGCCGCCCTACCGGGCCGTCGAGCACATGGTCGGCCTGCTTCTCGTTGATGAACAGGAACGGCGTGTCCCACACGGCCATTTCCTTGGCGATGCCCACCAGCGTCGCGGTCGAACCCACCATCATTTCCTGGGCGCCGCCGATCAGCGCGTTCTGCATCTGGTCGTCCGAACCGAGGCTGGCCGAGGCGAAGGTGCGCATCTTCAGCTTGCCGCCCGAGGCCTTGGCGACCTCCTCGGCGAGCAGCTTGGCCGCGCGTCCCTGGTTGCTGTCTTCATTGAGGCCGTAGCCGAAGCGGATCATCCGTGGGCGGATGTCGTCAGCCGCCTGGGCGCTGACGGCAACGAGGGAGCCACCGAAGGTGGCGGCCGCCAGGGCGGCGATGAGCAAGCTTTTCATGACACGTACCTTTTGTTGTTGTGGGAAGAATCATTCCTCGCCGTGGCGAGGGCCTGGCCCGTCGAATCGCGGGCCAGGCAGGTGGTGCTCAGCGAAGCCAGGCCAGCGGCGCGGTGATGATCGACGGCGCGGCGATCAGCAGCACGACGATGACCATGTAGATCAGGAAGAACGGGACCACCCCGCGCACCAGCGTCTCCATGCGCAGCCGGCCAATGCCGCCCACCACGTTGAGCACCGTGCCCACCGGCGGCGTGATCAGGCCGATCGAGCCGATCAGCACGAACATCACGCCGAAATAGACCGGGTCGATGCCCGCCTTGATGGCGATCGGCGCGAGCACCGGGCCCAGGATCAGGATGGTCGGGGTCAGGTCGAGCACCATGCCGACGGCGATCATCAGCAGCATGATGGCGACCATCAGCAGCTTGGGATTCTCGGCCAGCGGGCCGAGCATCACGGCAATCTCGTCGGGCAGCTGCGCCAGGGTGATCATGTAGGCCGACACGGTAGCCGCGGCGCAGAGGAACATCACCGAGGCGGTGGTCCGGCTGGCGCGGGTCAGCACCTCCACCAGCCCCGCCCAGTTAAGCTCGCGATACAGCAGCGTGGACACGGCCAGCGCATAGACCGCCGCCACCACCGCCGCTTCGGTCGGGGTGAACAGCCCGCCGCGCAGCCCGCCGACGATGATCACCGGAAGCATCAGCGCCGCCGCGCCGTCCACCAGCACCTTGCGGCGCACCGCCGCGCTGGCCTTTTCCTGCTTCGGCTCGTCGATCTTGCGGGCGATGATGGTCCAGGCCACCACCAGCCCCATGCCCATGATCAGCCCCGGCACCATCCCGGCGAGGAACAGCTGGCTGATCGAGGTATTGGTCACCACGCCATAGATGACGAAGGGCATCGACGGCGGAATGATCGGCGCGATGATGCCGCCCGCCGACACCAGCCCCGAAGACGAGCTCAGCGGGTAGCCTCGCTCGCGCATCATCGGCAGCAGCAACGTCGCCAGCGCGGCGGTGTCGGCCAGGGCCGAGCCGGACATGCTCGCCAGGAGCACCGAGGCGGCGATGGCGACGTAGCCCAGGCCACCGCGCTTGTGGCCGAAATAGGCCTGCGCCATGGCGATGATGCGGCGTGAAATCCCGCCGGCGTTCATCAGCTCGCCGGCCAGGATGAAGAAAGGCACGGCCAGCAGCGGGAAGCTGTCGGCGCCGGCCTGCAGGTTCTGGGCGAGCAGTTGCACGTCCCAGAAATCGAGGTACCACATCAGCACCGCGCCGGTGAGGATCAGCGCGAAGGCGATCGGCATGCCGAAGGCCATGAAGCCGAGCAGCGAAGAGAGAAAAACCACGACGGTCATGTTCGAACCTCGGTGGGCAGTGCCCGTCTTGTTATCAGTCGGCGGTGACGTTGGCGGCGGCCGGTGGCGGCGGTGCGGCGGCACGCCGCCAGACGTTGACCAGCTGCACCAGCGCCAGGATCGCCAGCGCCACCATGCTCGCCAGAATCGGCAGCGTGGCCAGGGCCAGCGGGTACCCCACCACCGGGCTGTTGATGGTCCAGCCGAACTGCATCTGGTTCCATCCACCCATGGCCGCCAGCAGGCTGGCGGCGGCGACCAGCACCCAGCTGAGGCTGTCGACCACACGTTGCAGGGCATGCGGGAAGCGATCGCGCAGCATGCCGAAGCTCATCAGCTCGCCTCGGCGCATGCTCGACGCGACGCCGACGAACACCAGCCAGACGAACGCCAGCCGGGACAGCTCCTCGGCGCCGGTCCAGCCCGTGCCGAAGGCATAGCGGAGCACCACGCTGCTGAACACCACGATGACCATGAAGGCCATCAGCGCCGCCATCAGCCAATCGGTAAGGCGATCGAAACCCTGGGCCAGCATCCCGGTGTAGATCGGCTCGCGGGTCAAGGGAGGCGCATGGCGGGGCGAGGTGTTAGCGCTACCAACCGGGCGCGCGGAAAGATCCACCCGCTCCTCGATGCCCGCCCCCGGTGTCTGCCCGACCCAGGCGAGCACCTCGGCCACCACCCGCTCGCGTGGCTGGCAGGCATCCACCACCAGCACGCCCTGTTCTCCGGCGGGCGATTCGAGGGTGGCGAACTGGCTGTCGACCAGGGAAATGGGCATGAAATGACCGGCCCGCCCGCCAACCCGCTCGACCGCCGTGTCGTAGTCGACCTCCAGATGGGCGAAGCACAGCGATGGCACCGCGTCACGGAGCAGGTCGCGGTAGCGACGCTTGAGGGCCGAGCAGGCGAGCACGAAGCCGACGCCGTCATCGACCGCGCGTCGCATCTCGACCGTCAGCCGCTGCAGCCACTCGATGCGGTCGGCGTCGGACAGCGGCGTGCCGGCGCGCATGCGCTGGACGTTGTCTTCGGGATGGAAATGATCGGCTTCGATGTGACGATAACCCAGGGCCTGGGCGATGGCGTGGCTGGTCTCGGTCTTGCCCGATCCGCTGACGCCCATTACCACCAGTGTTCTGCAGAACGCGGAACGCGAGGGTTGAAAGGAGGAATCCACTGACGACTCTCCGGCAACATCGAGTGTTGCATTTTGTGTTTGTTTGTCTCGATGGTAGCGCTACCAAACGCAAATGACAAACCACCTTTTCATCCCCTCGCCGGCGCCGGAGCTGCGAAACCCACCTGGCCCCGTCTACAATCGGGTCCGCGTTCGAGGAGTACCGCAATGCCCAAAGCCATGGCCCGCCACATTCTGGTCAAGACCGAAGCCGAAGCCGCGCAGCTGAAGAAGCGCCTGGCCAACGGCGAGGCCTTCGACGTCCTGGCGCGCAAACACTCCACCTGCCCGTCCGGAAAGAAAGGCGGCGACCTCGGCGAGGTCCGCCCCGGCCAGATGGTGCGCAGCATCGACCAGGTGATCTTCAAGAAGCCGCTGCGCGAGATTCACGGGCCGGTGAAGAGCCAGTTCGGCTATCACCTGGTGCAGGTCTTCTACCGCGAGTGACGGCCTTCAGCGAACGCCGAAGCGCTGCAGCTGCATCTCGCGCAGGCGGCTCGCGGTGCGGCGAAAGGCGAACGACAGATAGCCGTCCGCATAAAGCGCCTCGAGCGGCACCTCGGCCTCGAGGTAGAGCGGCACACGGCGGTCGTAGCACTCGTCGACCAGGGCGATGAAGCGCCGGACGCCGTCATCCCGCGGGGCGAGCCGCGGCAACTCCCGGTCGCCGGTCGCCACCTGCACGACCGCATCCGAAGTCGCCCTCGTCGAGGGCCTGCCGGTAACGCCCGAGCGGCGAGTCGTGGATCATCGTCTACGGGCGCAACAGCGCGATGTCAGCGGGCCGCTCGACGGCCAGCAGGGACTGCGCCTGGGCGACGATCTGCTCGAGCAGCGCCTTCTGCGCCGGCACCGGCTGTTCGTGGGCGCGGGTCAGCGCATAGACCGGTACGGCGATGGCCGGCTCGAGCAGGCGCGCCTGGACGCCACCGCCATCGCCCGACAACGCGGTGAGCGGGTCGACCAGCGCCACCCCCTGCCCCGACGCCACCAACTGGCGAGCCAGCTGGTAGGTCTGCACCCAGGTATGGATGCGCGGCGGCGGGTCTAGCTCCTCCAGATGCCCGCGCAGCAGGCCGCCCAGCGCGTCCCGGGTATCCAGGCCGATCAGTGGCACGCCCGCCAGGGCCTGCAGCCTGAGCGGCGTCGACAACTCGCGCTCCGGCCACCAGCCGGGCGGCGCGATCACCCGCATCCGGCCCTCGGTCAGCAGCCGGGTGCTCAGCCCGGGATGCTCCACCGCCTGCAGCGTCAACCCCAGGTCGGCCTCGCGCAGAAGCAGCGCCTCGACGATTTCCGCGGTGTGCTGGGTGGCGAGCTGGCACGGCGTGTGAGGATAACGCTCGCGCCAGGCGCGCATTGCCCGGGGCAGCAGCGCCTGGGCCAGCGCCGGGGTGCAGATCAGGCGCAGGGTGCACTCTTCGCCGCGACCGAGGTTGTCCGCCAGCCGCCGCAGGTTCTGCAGGTCGATCGCCAGGCGTTCGGTCTGCTGCTGCAGGACACGCGCCTCGGCGGTGGGCTGGAGCTTGCCGCGCACCCGGTCGAACAGCGCGAAGCCCAGCTGCTGCTCGGCGTGCTTGAGGATCTTGCTCGCCGCCGGCTGGGAGATGTGCAGCAGCTCGGCCGCCGCCGTAAGGCTGCCGGTTTGCAGAATCGCCTGGAACAGCTCGATATGACGCAGACGCATGCCACTGCCCTCCTTCGGTCGGCCGAGCATAACCCTGGGTTATGGGCGGCCTCCATCCTTTCATTGGCCGCTTCGCTGGCCGACGGCCTAGGCTCATCGGAACGGACACGAGGAGCGGCGCATGCGGGTAGCAGTCATCGGCGGGGGCGTGATCGGCTTGACCACGGCCTATTCACTGGTGCGCCAGGGGCATCAGGTCGAGCTGATCGAGCGGCGCGACGAGGTCGCGCTGGAAACCAGCTTTGCCAATGGCGGCCAACTCAGCTACCGCTACGTGTCGCCGCTGGCCGATGCCGGCGTGCCGCTCCAGGCCCTCGGCTGGATGCTGCGCGCGGAGGACGGGCCGCTGCGTTTCAGGCTACGCGCCAGCCTGCACCAGTGGCGCTGGTGCCTGCGTTTCCTGCTCGCCTGCCGGCGTTCGGTCAACCGCCGCAACGCGGCGCACCTGCTGCGCCTGGCGTTGCACAGCCAGCAGATCCTGCGCACCTGGCGTGAACAGGACCGGCTCGAGGGCTTCGACTGGCGTGCCAATGGCAAGCTGGTGATCCATCGAGACCGAACCTCCCTGCGCAAGGCATCGGCCGGTCTCGATGGCGCGGCCGGGCAGCGGCTGCTGGATGCGAACGGCTGCGTCGAGGTGGAGCCCGCGCTGGCACCGCTCGCCGCATCGCTGCAGGGCGGCATCTATTCCCCGGGCGATGAGGTGGCCGACTGTCACCTGTTCTGCCAACGCCTGCTGCAACGGCTCTGCGCCCTGCCTGCGTTCCGCCTGCATGCCGGGCGCCAGGTGACGGCCGTGCGCACCGAGCGCAACCGGGTGCGGGCGGTCGAGCTCGACGAGGGCGAGCTCGACGTCGACCATCTGGTGATCGCCGCCGGCACCGGCAGCGTCGCGCTGCTGCGCCCGTTGGGCATCGACCTGCCGATCTATCCGCTCAAGGGCTACAGCCTGACCCTGCCGCTGGCCAGCGAAGCGAACGTGCCGCAGACCAACGTGACCGACTACGACAACAAGGTGGTCTACGCGCGCCTCGGCGATCAGCTGCGGGTCGCCGCGATGGTGGACATCGGCGGCTGGGACGGCGACCTCGACCCGGGACGAATCGGCACCTTGCAGCGCCTGGCCAGCGAAACCTTCCCGGGTGCGGGCGACTATCGCAACGCCCGGCAATGGGCCGGCCTGCGCCCGGCCACGCCCGAAGGCACGCCGCTGCTCGGACGCAGCGGCATCGACAACCTCTGGCTCAACGTCGGCCACGGCAGCCTGGGCTTCACCCTCGCCTGCGGCAGCGCCGACCTGCTCAGCAGCCTGATCGGCGGATACCTGCCGGCCGTCTCCCTGGACGGCCTGACCCTTGCTTCCTGACAAACGACGAGGCCATCCATGACCCTGCAACGCATCGAGAGCAACCCGCGCCTGTCAGCCGCGGTCACCTACGCCGACCTGGTATTGCTCGCCGGCCAGGTGCCCGACGACCGCAGCCTGGATGCCGCCGGACAGACCCGCGAGGTACTGGCCAAGATCGATCGGCTGCTGGAGGCCGCGGGTTCGAACCGCAGCCGCCTGCTCAGCGCGCAAATCTGGCTCAAGGACATCGATGCCGACTTCGCCGCGATGAACCAGGCCTGGAGCGCATGGCTGCCCGAGGGCTGCGCGCCGGCCCGGGCGACCGTGCAGGCGCGCCTGGCATCGCCGCAGGTGCTGGTGGAAATCATGGTGATCGCTGCGCGGGCCTGATCCCGGGCAATCACCGCCCTACACCGCCGGGATCGTCACGGACGAGACACGGTGGCGAACGCTGCTCCGACCCATCACACGAGGGAACCACGATGAAGCATCAGATCCGTATCGGCCTGCTCGGCGTCACCCTGGCCGCCGTCAGCGGCGCCCTGACAGGCACCGGCGCCCTGGCGCAGGAACGTTTCGTCACCATCGGCACCGGCGGCCAGACCGGCGTTTACTACACCGCCGGACAGTCGGTCTGCCGTTTTCTCAACCGCGCCGAGCGCACACCGCCGATCAAGTGCAATGCGCCGTCCACGGCCGGCAGCGTGACCAACATCGTGTCGATGCAGAACGGCGAGTACGACTTCGGCTTCATCCAGTCCGACCACCAGCACAAGGCGCAGCAGGGATTGGCGCCTTTCGACAAGGGCGGCGCGGTCGAGGAGTTGCGCGCGGTGTTCTCCCTGCAGAGCGAAATCCTCACCGTGGTCGTCCGCAACGACAGCGGCATCAGCGACCTCGACGGGCTCAAGGGCAAGCGGGTGAACGTCGGCGTGCCGGGCTCGGGGAGCCGCGATACCTTCGAGGAAGTGATGAGGGCCAAGGGCTGGAGCAACACCGATTTCGCCCTGGCCGCCGAGCTCAAGCCGGCGGAGATGGCCTCGGCGCTGGGCGACAACAACCTCGACGCCATCACCTACGTGGTCGGCCATCCCAGCGGCGCCATCCAGGAAGCCCTGACCAACGTGAAGGCCAGCATCATCCCGGTGACAGGCCCGGAGATCGATCGGTTGCTCGCCGGAGCCGATTACTACACCGCGGCCGAGATCCCGGCCGGGCTCTATCCGGGCGTTGCCTCGGCCGTCCCGTCGATCGGCGGCAAGGCGGTGCTGGCGACCACCAGCAGGACCGACCCGGAGGTCGTCTACGAGCTGGTCAAGGCCGTGTTCGACAACCTCGACCGGTTCAAACGCCTGCATCCGGCCTTCGCCGATCTGAACGCCGAGGACATGATCCGCGTCGGCCTGACCGCCCCGCTGCACGAAGGCGCCGAGCGGTTCTACAAGGAAAAGGGCTGGCTGTGAGCCCAGCGGGTCGCCGATGCGCGTCGGCAGCCCACCGCCCCTCAGTGCTGGTGGCTTTCGCTGACGAAGGTCAGCGAGGCGAACATCCCGCGCACGCGGGCGTCGGGGTCGTCGCTGTCGACCGTGGTCGAGGCGGCGATCACGTTCAGGCCGTGGTTACGCACCGGCACCTGCGCCTTGCCCTGGGCATCGGTGGTGGCCACCACGCGGTCGGGATCGTTGACGTAGTCGCCGATCAGCTCGATGCCGGCGGCAGGCTTGCCGTCCACCAGCACCTGGACGTCCAGCGCCTGGCCGACCTCCACCGACAGCGGGTCCTGTTGCGGCACGATGGCCAGGTTCAGCTTGTCCAGAGCGGGCAGTTTCGCGCCTTCCTGCAGAATCGCCAGGCTGTACTTGTAGTAGCGCCCCGAACCCAGCGCACCGGGGACCTGGCGCTCGCCCACGTTCAGCCACTGCTTGTCCGGGGCCTGGGTCCAGTAGCCATTGTCGAGGGCGACCGAGAGCACCGCCGGGCGGGACAGCGGCTTGAGCCGCGCATGGTCCTCCAGGCGTTCGATGGTGACCGGAATCATCGCGCCACGGGCATCGCTGGCCCAGGCGCCCGAAACCTTCTTCGCATCGAATGCATCGTCCTCGGCGCCGTGGCCGTAGATGACCTCGATGTTGCCACGGCGCTCCTCGGTCCACAGGCCGTGCGCGCCCGCCGATGCGGCGCCCAGCCCCATGAACAGTGCCAGCGTCCAGCCGATTGCCTTGTTGCCTTTCATTTTCAGGTTCCCTGCAGATGCCGGGCGGCAAGCGCCCGGGAGGTTGAGTTCACAGGCTCAGCGACACGCTGAAACTGAGGTTGCGCGGTTCGCCAGGCATGACCCAGAGGTGGCTGTACGAGCGCTCGTAATAGGTGCGATCGAAGGCGTTGTTGAGGTTGACCCCGAGCGTCACGCTGGGCGTGGCGCGGTAGCGCGCCAGCAGGTCGACCGTGGTGTAGGACGGCAGCTCGAAATCCGTGCCGGCCTCGCCCAGGCGGTCTCCCACGTAATTCACGGCCCCGCCCACCTCCAGGCCCTGGAGGCGATGGTCGAAGAACTCGTACACGGTCATCAGGCTGCCGCTGTTGCGCGGCACGTTGAGCAGGCGGCTGCCGCTGGCAAGGGTGTTGTCGCGGGTGACCTCGGCATCAACGTAGGCATAGGCGCCGATTACCCGTAGCTGATCGGTCAGCTGACCGCTCAACTGCAGGTCGATGCCTTTGCTGCGCACTTCGCCGGCAGCGATCTGATAGGTGCTGTCGGCCGGATCGGCAGTCAGCACGTTCTCCTTGGTGAGGTGGAACGCGGCGATGGTCATGCCCAGGCGGCTATCAAGTAGATCGAGCTTCACGCCTGCCTCGTAGCCCACGCCTTCTTCCGGGTCGAAGGTTGTTTCATTGGCGCCCACTCCGCCGTTGGGCTTGAACGAGCGCGACGCGTTGGCGAACACACCGACTTCGGGCGTCAGCTGATAGAGCGCGCCGATGCGCGGGGTCACCTTCTCGTGGGTCTGCGTATCGCGCGTGCGCGGTGACGCCGCCTCGTTGTCCATGCGCTGCTCGTAGTGGTCATACCGCAGGCCGACAATCCCGAACAGCTTGTCGGTCAGGCGCATCTGGTCCTGCAGATTCAGTGCGCGGTTGTAGACCAGCTCGTTGCGGTCGTTGGTCCGACTGGCGGCGAACGCCGGACGCGGCTGGCCGTAGACCGGTCGATGAATGTCGATGGCGCTGGTGTTGTTCGAACGCAGGATCAGCTCGCTGTTGGCGTAGCGCTCGTATTCGGTACCGATCAGCAGCTGATGTTCGATCGCCCCGGTGTGCACCAGGCCGCGCAGTTCGAGCTGGGTGATCGCGTCCTGCCACTCGTAGTCGCGGTAGCGCAGGTTGCGCAACAGGGTGCGCCCATCCGTATCCATGGCCCCGGCCTCGGTGGCGTAGCCGTTCATCCGGCCCTGCTTGTAGTGGCTGGCCAGACGCAGGGTCCAGGTGTCGTTCAGGTCGTGCTCGAGTTCGGCCTGCAGGGTTTCGTTGTTGTTGCTGATGGCGCCGTCGGAGGACTCGCCGAAGTACGCCGAACGCGACACGCGGCCCAGCTTGCCGTTCGGCGCCACGACGCCGCGGTCGAAGACCTGCTTGTTGCGCACCACCTCGGCCTGCACCAGAACGCGGGTGTCCGGGCTCAATTCCCAGCTGAACGCCGGAGCGAAGAACTGCCGCTCGCCTGAGCGGTGGTCGCGGAAGCTGTGGTTGTCTTCCACGGCCAGGTTCATCCGGTAGAGCATCCGCCCTTCGTCATCCAGCGGCGTGTTGACGTCCAGGCTGCTGCGGTACCTGTCCCAGCGCCCGGCGCTCAGATCCAGCTGGGCGAACGAATCGCGCTGCGGGCTCTTGGTGACGATGTTGACGGTGCCGCCCGGGTCGCCACGACCATAGAGGCTCGACGCCGGCCCCTTGAGCACTTCGACGCGCTCGACGTTGGACGCGTCCTGCGGGTTCATGTAGCCCCGGTTGGCGCTGAAGCCGTCGCGATAGAACTCGGAGGTGGTCAGCCCGCGGACGCTGTATTCGTACATCGTCAATCCGCCGAAATCGTTCTGCCGGGCCACGCCGCCGGCGAAGTCCAGCGCGCGCTCGATACGCGGAGCGTCCAGGTCCCGCAGCACGCTGGCGGGCACCACGGAGACCGACTGGGGGATTTCCTCCAGGGGCGTATCGGTTCTGGTCGCGCTCGCGGAACGGGCCGCACGATAGCCGGTGACCGGTCCGTCAGCGGTTTCCCGAGTGCCGGTGACGGTGACCGAGTCCAGAACCGTGGAGGGTTGCGCCTGTCCCTGGGTTTCGGCGGATACCGCCTGGGCCACCAGCGACAGCAGAAATCCTGCGCTGGTGCCCAGCAGTTGTGGTGAAAAGGTCCCGATACGCATGAGTGCTTCCGTTTCCAACGATGTTATATCGTAACATTGTTCGGATGCGCACCCGGGCTGTCAAGCGCGCTCCGTGCGCTCCGTGCGCTCGTTGCGTATCGTTAAGTGACGGGGTTCGGGATGAGGGGCAGGTGCATCGACCGGAAGTGGATCGCCCGTGCAAGCGGTGTCGGTCAGGCCCGCAGGCTGAACGGCAACTGCACGTCGACGATCACCCGGCCGGCTTCGTTGCGAAACCGCGTGTGGCCACCGAAGCTTTCGCTGAGCGCCTTGACGATCGGCAGGCCCAGGCCCCAGCCCTTGGTCTCGCTGCGGGTGGAGATGAAATACGGCGTGGCGAGGTTGGACAGCACGTCCTCGGGCAGGCTGCCATGGTTGCTCACGCTGAGCAGCACACCGCCCTCTTCCACCCGCTGCTTCACCTCGATCGGCATGTCCGGCTGGCCATGCTTGGCGGCATTGATCACCAGGTTGTCGAGGATTCGCAAAAATCCCTGCTTGTCCCAGAACACCGTCAGATCGTCCGCCGCCTGTGTGTCCAGGTGCACCGGGTTGCGCACCTGAAACCGCAGGTTCTCCACCGCATCGTCGAGCAGCCTTGCCAGGGACATGGTCTCGCCGTTGAGCCTCAGGCCTCCGCCGAGACTCATGTGGGAGATGTCCAGCACGTTGCTGATCATCTGGTCGATGCGCTGCAGGTTCTCTTCGAGCACCTTGATCATGTCGTCGGTGCGCCGCGCCGGATTCTTGCGCATCAGCCCGGCGACCATGACCGCCGCCGACAAGGGCGAGCGCAGGTCGTGGCTGAGCGAGCGCATGAAGCGCTCGAGCATGACCTTCTCGGTGCGCAGGTTCTCGCTGCGGGCGACCGCGACGTTGCGCTGCTTTTCGATGCGCTCGAAGCGGTTGCTGGACTTGAGCAAGGACGCGATGGTCGCCAGCACCTCGTCCGAATTGATCGGATGGGTGAGGTAGGCCTGGGCGCCCTGGTTCAGGCCCATCGCCTTGTCCTTGCCGGTCATGAAGGTGGCCGAGATGTTGATCACCGCCGGCATCTTGCCCGACCCCAGCTTGCGCTTCATCGCCTGGATCAGCTCGAAGCCGCTCATGTCCGGCAGATTGATGTCGATGATCACGAGGTCGGTGGCATCGTTGATCTGTTCCAGCCCCTCGGCGCCGCTGCCCGCCTCGACCACCTCGTAGAAGGGCTCGCTGGTGAGGATCTTCTTCAATACGTAGCGATTGGCGTCCATGTCGTCGATGATCAGGATGCGCCGCCGGCTAGCCTTCATGGGCTTGGCTCCAGCACAGCTGCTGAACGCTGCGCAGCAAAGCCTCGTGGTAATCGACCTGGGATTTGTCGAGGATGGCGTGGCACATAGTGAGCAGGCGCTCCCGATCGTCGGCGTCAAGCGGCTTGGCAGTGTTGATGATCACCCGCTGGTGCATGCTCCAGTCCATGCTTTCGAGCATGTCCTCGCCGCTGATATCGGGCAGATCCAGGTCGAGCAGAATGATGTCCGGACGTACCGAGTGCAACCGGTCGATGCTGGCACGCGCGGTCTCCGCCTCGATGATCACCGGATCGTAGGGTGCCAGGGTCTTGATCACCAGGTAGCGGTCGGCTTCGTTGTCGTCGATCAGCAGGATGGTGGTGTCGACCAGGCTGAACTCGCTGCCGCCGGTTTCCCGCTTGTCGTACTCGCAGGGCAGCTGCACGTAGAAACGGCTGCCCTCGCCCAGCTTGCTGGTCAGGCTGATCTGCCCCTTGAGCAGCGTGGCGATCTTCTGCGCCAGCGAGAGCCCCAGCCCGGTGCCTTCGATATGGGTCAGCCCCTGGGAGCGAATCCGGCAGAACTCCTCGAATACGCGCTGCTGGTCATTCTCGGCGATGCCCACGCCGGTGTCCTCGACGAGGAACTCCAGGTTGTCCGCATCGGGCTGGTACACCCGTACGGTCACGCTGCCCTGAGGGGTGTACTTGAAGGCGTTGCCGATCAGGTTGCGCATGATCTGGAACAGCCGGTTGCGGTCGGTGTTGAGCCAGACGTCCTGGCTGGGCACCTGCACCCCCCAGGTGATGCGCGGGTAGCGCATGGACAGCGCACCGCTGAACTGGCGCAGCTGCTGCATGAAGTCGACCAGGCTGAAACGCTGCGGATTGATGTCCATGCGCCCGGACTGCGCCTCGGCCAGGTCCAGCAGCTCGTTGACCAGCTCCGAGAGTTCGGTGGCGGCGTCGCTGATGAAGCGAACCTGCTTGAGCTGCTCCTGATTGAGCTGCCCGTCGACCCCATTGAGCAACAGCTTGGAAATGTTCTCGATGATGTTGATCGGCGTGCGGAACTCGTGGGTCATGTTGGAAAAGAAGCGGCTCTTGGACTCGCCTGCCTGCTGCAGTTCCTGCGCCGTCTTTTCCAGTTCCGAATAAAGCGCCACCACGCCCTTGTTGGTGGTTTCCAGCTCGAGGTTGGTGGCTTCCAGCTCCTGCTGCTTGGTCAGCAGCTCGGCCGTGGTCAGCAGCAGCTCTTCGCCCTGGACCTGGATTTCCTGGTACGGGTCGACGGTGCCCTCACGGGTCAGCGCATCGCGCAGTGCCTGGGTCTGCTGCTCGCTCGGGTAAGGCCTGGGTGGGTGCACGCGCTTTGCCACGCGCACCAGGGTGCCCTGGGGCGAAGTCTCGATCTCGAAGTCGTCCATCAGCCGGCGAGCGCCGGCCAGGCCCACGCCCATTCCCGTGGACGACTCGTAGCTGCCGTCGAGGATGCGATCCAGATGGGGAATGCCCGGGCCCTTGTCCCGGGACTCGATGACCAGCGCGGTGAGCTGGCCCCGCGCGTTGCTCTGCAGGTAGAACGCGAAACCGCCCTGCCGGGCGTACTGGTAGACGTTGCGCGCCAGCTCGGAAATCGACGTGGCGATGCGTATCTGCTCGAGCTTGCTCAGCCCCAGCCAGTCGGCGATCTGCTTGGCGCACTGGCGGCAGGACACCACGTCCACTTCGCTGCGGATACTCACCGTGGTCAACAGGCGTGTTTCACTCACTTCTCACCACCACCACCGTCGCATCGTCGTTTAGCCGCTTGTAATCACGGTGGATCAGCGCCGCGATGATCGCCGGATGGCGACCCTGAAACCCCGGATAGGTGGCGCTGCCCCACTTGCTGCTGATGCCGTCGGAACTCATCACCAGCAGCGTGTCCCGATCCCAGGGATAGCTGAAGCTCTGAATCCGACCGATACGGTATCCGGCGGTTCCATTGGCCGAGACCATGCTGCGCGAGCGGTCGCCCAGCAGGACGCCGGCGATGTTGCCGGCGCCGCAGAAGCGCACCTGGCCCAGGTCCGGCTGGATCTCGGCGAAGGCGATCGCGCCGCCGCGCGTCGAGGACAGCGCCCGGTGGGTGCGCTCGAGCAGTTGTTCCAGGCCCAGTTGCGGGTCGTGTTCGAGAAACAGGCGGCGCGCCAGCGCGCTCGCCGCATGGGCGTTGTGACCATGGCCAAGGCCGTCGCAGACCATCACCCGGTTGCCCTTGACCGCCCAGGCATCGCCGCAGACCGTCTCGGACGGATGCGGCGTGCACACCGCGCCACTGGCGAAACCGCTGGTCGCGACGCGCTCCAGCGCGATGAACGCGTAGACCACCGTGCCCATGCCCGGCTGGGAGAACAGGTCGAAGGTGTCGGACATGCGACGGATCGCACCGAGGCCCGCGCCCATGGTCCCGGTGGTCGAGTAGCTGTCGGCCAGGCATTGCGCCACGTTGGTCATGCCCGGGCCGTTGTCCACCGCCAGCAGGGCGATGCCGGCCGGGCTCGCATTGACCAGCAGGTCGCCGCCGCCGGCATGGTTGACCAGGTTGCGCGCCATCTCCTGGACCACCACGGTCAGGCGACCCAGCAGCGTTTCGTCGGCCGTGACGGCACCGGCCTCGCGCACCGCGGCGCGGCGGGCCGCATCGACGTGGGCGGGGTCGGATACCGCCAGCTGCAGACTCTGATAGGCCGCGTTCATCGCCACTTCCACAATTCCACCCGAGTCCCCTCGCCGGCGCGGCTATGGATGGCGAAATCATCGACCAGCCGCTTGGCACCACTGAGCCCCAGGCCAAGCCCGTTGCCCGAGGTGTAGCCGTCGACCATCGCCTTTTCGAGGTTGTCGATGCCAGGCCCGTTGTCGGAAATGACCAGGTGCACCGCCGCGCGGCCGTCACGCACCAGCTGCTCGAGCTGGCACTCCCCGCCGCCGCCATAGATCAGCGCGTTACGGGCGATCTCGCTCGCCGCGGTGACGATCTTGGTCTGCGACACCAACCCCAGGCGTGCCTCTTCTGCCGCTTTTCGAACCTGCTGACGGATGACGACGATGTCAGTCTCCTGCTTCAGCGGAAAGGTCTGTGTCTTCCCCACGCTCGTGCTCCAGGCTCAGGTCTTGGTCGACGGTCCTTTCCAGCCAGCGCATGCCCTTTTCGACATTCAGCGCCGTGGCAATGCCTTCCAGCGAAAGGCCCAGTTCGACCAGCGTGATGGCGACGGCCGGCTGCATGCCGACCACGATGACCTTGGCATCGAGAATGCGCGACACGTTGGCGATGTGGGAAAGCATACGGCCGATGAACGAGTCGACGATCTCCAGCGAGGAGATGTCGATCAGCACGCCCTTGGCCTTGTGCTTGACGATCTGGTTGGTCAGGTCTTCCTGCAGGTCCAGCGCCAGCTGGTCATGCATGTCCACCTGGATGGTCAGCATCAGGTACTGACCCATTTTGAGAATCGGAATCCGGTCGGCCATCTCGCAGCCCTCAGCGTGGCGAGCTGGCGACGAGGCGAACGTCCAGCTCCTTGAGGGCCATGCGGAACGCATCGGCCAGCGACGACTTGGTCATCACGTCGCCCAGCTCCACGCCCAGGTGGACGATGGTCGCGGCGATCTGCGGCCGGATACCGCTGATGATGCACTTGGCGCCCATCAGCTTGGCGGCGGTGACGGTCTTGAGCAGGTGCTGGGCGACCATGGTGTCCACCGTCGGCACACCGGTGATGTCGATGATGGCGATGTCGGACTCGGTCTCGACGATCTTCTGCAGCAGCGCTTCCATCACGATCTGGGTGCGGTTGCTGTCCAGCGAACCGATCAGCGGAATGGCCAGCACGCCCTTCCAGAGCTCGACCACCGGGGTCGACAGCTCCAGCATGCTTTCCTGCTGCTCGCGGATCACTGCCTCGCGACCGGCGACGAAGCTGTCCATGCTGTACAGGCCGATCTTGTCGATCAGTTGGCTGGCCGACCAGATGAGCTTCACCTGCTCGCCGCCACCCAGGCGCTGGATCAGCGCGAACAGCGGCTCCTTCAGCGACATGACGAAGGTGGCGGTCTCGGTCGGGGTGAACCCCTGCCGGCTCTGGGAGCGGGACAGGCGGTCAAGCAGGTTCTTCAGCGGGCTCCAGTGAGCATCGCCGAAGTCCTCGACACCCTCGGCGGCACCCAGCGTCAGTGCCTTGAGCAGTTCGCGGGAGTTGGCCACGACCGAGGCTTCGTCGATCAGGTCGGTGCGGATACCCGCAGCGCGCTGAGCCGAAATCCAGGCGTCGAGAAGGTCCGTTTCGTGTTGCTTCAGGAGTTCAGCTAAGGCGGTTGACGACATGAGCAATGGTCCTCGAAGGAGCGGGGTTTTGAGTGAAGCGACAGCGCGACGGCGCAGAGAAGGAGTGCTGTCGGGACAGCAGGTCGCGCATCTTACCGGCTGGCGAAAGCCGCTGCATACCTCCCATAGAGCACGGACTGCGATACAGGTTCGGTCACCAACGAACGCTCGCCCGTGGACGAGCCCCATGCACCATGGATGGCCGCCGCCGGTCGCGACTGAAGCGCTGCACAGGGCGGCAGACCAAGCCCGCGGCCAGGATTCGGCGCCGATTCCAGCCCCGTTCGCCGGCTACTCGCGCCATCGGACCCGGTGCTCCATATAAACTGCCGCCGCACCTGTGCGACAATGCGCGAATATCCGGCGCCAACCCCCCGCATGTATTGCCGACAGCCCGACGCTCGTTCGCAGGCTGTCGTTCTTGCTTTGCCCGCTGGATTGCCCGAACGCCCGGCCGCCAGGCGCTCGAACGGCCCGGGCATCGCTACCCGCCTGGTGTCCAGCCAAGGCCCGTCACCGCCAAGTCATCGATAGGTAAGTCTCTTGATCTCCACCGCCAACATCACCATGCAGTTCGGCGCCAAGCCGCTGTTCGAAAACGTCTCCGTCAAATTCGGCGGCGGCAACCGCTACGGCCTGATCGGCGCCAACGGCTGCGGCAAGTCGACCTTCATGAAGATCCTCGGCGGTGACCTGGAACCGTCCGCCGGCCAGGTGATGCTCGAGCCCAACGTGCGCCTGGGCAAGCTGCGCCAGGACCAGTTCGCCTACGAAGAATTCAGCGTGATCGACACCGTCATCATGGGCCACGCCGAACTCTGGAAGGTCAAGGCCGAACGCGACCGCATCTACGCACTGCCGGAAATGAGCGAAGACGATGGCATGGCCGTGGCCGAGCTCGAAGTGCAGTTCGCCGAATACGACGGCTACACCGCCGAGTCCCGCGCCGGCGAGCTGCTGCTCGGTCTGGGCATTCCGCTGGACCAGCACTTCGGCCCGATGAGCGCCGTGGCCCCGGGCTGGAAGCTGCGCGTGCTGCTCGCCCAGGCGCTGTTCGCGGACCCCGAGGTGCTGCTGCTGGACGAACCGACCAACCACCTGGATATCAACACCATCCGCTGGCTGGAAACGGTGCTCACCGCGCGCAACAGCACGATGATCATCATTTCCCACGACCGCCACTTCCTCAACAGCGTGTGCACGCACATGGCGGACCTGGATTACGGCGAGCTGCGGCTGTTCCCCGGCAACTACGACGAGTACATGACCGCGGCGACCCAGGCGCGCGAACGCCTGCTCTCGGACAACGCCAAGAAGAAGGCCCAGATCGCCGAACTGCAGACCTTCGTCAGCCGCTTCTCGGCCAACGCCTCGAAGGCCAAGCAGGCCACCAGCCGCGCCCGGCAGATCGACAAGATCCAGCTCGAGGAGGTCAAGCCGTCCAGCCGCGTGAGCCCCTTCATCCGCTTCGAGCAGACCAAGAAGCTGCACCGCCAGGCGGTGACGCTCGAGCGCGTCAGCCAGGGCTTCGAGGGCGTGCCGCTGTTCAAGAACCTGTCGATGCAGATCGAGGCTGGCGAGCGCGTCGCCATCATCGGCCCGAACGGTATCGGCAAGACCACCCTGCTGCGCACCCTGGTCGGCGAACTGCCGGCGATGTCGGGTGAGGTGAAGTGGACCGAAAGCGCCGAGGTCGGTTACTTCGCCCAGGACCATGCCGAGGACTTCGAGGACGACGTGACCCTGTTCGACTGGATGGGCCAGTGGACCCAGGGCGGCGAGCAGCTGGTGCGCGGTACCCTCGGGCGCATGCTGTTCTCCAACGACGAGATCCAGAAGTCGGTGAAAGTCATTTCCGGGGGTGAACAGGGCCGCATGCTGTTCGGCAAGCTGATCCTGAAGAAGCCCAACGTGCTGGTGATGGACGAACCGACCAACCACCTGGACATGGAGTCGATCGAAGCGCTCAACCTGGCGCTGGAAAACTATCCCGGCACGCTGATCTTCGTCAGCCACGACCGCGAGTTCGTCTCGTCGCTGGCCACGCGCATCATCGAGCTGTCGGCCGAGGGCGTGACCGATTTCAGCGGCACCTACGACGACTACCTGCGCAGCCTCGGCGTCGCCGTCTGACAGGCCCGGAAACGAAAACGCCCCGCATCTGCGGGGCGTTTTTTTTTGCGCAATCACGGCCGGCCGAGATAATCCATCTTGCCGATCTGCAGTCCCTTGTGGCGCAGGATGGCGTAGGCCGTGGTGACGTGGAAATAGAAGTTGGGCAGCACGAAGTTGAGCAGGTAGTCGCGCCCGCTGTACTTGAGCTCGACGCCCGGGAAGTTCAGCACGATGGCCTTGTCGCCGCTGCCATCGAGCTGCGAGGGCTCGAAGCTGGCGATGAACGCCTGGGTACGGTCCAGCCGTTGGCGCAGCTCGGCCAGGGACGACTCGGTATCGGGGAAGCTCGGGATCTCCACGCCGGCGAGCCGGGCGACGCAGCCCTTGACCGAGTCGGTGGCGATCTGCACCTGGCGCACCAGCGGATGCATGTCCGGCGCCAGGCGCGCATCGAGCAGGTCGCTGGCGCTCATCGCGCCTTCCTGGGTCCAGCGCTCGGCCTTCTCCAGGATGTCGGCCAGATTGCCCAGCATTCGCTGGAACACCGGAACGGAAGCCTGGTAAATCGACAACGTCATACCTCTCTCCTATGCGAAGGTCCGCACCGCCGATCAGGGCGTTGCGGTGCTCCAGTCGATGATCTGGAGTTGCCAGGTCGCGAGGATAATCAGCCCGAAGACGATGCGATACCAGGCGAACGCCGCATAGCTGTGATTGCCGATGAACTTGAGCAGCGCACGCACCGCCAGCATCGCGAAGATGAACGAGGTGACGAAACCGATGGCGAACACCGGGAAATCCGCCGGCTGGAACAGGTCGCGGTACTTGTAGCCCGAGTACACCGCGGCACCGACCATGGTCGGCATCGCCAGGAAGAACGAAAACTCGGTCGCCGCCTTGCGCGACAGGCCGAACAACAGGCCGCCGATGATGGTCGAGGCCGAGCGGGAGGTACCCGGGATCAGCGCCAGGCACTGGGCGCAGCCTACCTTCAGGGCGTGGGTCCAGCGCATGTCGTCGACCGTTTCGGCCTGGATCCTGTGCTGGCGCCGCTCGGCCCAGAGCATCACCACCCCGCCGACCACCAGGGCGGTCGCGACGGTGATGGGGTTGAACAGGTATTCGTGGATCAGGTCGGCGAAGGCCACGCCCAGCACGACCGCCGGGAAGAAGGCGATCAGCAGGTTGGCGGTGAAGCGCTGCGCTTCGCGCTTGTGCGGCAGTCCGATGACCACATCGGCGATCTTGCGCCGGTACTCCCAGACCACGGCCAGGATCGCCCCCAGCTGGATGATGATGTTGAAGGCTTCGGCCCGCTCACCCCCGAAGCCGATCAGGTCGGCGACGATGATCTGGTGGCCGGTACTCGAGACGGGAAGAAATTCGGTCAGGCCCTCGACCACGCCGAGTATGAGTGCCTGAAAGGCAGTCCACAGTTCCATCTAATCCCCAGAGCGACGCTATCCATCGCAAAGCAGTGAGTGGCGAAAGGGTTGTGCCAGACGCCTTGGCGCATCTGTGACTGGCGAGGCGAAAGAAAATTCACTGACCGGCCGCCGAGCGGCTCTCATTTTTTGCCAGGCACAGCCGAAAAGCTATCCAGACGTGCGCATTCCTCGCGCCATCGCATCCAGAACAATTACAAAAGCCGGAGCCCTCCCCCGATGAGCATTCTTCGCAACTTCCCCATCAGCAAACGCCTCTGGCTGATCCCAGTGGTGGCGACCCTGATGTTGTTCGCCCTCGGCCTGCTGATCCTGCTGCAGGTGCGCGACGACCTTTACCTGGGCAAGCAGCAGATGACGCAGAACGTGGTCGAGACGGCGGCCGGCATCCTCGAGCACTACCATCGCCTGGAAACCGCAGGCACCCTCGGTACAGCAGACGCCCAGTCCGCGGCGATGGAGCAGATACGTGCGCTGCGCTATCACGGGCAGGACTATTTCTGGATCAACGACATGACGCCCCGCATGGTCATGCACCCGATGCTGACCAAGCTCGAAGGCCAGGACCTGAGCACCACCAAGGACCCGGACGGAAAAGCCCTGTTCGTCGAAATGGTCGACATCGCCAGGCGCAAGGGCGCGGGCATCGTCGCCTACCAGTGGACCAAGCCCGGCGAAACCGAACCCCTGCCCAAGATTTCCTACGTCCAGCTGTTCCAGCCCTGGGGCTGGATCATCGGCTCGGGTATCTACGTCGATGACGTGGAGCGCGAGTTCCAGGGCTACGTGATGCGCTTCTCGATCATCGGCCTGCTGGTGGCCGGCATCATGTCCGTGCTCGTCGCCGTGCTGATCCGCAGCATCACCCTGCCCCTGCGTCAGACCATGCGGGCCATGGCCGACATCGGTTCCGGCGAGGCCGACCTCACCCGCACGCTGGACGTGGTCGGCAACGACGAGCTGAGCACGCTGAGCCGCGACTTCAACCGCTTTACCGAAAAACTGCGCGGAGTGGTCGGGCAGCTGTTCGACACCGCCGGCTCGCTGGACGCCTCTTCGCGCGCCCTGGGCGGGCTGTCGAGCGAGGCGCACGAGCACAGCGTCCACCAGTCGCAGCAGATGGAGCTGGTCGCCACCGCCGTCAACCAGGTGAGCTACGCGGTCCAGGAAGTCGCCAAGAACGCCGAGCAGGCCGCGCTGGAGGTCGGGGAAGCCGGCAGGCAGGCCGAACAGGGCCAGAAGAGCATCGATGCCAGCCTGCGGCAGATCGAACAACTGTCCGCCACCATCGGCAAGTCGGTGCAGGTGATCGAGTCGCTGGCCAGCGAAACGACCCAGATCGGCTCGGTCCTCGAGGTCATCCGCTCGATCGCCGAGCAGACCAACCTGCTCGCCCTGAACGCCGCCATCGAGGCCGCCAGGGCCGGCGAACAGGGCCGCGGCTTCGCGGTGGTCGCCGACGAGGTGCGGCTGCTGGCCCAGCGTACCCAGAAATCGACCGCCGAGATCCAGGGCATGATCGAGCGGCTGCAGAGCAACGCCGGCCAGGCCGTCAGCGTGATCAACGAAAGCGACCGGGCCTCGCAGCTCACCGTGGAGCAGGCCAGCCAGGCCGGTGCGAGCCTGGGCCATATCACCCAGGCGCTGCGCAATCTGTCCGGGCTGAACGCCTCGATCGCCAGCGCCACCCTGCAACAGTCCCACGTGGTGGAAGACATCAACCAGAACGTGACCCAGGCCGCCGGGCTGGCGCAGCAAAGCACGCACGCCGCCGAGCGTTCGAGCGATGGCGGGCAGCAGCTCGGGCAGGTCGCGCAACAATTGAACGGCCTGCTGCGGCAGTTCCGCATCTGACCGACCACGTGTGCGTCATGAAAGCCGTCATGTCAAAGCGCCATTAAGTTGACTTTCAGGCTGTGCTCCAACGATTTCGATGATAAAGTGCGGCCGCGGCACCGGTAACGGTCGCCGCGCCATCTGGACTGAGGAGCCGCGGTCCGTTCTCCGGTGTATTTGAGATTCGGGATCGCCTTTGACTCACATGAACTTCACTCGTGCTCGAGAGGTGATGAAGCAGCACTTTCATCCCCTCGGCTTCGACGCGACGATGCAAACCCCGCACACCCTGCTGGCCCGGGTCTTCGATCCGGCAACCGACGAAACCCTGCTGACGGTCACTGGCATCCCCTGTGCCAAACAGCTCTCCGAAGAAGATGTCGAGCGCATTATCCGTGCGGTCGAATCCGACCTCGAACTTGTTACCCGCAACGGCGTGTTCAATCGAACCTGAGCGTGGCGTATTGTCGCGCGGGCAACTCGAAACCCTCCCGGAAGTTTCCGCGAATCCGCCGCAGGAGCCCGCCCGGCGGGGCGTTCGGGCACTCGCCGAAGTTAATCGAGTTCACATTCGCGAGGGTATTCACGAATCAAGTTGCACTTTCCGAACTTGTCGTGTGACTTTTCAGTCCTCTGCTTACATCAGTGAGATAAGCCAAGGCCATGGGGCCTGCGGCATATCCATTTCGGTACACGCAGAGAGATAGTCTCCCTATGAACACGCCACTCCGTTTCAATGACGCACTGTTGATCGCCGACCGTGCGTTCAAACCTTTCCAGTGCGTCGCCTGGACGCTGCCCGAGGGCAATGGCGAAGTCAGCATTACCGTTATCGATCGCACCCAGTCCCGCCTTCTGGGCCGTCGCAAACTACCCAGCACCGTTTATACCGACCCGGTCAAGCTCGGCGAAACCCTCGAGCAAGCCCGCCGCGAACTCAGCGAGGAAGGCGTCAGTTTCGCGCCCTGGCACATGCCTGAAACGGCCTGATCGCCCCAAACCACAAACGCCCGGCCATTGCCGGGCGTTGTCGTTGATGCGCCCTGGGTCCGTCATTTCCTGTTGCCAGACGGGGCTGTCCGGGCGCATGGCCGACTGATCCATTGGCCTGTTTGGCTGTCCTAACAGCAACGCATCAAACAGGAGAAACCAATGAAAGGTGCAGAAGCCTACGTAAACGATCAGTGGGACAGCTGCGGGCTCGCCAAGCTGCCCCAATCGCCGGACGGCCAGAAAGTCGTGCTCACGTTCATCATTCCTGCCGATGCGCAGTTCACCGGGCTGATCAACCATATATGCGACGTCGGGCTGCGCCACCTGAAGGCCGCCTATCCCGGCCGCGAGGTCACCGCCGAGCCGGTAGCCGGATCGGTCGTCGGCAACGGCAGCGGCGACACCATCGAGCTCACCTACAAGGTCGGGCCGGCAGCCTGAGCGAGGACGCGATCATGAAGCACGCCCTGCACCTGAGCCTGGACGAAGCCACCCGCATCAGCGAGATGGCCTTCCTGCCGCTTCGCGCCATCACCCAAAGCGATCTCGACGACGCCAGTTATTCGCTGCGCGTCGAAGACGCTTGCGGCGAGCCCGTTCTGTCGATCGCCCACATCGCCCGAAGCCAGTACGCCGATGCCGCGCAGCTCGCGGCGATCCTGGACAAGGCGCGCCTGGAACTGAGCAAGGACGGGCACCACCTCGTGCCCTGGTCGATGCCCTACCAGCCTGGCGTCGCCGGAAACTGAAGCGGCTTGCGGATATACGGCGCGAACTGCCAGCGGCACGGCGCGGTCCCTTGAACAGGGCGTACGCGCCCGGGCACAACGCCCGTTCCTTTGCCCCACAGACCAGGAGATCACGATGATCGGTGACTATTCCTCCATCTACGAACACCTCGAAACCGCCCAGAAGCATGCCGACCAGGCCGAGACCGACAACAACCCCGGCCTCTTCCGCGAGGCGATCGACGAGGTCGTCGCGGCCATCAAGCTGCTCATGCGCAACACGCAGGAAAGCGAAGGCGAAGCCATGCGCAGCGACCAGGCCCAGTAATCCGGCTCTGGCCCGGCCCGCGACCTGGCCGGGCCCCCTTCAGGAACCCTCGATGGCGCTCGACGATACCGCAGGGGCACCGCCCCTGGCCGAAGGCACACGGCCGGTCCCCCTCGACGAGGGCGACGACCGCGGCACGCTGCTATGCCCCACCCTGCCGCCCGACCTGCACTATGTGGATGACACCCAGCCCGGGATTCGCCGGCGGATCGTGCGGGGGAAGTTCGCCTATTTCGACCCCCAGGGTGAGCGCATCCGCGATCAGAACGAAATCGATCGCATCAACAAGCTGGTAATACCGCCCGCCTACCGGGACGTCTGGATCTGCACCGATCCGCAGGGTCATCTCCAGGCCACCGGACGCGATGCTCGCGGTCGCAAGCAGTACCGCTATCACCCTCGCTGGCGGGAAATCCGCGATGCGGACAAGTACGAACGCATGCTGGAGTTCGGCCAGGCCCTGCCCCGCTTGCGCGCGCAGATCGAAACCCACCTGGCGCTGCGCGGCCTGCCCCGGGAAAAAGGCCGTGGCCGCGGTCGTCGCCCTGCTGGAGTCGACGCTGATCCGTGTCGGCAACAGCCGCTATGCCCGCGACAATCGCTCCTACGGCCTGACCACGCTGCGCACCCGGCACGTGGACGTCAAAGGCAGTGCGATCCGCTTTCACTTTCGCGGCAAGAGTGGCGTCGAGCACAAGGTGACCCTGCGCAACCAGCGCCTGGCCCGCATCGTCCGCCGCTGCCTGGAGCTGCCCGGCCAGCATCTCTTCCAATACCTGGACGAGGATGGCCAACGCCACGCCATCACCTCCACCGACGTCAACGGCTACCTCCACGAGATGACCGGCGCCGATTTCACCGCCAAGGATTACCGCACCTGGGCCGGCAGCGCCCTGGCGCTGGACCAGCTGTGCGGCCTGCCCTGGGAGCCGGAGTCCGCGGCGAAGAAGCAGCTCGTCGAGACGGTCAGGCAGGTCGCCGAACAACTGGGCAACACGCCGACCGTATGCCGCCAGTGCTACATCCACCCGGCCATCCTGCAGGCGTTCACCAACGGCGAACTGACCAACCTGCGCAAACCCCGCCCGCGCAAATGGCTCAGCCGCGAAGAAGTCGCCCTGCTGAACTTCCTTGCCGCCAGGGCCGGATAAGGCGGGCTCCGTTCTCCCCTGACACGACTTCCCGCCCCGACCTGACACAATCCCGCCGGACAGATCGCGGACAAGT